>NZ_UCNI01000008.1:0-117691 GCF_900473925.1 Synechococcus sp. N5 | reverse complement strand
CTTGAAATTGCCAAAGCTGCTTGCGGTACTTCCAACCAGCTCGGTCCAGAGCAATTCCAGCCCAGATGGATGCTGCAACAACCAACAGCAGGAGGAGTTTTTTCATCTACTGCTCAGCCGAATTCCCAAGTCACAGTGACCGCCATGGCGGCGAAGAAAAGGAACGTCAACCAGTTACCGCCAGCTGCGGTTACAAAGATTGCCGCAATGAGTACCGCGCTGATAGCGACCTTCAAGCGGTCGTCCATACAAAGCTGATTCCTTTTCTCAGTTTCGCCTACGGCGTTGGGCCAGTAGGCATTAGGGGCCTGTACAACGACTTTCTGTAGCCATCGCGACATGCTTATCGGACCTTCACGGAAGAAATCCTTGATCCCAAAGGTCTCCGAAAAATGGTGTGCAGCACCACTGGAGATTCCCTATCAATGGTTCCTGCGACATCTCCTCTACGGCTGAGTGAGTCATCGCGGCAGCACGGGAGAGCGACCCGTTAGCGGGCAGACAATCCAGTCCACATCCCACGACAACTGTGTATGGGGGCTGGCTTTCTGCGCTTAACCCCGTCTTCCATTAACGGTAAAGATTCAGTGCATTGCACTTGGTTACAGAACTCGTCGGCAGCGTTATGAAGCGGACCGCATCGCTCGGGGCGAACAAGTTTCTCCTCGCAGTTCCGTAGTCCCGCATCTTTGATTCGGTAACGGCTGTTGGAAGGCAGCCCCGCCGATAGAGGGGGCTGCCGTCACGTAATTAGCCAGCTTCGGGAGCCCAGTCCATCTCCTTCTGCCACATCGTCTCGCCTGTGGTGTTGGGGTAGGAGTGGCCGAATGCGTGAAGGAGATGATGACTGTTCAGTAGGCAATGGGTTTGCGACCGCTTTTGCAGTTCAGGCGTGCAATCTCAAGCGAGGTGCTGATGTCGTTATCGCCGCCTGCCCCTCTGAACCTGTAAGAGGCCTCGGCAGCTTGTCTGTCGCTGTGCTCTCCCATCAGCTCTTCCATCAAGCACTCTCTTAAAGCCTCTTTCTCCTCTAACGAGTTCACCAACAAAAGGACTGGTAAAGCGATTACCGCGCTCCAAGCGGCGCGGGTCATCAGTGTGGTCGCCCTGTTCGTATCCATACGCCAAGGATGCCAGTGATTCAGGTCATCGGAACGATGTGGGTCACGAGGTCGGCGTTTACCCAGGTGATGGTGCCCGTGTCCACGTCTGCCACCTGGAACAGCGTGGGGACCCTGGGGTTTCTGGCACCGCCATCCACCCAGATCACGTCAGCCATCCGCCAGTCGCTGCCGTCATCAACGATCATCGTCATGCCTGGATGGACGTGCAGGCATGACGGGATCCGGCTTGGTCGCTGCAACACCGCTCGCGTGGCCAACCGACGCACGCCTCTTGCTGGTACAACTGTATTATTGCAGGAGGGAGGGAGTCGGCAGCGGAAGTTGCCTTAAGAAAGCAGGAGGCTGTGGCAGACCTTTCAAGTTTCACCAGAAATTTCTGAGGGTCTTTTACTTACGAGCAATGACGCTGCAGCCCCCATATCCCCTTTGGAGTTCTGCTGTCGTTTAACTGTCGTAGAACCCTGTCGTAACACTCCGTTAGAACCCAGTCACAACCCTGTGTTTACAACTCTTTAGGCCTTGACAAACCACATGGCTTAGTTGATGCATGGCTCTGAATTGCAGTCATGTTGCCCTTGGCTCGTCAGCACACTCAGCATCGGCTCAGCGTACGTTCTCCCGGCTGAAGCTTCCCCGACGTTTAAAGCAAGTCTTGCCGCAAGGGCAGGAAATACCGACTGCATTTTCTTTATGTTCCTTTTGCTTTCTCATCAGCTTCTTCTCTTCCATTCATCAGAGCAAGCACGCCGACCAGGCACGGAATGACGAGGGTGCAGAGGCGTAGCAGCAAGGTGACTGCCAGGGCTTCAGAGCGATCGGCCCCATAGAGCATTGCAAGGCCAATTGAGGTCGCTTCACTAGTGCCCAAACCTGCCGGTAATAGCGAGATGACTCCGCCTAAGCCGGTCGCCGTTCGAATGACTGCGGCTTGATGCAGGCTTAAGTCTGTCCCTAGGGCTTGATAGAGCGCTACTAGAAGCCCCGCTTCGAACATCCAGCAAATGCCGGCCAAAAGAGTGCCGACGATGAGCGGTTTGGGTTTCATCAATTGGCGAACCCGGCTCAGGGCGAGAAGGGCTTCATGCAGAAAGCGAATGAGATGGCTCCAGCGCTGATGTAGTGGCAATATCTCGAGCCAATGTTCTATTCGTCGCAAGACTCTCGGGTGAGTCAATACCCAGCCGCCAATACCCAGAAAGGCAAGGCAAATCACCATGGCGATCCAGGCCCGTTCCTTAAGGCCCCAGCTGAGCACTAATAGGGCACTGGCCAGATCAGCCGATCGTTCAGCCAGAGTGATGCCAACGCCTACGGTCACTGGAAAGCCGTGGCGACGTTGAAGCCATACTCCGCGGACTGCTTCGCCACTACGACCTGGAGCTGCGATCAGGGCAAGACCCTCTGCATAAATTTTCGCGGCGGGTTTAAGGCGTAGTGGAAACCCAAGTTGGTTTAGGTAGTAGCACCAACGACCAAGAAGAAACAGATGACCCCCTAGGCAAATTGCTGGGGCCAAAATCCACCAGTGCCAGGGAAGCTTGCCGAGGGTCGTACTGACCTCTTGAATGCCAAAGGCGGTGGTGAGCCCAAGGTAGATTGCTAATGCTGCTACTAGTCCGAAAAGCCAACGGCGCCCCATCAGGGAATGAACCTCAACTTGCGGGCGGCGTATAGGCACATTTGCAGCAAGATCAAACCCTCTTTGACATGGGCGATGTTCGAGCTGCCATAGCTGCGTTCTTGGTATCGGACCGGGACCTCGACGATCTTTAGGTTTAACTTGCTGGCTCCAAAGAGCAGGTCAAAGTCTCCAAATGGGTCGAAGTCTCCGAAGTAACTGCGACCTTGCTTCAGCCGTTCGTAGTCACTCCTCCAGATCACTTTGGTGCCACACAGGGTGTCCTTAAGCCGTTGGCGCAGCAACCAGGAGAAGGCTGCTGCAAAAAAACGGTTGGCTGCGGTATTCAGCGGCGGCATCGCTTCCCAGCTGCGTGGGTAGACAAGACGGCAGCCGTTGACGAATTCACCGCGACCATCCGCTAGTGCCTGCGCGAAACGCGGCAAATCCTCTGGTCTGACTGTCAGATCAGCGTCGAGGATCATTAGTACATCACCTTCCGCTTTATCGAAACCGAGCCAAACTGCATCGGCTTTCCCCTTGCCTGTCTGGCGGAATTTCTTTAGGCGCATCGGCCCCTGGTAGTTCTTGCAGACTCGCTCGATTTCGTCCCAGGTGTTGTCGGAGGAATGGCCCTCGACAAAGATCACTTCGGTGAAACGTCCCAGTGACGGGAGCCGTTCAATTGCTGGGGCGATGTTTCCGGCTTCGTTACGTGCGGGGATGACCACGCTGACGCTTGGTTCCTGGCGCTGTTGCCGGGCGGGTCTAGCCACCATCCAGTGAGTCAATCCCAGGTTGTTGATCAGCGGCAGTTGGCTCAGCCAACGGTTGGCTATTGGGGTGAGAAGCGGAATCTGTCGGGGGATTAGGCAGCGATGCCCCTCTTTAAGCACCTCCCAGCTCGCAAGATCCAGGAGGTTACGGACGTCGTTGGGGGTCAGCCAGCTTTCTGGGGGCTGTGGTTGTCGCTGACCCAGGTGCTCGGCCGCCTTCAGCATCGGTTGCCAAAGCCAATTGTGGAAACTCACCACCAGGCGGGTCCGCGGGTGACAAAAAGCCTCAAGACGCTCCAGCACCCCCTGCACATCCTGCAGCGTATTCAGGGTGTTGGGTAGGAGGATTACATCGAATGGTTGTGTCTCGCCGATGCTTTGCGGGGTCATGGTCTCGGCGTTGGTCGCGAGTATCCGAAGCTGTGGATGCCGCTCCCGTGCAACAGCGGCCACCTCTGGGTCCAGCTCAATCCCAACCCCATGGGATGGTTTCAGGTGAGCAAGCAGATCACCAGTGCCGCAACCCATCTCCAGCACTCGCAGTCCAGGCGACACCAGCACTTGATGCAGCCGCTCCAGATCCGTGTAAAAGGTGCGGTTGCGCTGGCGGAAGTGGGTTTGCTCGCTGGGTTTGGTCATGAAGGAAGTTGGTTATGGGTCTCTAGGCGCAGGGTTTTGGCCTCGATGCGCAGGGTGTAGCTGGAATGACTCATCCTCGTGGTTTTATGCACTGTCACGAGGACTTTGTTGGGTCAGATGAGATAAAGCTCTACATCTCCCAGCTAGTAGAGGATTCGGGCCTGGGTTAGCGCTTTTGCCGTATCCTTGGCATTACGCGCAATGCATAAATTCACCAGGATGGATAAGACTTTTCAAAGTGAATGGATTCTTTGTCCTTATGCGATACGATTGGACTTCACTAATTTATTAAGTGCGTAATATGAGGGATGGAAGGGTTAAGAGGAATTTTAGCAAAGAATGGCTGTCTCTCCTATCAATAGTTCCTCTGATTTTTAGTATTCGCCCCCGTAGTTTCATGGCGCATGATGAGGGGTATTATATTCTTCAGGCCAGAGCAATTCTTGATAGCGGCAATTGGTTGGCTCCAATGTCGTGGGGCGCTCCAGTATTTGATAGGACAATTGGGGCTCAATGGATTATTGCTAGTTCTCAAAAAATATTTGGATATACATCATGGTCGTCGCATATTCCATCACTGATTTTTGGTCTGATCTCCTTATGCTTAACATATTTATTGTCGAAGAGGTATTTTGGCGTTCAGGTGGCTTCGATAAGTGCTGCAATATTATTCCTCTCGCCAATATTTCTTGATCATATACATCTGGCTACCCAGGATATCCCACTTCTCGCCATAGAACTCGTAGGAATATATTCAATTTCAAAAGCAGAAAAAGAAAAACCTGGTGTGTTCCATGTGATTTCAGGGATGTGGATGGGGATTGGATTTTTGCTAAAAGGATTTATGATATTTTTGCCTGCAATAGCAATTGTTCCTTTTGTTTTGTGGAGAAAGAGGTATTTACTTACCTCCAGATTATTTTTAATTGGTTTCGTTGCCGGCTGGCTGCCAGCCTTTGCTTGGATTGCTTTTTCTATCAACAAGTATGGATATACAGTGGTTTCCGATTTATTTAATAAGTTGCTTTATCTTTCGGGTGAAAATATATTTGCTAAAGGCCCTTTCTACTATATGTGGAATATCCCTCTGTTTACATTGCCATGGTTTATATTTGCTATTCACCCATTCGTCTATGGAATAAGGAATTGGAGAGATGATCGATTGTTCGTGTTCATTGGATATCCTTTGCTTTTGGCTTTTCTGCTTAGTTGCTTTAAGACAAAAACAACATATTATGGCCTCCAGTTAACGCCATACATTTCAATTCTTGCTGCGTACTCAGCAGTTTTATTGACCACGCATCATGCCGTTCGAAGGCGAGTGATCGGGTTTATTAAAATTCTAGGAATTTGCTTGTTTTTGGGTGCGGTAACACTTTTGCTCACACGCTTAAACAGCCTTTTAGTTGTAGATACAAATATTTTTGTCCTAATATTGTTTGTTCTGGTGACCTTGTCGATCACCTGGATTTTGTTGGATTGGCGCGAGAGTGGTTATCGTATTTTTGTCCGATTAATTTTGTGTCAGTGGGTTGTGATGGTTGCTTTGACTCAAGGAGGTCTTCTGACTGATAGAAATCCTCTAATAAGGAATGCTTTATCGAGTAACTATGATGTTATGCAGATAGTGAAAGATCAGAGGGTTTCGTTTGTGAAGACTAGTAGTGGGCTAGAGGCTAGTGATTCAAAAAAAAGAATTTTAATCGCCTTGGCTATGAAAAATCTTAATCACTCGCTTATCAGTAACGAAGGAATGTCGGAAGGAGATTTGGCTTGGATTAATGAAAGAGATATTCACTTGCTGCCTCCAGGAGATCTAAGCGTGTTGTATTCCAATGATGATTTATTGCCTTGGGTGTTGGTCGCTAAAAATTAATAGCGAAAAAGATTTATAGCTTTATTTTGGCTAATCCTTGTCTATTCGCGAAGTCGTTTACCAGCCAATTCATTTTGAAAATCTTGATAAGCCATCGCTAGACCATCGCTTAAAGGAATAGACGACCTCCAGCCCATTCTTTTAAGGCGACTTACATCTAGTCGTTTTTGAGGAGTTCCGTCAGGTTTACTTGTATCCCACAATATTTTCCCGTTGAATCCAACAATCTCGGCAATTTTTTGGGATAGATCTTGTATTGTTATATCAATACCAGTTCCAACATTAAGGAAAGTAAGTGGAGCACCACGATCATCACAAGGAGCATTTTCAGCTAACGAGCTCCAATTTTCAAGAGAAAATACACAAGCTTCGCCTAGATCATTTGCATGAAGAAATTCTCGTAGGGGAGACCCAGATCCCCAGCAAACTACCGTAGAATTATTTTGAACCTTTGCTTCATGAAAACGTCTAATTAATGCAGGAATCACATGGCTTTTAGTTGGATGGTAATTGTCACCAGTCCCATATAGATTTGTTGGCATGAGGCAAATGGCGTCAAAGTTATGCTGGATACGTAGAGACTCACATAGCTTAATTCCAGCAATTTTTGCAATTGCATACCATTGATTTGTCGCTTCAAGAGGACTTGTAAGCAAAGCTTCTTCGCGTATTGGCTGTTCCGTGATCTTTGGATATATGCAACTACTGCCTAGAAATAAAAGGCGCCTAACTCCAAACTCCCAAGCATTTTCAATCACATTGGTTTGAATCTTCAGGTTTTCAATCAAGAAATCAGCCGGGAAATCATTATTCGCTTTTATGCCGCCAACTTTTGCGGCTGTTAAAATAACAATGTCTGGTCTATTGCTTTTCATCCATTCTCTTACTGATACCCTGTCAAGACAATCTACTTGTGATCGATCTGGTAATAATTGGTTCTCATATCCATGTCGAAATAGCGCACGAGATATAGCGCTACCTGCCATACCTCGCGATCCAAAAATTGCGATACGCTCTTCAGTCGTTAGTAGATTCATTCTTGTGGATTATTGATGTCGTATCCCTCTCTCTTTAATAAAGCTTCTTTCTGCGCCTCAAGTAGATCTTCTGCGACCATTTCAGAAACTAATTCTTCAAGTGTTGTGGTGGGTTGCCAGCCAAGCTTTTCATGAGCTTTTGAGGCATCGCCGAGCAGCATATTGACTTCGGCAGGGCGGAAGTAACGATTGTCTATTTTGACTACTATTTCATTAGTGTCTAGGCGGCGACCAGTTTCATTTAAGTTTTCACCTTCCCAAAGGATGCCACCCCAGCCAATTCTTTCTGCAGTTAACTCAATAAATCTACGTACACTTTCTTGTCTCCCTGTCGCGATGACATAATCATCTGGAGTTTCTTGCTGAAGCATTAGCCATTGCATCAAGACATAGTCACGATCATGTCCCCAGTCGCGTAATGAGTCTAAATTTTCGATGTACAAACAATCTTCTGGTCCGGCACTTATTCGAGCTAAACCACGAGTGACCTTCATTGTGACGAAAGTTTCTCCCCTGCGAGCGCTTTCATGATTAAACAGGATCCCGTTACATGCGTAAATCCCATATGACTCACCATAATCCAGTAGGCATATAGCTTCGCTACTGCATACGGGCTTCTCGGGTAAAAGGGCGTTGTCTCGCGTTGTGGGGTCTCTTGAACTAACCCAAATAATTCGCTTGTACTTGCTTGATATATACGGGTTTTTTGGGTTAACCCTAGGTTTTTAACGGCTTCTAGAATTCGTAATGCTCCTAAGGCATCACTATTGGCAGTGTATTCGGGAGATTCAAAGCTTACGGCTACGTGGCTCTGTGCCCCTAGATTGTAAATTTCTTCCGGCTGTACCTCTTGAATGATCCTTAGTAAATTCGTGCTATCGGTAAGGTCTCCATAGTGTAGCTTTAGTCTTTGATTCTCTTCGTGTGGATCCTGATACAAATGATTGATTCGATCGGTATTAAAGCTGTTCGCTTTACGCTTGATTCCGTGGACTTCATATCCTTTGCTTAAAAGTAATTCGGCAAGTTAGCTGCCGTCTTGACCTGTTATTCCTGTAATTATGGCTTTTTTACGAAAATACAACCCGCCATTTGAATTGAATTTTGACAGTCATGGCCATCAATGAATTGCTTTCAATGACACTACCCCTTGATCGAGGCTAATTTTGCTCTTATCTGGGCACCTGTGTTCTTTCGTGGGTTCGCTATATATATACCGGAATGCCATTGATTTGTCTTGAATAAGGCGATAATTTCCAAGCTCCTATTTGCTCGGTTAAAGATAAACTCTTGACGTTCATCGCTAGACATCGAAGTTCGCTTTTGGCTGATGGATTTAAGGGTAAATAGGTTTCATGTTCACTTCATCCAGGCTTTTTAGGGTTTCGACGGAGTTCTTCTTTCAAAAGATGGCAGAAATTTCTGAAAGACTTTTACTTAGGACTCAGAGCGCTGCTGCCCCCATACTCCCCCCTTCGCAGTTCTGCTGTCGTTTAACTGTCGTAGAACCCAGTCGTAATACTCGGCCAAAGCCCAGTTACAACCCAGTTTTTGCAGTGCTTTAGGCCTTGACAAACCTCATGGCTTTGATGACGTTCGTTTTCCTACTCGACTTCTGTCCAGGGGCATTGATGAGCGTACCGCTGATAGACCTCAGCGTGACCAGCGGCGACCATCTCTCGCTGAACGTTCCTCTCCCCAACGAACAGCTCTGCCACGGTGCGTCCGTAGCGGTCTTCGGTGATACGTCGAATTCTGACTTTCTTGCCCACAACAAGATTTCTCAGAAAGTCGCGAGCAGCCTTTGCAGGCATTGGCTCAGCTCTCATCCCAACTAGTTCAGGGGTGTCGATGCAGGCCAGTCGACCCCGTTCGCCTGTTGTGGTGGTGCACGTGTCGCCGTCGTAGCAGGAGGCGATCACTGAGAATGAAAGAGCTGCAAGGAGCATCAGTGATGTAGGTGGGTGTAACCAATGACTGGATCACCTCGACAAAGGACTTTGGATCTTTTATCAGTGGTGGACCCTGATGAGCATCCGCTGTCTATTCGGTCTCTCTACGTCTTGCTTGTCGTGCTCCTAAGCGGGTGGGTGCTCGGAGCTGCACTCCGTTTGAGCTCTGAGTTGGCCGGTTGATGAGTCCGCTGAGCGACGGCGGCTCTGTCTTTGGGTGTCCTTGGAAGCACCTGCATCCTTGGCGGTGCGGAGGTGAAGGATCTGCCTGCTGCTTGATTTATCAACACAGGGATGACTGGAGAAAGTGATGGGTTAATCAGCGATACGGGCGTATTGCTGGATAGGGTCCGCACAACATTGGTCCAGCTCAATCGTGATCAAGAACCCGATCCTTCAGAAGGCCTGGAAGGTCATCACGTGGCGGTAGCGGCTTCAGCTGGCGATCAACGCTCCCTTTGGAATGTTGTGGGTGGCAGACAAGACTTACCCAGCGGTGCATGCCTTTGACATGTCAGTGCTGGCAGCACTTCATACCGAGTGGCTAGCTCCAATTGTGGGGATCGCTTGTGTAGCCAACCCCATAACAACGCAGGACCCAAAGCTTAGGGACACTGACAGGACTGAAGCAGGATTAACCCAAGTATTGCTTTCCGTAGAAAAAACGCGATCCTGCGAATAAGTCCTTAGCTGCCGCCTGATGTTCATCACTGTTTTTGGTCAGAAAGGTGGTGTCGCCAAAACATGTAGCAGCGTTCACATAGCCGCAAGCTGGAGCCATCAGCAAAAACGGGTCGTCCTGGTTGATGCCGACCGCAACAGATCTGCGACTGCCTATGGCGCCAGAGGCCTTTTGCCTTGCCCAGTTGTCCCGATTGAAGCAGCAGCCAAAGCGACTCGATTGGCTGAGATTGTCATCACAGATGGGCAAGCAAGCACCAACGAAGAAGAGATGAAGAATTTGGTAGAAGGAGCTGACTTTGTTTTGCTGCCTACAACTACCCAAAGCAGATCAATTGAATTGACAATTGAAATGGCGCAGACAATAAACAAATACAAGATCCCTTATGCTGCTCTTCTTGTAAAAGTTGATTCACGCAAAGAAGCTGCAGCCAAAAATGCCAAAGAACTTCTTGAAGGATTCGACATCCAGGTTCTCGACGCACAAATTCCATTGCTAAGCGCATTTGAACAAGCAGAAACAGAAGGAGTCACTGTTGATCAGGCGATTGACCAACGTGGTCGTGCAAATCCACGTCGAATGGCGGGATGGTCTGCCTATTGCTCTGCCTGTGAAGAAATCGAATATCTATATGAAGAACACAAAAAACTGAATCCAATCCAGTCACCAATCGGATGGGACTTCACACCCATGGAGCAGCGTATTGCCGCTTAAATACAGCTAAGAACCAGTCTGTAAGAATCAACCAGGGCTCAACAAGTTATTCAGATATGCTATAATAATTATAAATATAATTCATGAAATGAGGAACTCTAGCTTCTCTATCTCGGCTGCATTATTAATTGTAGCAGTTTCTGGATGCAGCCAGCTAGATCAAAGCATTACTGATTGTGATAATTTGAGGGAAGAAATCGTTGAAATGTCTGAAGAAGATCGGCACTCGAGGGGTTATGCTCTTGTCAAGATAAGAGAGCCTAAGACTCTATCTAAATCTGACAATAAAATTTCATGCAGTGGATCAGCTATATGGACTGATGGAGACAAGACTTCCATCACATATGAAAGCTATATCGATGAGGATGGAGATCGGATGATTGAGTATGAGGTCAATTAGGGCTTAAGTCGCTGGCTGCATAAAACTAGCTATCCATCAATCTTTCCACTAAAGAATCTGGAACTCTAATTCCGTTAACTTTCCATTTTCCTAGGCCTTCGCGCCGCATATAGACAGAAACTGATTCATCTAGAATTTCTGAATTGGTTATTTTCACTTCAAATTCATTGATGCTGATGTAGTCAGTTTTGAGTTCTATGCCTTGGGCGCCATCAGTTTCTTTATAGCTCTCATCACGGTCGCTAAAAGAAGTCAATTCTTTTGCTATTGTATTAATATTTTCAGGGAGTCCATCTGTGCCTCCTGACATTTCTCTGGCAGAGAACAAGAGCTGTAGCCCAGTTGGAGAAACTATTTGATCAATAATTGGATCAACGATGGCATTTGCCATCATTATTCTCATTGCTGCAAAGGGGTCGCCTTCAAGTTCGACCGCTGCACTTTTCATCAATGCAGCCTTGGCAGTGACTTTGATGTCTTCCCTTAATTCAGGGAAGTTAATAAGCTTTTCAATTTTTCTAGTGTCTTGATTCTCAAATGCCTGCGCAAAATCTTTCAATGCAAGCCACGGGGATACAAATGCATAACTTCCAGTAATTACACCTGCCGCAATAACTGAGCTTCCAAGGAATTTTTTTAACATAGCAAATTACATCTTGACTTGCAAAGAACCGCCAGAAACTACCATTCCTTATCAAAAAGGGCTGAATACTTTTCATATGTAAGTTTATTGTCAATGCCTGTTACGGCTAGCCCAGTAACTCCTAATGATTGATCGCACTCAATTTTGGCAACTACTGGATGATTTCTTAGCTTCCCATCGACATGTCCACCCGCATTGCGTGATTTTCCTTTGAACCTTTTAACATCAAAATCTCTTATAAATCCTTCCTCTCTCAAGGCATCAGCTGCATTATTCAGACATTCTTCTCCAGTCCCCCCATAGGCAAATGTAGAGACATAAAGCCAAGGTCTTGCTGTTGCAGCCTGACCTGAAAAAAGCCCAACGGAGAGCAAAAATAGTAAAAATTTCATTTGCGTTGATTTTGTTTAAAGTAATTTAAGGCTTCGCGCCTCAGATGTGCAACAAAAAAATATTTATCTAGACATCCCGGTACATGCTTTCAACAAAGGCGTACGTACATCCAAAGCCATGCTTCTCAATAGAAAAAGCATTTGAGCAGAAGGCTCGAAGGTTCTGCAGTTTCCACTGGCCGTTACGCACTACAAGCAGTCCAACAAAGTGGTTGGACGATCTCATTGATCCAATGCTCTCAAAATCCGGCAGAAATTTCCGAAGCTCTCATACGTAGGAGCAAGGATGCTGCAGCCCCCATGCGACCCCCCCCCTATCTCAGTTCAGCTGTCGTTTAATTGTCGTAGAACCCGGTCGTAATACTCTGCGATCACCCAGTTACAACCCAGTGTTCGCAACGCTTTAGGCCTTGACAAACCTCATGGCTGCGATGATGCCAGGGGCACCGCCATTGCGTCACCTGGATTTGGATCTTCAGTCGCACATTCGCTCAATTCCAGACTTTCCCAAGCCTGGAATTCTGTTTCGAGACATCAATCCGCTGCTGCGGTCGCCCGAGGCCATGGCTGAGGTGATCCGACAGCTGGGTGAGTTCTGCGACCAGGTGAAGCCTGATCTGATCGTGGGGATCGAGTCCCGGGGCTTCATTTTTGGGGCACCCCTTGCCAGCGACCGACGGCTTGGCTTCGTGCCTGTGCGCAAGCCCGGAAAGCTCCCCGGTGAGGTGGTGGGTCTCGACTACGCCCTGGAGTACGGCAGTGATCGGCTGGAGATTCAAGCCGATGCTTTTGAGAATTCACCCCGTGTTCTGGTGGTGGACGATCTGCTGGCCACCGGTGGAACGGCTGCGGCGACGGGAAAGCTGGTGGAACAGGCCGGCGGTTGCTTGGTGGGCTTTGCCTTTGTGATCGAGCTGGAGGGGCTCGGAGGCCGTCAGGCCTTGCCCGCAGGCCAGCCCGTGGAAGCGTTGTTGCGCTACGGCTGACTGTTCTGCCAGTCGAAGACGTCTTCCAACTGCTGCAAACTCAACAACCCGAAGCTCCACAGCACGATCGGGAGTGGGGCTTGTTCCAGTTCCGCCTGGCGTTGCCCCAGTTCCAGGGCGCTGGGACTCAACCCCAAACGCCGCTGAAGAAATTGCAGCAAGGCGTCTGTTGCTGGGGGTTGCCGCTGGCTGGACATCACCATGGTCGCGACCCGCGCTTGGCTCAGTTTGGCAAGGCCCGCCAGAGCTGCATGGGGCCGTCACTCATGGCCCGCAGACTGAGTTGGCGCAGCCCCGAGAACTGTTTCAGCAGCAGCAGGGCTAAACGCCGCAGGGGAAGCAACAGCGGTTGGCGGTTGGAGAACACCCGCACCAGAAGATCCGTTGCCACACCCACCTGAAGCACGTCCAGCCAACGGCTCATCCCGTAGCGCCGAGCGATTGTTGTGGCGCTGCCGCCCCGCTTCACGGCGCGCAACAAACCTTCCACATCACGCCAGCAGAGATTGAGCCCCTGGCCACCCACGGGATGGCAGCGGTGGCCCGCTTCGCCGATCAGCACGCCCCGTCCGCGATGCAAGCGGCGAGCCAGCAGCCATTGTTGTGGGAAGGCTCGGGGTTGATCCAGAAGGAAATCCGGTTCAATTCCCTTCGGAAGAACAGCGGCCAGCTGATCGAGAAAGGCACTGCGCTGCAGTGTGCTGCGCTGCTCGCAACGCTGCCAGGGTGCACTCCACACCACTTGGAACGTGCCCTGCCCCAAGGGCAGAACGGCGAGAGGGCCTTCCGGGCGAAACAACTCGCAGGCCCTGTCGTGGGGGAGTCCCCGCAGGGACACCTTGGCGGTGAGGCAGCCCTGGCGATAGCGCATGCCCCAGTGACGGATGCCCCAGGCCTCCCGTGTGGGGGAGCGCGGTCCGTCAGCCGCCACGATCAGGGCATCAGCGCTTGGATCAGGGCATGGTTTGGCCAGGTGCATGGCCACGTTGCCATTGGCCTCCAGCCGGGCCAGCAACAACTTCATCAAGGGCCGGTGATCGAGGATCCAGCCGATGCCGTCATGGTGTCGATTGGCTGATGCCAGGTCGTCCTCGATGAAGAGAACGCGGGCGTTGGTGGCCCCATCCCGCAAATCAAGCTCGCGGAAAGGCACCAAAGTTTCGCGTAGGTCGTGCCATAGGCCCAGGTTGGTCAACAACCTGCGGCTGGAATGGGTGATGGCGTACGCCCGACTTCTGGCTTGAAGTTCCGATGCCGTCAGCGGGTCAAACAGGACCACGCGCTGACCACGGAGGCCGAGGGCGAGAGCAGTGAGGGCGCCGGTGGGACCAGCGCCCAAGACATGAATCTCTGGAGGGAATGGAGCCATTCAGGGAGTCTGGCCAGCCATTCCGATCCAGCGCGAGGCGATCAGCCCAGGCCGAGCAGCCCGTGAACGAAGGATTCGCCGCCCAGGGCCAGTTCAGTCGCCAGCAGAGCGATGAATCCGAGCATGGCCATGCGGCCGTTCAGTTTCTCGGCGCGATCGTGGAAACCCCAACCCTGGGTTGCTTCAACCACTTCCATGCGGGGTTCCGTGGCAAAGGCGTTGAGGCGGCCACCGTCTTCCGTGGTGACCTGTGCACCGCGCACGACGGGAGTGGTGGGAGAGGACTGGGACATGGATGCCGACGCTTGATTGCTAAGAAGTGTAAACCAGATTTAAGAAATGTTCAGCAGTGGTTGTTCGGCGCCGGCTGCTCAGCGCCGGCTGTTCAGGCGCAATTGGCAGAGCTCCTCAAAGGCGGGACGGAGCAGGAAGGGGTACTCGCCAACCCACATCCGCATGCCCGGCAGCCAGGCATCGCTGAGGGCTCCGATCTTTGAGAAATCCTTGCGCTCGCTCAGCACCAGGCAGCGGATCAGGCTGCCGCGGCGGATTGACTGGTGCTTCTTTTCCATCGGAAAGGCCACCCTGCCGAGGTAACCCTCCTCGTCTTCGAGTTCGAGCAGCATCCAGGTGCGTCGGTTCTCCACGAGTTCCAGCCGCCCGCGGCTGTCGGCCTGCTCGT
The DNA here is from genome assembly GCF_900473925.1 of Synechococcus sp. N5. Classification (NCBI taxonomy): domain Bacteria; kingdom Bacillati; phylum Cyanobacteriota; class Cyanophyceae; order Synechococcales; family Synechococcaceae; genus Synechococcus; species Synechococcus sp. N5. The sequence goes on along the minus strand of NZ_UCNI01000008.1, from coordinate 102,801 downwards.
GGCGGTTTTCCACCCGCTCACGCGTGATCACGTCCGCCACCTCGCCCTCAAACAGGGCAGCCGCGGGATAGCGCCGCAGGGTGGCGTTGCGCTGGCCGGCCTGCACGATCGGGCCCCACAGCACATACAGGAAGAACACAACGCTGATCACCAGCCAGACAGGGCCCCAGCGGCTGCCGAGCTGCGCCTGGTTGTAGATCAGGAACGTGATCACTCCACCGATGGCGGCGATCATCAGGCGCTGCAGCACCTCCTGGGGGTTGCCGAGGGCAAAGCGGAACTGGTTGCCGGTGGCAACAGCGGGGATCAGCCGTTGCAGTTCACCGGGGCGGAGGGGAATGAGCATGGTGTCGCCTTCAGATCAGGCGCTCAAGGCCGTACACAAGGCTGCCGAGGCTGCCCACCTTGCGCACCGTGAGCAGCACCCCTGGCATGTAGGCGGAACGATCAATGGTGTCGTGACGCAGGGTGTAGGTCTCCCCTGGGGCACCGAACATCACTTCCTGGTGAGCCACCAGGCCCGGCAGCCGCACGGAGTGCAGCCGCAGGCCGCTGTCCCGCTGTCCGCCGCGGCAGCCCGCCAGGGATTCGTTCTCATCCATTTCCTCGGGATTGAAGTTCTTGCCCAGCTCCTCCATGAGCTCAGCGGTTTTGATGCAGGTGCCGCTGGGGGCATCCGCTTTGCGGTTGTGGTGCAACTCCGTCAGCTCGGCGTGGTCGTAGAAGCGTGCCGCTGCGGCTGCCGCCTGCTGCAACAGCACCATGCCCACAGAGAAATTGGGGATCACGGCCCCACCCACGGACGCTTTGGCCGAGAACTCGGTGAGGTCGTTGAGTTGTTCCGGCGAGAGCCCTGTGGTTCCAATCACGGGGTGAACGCCGTAGGCGATCGCCGCGCGGGTGTGCTCATAAACAACTGAGGGGTGGGTGAAATCCACCAACACGGCGCCGCTGCCGCTGTCCCGCACCGATTGGCTCACAGCGCAGAGACAGCCTTCGAAATCAGCCGTCACGGCCACCTCCAGCTCGCCAAGGCCTAGCTCCAGACCCACGTCTGCCCCTTCTTTGCCGGGGGTGTTGTCGATGGCGCCAACCAGGCTGCAGTCTTCGGCTCCCACCACAGCCTTGATCACCTCGGCGCCCATGCGCCCCAAGGCACCGGCAACAACGACGGGAATCGGAGCGGTCATGAAAGCGCAGCAGACGCTTCAAAGCCTATGGGTCGGCTCGTGTAACGGCCGATCAGAAATCCTCGCGCCCTAAGGGCCAGTCGCCGTAAGGTTCTTCACATTGCTCAAAGCGCGCTGATGTTCACACAGGTCCGCTCCGCCGATCGCCGCGTTGCTCCTGTGGAGGGCCAGAACCACAAGTCCGTCATGAAGGCGGTTTATGTGGTTTTGGAGCCCCAGTACCAAAACGCTCTCACCCAGGCAGCGACGGCTCTCAATGCATCGGGTGGCGATCTCGGGATCGAGCTCAGCGGCTATCTGATCGAAGAACTCCGCGACGACGACAACTACGCCGGCTTCTGTGCCGATGTGGCTGAGGCTGATGTCTTTGTGGCCTCCTTGATCTTCATCGAAGATCTGGCTCAGAAGGTTGTGGACGCCGTCGCCCCACACCGCGACCGACTCAAGGCGGCTGTGGTCTTCCCGTCCATGCCGGAGGTGATGCGTCTCAACAAGCTGGGCAGCTTCTCGATGGCCCAGCTCGGTCAGAGCAAGAGCGCCATCGCAGGCTTCATGAAGAAGCGGAAGGAAGCCGGAGGTGCTGGTTTCCAGGACGCGATGCTCAAGCTGCTGAACACGCTGCCCACCGTTCTCAAGTACCTGCCCGTTGAGAAGGCGCAGGATGCCCGCAGCTTCATGCTCAGCTTCCAGTACTGGCTGGGTGGAACCCCCGACAACCTGCGCAACTTCCTGTTGATGCTGGCAGACAAATACGTCTTCCCAGCTGCAGATGGCGAGGAGCGCCCGGCAATGAAGGTGGCGGAGCCCGAAGTGTTCCCCGACCTCGGCATCTGGCACCCCCTGGCTCCCTCGATGTTCGAGGACCTCAAGGAATATCTGAACTGGACCTCCAGCCGCACCGACCTTTCTGAAGAAGCCCGCAAAGGGCCGGTAATCGGTTTGGTGCTGCAGCGCAGCCACATCGTCACCGGTGACGATGCCCATTACGTGGCCACCATCCAGGAGCTGGAGTTCCGTGGCGCTCGCGTGATTCCGATCTTCTGCGGCGGTCTCGACTTCTCCAAGCCGGTCAACGCTTTCTTCTACGACCCGCTGAATCCCGAGCAGCCCCTAGTGGATGGCATCGTCTCCCTCACCGGTTTTGCGCTGGTCGGCGGTCCGGCCCGTCAGGACCACCCCAAGGCGATTGAGTCGCTGAAGAAGCTCAACCGTCCTTACATGGTGGCGCTTCCCCTCGTCTTCCAGACCACCCAGGAGTGGGAACAGAGCGACCTTGGCCTGCACCCGGTGCAGGTGGCCCTGCAGATCGCCATTCCGGAACTGGATGGCGCCATCGAGCCCATCGTTCTCTCGGGTCGCGACGATGCCACCGGCAAGGCGCACACCCTTCAAGACCGGGTTGATGCCATCGCTGAGCGGGCCATCCGCTGGTCTTCGCTGCGGATAAAGCCCCGCAACGAGAAGAAGCTGGCGATCACCGTGTTCAGCTTCCCTCCCGACAAGGGCAACGTCGGTACGGCGGCTTACCTCGACGTCTTCGGCTCCATCCATCGGGTGATGCAGGAGATGAAGGCAAAGGGCTACGACGTGCAGGACCTGCCTTCCACGCCTCGTGAGCTGTTGGAGGCCGTCATCAACGACGCCGATGCCATGCAGGGCTCTCCGGAGCTTTCAATCGCCCACCGCATGAGCGTTGAGGAGTACGAGCGTCTGACGCCCTACTCCGAACGGCTCGAAGAGAACTGGGGCAAGCCCCCGGGCAACCTCAACAGCGATGGTCAGAACCTGCTGGTTTTCGGTCGCCATTTCGGCAACGTTTTCGTTGGCGTTCAGCCCACCTTCGGCTACGAGGGTGATCCGATGCGCCTGCTCTATTCCCGCAGCGCCAGCCCCCACCACGGCTTCGCCGCCTACTACACCTATCTCCAGAAGATCTGGAAGGCTGATGCGGTGCTCCACTTCGGCACCCACGGCTCCCTCGAGTTCATGCCCGGCAAGCAGATGGGCATGAGCGAAACCTGCTATCCCGATTCACTGATCGGTGCGCTGCCCAACCTCTACTACTACGCCGCCAACAACCCCTCCGAGGCCACCATCGCCAAGCGGCGGGGTTATGCCTCCACCATCAGCTACCTCACCCCTCCGGCTGAAAATGCTGGCCTTTACAAGGGCCTGAAGGAACTGGGTGAGCTGGTGGGCTCCTACCAGCAGCTGCGTGAGGGCGGCCGCGGGATTCAGATCGTCAACACGATCATTGAGACGGCACGCCAGTGCAACCTCGATAAGGACGTTGACCTTCCTGAGGAAGATGCCTCGACCCTCGACCTGGAGGGTCGTGATGCCCTGGTGGGGGCCGTTTACCGCCAGTTGATGGAGATCGAAAGCCGTCTCCTTCCCTGTGGCCTTCACACCATTGGCAAGCCTCCCACCGCAGAGGAAGCCGTTGCCACCTTGGTAAACATCGCTGCTCTTGAGCGTGAGGAGGATGGGCTGCGCTCACTCCCCGGCCTGCTGGCTGAGGCGATGGGCCGCTCGATCGAAGACATCTACAAAGGCAACGACGAGGGCGTCCTCGCCGATGTAGAGCTCAACCGCACGATCACGGAGACATCCCGCGCTGCCATTGGCGCCATGGTTCGCACCCTCACCGGCCGTGATGGTCGCGTCAGCCTGCGCAACAGCTTCGGTTGGTTCTACGACCTGCTGGCCAAGTTCGGCTTCAAGCTTCCCTCGCCTTGGTTGCGGGCCTGCTGCAGTGCTGGCTTCGTGCAGATCGATGCCACCGAGCTCGACAAGCTCTTTGCCTATCTGCGCTTCTGCCTTGAGCAGGTGTGCGCCGACATGGAGATGGAGAGTCTGCTGAAGGCTCTCGATGGTGAATACATCCTTCCGGGCCCCGGTGGTGATCCGATCCGAAATCCTGGTGTGCTGCCCAGCGGCAAGAACATCCACGCCCTCGACCCGCAGGCGATCCCCACCCGTGCCGCGGTGGCTGCAGCCAAGAGTGTTGTCGACAAGTTGATTGAGCGTCAGCGTGAGGAGCAGGGCACCTGGCCCGAAACCATCGCCTGCGTGCTCTGGGGAACCGACAACATCAAGACCTACGGCGAATCCCTAGCTCAGATCCTCTGGTTCGTTGGCGTCAAGCCGATGCCGGACTCCGTGGGTCGGGTCAACAAGCTTGAGTTGATTCCCCTGGAAGAACTCGGCCGCCCTCGCGTTGATGTGGTGGTGAACTGCTCCGGTGTGTTCCGCGATCTGTTCATCAACCAGATGGCTCTGATCGATCAGGCCGTGAAGATGGCTGCCGAGGCCGACGAGCCTCTGGAGCAGAACTTCGTTCGTAAGCACGCCCTCGAGCAGGCGGAGAAAGAAGGCACGACCCTGCGTGATGCGGCCTGCCGGGTGTTCTCCAATGCCAGCGGCAGCTACAGCTCCAACGTGAACCTCGCAGTGGAGAACAGCACCTGGGAGGAGGAAGGTGAGCTTCAGGAGATGTACCTCTCCCGCAAGACCTTCGCCTTCAATGCCGACAACCCCGGTGAGATGAATCAGAAGCGGGAGGTGTTCGAGAACGTGATGAAGACCGCGGATGTCACCTTCCAGAACCTCGATTCGGCTGAGATCTCTCTTACCGATGTGAGCCACTACTTCGACTCCGATCCCACCAAGTTGATCGCTGGCCTTCGTGATGACGGCAAAGCTCCTACCAGCTACATCGCCGACACCACAACGGCCAACGCGCAGGTGCGTTCGCTGAGTGAAACCATCCGCCTGGATTCACGCACCAAGCTGCTGAATCCCAAGTGGTACGAAGGCATGCTCGACTCCGGCTACGAGGGTGTGCGTGAGGTGGCCAAGCGCCTCAACTTCACCTTGGGTTGGAGTGCCACCAGCGGTGCCGTTGACAACTTCGTCTACGAAGAAGCCAACGAAACCTTCATCAACGATCCCGAGATGCGCAAGCGTCTGCTGGAACTCAACCCCAACAGCTTCCGTCAGATCGTGGGCACCCTGCTCGAGGTGCATGGCCGCGGATACTGGGAGACCTCGGATGAAAACATCGAGCAGCTTCAGGAGCTGTACCAGGAGGTTGAGGATCGAATTGAGGGTGTTGTCACCGACTGATCGTCGACCAAGTGTTGAGCATCAAAGCCAGAGTCCCTGCCGGACTCTGGCTTTTTTATTGGCGATGAATGATGGGCAACTCAGGCTTTCACGGGTTTGAATTCTGCATGTCTTGCGGCCTGGCTGATCGCTGCCGTTTTGAAATCAATTCCAGCCCATTGTTGATACATATGAAGGCTACGTTTTTTCCCTAATCCAAAGGGTTTAAGTTCGCCAAGCTCATCATTCAGGCAGCGGATTGATGCCGGTGCGTTGTTGAGACTGCCGAGCAGTGTGTGTACACGTTTGAGTGCGTGAAGGTTGTAATCGTGCCAATTGCTGTGATCGCCCCAATGGGTGGCTGCATGCTCTTGATCGGTATGTTCTGTCTTGTAGAGATGAAACAGCAGTAGGCGATTTGGGGCGTAGATGTTGAAGCCTGACGTCCACAGTCGTGCCGACATGGCAATCTCTTCTCCATAGAAGTAGAGATCGGGGTCGTAGGGCACGTCGCTCACGATTGAGCCCGGGCCGAACAGGAATCCTCCGGCGATAAATGCACCGGGGATGGGGCGATCAGGTTGTTCTTCTGGAAGTTGGAACCGGCTGATGCCTCGCAGTTTGAGAATGCCGTAGGAATCGAAACCGGCGGCTGCCATCACAGGCAGGGTTGATGTCTGCAAACGGCACGGCTGTTGAAAGCCGTTCGGGTAAACACTGAGAACGGCGCGCTCATCGCTGCATTCCCTCCAGGTCGTCAGCAACAGGTCATCCCAGTGCTCCACGGCCCTCATGTGGCTGTCGATTTGTAGCAGAAAGTCTTCTCCGCCGTAAACACCCTGAGCCTGTCGTCGGGCCCAGCAGGCCCCGCGGCTTTCCGCTGCATCGAACCTGATGCACTTCAGGTGTGGATGATCCGGAAATGCGCTTGTTCCCCAGTGGGGCGGGTCATCAGTCGCCAGTTGCAGGCAGATGCCGAAGCGCAGGCGCTTTGGCTGGGCTGCGCGCTGAATCAGGTTGTGCAGTGTGGCGGGGAGATCTGGATCCCTGTATGCCGCGATCTGAACAAAGATCGTGGAGCTCACCAGAGTGCAGCCGCCATTCGCAGCGTCTGGCTGATGGGGCCCACATCGTGCACCCGCAGCACGGCAGCACCCGCCTGGGCGCAGCGGCAGGCCACCGCAGCTGTTCCCCAGAGACGCGCTTTGGGTCTGGGTTCATCCAGCACGGCACCGATGAAGCGTTTGCGTGAAGGGCCGATCAGCACAGGTCGCGGCCCTGCAGTGAGTTGTTCCAGATCCCGCAGCAGCTGCAGGTTCTGCTCGTGGGTCTTGGCGAAGCCGAGACCCGGATCCCAGATGATTTGGCTTTCATCAACGCCGGCTTGAATCGCAGCTTCACTGCGCTCCAGCAACGCTTCTTTCACATCTGCCACGACATCGGCATAGGTTGTGAGCTGATCCATGGTTTGGCTGTCGCCGCGGCTGTGCATCAGCACCACCGGACAGCCGGCATCGGCGACCACCTTCAGCAGATCGGGATCCCGACGGCCACCGCTTACATCATTGATCCAGTTGGCCCCTGCTTCCAGTGCCTTGGCGGCCACCGGCGCCAGAAACGTGTCGATGGAGATCAGTGCCTCTGGGCAGAGCTGCCGGATGCTCTTCAGCGCTGGTAATAGACGCCGTAACTCCTCTTCGGCGCCCACCTCCTCCGCTCCGGGTCGGGTGCTTTGCGCCCCGAGATCCAACACGTCCGCACCGCGGCTCAGCTGCCGTTGAGCTTCAGTAAGGGCCCGTTCGCTCGCCAGAAATCTCCCTCCGTCACTGAAGGAATCCGGGGTGACGTTGATCACCCCCATCACGGCTGTGCGTTGGCCCCAACCCTGAGGCCAGCCGCCTGAATCAGGCCGCTTGGTAGTTGGCAATCCGTCCAAAGCTTTCGGGCTCCAAGGAAGCACCCCCCACCAGCACCCCGTCGATATCGCTCATGCCCATCAACTCATCAATGTTGCTGGGTTTGACGGAGCCGCCGTACTGAATCACCAGATCGGGGGAGCCCACCCAGCTACGGATCAGACCACAGATGCGGTTGGCTTCTTCGGCTGCGCAGGTCTTGCCTGTGCCAATTGCCCAGATCGGTTCGTAGGCCACCACCAGTTTCTCTGCATCGAGACCCTCTAGGCCCTGCTCGATCTGGCGGCGGATCACCCGTTCAGCTTCGCCCCGTTCGCGTTGCTCATCGCTTTCGCCAACGCAAACGATCGGAATCAGACCATTGGACTGGGATGACCTTGCCCGGTGGTTGATCTGCTCGTCGCTTTCACTGAAGTATTTCCGCGGTTCGCTGTGGCCCACGATCGTGTGGGTCACACCATGCTCCTTGAGCATCGCTGGGGAGATCTCTCCAGTGAAAGCACCTTGACCTTCCCAGTGGACGTTCTGGCTCGACAAGCAGACGCGGGAATTCTGGCTGAGTTCCGCCATGGTCGACAGTGCCGTGAAGGGCGGCGCCAGCACAAGGTCGCGGTCGTCAGGGGTGTCAGCAATCAATGGCAGGAAGGCTTCCATGAACTCCCGCGACTGGGCACAGGTCATGTGCATCTTCCAGTTGCCAGCGATCACCGGTCTGCGCACGCCTTGCTTCCCCATGGAATGTGGCAGCCAACTTACGGCCCGGTCGCGTTTTCATCCCCGACAACGGACTCCTCACCAGCAAGCACAACCCGATCTCCCGGAGAAAGCTGACGTCCCCGCCGGGTTTCAACGCTCCCATTCACCTCCACTTCACCCATCTGGATGCGTTGCTTTGCTTCACCGCCGGTGGAGACCCAACCCTTCCATTTCAGGAACTGATCCAGCTTCATTGGGCAGAGTTTTGAGCTCACCATTGATACTGTGCCGTGATGCTGACCTCATCCCAGGCCGGTTTTCGCCGGCTGCTGCCGTTGCTTCGCCCCCACCTGCGGGAACTGCTCTGGGGGGGCTGCTGCATGGCGATTTACGTGGGCAGCTTTCCGCTGCTCGTGCAGCTGGCCGGGGAATTGTTTCCCGCGCTGGGGTCGGGTGATTTGGCTCGCGTGCTTCAGCTGATCGGGCTGGCGTTGCTGATCTTTGCTGCTCAGAAGATCGCCCAGTTCGGTCAGGACTCGCTTCTTGCCGGCCCTGCATTGCTGGTGAGCCAGGACTTACGGCGTGATCTGTTCCGCCGCCTGCAGACCGTGGAGCTGGGGGCACTGGAGAAGCTCTCGGCCGGTGATCTCACCTACCGCTTCACCGAAGACGCCGATCGCGTCAGCGAGGTGCTGTACAAGACCATCCATGACACGGTCCCCAGCGTCCTTCAGCTCGTTGCGGTGCTGGGGATGATGCTCTGGCTCGACTGGAAACTGACGCTGGCCATCCTGCTGCTGGCGCCGGTGATCGTCTGGCTGATCAGTCTGTTTGGTGCTCGCGTGATGGCGGCCACGGAACGAAGTCAGAAAAAGGTGAGCGAACTGGCCGGTCTGCTGGGTGAGGCCATCGAAGGTTTGCCCCTGGTGCGTGCTTTTGCAGCCGAGCCCTGGCTGCAGGACCGTTTCGAGACGGAAATCGACCAGCACCGGCAGGCCCGCCACCGCACCTACAGCCTCGTGGCGCTGCAGCATCCGGTGGTGGGCACCATCGAGGTGGTGGGTCTGTTTGCCGTGCTGGCCCTCGGAGCCTGGCGAATCCAGAGCGGTGATCTGAGTATTGCCGGGCTGAGTAGCTACCTGACAGGGCTGATCGTGCTGATCGATCCCATCGCCCACGTCACCAACAACTTCAACGAATTTCAGCAGGGTCAGGCATCACTGCGACGTCTGCGGGAGATCGAGCGAGAGCCCCAGGAGGCTGCGGATCCAACTGATGCGCAAGCCATCGGTTCACTTCAGGGTGATCTGGTTTTTGATCAGGTGAGCTTTGGCTATGACCCAGCCCAGCCGGTGTTGCGTCAGCTGAATCTGCGGGTGGATGCAGGCCAGGTGCTGGCCATCGTTGGCCCCTCCGGTGCGGGCAAAAGCACCCTGCTTTCGCTTCTGCTGCGGTTCAACACGGCGCAACAGGGCGAGATCCGTCTCGACGGCACTGACATCAGCTTGATGCGCGCTCGCGAGCTGCGTCAGCAGGTGGCCCTGGTCCCGCAGCGCACCACCGTATTTTCCGGAACCATTGCCGAAGCGATTCGGTTCGGCCGTCGTGCGACGGACGACGAGGTGCGCGATGCGGCACGGTTGGCCAATGCGGATGATTTCATCCGTGCCTTGCCCCAGGGGTATGACACCCAGCTCGAGGAACGGGGAACCAACGTTTCCGGTGGCCAACTGCAGCGGATCGCCATTGCACGGGCGGTGCTTGGCAATCCAGCGCTGTTGCTGCTGGATGAAGCCACCAGTGCCCTTGATGCTGAAGCCGAGGCGGCGGTGCAACTCGGACTGAAGCAGGCGATGAAGGGGCGAACAGTGTTGGTGATCGCCCATCGTCTGGCGACGGTGCAGGAGGCCGATCGCATTGTGGTTCTTGAAAAGGGAGCCGTGGTCGATCGAGGAACCCACGACGAGTTGATGCAGCGTGGTGGGCGTTACCGCGAATTGTGCGAACGGCAGTTCATTCGAGATCGGCAGAAGTCCTGAAGCCCTCTACGATCTGGCCGCTGGTTCCACGCAATCCCAGCAACGAACGATGACTGATTCCGCAGCCAACAACCCCGTCTTGACCTTTGAAGGCAAGCGCTACGACCTCAACACCCTTCCTGATGAGCTCAAGGAGCTTGTGCGTGGCATGCAGGTTGCCGATGCTCAACTGCGGATGCACGAAGACACCCTCAAGGTTCTGGCGGTTGGTCGTCAGAGCCTGGCGACTCAGCTCAATGAAAGGCTCAAGTCCGTGACTCCGTTGCCCGATCAGGGTTGATTGACTGCCAACAAAAAAGGGGGGCTGTGAGCCCCCCTTTTTATTGCTCGTCGTTCTGCTCAGTCGCTGAAGCTGTAGGCCTTGGTGAGTTTGAACACGGTTCCGGAGAGCAGGATCAGTGCCACGAGGTTCGGGAGGGCCATCAGGCCATTGAGCGTGTCGGCAATTGACCAGATCACACCGCGGTCGCCGGCGACAGCACCAATCACGACCACAGCCACCCAAGTCAAACGGAAGGGCAGCACGGCGGAATCACCGAAGAGATAGGTGGTGCAGCGTTCGCCGTAGAAGCTCCAGCCGAGAATGGTGGTGAAGGCGAAGACCACCAGTCCCAGGGTGACCACCACGCCGCTGCCGGCGATGCCGGTGTTGAAGGCCGCGATTGAGAGGTCTGCGCCGCTGAGCTTGTCGCCGGCTGCATCGAGGATCAGATTGGCTTTGGTGGTGATGATCACCAGGGCAGTCATCGTGCAGATGATCAGGGTGTCAATGAAGGTGCCCAGCATGGCCACCGTGCCCTGGCGAACGGGATCATCGGTTTTGGCAGCCGCATGGGCGATCGGAGCGCTGCCCAGGCCCGCTTCATTGGAGAAGATGCCACGCTTGAAGCCCATCAGCACCACCTGACCGAGGGCACCACCGGCTGCGGCTTGACCGGAGAAGGCGTTGGAGAAAATCGTGGTGAATGCTTCAGGCACGCTGTTCAGATTGGCCAGCAACACCAGAAGGCATGCAGCGATGTAAAGGATCGACATCAACGGAACAATGGCGGAGGCCGCCTGGGCAATGCGTTTGATGCCCCCGATCACGACAGCGAAAACCAGGGCCGCCAAAACGACTCCGGTCGCCAGCCTCGGGATGCCGATCAGGCTCAAGGCAGACGACACCTCAAAGGCCTGAACCCCATTGCCAATGCCGAAGCCCGCCAACATGCCGAAGAGGGCAAACAGGCCCGCCATCCAGCTCCAGCCGCTGCCGAGTCCGTTGCGGATGTAGTACATCGGCCCACCCACGTGGTTTCCGTCTCCATCGGTTTCGCGGAACTGAACCGCGAGCACCGCTTCGGCGTACTTGGTTGCGATGCCGAAGATCGCGATGATCCACATCCAAAAGACGGCACCAGGTCCACCAACGGCGATGGCCCCCGCTACACCGGCGATGTTTCCCGTGCCGATCGTGGCCGACAACGAGGTCATCAGCGCTTGGAAGGGGGTGATCTCCCCTTCCGTTTGTGATGCAGCCGGCCGCAGCATCATCGAGATGCCGTAACCCACCCGTTGCAGCGGCATGAACCGCAGGCCCACCATCAGAAGAATGCCCGTCGCGGCAATCAAAAGGACGGTGGGCCATCCCCAGACGATGCTGTTGATCGGGCCATTGATGGCCTGAATGGTCGACTCGACTCCGCCCATGCCTTTCAACAGGTTTGGGCGGATGGTCTCATAGCCGGCTTGCAACGGCAATCAACTCAGAGCGATTCGAGATCTTCAAAACGGAAGGTCTGGCTTCCGGCGGGAGTATCGCCATGGGCTTCGGTGGTCACGACCCGCTCGGTCAGCACCCAGGGGCCATCTCCAGGAAGAGCAGCGAAGCTGTCTTTGAAGCTGCTGCGGCCGCCCCGGGCTTCTCCCGTTGCCGGGTCGGCGTACTGACTGGTGTAGGTGTGGCTGAGGTAGCCCGCACCCGTGTCGGTGACATCGGTGGTGTAGATCGTCACGACGGTGCCGTGGATGTGGCGGTGAACCATGGTCACCACGTCATCTTTGATGCGGTATTTGTCCCCGGCTCCCTTGCCGCCGACGAGCACTTCGGTTCCCACTTCGTTGGTGTCACCGGCGGTGAAGGTGTTTTCACCGTGGGTCTGCTCGAAGCTGCGACGCACGCGATGGATTGCGACTTCCCAGAGCTGGGAATTCACCGCCTTGAGGATCTCTTCGTTTTCAATGCCGTCCACTTTGGCTTTGAGATCGGCACCGATCTCAAACGTGCCCTCAACCCGTTGATCGGCCTGTTGCCAGATGCAGCGGCCGCGATAGCCGGAGAATCCAGGCGTCCAGGTGTAGCGGTTCTCGTAGGCGCGACGGAAGTCATCACGCAGGTCGCTTCCAGGCTTAACGGGAACGGAGGCTGTCACAGCGTTTAGGTGGCTCCCGCAACCCTACCGGTGGCCTAACGCTGCATGGCGTGCACATCCTGCAGGGCATGGATGCTGAGCCTCGGCTGTTGCTGGAGCGCTGAGATCGCCTCCACCGCTGCCCGTGCTCCCGCGAGGGTCGTCACCGTTGGAACGGCGTAATCGAGCGCTGCCCGACGCAGGTATTTGTCGTCATGGGCAGCTTGGCGGCCAATCGGTGTGTTGATCACCAACTGCACCTGATTGGAGCGGATCTGATCCTCGATGTTGGGGCGCCCCTCGTGCACCTTGAGCACCGATTGCACCTTCAATCCCGCGTTGGCGAGCGCCTGAGCCGTGCCTGATGTGGCCGTCACATCGAACCCGAGTTCGATCAGCCGAGCGGCGATGGGCACCAGCGCCTGTTTGTCGCGGTCGTGGGTGGAGAGGAACACCGTCCCCTGGGTGGGCAGCGCTTCTCCAGCACCGAGCTCAGCCTTGGCATAGGCCATGCCGAAACTGTCGGCGGATCCCATCACCTCTCCCGTGGAGCGCATTTCCGGCCCCAGCACCGTGTCGGCCCCCGGGAAGCGCCGGAACGGCAGCACCGCCTCCTTGATCGACTGAAGCGGCGGCTTCGGCTCGCGGGTCATACCAATGTCGGCCAGGGTTTCGCCCGCCATCAGTCGGGTTGCCAGGCGAGCGAGAGGTTGACCTGTGGCCTTGGCGACGAAGGGGACCGTCCTGGAGGCGCGGGGGTTGGCTTCGATGATGTAAACCACTTCCGAGCCATCGGTGTTGCGCTGCACGGCGAACTGGAGGTTGATCAGACCCCGCACCTCGAGCGTTTGCGCCAGGGAGCGACTCCAGTCGCGAATCGTGTTCAGTGCCGCTTTGCCGAGGGAAACCGAAGGCAAGCAGCAGGCCGAGTCGCCGGAATGGATTCCCGCCGGTTCGATGTGCTCCATCAGCCCACCCACGATCACAGCACCGGTGTGATCGCAGAGGGCGTCCACGTCCACCTCAACGGCGTTTTCGAGGTACTGGTCAATCAGCACCGGATGGTCGGGCTCCACTTGCACGGCTTCGCGCATGTAGCGGTTGAGTTCCTCTTCGTCGAACACCACTTCCATGGCCCGTCCGCCCAGGACGTAAGAGGGACGCACGACGACCGGGTAGCCCACTCGTGTGGCCACGGCCCGTGCTTCCTCTTCGCTGCGTGCCAAGCCGTTGCGGGGTTGGCGGATGTTCAGATCGCGGAGGATGGCTTCGAACTGCTCGCGGTCTTCGGCCCGGTCGATCGATTCAGGGGAGGTGCCCCAGATGCTGGTGCCCGTGGCGCGCCCCTCATCGCTGTCCAGCCAGCGCAGCAGAGGAATGGCGAGTTTCAGAGGCGTTTGTCCACCGAATTGGACCACCACGCCATCGGGACGCTCCGCTTCGATCACATTGAGAACGTCCTCCAGGGTGAGCGGTTCGAAGTAGAGGCTGTCGCTGGTGTCGTAATCGGTGGACACCGTTTCCGGATTGCTGTTCACCATCACCGTGGTGATCCCTTGATCCTGCCCGGCAAAGGAGGCATGGCAGCAGCAGTAGTCGAATTCGATGCCCTGCCCGATTCGGTTGGGTCCACCGCCGAGGATCATCATCTTGCGGCCGTCCTCACGACGACTCACCTCGGATGAAGCGGGAAGGGGCTTGAGGGATCCGTCGGCCTGCAGGGTCTGCAAGGGACGCTCGTAGGTCGAGTAGTGATAAGGAGTGGAGGAAGCGAACTCCGCTGCGCAGGTGTCAACGGTTTTGAAGACGGCGCGAACATCGAGCTGATGGCGCTGCTGACGCACCGACAATTCGTCGCTTTTGGTGTGCCAGGCGATCTGTCGGTCTGAAAAACCAAGCTGCTTGGCCTCAAACAAGCTGTCGGCATCCAGCTGATCCAGGCTTTTGCCCTTGATCAGCCTGGCCTCCGCCTCAATGATCCGCCGCAGTTTGGCCAGGAACCAGGGGTCAATCCTGCTGATCCGATGAATCTCCTCATCGCTGCGTCCGCGCACCATCGCCGTTCGCACGCTGAGGATGCGCTCCGGAGAGGGGGTCCTCAGCTGACGATCCAGCTCAGCATCCGTGAGCTCCGGTTCCTCCCGGTCGCCTCCCCAGCCCGAGAATCCGGTTTCCAGGGAACGCATGGCTTTCTGGAACGACTCTTCGAAACAACGGCCGATGGCCATCGCTTCCCCCACCGATTTCATTGAGGTGGTGAGCACCGCCGGACTGCCTCGGAATTTTTCGAAGGCGAAGCGAGGAATTTTGGTGACGACGTAATCGATCGTCGGTTCGAAGCAGGCAGGCGTCTTGCCGGTGATGTCGTTGAGGATTTCGTCGAGGGTGTAACCGACGGCGAGGCGAGCGGCGATCTTGGCGATCGGGAAGCCGGTGGCCTTGCTGGCCAAGGCCGACGATCGGCTCACCCTGGGATTCATCTCGATCACCACAACGTCGCCGTTGTCGGGATTGATCGCGAACTGGATGTTGCTGCCGCCCGTCGCGACACCGATTTCCCGAATGATGGCGATCGATTGGTCGCGCAACCGTTGGTATTCCCGGTCCGTGAGGGTCTGGGCTGGAGCCACCGTGATCGAATCCCCGGTGTGCACCCCCATGGGGTCGAGGTTTTCGATGCTGCAGACGATCACGACGTTGTCCGCCAGATCACGCATCACCTCAAGCTCGAATTCCTTCCAGCCCAGGAGCGATTGCTCGATCAGAATCTGAGACACCGGACTCGCTTCAAGCCCGCTCTTGCAGATTGCTGCGTATTCCTCGGGGTTGTAGGCAATGCCCCCGCCACTTCCCCCCAGCGTGAAGGCGGGCCGGATGATCCGGGGGAAGCTTCCGATCGCGGCCCCGACGGCTTCAGCTTCTTCTTGAGATGAGGCGATGCCCGAAGGGCAGACCTTCACCCCGATGCGCTCCATGGCCTGCTTGAACAGCAGACGGTCTTCCGCTTTCTGGATCGCTTTGAGATCGGCACCGATCAACTCAACGCCAAAGCGATCGAGGGTGCCGTTTTCCGCCATGGTGACCGCCAGGTTCAGTGCGGTCTGCCCCCCCATGGTCGGCAGCAGAGCATCCGGGCGTTCCTGCTCGATCACCCGTGTCACCACGTCCGGCGTGAGCGGCTCGATGTAGGTGCGATCAGCCATTTCCGGGTCGGTCATGATCGACGCCGGATTGGAGTTGATCAGGATGACTTCATATCCCTCGGCTCTGAGGGCCTTGCAGGCCTGGGTTCCGGAGTAATCGAACTCACAGGCCTGGCCGATCACGATCGGACCAGATCCCAGCAGGAGAATGCGACGCAGATCAGACCGCCTCGGCATGGGAAATCGTCCTTGGCCAAACAGATCAAGCCTCTCACGCGGCCTCGCCCCAACTGGGGGACTTGGCCTCGCTACGGTGAAGGGAGATCAGCACCAGAGTTGCAATGAGTGAGCTCCAGCGCCTGAAGGGGCTGCTGCCACCGGAAATGCAGAGCTGGGTGTTTGTGGAATCAGCTGCTGCAGTCGATCCTCCATTGATCACCCTTGAGGAAATCGGCCGGGATGAAGTGGAGATCCAGGTGGATCTCGACGAATGGGATGCCCTGGCGTTGGATCACCGCAATTTGCTGTTTTGGCATGAAGTTGGTCGGATCCAGAACGACACAATTCCCCGGGACGGTTGGGAGATGGCTGCTCTGGCCATCGGCCTCGGAGGTGCCATCGGTGAATTGTGGGTTCAGGACGGCCTGCTGCTGTTGATGGCTCTGGGCCTGTCCGGTTTTGCGGGGTATCGGCTTTATCTGAAGAACAATTCCGAAAAACGCCTGCAGGACGCCATCAGTGCAGACGAGCGCGCGATCGATCTGGCCTGCCGATTTGGTTACAGCGTGCCGAATGCCTATCGCAGTCTTGGGGGCGCGTTGAAGGAGCTTGTCGAAAAGACCCGTAAGAAGCGCCGCCGCAGCTACTACGAAGACCGTCTTGAGGCGCTGCGCAAGAGTGCAAGCAAGGCCAGAGCTGAAATGGCCCAACAGGAGGGCTCACGCAGCTCCGTTACCAGCGAGAATGTTTATGGATAGCGAAAAGCTTGCCGAACTGGTGGCCGATGCCTGCGATGACCGCAAGGCCACCGACATCCGTCTGATTCGTGTGGATGAGGTGTCCAGCCTGGCGGATTGGATGGTGATCGCAGGCGGTCAGTCCGACGTTCAGGTGCGTGCCATTGCCCGGTCGGTTGAAGACCGCCTGGAAACTGAGGCAGACCTGCTCCCCTTGCGCAAGGAAGGGCTGAATGAGGGGCGCTGGGCGCTTCTTGATTACGGCGATGTGATCGTTCACGTGCTGATGCCCGATGAGCGCGGCTACTACGACCTTGAGGCGTTCTGGAGTCACGGCGAAAGCAGAACCTTCTTACCGTCGGTGAAGTAGCCGCTTGATCCATGCCAGAAGCGGTGTCCTGCCCGGTTCCACCGGAGCAGCGGCCTCTTGAGGAGTTTCAACAGCTCTGCGAGTCGTGGTTCTTCTCCTGGCCAGCGGGTCAGGAACCTCGCCTGAGCCAACGCCTAGCAGGCTTCTGGCTGCTGATGCTGCCGGTGTGCAGCCTGATCGCCAGTGGGAGTTGGACCCTGAAGCAGGATCCGCCCCGGCTCCTGGCCGCAGCCGCTGTGGCCGCTCTTGTGCTTCCCCTGCTGTTGCTGGTGCGGCAATGGCTGGGCTGGACCTACGTCATGCAGCGGCTTCTGCGTGAGTCCGTCGACTACGAGGAATCCGGCTGGTACGACGGGCAGACCTGGGAAAAGCCTCTGTCTTGGCGGGAACGCGACCTGCTGGTGGCCCGGCATGAGGTTCGTCCGATCCTGGGTCGTCTGGGACGGGCCATGGCCACCTCAGCGGGTTTGATGCTGGCCGGTGCCAGTCTCTGTCAGGCTCTCTGAACCAATCGGGGTTCCGATGACTTTGCCCTCGGGCTTCAGCCCTGCAGCCCGGACCGGGTCAGCCCCTCTTGAGGTCTGCTTGCGTCGCGGATCGATCACGGAATCGGTGCATCGCGTTCATGCCGTGGTTTGTGATGGCCGAGGACGGGTGTTGATGTCGGCAGGAAACCCCGGCTTGGAAAGTTTCATTCGTTCGGCTCTGAAGCCCTTTCAGGCCCTGCCGTTTCTCAGCAGTGGCACCGCTGACCAGCTCGATGTTGATGAACGGGGCATCGCCATTAGCTGCGCGTCCCATTCGGGCACCAATGCCCACGCCCGGGAAGCCTTCCGGTTGCTCTGGAAAGCGGAGTTGGACAGCGCTTCACTTCAATGCCCTGTGCCGAATGGGGCTGACAGTCCGCTTCAGCACAACTGTTCCGGCAAGCACGCTGCCTTTCTGGCCACAAGCCGAAAGATGGGCTGGCCGATCGAGACCTATCTCCAGAACGACCATCCGCTGCAGGTTGAGGTGAACCGTCGTGTCGCTGAACTGATCGGCTTGCCTGCTGAGGAATTGGTTGCCGAGCGGGATGACTGTGGCGCTCCCACCCTGGTGTTCCAGTTGGCTCAGATGGCCTTGCTCTATGCCCACCTCGGTGCCTCACAACATGCCGAACTTGAGCAGATCAGTCGGGCGATGCTGAGTCACCCCGACCTTGTGGCTGGTGAGGGTCGTTTCGACACCGAGCTGATGCGGCGCAGCCACGGTCAGGTCCTGAGCAAGGGCGGTGCAGAGGGCATTCAATGCCTCAGCCGAGTGGGTGAAGGTCTTGGAGTAGCCATCAAGGTGGAAGACGGCTCCCGTCGTGCCAAGCAAGCGGTTGCTCTGCATCTGTTGCGTCAACTCGAGTGGCTCACACCCATGGGGCTAGACGAGCTCGATGAGCAGGTGCTGGTCGTGAACCCGAGCGTCAAGCTCAGCGTGTCCGGTGCCTTGCAGTCGTGACTTTGCTGTCACCTGCGACACCGACATGTATGATTTTCGAGTCGCCGCGGGGTAGAGCAGTCTGGTAGCTCGTCGGGCTCATAACCCGAAGGTCGGGAGTTCAAATCTCCCCCCCGCCACCAACTCTGATTGAATCAATAATCTCCCTTTCGGGAGATTTTTTTTTGTCTTTCGTACCCCCATGAGCAGTCGCTCCATGAACTGCGATGGCCCCTGGGACGCCATTGTTGTTGGCTCGGGAGCGAGTGGCGGCGTGGCGGCCATGACCCTGGCTGAAGCAGGAGCTCGGGTGCTTGTGGTGGAGGCAGGACCTGACCTCAACAGCACGCAAGCCTTCGGGGCTGAACCGGGAAATCTGCTGCGTCGGATCGTGGGCCTGACCAGCGGCAGCCATCGCCAGCAGTCCCAGCATCCCGGCTACTGGAAAGCCAACCCTCGTCTGTATGCCGACGAGCGTCTGCATCCCTATGAGCACCCGGCGGATCAGCCGTTTCTGTGGACGCGAGGCCTGCAGGTTGGCGGCCGCAGCCTCACCTGGGGTGGCATCACCCTGCGTCTCTCGGATGAGGATCTGGCCGGTGTGGATGTGGATGGTGAACAGGTCTGTTGGCCGTTGCGCAGCGGTGAGCTGACACCGCACTACGCCGAACTGGAGCGCTGGCTGGGCGTTCGTGGTGGGCGTGATGGTTTGCAGCATCTGCCGGACGGTGAAACGCAACCGGCTCTGGCGGCGACGCCGGCGGAACAGCGTTTTGCTGATGCTGTGCGGCAACGGTTGGGCTATCCCGTGATCCCCTCGAGGGGGTTTGGTCCGGCGCCGCAGGGAGAAGATCCCGCCTGGCCCCGCTCCAGCAGTCGCGGCAGCAGCCTTCCTCGCGCCATGGCCACAGGACGCACCCAGCTGCTCTCTGCGCATCTGGTGGAGCATCTCTTGATGGATGCCGGTGGAGACAAAGCCATTGGTGTTGTTGCCGTTGACCAATCCAATGGCAACCGCAGGGAGTTGAAGGCGGATCTCGTGGTGTTGGCCGCTTCCACGATTCAGACCGTCTCCATTCTGCTGCGCTCCCGTCGTGGTGAACAGAGCAACGGTTTGGACGACCCTTCAGGACGACTGGGCACACGCTTGATGGACCATGTCTCCACATCGCAGTTTTTTGCCTTCCCCGAGCCTGTTCAGGGGGAACAGCCCATGCTCACGGGCGCTGGAAGTTTTTTCGTTCCGTTTGGCCGACACCTGCCATCGGCTGATTTTCAGGGCGGCTATGGCCTCTGGGGTGGCATTGGACGATTTGATCCGCCGCGATGGTTACGTCGTCGCCCTTCAAGCATCACCGGGTTTCTGATTGGTCATGGCGAAGTTCTTCCCAGGGCTGACAACAGGGTGACCCTGAGTGAGCGCACGGATCGCTGGGGTGTGCGTGTTCCCTCGATTGCCTGCCGTTGGAGCAGCAATGAACTGGCCATGGTGAGGCACATGCGCACCTCGATCCAGGCCTGCATCGCTGCCGCCGGAGGCGAAGCCAAATCGATCAAAGACCTGTTTCACCTCCCCTTGGTTGAACCTTTCCTGGAGGGTGCGGTTGCGCTGTCTGAAGGTGCAGCCCCCCCGGGGTACTACATCCATGAGGTGGGAGGGGCTGCGATGGGGAGAAGCGAGACCAGCAGCGTTGTTGATTCCTCCAACCGTCTTTGGCGTGCTCCCAACGTTCTTGTGGTGGATGGCGCCTGTTGGCCGACGTCGGCCTGGCAGAGCCCAACGCTGACGATGATGGCCTTGAGCCGTCGGGCCTGCCTGCTGGCCCTCAGTGGTCGGGGCGGATGAACAGATCGTCGAGATAGCGCTCGGTCACGGCGCGGTCGTCACAGCCGTTCTGAAACAGGAAGTGGGCAAGAGCAGAACTCATCACGCGGTATTGGTCCCAGTTGGGGTGCTCTCCGATGAAATCCTTCATGCCTCGATAGAGCACCTCGGGGATTTCCGTCTCAAGGCTCACGTAGCTGGCTTTTGAAGCAGTTCCGCGCTCCGTAATTCCCATTTCATGGCATCGCTCGAGGTGATTTCGATCCATTCCGTCCAGTTTGTCCATGTCCAACCCCCACCAAGAAAGCCACACAACCGGCGCTTGCGTCAAAGCCGTCGCCATTTGTTGAATTGCGGGTGAGACGAGATGAGACAGCAGTCTGTGACTGGGTTTGGGAGTACGGGAGGTGACGAGGCGCGGTTGCTCTAGGCCGAATAGACGGTCTGTCAACCCAGTGGTGCAATTCCCTCGGAAATTCACAGGTTGACCGTCACAGCCGGCGAGCCAACTTCAGCCTGTGGAAAACGACGTTTTTTTGTGTGGAAAAAGGGGGTGAACCCTGGTGAAGCAATTTCGATAAGAAAACCTGATCTTTGCTTCGTCGCTGCTGTCGCTTTCGAGAACCGTGTCATTGGCGACAAGTCATCAGCAGGTTCTCTTTGGATCCATGGAATCAATCTTTAGGCGCGCCGTTGTTGCGCTTCAACGTGGTAGGGCCCAGGGGATGGTCGGCGTGGGGATAAGGGGGGTGATGGTGGTCATGGCTGTGGTCCGAACCATGGCTGTGATCTGAACCATGGCTGTGGTCAAAAGGGTGGCTGTGGTCATGGCCAATCGGGATGCCGTCGGGTTGGCAGGCACCCGTGCACTCCAGTTCGCAAAGCGTGCAGCTTTCCGCAAGGCCTTCCACATGGTGGTGGTGGCTTTCCTGGGCGCGTCCCACGTCCTGTTCGAAGCCCAGCACCTGGGCGCGGTACTTGCAGAGCGAGCAGTTCATGGCGGTGTCCCCCCGCAACACCTCCTCGACCCGTTCCTTAAAGGTGTCCACCACCAGGGTGTGGTCGCCCAGATAGCCCGCAGAGAGAAACTCCACCTCGGCATGATCAGTAGCCACCAGCTCGGTGTGTTGGCGGATTCGGCTCACCAGAACCCCTGAAAAGAGGAAGTAGGGCACCACCACCACCCGGCGGAAGCCCAGCTTCACGGCGTGACGCAGCCCCGGTTCCACCAGGGGAAAGGTCACGCCGGAATACACCGTTTCTCCCCAGCCGAAACCAAATCCCTCCACCAGCAGCCGCGTCACCTTGGCCACGTTCGAGTTGGCGTCTGGATCCGAGGAGCCTCGACCCACCACCACCAAGAGAGTTTCGGCCAGGGGTACGTCATGCTCAGCTGCATCCAGGCACTCCTGAACGCGAGCCCCGGCGGCCGACACCATCAACCGGTCAACCCCCAGCTCCCGGCCGTAATCGATCGGTAAACCCGTTTCGGCCGTGTACGTGTTCAGAACGGAGGGGATGTCGTTCTTGGCATGCCCGGCTGCAAAAAGCATGGCGGGAATGGCCAGCACCTTGGTGACGCCTTTCTCGCGGAGTGCTTCAAGACCATCCCGAAGGATGGGGCGGGCAAATTCCAGGTAGCCGTGTTCCACCGGCATCGGGGCCAGCCGAGGCCTCAGGGCGTCCACCATCTGGGCGAACTCTTCAACGGCCAGTCGGTTGCGACTCCCGTGGCCGCAGATCAGAACGCCAAGACGCTCGTTGCCGGTTTCCGCGTGCTGTTCGGCCAAAAGGTCGCTCTGCTGTTCCAATGGTTTGACGATATCGGTCGCATCGCAATGGATTCAGACCGTCCCGTTTTCTTCAATGCGCAGGCGGCTGATGCGAGGCGATCCGGTCTGGTCTCCCCTCGACCAGCGGAGTTGGCGGCTTTGGTTCAGAACTGGTCCGGTCCCCGGCCGCTGCGTCTCTGTGGCGGGGGCACCACATCTCGGGCCGCCGTGGCCGACCACTGGACCCTGGATCTGCAAACCCATTTCCAACGTGTGGAGTGGCAACCCGCGGATCAGTCGGTCTGGATTGGCGCGGGCTGCCGCATGGGAGACGTGCTGGAGGCCTTGCTTCCCCATGGCCGAACCGTGGCAGCTGGTTTGTCGGGTCTGCCTGGGCTTGGCTATGTGCTCACGGGTGGCATTGGACCGCTGAGCCGGCAGGTGGGGCTTGCTGTGGATCAAGTGCTCGAGATCCATGGGGTCTGGGGTGATGGCAGCCCCTTTGCCCTGTCTCGGGCTGCCGATGCTGGTTCGCTGGAGTGGAGAGGCCTCTGCGGTGCAGCCCCGTTTCTGGGGGTGGTGAGCGCGCTGCGCATGGCCACCCAGCCGCTCTTGCCGCTGTGGCTGGAGCAATGCGTGGTGTCTCCGGATCAACTGCCAGAGCTCATGCTCAGGGCCGAAGCGTCAAACGCCAGCACCAGTCTGCAGTGGCATTGGGAGAGGGCTGACGCGGTGCAGTTGCTCCGGATTGCCGATGCCCCCTGGACCGGTGCGCAGAAGATCGAAGGGTTGCACCAGCTCCCACCTTTGCGGGGATCGGCTCCGATGCCTTCGCGATCTCACACGGAGGTGGTTGGCTTGCTGGGGCCGGCAGCTGCTGAGCTTTGGAGGGTCGTGATGCCGGATTTATGCCGTTTGCTGCAGCATCGTCCTCATCCCTTCTGCAGCCTGGCCTGTCAGCAGCTGGGGGCGGCAACGCAACAGGTTGCCGCGGAGGCCAGCTCGTTCGTGCATCGCACTGCCGAGTGGAAGCCCTGGATCACCGCCGCCTGGACTCCTGGAGATGCCCCGGGCCAGAGACGCAGTCTTGCTTGGTTGGAGGAGGTCTGGCAGGTCCTTCAGTCGGTCTGCCCTGGTGTGCATCTGGCGCAGTTTCATGACCATCTGCCCTTCCATCACAAGGAGTTGGAGGCGGCATTCGGCCCCTGGTTGCCCGAGTTGCGAAAGCTGAAACAGCGCTTGGATCCAGCAGGCACCCTGCCGACGCTCTGATTTACGGTCGCCCCTAATCGGCATCCTTTGATGGCCAAACGATCCAGCCCAACCCTGATGAATCAGTGGTTGGCCAACCCCAGCAAAGATCTGCTCTCGGGTCTGGTGGTGGCTTTCGCGATGATTCCCGAGGCCATTGCCTTCTCTGGGATCGCTGGGGTGGACCCCAAAGTGGGCCTGTTCGGAGCCTTCTGCCTGTCGCTGACCATCGCCGTCGTGGGTGGTCGCATGGCCATGATCACCTCAGCCACGGGCTCCACCGCCCTGTTGATGACAGGCCTTGTGGCCACCGGTGAAGCCCGGGGGCCAGGCCTGGGGGTCCAGTACCTGATGGTGGCGGGGCTGGTGACGGGTCTGCTGCAGATCCTCTGGGGGTATCTGCGTCTTGCCTATCAGATGCGCTTTGTTCCCCAAGGGGTGCTGAGCGGCTTCGTTAATGCGTTGGCTTTGCTGATTTTTCAGGCCCAGCTGCCCCAGCTCGGTCTCAACCTTCACGCTGGAGATGGTGACCATGGGGCCTCGTCGTTGCTCCCCCACGGCGGCCAGATCCCCGTTGTCTGGGGCTTGGTCCTGCTGGGCCTGGTGATCATCTATGGCCTTCCCCGGATCACCCGGGTGGTGCCTTCACAGCTGGTGGCCATCATCGTGTTGACCGCGATCAGCGTGGGATTCAGCTTCGACATCCCCACGGTCAGCAGCCTCGGCACCCTTCCTGCAGGTCTGCCCTCCTTCAGCCTTCCCTTTGGTGAAGGTGGTGTTCCCTTCAGTCTGGACACCCTTGGCTTGGTGCTTCCCACCGCCTTGGCCATCTCTTTGGTGGGTCTGATGGAAACCTTCCTGACCCAGGACATCCTCGACGACAAGACCGACACTACAACCAACAAAAATGTTGAGGCCCGGGGCCAGGGCATCGCCAACATCGTTTCCTCCCTGTTCGGTGGCATGGCCGGTTGTGCCCTGGTGGGTCAGTCCGTGATGAATGTGGACAACGGCGGCCGCACGCGACTTTCCACCCTGTTTTCGGGGGTGAGCCTGCTGGCGATGATCCTGCTGGCTGGGCCCTGGCTCAAGCAAATTCCGATGGCGGCTCTTGTGGCCGTGATGATCAGCATCGCTGTCAGCACTGCTGACATCAACGGTCTGCGCAACCTGCGTCGCATCCCCAAGAGCGACACCTCGGTGATGCTGATGACCTTTGCCGTCACCATGCTCACCACCCCGCACAACCTCGCCCTTGGCGTGTTGGCAGGCGTGGCGTTGGCAGGAATTCTGTTCAGCCGCAAGGTGGCCAAGGTGATTCAGGTGGAGGCCGTCGAGATCAGCGATCAGGAGCGGTTGTACCGGGTGCAGGGGCAGCTGTTTTTTGTGAGCAAGGTGTACTTCCTCCAGGGATTTGATCTTCACGACCATCCCGAGCGCATCACGGTTGACCTCTCCCAAGCCCACATCTGGGACCAGAGCGGCGTGGCTGCTCTGGATCAGGTCATCCGCAAATACCGCAGCGGTGGATCTGTTGTCAGCGTGATTGGCCTGAACGAGGAAAGCCTTGATCTGTTCGAGCGGATCGGTGGTCAGGAATCAGCCCATGCATGAGCATCGGCTTGGTTGGCAAGACATGCCCTGAGGTCTTGGTGCATCGCCATGAGCCGCTGCTTGATCTGCACGTCCTCAGGGTTGGTTTCCACGTACTGCTCGGTGACGTCGTTGCTGATGCTCATCAACAGGCAAAGGGTTTGAACATCACGTCCGGCCCGTTGCTGAGCACTCTCTAGAAGGAAGCCCAACAGCGCCATCTTGTTGTTGTAGGTCCCACGGTCGTGCTCGTCCCCCGCGACAGCACAGGGAGTCGTGCTTCCAGCGATCAGTCCGGCCACAAGGCAGGCCCAGACCTTTATTGCAGCCAGGCTGATTGCCATGAACGTAGGTCGGATGTGGGGGATGTGCTGGGGATCTGGGACAATCCCACCCGATCCGTACCAACGCTGATGTTCCGATCAAGTTCACGTGTTCTGATCGTTGCGTTGGCCGGGTTGTCCTCGTTCCTGGCGTCCTGCGCGTCACTGGATAGTGCAGCTGGCTCGCGTCTGGATCTGGTCAAAGCGCGTGGTGAGTTGCTTTGTGGGGTGAGCGGCAAGATTCCAGGCTTCAGTTTTCTCAGTCCTGATGGTCGTTACACCGGCCTGGATGTCGACATCTGCCGTGCCATGGCTGCCGCTTTCGTTCGTGATGCCGAGAAGGTTCAATACCGGCCTTTAACCGCGCCCGAGCGGTTCACGGCCTTGCGATCGGGCGAGATCGATCTGTTGTCTCGCAACACCACCCACACCCTCAGCCGCGATGCCGTGGGGGGCAATGGGCTGCGCTTTGGACCTGTGGTGTTCCATGACGGACAGGGCTTGATGGTGAATGCCGCCAGCGGAGTGCGTTCGCTGGCTGACTTGAGCGGCAAGTCCATTTGCGTGGGATCGGGCACCACAACCGAGCAAAACCTCAACGACGCCTTCGCCTCCGAGGGGCTTCCCTACACACCGATCAAATATCAAGATCTCAATCAAGTGGTGGGTGGCTACCTCCAGGGGCGCTGCGCAGCCATGACGTCTGATCGCTCGCAACTGGCGGCGGCACGCTCAGGGTTCAGTGATCCCCAGGCGCATCAGATCCTCGACGACCGGATCAGCAAGGAGCCTCTGGCTCCAGCTGTGGTGGGTGGGGATCAGCCCATGGGTGATGCCATGACCTGGGTGATCAACGCTCTGATCGAAGCCGAGGAACGGGGTATCAGCCAAGCCAATGTTGATGCGGTGGTGAAGCAAGCCGCAGCTGACCCCTCCCAGACCGCTCTGCGGCGTTTCCTGGGGGTGGACCCAGGTCTGGGTCGCAAACTCGGACTCGCCGATGACTTTGTCGTTCAGGTGATCCGTGCCACCGGCAATTACGGCGAGATCTACAACCGCCATCTCGGACCCGACAGTGCCGTGGCGATTCCCCGGGGGGCGAACCGGCTGTCCGGAGAAGGTGGTTTGATGATTTCCCCACCGTTCACCTGATGCGGCAGCGTCGTCTCCTGGTTCAGGTTGCTGTCGCCGCCGTACTGCTGGGCCTTGTTGCTCTGCTGGTCAACAATCTGGCGGTCAACCTGATTCGAACGGGCTTGGGACTGGGTTTTGGCTGGCTTGGCCGACCCGCTGGTTTTGCTCTGGCGGAAACAGCTCTCCCCTATGCCCCATCTGATAGCTACCTCTGGGCCCTGACCATTGGTTGGCTGAACAGCCTCAAGGTGATCGCGGCTGGCCTGGTCTTGGCCACCGGCCTGGGTGTGGCTGCCGGTGCAGCCCGCGGTAGCAACAACCGTCTGCTGCGCAGCCTGGCCGGAAGCTACGTGGCCTTGATTCGTCAGATTCCTCTGCTACTGCAGTTGCTGTTCTGGTATTTCGTTGCCTTCCTTGGCCTTCCCTCGGTGCCGATCGGTGGGTTGATCCGGCTTTCGAATCAGGGCATTCAGCTGTTGGGCCTGAACCTCAGCGTTGAATTTTGTGCGGTTCTTGTGGGGCTCACGGTGTTCACGGGTGCATCGATTGCCGAGATCGTGCGCGGTGGCATCAATGCGGTGCCGCGGGGCCAGTGGGAGGCCTTCCGCAGCCTTGGGCTTGGAGAAGGGCTTGGGCTGCGTCGGATTGTGTTGCCTCAGGCCCTTCCGGCGATTCTTCCTGCGCTCACGAGCCAGTACCTCAATCTCGCCAAGAACAGCACCCTGGCCATTGCCGTGGGCTACGCCGATCTTTACGCCGTCAGTGACACCACCATCACCCAAACCGGCCGCGCCATTGAGGGCTTCCTGCTGCTGTTGCTCAGCTTTCTGCTACTGAATCTGTTGATCAGCGGCGGCATGGCTGCCTTCAACCGTGCCGTGCTGGGTCGTCTGAACAGGAGCCGCTGATGAACCGTTGGTTGGATCGCGCGATCACCCTGCTGCTGCTGGCTCTGCTCGGATGGGCTGGCTGGTCCATGCTGTATTGGCTGCTGGTGGCAGCCGACTGGTC
The DNA here is from genome assembly GCF_900473925.1 of Synechococcus sp. N5. NCBI lineage: Bacteria > Bacillati > Cyanobacteriota > Cyanophyceae > Synechococcales > Synechococcaceae > Synechococcus > Synechococcus sp. N5. The sequence continues at coordinate 75,612 of NZ_UCNI01000008.1, read as the reverse complement.
TGTGGTGACCACCAATCTCCCGCTGTATGCGGTGGGCAGTTTCCCTGCGGATCAACGCTGGCGTCCGTTGCTGTGGATGGCAGCACTGATCACGCTGACGCTGCTGACCCTCACTGGTCCGAGGCGTGGCTGGGTTCGCCGTTGGTTGCCGTTGGTTTGGATCGCGATGGCACCGCTGGGGCTCTGGCTGTTGGCCGGAGGTTTGGGTCTGCTGCCGGTGGGGACACGCAGTTGGGGTGGTCTGACGCTCACGCTGCTGCTCACGGGAGGCAGTGGTGCTTTGGCGCTTCCGTTGGGGATCCTCCTGGCCCTCGGCCGGCGCAGTGAGCTGCCGGTGTTGCGTTGGAGCAGCGCCGCCTACATCGAGTTAATGCGGGCTGTGCCCTTGATTGCGGTTCTGTTCTTTGGACAACTGCTGATCCCGTTGTTCCTGCCCCCAGGGTTTGAGATCAATCGGGTTCTGCGGGCGGTTGTGGCCTTCGCCTTGTTTGCAGCGGCCTACATCGCAGAGGATGTGCGTGGTGGTCTGCAGGCGATTCCGTCCACCCAGCGGGAAGCCGCAGCCGTGCTGGGGCTGTCGCCACGCCAAGTGCTGCAACTGGTGGTGCTGCCTCAGGCTCTGCGGGTTGCACTTCCATCGCTTACCAACCAGGCGGTGGGTCTGCTGCAAAACACAAGCCTGATGGCCATTCTCGGTTTGGTGGAATTGCTGGGCATCAGCCGCAGCCTGTTGGCGAATCCTGCTTTCATCGGCCGCTATTTGGAGGTCTACCTCTGGCTTGCTGCGGTTTACTGGCTGGCGTGTACCGCCATGGCGCTGCTGGCCCGCCACCTGGAAGTTCAGCTTGACCCTGCCCGCTCCGCTTCATGACTGTCGCCATTCGTGCCACTGATCTGGTCAAGAGCTATTCCCAAGGGGTTCGAGCTCTCGATGGCGTCACCCTTGAGGTGAACAGCGGCGAAGTGCTGGTGGTGATGGGGCCTTCCGGCTCCGGCAAGAGCACGCTGATCCGTACGTTCAATGCTCTGGAGTCGCTGGATGGCGGTGCCTTGGATGTGCTTGGGGTTCGCTTGGACGCCACCCATGCAGAACGTCAGGTGCGGGAGATCCGCAAGCGCGTGGGGATGGTGTTTCAGCAGTTCAACCTCTTCCCTCACCTTTCCATCCTCGACAACATCACCCTTGCCCCGATCAAGGTGCAACAGCGTGCCAAGGCGGCTGCCGAGCAGCGGGCAATGGATCTCCTTGACCAGATGGGCATTCGCGAGCAGGCCCACAAGTACCCGGCGCAGCTCAGCGGTGGTCAGCAGCAGCGGGTGGCGATCGCCCGGGCTCTGGCCCTGGATCCTGAGGTGATGCTGTTCGATGAGCCCACCAGTGCCTTGGATCCGGAGCGGGTGAAGGAGGTGTTGGATGCGATGCGCCAGCTGGCGAAAGGCGGCATGACAATGGTGGTGGTCACCCACGAACTGGGCTTTGCCCGTGAGGTGGCGGATCGGGTGATGTTCATGGATCGGGGCCAGGTGGTGGAGACCTCTGATCCAGAGACCTTTTTCAGCAATGCCAGGGAGGAACGCAGCCGCAGGTTTCTCAATCAGATGCAGCACTGAACGGTTTGCCCAACCGTGTGACGTGCTTCAGGCCGATTGTCGTTCTCTCCAAGCCTCAGTGGGCTTTCGGCTGTGCTTGTCCTGCGTTGAATTTTTGCTGACCGTCCGAAGCATCGACTGCTTGCCCTGCCAACGGAAGTAGGCCGTCACGCAGATAAGCCAAAACGCCACAAAAGCAAGGGTCAGCGCCAGTCCGTGCATCCGAAAGAAGGTCAGCACGACATGGATGGACAGGGCGACTGAGCCCCCCAACAGAAACGTATTGCTCAGGAACGAAGCGACGGTTGCCTTGAAGGATTTCAACTCTGTCGCGCCAATCCGGCTCACATTACCGAGCAACAATTGTGATGCCAGTCCCAGTGTGGTTGCCTCAGGGCCTCGGTTGCTTCGTTGCGCAAAAAAAAGCCCCTCCGGGTAGGGGAGGGGCTGTAAGGAATTCAGCTTGGGGTGATGGATCAGTTGATCACTCGTCAACCTGGTCGGCAGCTTCGCTGTGCTCCGCAGCTGCACCCGTAGGGATCAGACGAATGGCTTTCTTGCCGAGCTTGATTTCGAACTCGTCGCCGGGTTCGAGGTTCAACATGGCGGTGTAAGCCTTGCCGATCAGCAGATTGCCATTGCCCTGAACTTTGGCGATGTAGCTCAGTTTGCGACCACCTTTGCCAATCGCAGCACCACCGCTGCTCAGATTCACGCCCTTGGCCTCGAGCAGGGCCTCATAGAACGCTGTGAAATTCAGGCGATCGCCACCATCTTTCTTGTCAGAGACGTATCCGCAAGCTCTCACCAAATCGGATTTAGAAACATCTCCAAGTTCTTTGACCTTGGCAAGCAGCTCGGAACCGGTCAGCATTTTAAATGCGTCTCAATGGATACATAGTTCATAACTGGTTGGCTGGCTGGATGTCAATCAATCGAGCCGATATTGCCAAGGCTCAGTGCTTTGAAAGGTTGGTATCTAGGGATGCGTCTCTGTGGTCTGGCTTTTGAGACTGCTCTCCTGCGATGAAGCTTGCGGGCTGATGTTGAGGCGTCCTCAGTGGTTTAAACCTCAGTACTGTCTGAGGGTTCAGAAACGATCGTGTACTCGACACGATCATCATCAGAGCAGCAAAAATCCCCGTAGTAACGCTCGAGTTCATCGTAGGCAGCGTTGTAGCTGTCAAAGCGCAGCCTTGTCAGCTGATCCTCTGATTGATCACTGCGCACGATGCGATGGCGTGAAGCTGGTTGCATCAGCTGAATCCACGCGGCCATTCAAAAGTCAGATTAAGCCTGGGGCTGAGGCATCAGTCACCACCGCTTTCTAGGGTCGATTGATCTGATGGAGGTGTCCATTCTTCGGTTCTTGCTGGAGCTTGTGCCCTCCCTTGTGATTGGGTTCTGGGCTGGTCGTCGCCATGAAACCCTGTCCACTCGCTTGGCCGCACCGCTGGTGAGGTTCGGTGTGCCGATCAGTGTGATGGGCCTGCTGTTGAAGGGTGGCCTCAGCGGCGACATGTTGCAGGCCGCAGGCCTTGCGGTGTTTGCCATGGGTCTTGTTCTTGTGGGTGCCGCGCGTCTGCCGGGATTGGCTGAGCTGGCGTCTCCCACGCTGCGGCTTGGCAGCTGCACCGGAAACACGGCCTATTTCGGGGTTCCTCTCGCCCTGGCTTTCCTTCCCGATGAGGCTCTGCCCATCAGCATTGGCTACGACCTCGGGGCGACTCTGCTGGTCTGGAGCCTGGGACCGCTGCTGATTGGGGGGCAGGTCGATGGATCTCAGCGGTTGCGAGGGTTGCTGAGCAGCGTTGCTGGGAGTCCGGCAACCCGCGGGCTCATCGGCGCTTTGCTGGTTCAGGTGACCCCATGGTCTGCATCGGTGTCCGATGCGCTGTGGTGGCCTTCACGCTGCGTGATTGTGCTGGCTCTGATGGTGGTGGGCATGCGCCTGGGCAGCATTCATCGCCAGGGCATTGCGCCGGAGGCACGTCCTCTGCAGCTGCTGAAGCCACTGGTGGCCAAGCTGCTGCTCTACCCGTTGCTGCTTTGGCTTCTGGCGTCTCTGCTGCAGTTCAAGTCTTTGATGGTTCAGGCGGTTGCTCTCCAAGGAGCCGCGCCGACGGCAATCTCTCTTTTGCTCATCGCAGAATCAGTGGGTACTGATCAGGAGCGGGCCGCAGGGCTGGTGTTTTGGAGCACCTTGCTGGCCTTAATCACAGCGCCTGCATGGGGTGTGCTGTTGCGATCTCAGTTCTGAAAACGGCGAAAGGTGAGGTTGATCCGGGCGCTCTGCACTTTGCGCCGCTGAGGAACACTGTGCATCCATCGGCTCTGACAGCCCGGGTGCATCACCAGAAGGTCACCATCGGCCAACGGCAGAGACATTTTCAGGTGAGCAGTTGTGCGGTGGCGGAGCTGAAAATCCCGCGTTGCCCCGAGTGAAAGGGAGGCAATCGGAGCCCGCTGATCAATTTCCGGTTCGTCATCGGCGTGCCAACCCATGCGGTCATCGCCATGGCGATACCAATTGAGCAGGCATCCGTTGAAGTTGGTCTCACAGGCTTCATTCACCTGGTGCAGCAATGGCTTGAACCATGCAGGCCAGCCATCACCGGTGTGAATGGCACCGCTGTAGCGGTAGTGAATTCCTTCATTGGCAAGAAACACCGTTAGTCGGGGCACCGGGTGGCGCTTCCCATAGACCTGAACCACGGGCTGCTCCCACTGGAGCTGGTGTTCAAGCTGTGCTTGCCAGTGCCTGGCAAGCTCTGGCTTCAGCCAACCCTCATGCAGGGACCAGTCCGTTTCAGCTGCAGCTGGATGGATGGTCATTCGTGACGTCGGATGACGAGGTCGGTTCGATCCCGAGACTGTCCCATACATTCGGTGGCATGGGAGCCCGAATCACCCAAGACGAATTTCTCAAGCGCGCCGTGCAGCGCTTCGGTGATCAATTCGATTACAGCTTGATCCGTTGGCGCAGTTACAAGAGTCCTGTTCAAATCCGTTGCAACGCACATCCGGTTCAGCCGATCACGATCACACCGGAAAAGCATCTGCAAACCCTGGGTGGATGCCGTCATTGCCTTCGCGAGAGACGCATCGCCTCGCTGGAGCGGGAACTCAATCGCAAATCCGCTGAGCGTCCAGAGGCCGTCGCTCAGGAGCTTTCGGCCAATCTGGAACCCACTCCGAAACGACACAGCTAAGGGGGTGTTGCTGGAACCAAGCCTGATCAGGCTTTGAGGCTGACCCGCTGATAGCAGAACCAGAGCCACTGCTGGAACAGAAGGTTCCGGTGGGAGCGCCAGAGGGTCTGGGGTTGGGCCGCATCGAAATTTTCGGGCGGCGGAACATCTCCGCGGGCTCGGTCGCGTTCCATTTCTCCGAGGATCCGCCCCACGTTGTACTCGGGGTGGCCGAGGTGCATCAGCTGCCGCTGATCCGGTGTCTCGAAAATGGTGTAGCCCACCTGTTCGCCATGGGCGAGCAAGCGAAGACGTCCGTCCCGTTCGGCGGCTTCCATCGCGGCATCCGGCAGCCCGGCATGTCGGCTTTGGGGGCAGACGAAATGGTCGTCCTGGGTTCCCATCAATGGATGCCCCGGGACAAGGCTGCGCATCGGGTAGATCCCGAAAAGCTTCTGCTGGAAGGCCACCTTGTCGACGCCCGCAAGGTAGGCGAGGGCGAAACCGGCCCAGCACAGTCCGAGGGTGCTGGCACAGGTGCTGCGCGCTTCCTCAATCAACTGGACCAGTTCGTTCCAGTAACTGACCTGTTCAAAGGGCAGGTGTTCCACGGGGGCACCGGTGATTATCAAGCCATCCAGAGGACCCTGGGACAAGGCTTCATCCCAGCTCACATAGAGGTGGTCGAGATGGTTCTGATCCCAGCTCTTGTAGGCGTGGGAGTTGAGGCGAATCCATATCGGTTCGATCTGCAGAACCGATAGGCCCAGCGGATGCAGCAGGTTGAACTCGTACTGCTTGCCCAGCGGCATGATGTTCAAGATGCCGATCCGCAGGGGCCGGATGTCCTGGCGTTCAGCCTGTTCGGGCTCAATCCAGGAAATCCGGTTGCGTTCAACCTCCGCGATTTTGTGGTAACTGCCAGGAAGGATCAGCGCCATGGAAGCTGGGACGTCATTCAGCTGAGAACGGCGAGGGCCTGTTCGAAGTCGGCCTTGATGTCGTCGATGTGCTCGAGTCCCACGGAGACCCGCACCATCGTGGGGGTCACGCCAGCCGAAGCTTGTTCCGCCTCACTGAGTTGTTGGTGTGTCGTGGACGCGGGGTGAATCACCAGCGTTTTGGCATCGCCCACGTTGGCGAGGTGGCTGGCCAGCTTGAGGCTGTCGATGAAGCGAACCGCATCGTCGTAGCCACCTTTGAGGGAGAACATCAGCATGCATCCCATGCCACGGCCTGTCAGGTATTTCTGCGCGGCAGCGTTGTAAGGATCACTGGCTAGACCGGGATAGCTCACATGGGCGATGGCGGGATGGTCCCGCAGCCAGGTGGCCAGCGCCATGGCGTTTTCGGTGTGGCGCTCAACGCGCAGGCTCAGGGTTTCTAGGCCCTGCAGCAGCAGGAAGCTGTTGAACGGACTGACGGCCGGCCCCCAATCCCGCAGGCCCTCCACCCGGGCCCGCAGGGCGAAGGCGATGTTGCGGTCATCGGGCAAGCCCAGCATTTTGCAGACGTCACTGCCGAAGCCAAAGGCATCCCAGTGCACCAAGCCGTGATAAGCCGCGCTGGGCTGGCTCATCAACGGGAACTTGCCGTTGCCCCAGTTGAAGGTGCCGGCGTCCACGATCACGCCCCCCAGGCTGGTGCCGTGGCCCCCGATCCACTTGGTCGCACTTTCAACAACCACATCAGCGCCGTGGTCAATTGGTCGCAGCAGAGCTCCACAGGCTCCCAGGGTGTTGTCGACGATTAAGGGGATGCCTTTCTCTTTGGCAAGCGCTGAAAGACCCTCAAAGTCGGGGATGTTGAAGCGGGGATTTCCCATCGCTTCCACGTAGAGCGCCTTGGTGTTGTCGTCGATTTGCGCTGCAAAGCTCGCGACGTCGTCGCCTTCGGCAAAGCGCACGTCGATTCCCAAGCGAGGGAACTGCACCTTGAACTGGTTGTAGGTGCCGCCGTACAGATAAGACGTTGAAACAAAGTTGTCTCCCGCCTGCATGCAATTGGTGATCGCCAGGAACTGAGCCGACTGGCCTGAGGCTGTCGCCAGTGCGGCCACCCCGCCTTCAAGGGCGGCGACGCGTTTTTCAAACACGTCGGTGGTGGGATTCATCAGGCGGGTGTAGATGTTCCCGAACTCCTTCAGACCGAAGAGGTTGGCTCCGTGTTCGGCGTCATTGAATACGTAGGAGCTGGTCTGATAGATGGGAACTGCCCGCGCGTTGGTTGCACTATCCGGGGACTGTCCGGCGTGCAGCTGCAGGGTCTCGAAGCGGTGAGACATGGTCTTCGGCGGGGCCACTGCACCAGTTCTAGTCGTCAGAGAGCTCGGGTTTGTCGGTTTCCGCCAAAGAAGGGAATGTGTTGCGGATTACCTCTTGAATGTCGCGGTGCGCTTCGCTGCGGAATCCAGCCACGCCATCGGCGCTGAGCAGGGGATAGGTGCGATCACTCGCATCCACCTCGCGCAGATGCTTCCAGCGGTTGCTGCTGTCTTCTGCTTTCAGCGCAATCAGGGGCGCCTGGAAGTCGTAGGCCTTGGTGTTGCCGAGAGCAGCCACTTGGGCCGTGAGCTTTTCACGCACAGGGCTGAGGGCTTTGGCCTTCAACGTGTCGGGCAAGCCGAGCACGGGCTCGTAATGGTCGAGCAAACGGAGTTCAGCCTCCAGCAGCACCGGCCATGCTCCGCGTTCACCGTCGCCAAGGCCCATCCCCGCCTCGGCTTCGGTCATCGCATCGAGATGGAAGCGCAGCCAGCGGTAGTAGGTCTTGTCTTTGATTGATTTCTTGGCGGCGGCCCGTCCGGTCACAATCGCCGGCAGAGCTTTTTCGGCTTTGCGCAGGAACAGGCGATCCTCCCGCTCCAAATTCATCGCCCCCCAGCGCTGCCGGTATTCCCACAGCTCGACGTAGCGAGCCACATCTGCCTCGGCCCAGCCGAGACCCTTCAGTTCATCACCGCGATGGGAGGTTTCCTTGGACACCCGCTTCCTGGATCACGCCAGGTCTCAGCGTAGGTGTCGATGCTCACCCGTTTGGTGATCTGCTGGCGGGGTTGGCCTGCAGATGCTGCTCAACCGTGATGCGCTGCGGTTGGTTGTAACCCACCGGCAGCCAGAGATCACCGGCCGCTGCATTGAAGTGGATCTCCCAGTGATACAGGCCGGTGTAGGCCGCGGGGTCCTCCTTCATCAGTGAGGCGTAGAGCAGCACGGCGCGGCCGTAGTAATCGCTGTTGTTGTAGCCCCAGAGGCCGCGGCGAATGTCCTGCAGTCCGCCGCGCCTCACCAGGTAACGCGCTGCTGCCTGGATGGCGTCGTGGGGGTCGCGGATGTTCCCGGCGCCAATGCCGGGCTCGGCCCAGGTGGTGGGCAGGAACTGCATCGGGCCCTGGGCATTGGCCACGGAGATGCCATCGATGCGTCCCATGCCGGTTTCCACGAGGTTCACGGCCGCCAGAACCTCCCATTCGATCCCTGTCGCTGCCTCGGCCTTGCGGTAGTAGCTGAGCAGATTTGCCGCTGGTTCGGGCTGGATGATCCGCCAGGCGGGGAGCATCGTCGGTACACGGCCGCGGCTCATGCGAACGAATTCACGCCGTGCTGCCAGGTGGCGTTCGGCCACGCTGCGCCAGCGCGGGGGTAACGCGTCAACGACCTGCTGAGATCTCGGTTGGTCCGTCGACAAGACCCGGTAGATCACCTGTTGTTGGTGGCCGAGATTGGGCAGGGCCTCGGCCGCTGTGGCGGGATCCCTCAGCGCCTGTTCAACGGCCGCCAGCAGTGTTGCCAGCTCGGCTGGCTCAGCTGGCACGAGGGGGTACTGCCGGCCATCCTTAGTTTTCGGTTGGCTGGCCTGGGCAGGAAGCAGCACAGGTGATTTCACCCCTGGCTCAGTCACCCCTGGCTTGCTGACAGCCTGCTTGGAAGCAGCTTGCTTGGAAACAATGGCTTCGGCTGCGGCCTGCGGCTGTTTTGGTCTCAGCCAGAGCCCTGTCAGCAGGCTTGCCGTGATGGCCGAGACAACAAGCACATTGCGGCTGCGCATGGTGGGGCAGGGGCGCTTTGTCGACCCTACCGGTGCGGTTCAGGCGGCAAGAAAGGTGCTGCGGTCGTGAAAGTCGGCCTTGGAGCCGTGGCGGAGGGCCCAATGGCTCAGCCCCTCCTGTCCACGGTCGATCACGGCCGTCAATGCCAGGTCTGGGCAGACGTCTGGTCTCCACCAGGGCTCCAATGCAATACGGGCATCGAGCCGCAGTTGGTGCAACCCGCGTTGCAGCCGCACCGTTGGGGGTGTGCTCAGCTCCTGTTGCGTTTGTCCACTGCGGTAGCCATCGAAGCGATAGAGCGCCCAATCGCCATTGGTAGCCAGATTCACTTCCCAATAACGCTGCTCTCCGGGGGCAGCGATGAATGCTTCGAAGCAGGTGGTGGTCCAGAGCTCATCTTTCCGCTGCCCCTGTTGGGGCCCGTCGTTTAGTTCCTCCGGCAGCTTCAGGACGCCAATGCCCTTGGCCGCGCGGGCCAGAACCCCGTAGCTGAGTTCCACCCAACCCTCGCGCCTCCACACCAGTTCCGCGCTGATCTGGACCCCCGCTGGAATGGACCGTTCAAAGGGAATCAGGCGGCAGGCCTGACGCAGCATCACGGCAGAACGCGCCATCTCAGAGGCTTGGGCTTGGCTGCTGTTTCAGCCGCACAACCAGTTGCTCCAGGGCGTTGAACTGTTGCTCCACCGCTTCGGTGAGTTGGAACTGCACCAGGGCCCGTTGCAGGTTGTGCCCAGGTCGATCGCAGCGGAAATACACATCGCCCTCCAAGTGATCCGTGAGAAAGCGCAGGCCAAGCTCCAGGGGGATCAGGCGGATGCAGTGGGGCAGATAGTGCAGGTCCCAGTCACTCAGGAACCCACCAGCAACGGAGAGATAGCCCGTGAGGATCGCCTCACAGAGCTCCATGTCGAAGTTCACATCGTCGAGGCAGAGGGTTTCCTCTCCGGCTGGATTGCAGCAGGAGCGCACACAGTCGCCGATGTCGTAGTGAACAAGCCCCGGTTTGACGGTGTCCAGATCGATCAGACCGATCGCCTGGCCGCTGGCCTCATCGATCATCACGTTGTTGATCTTGGGGTCCCCATGGATGGGGCGGTGATGGAGTTCACCGCGGCTGAGCGCTGCTTCCAGCACATCGACGCCCTGACGACGTGCCTCGATGAATGCGCAGGCGTCACGTTCGGCAGGCCCAAGGCGGTCTGTGGCTTTGGCGACCGCATCGAAGTGTTGGAGGTAGGCCGGCGTGACGTGAAAATTTTCGAGGGTGTCCGCCAGTTGATTGATGGGCAAATCGCTAATCAGGTGGTGGAACATTCCCAGCCCGTAGCCCACTTCCTGGGCATGGGCACTGTCCCGGATGACATCGCTGGTGTTTGCTGCGCCGATGTATGTGATCGAGCGCCAGAACTCTCCGTTCTGTTCGATCCAGGGGGAGGCCTCTCGCCGACAGGGAACCACCCTGGGCACTTCCCAGCGCCGCCCCTTCAATTGTGGGGGTGGAGAGGCGAGACGACGTTCCATGTGGTCGCCCAGGGTCTGCAGGTTCTGCATCACCAGGTCAGGCCGATCGAACACGTTTGTGTTCAGGCGTTGCATGACGAAGGCGCCGTCCTGTCCCTCGTGGGTCACAAGGAACGTTTCGTTGACGTTGCCCGAACCAAGGGAACGGATGGCTTTGATCCCCTCGCGAGGATGGAAGCGATCGGCGATGGCTTCCAGGGCCTCGGTCATGAACGGTCGCATGGGTCTCACATAGCACCTTGCCGTTCTTCCGGTGCCTTGCCGCGTTCAGGTGTGCAGAACCACAGCCGACTCAGGCATCGAGCTGGCTTTCGATCACATCCATGAGCTCCAGGTAGGCCGGTGCCCCGGTCTCACCGTTCTCGTCCAGAGCCATTTTGCTGCCCATTGCCTGATTGGCGTTGTCGGCAATCACGGCATTCACCACCAGCTCGAGGGCTTTGGGAACATCGAGGTTCTGAAGTGCCTCGGCGTAGCGACGGCTGTGGCTGGGCCGCACGGATTCCTGGCAGTAACTCGAGAGTTCACGGCTTTCCGTCATCACCCGGTAGGCGGTCTCCTTCACGCCTGCCCGCCCGTAAATCGCCATGTACAGCAGATTCACCATCGAGGCGTCGTTGGCTGGGATGGCGTACTTGCGGGCGATCTGAGGCCAGTACCGCAGGGATTTGAGCCCCTCAAGCCCACCTTTGCGCAGGCCTGCGGCTTCACACCACTGCTCCAATTCCTCCATGGAATGGGGGCAGCGGCCTTGATCGCGCATCGCCTCGGCCATCACTTGCCCGGCCTGGAAGTTGCGGGTGGGGCTACCGGAGACCGGCAGCATCATGCTGCCGCGCACATCGGCCACCATTGCCGTGAGTTGGCTGAAGGTGTGGTCCCGCACCCGCTCAAAGTCGCCATCGCGCACCAGAGTGGATTCGATCCTGGGGACGGCGTAGCCCAGTTCCGTGAGCGGAAAGGGCTGCCGGTGGTACAGCCGTTGACGGTCGGGGCGTGCCATCGACACGGTGGCCGCCTGGTCCAGGCACTGGTTCAGCAGCAGGGTCAGCAGCGTTGGCAACACCCCGGGGTTGTCTTGATGGAAGCTGTAGCCGAAGCCGGCGAACACCGAGGCCATGTTTTTGGCGGCCTTGATGAACTGCCCCTCCACGTTGTGAACACCGGCGGAGACCTGGATGTTTGGGGACAGTTGATCCATCAGTTGGGCCCCCAACATGGCCGTCAGGGCATTGGGATGGCAGAAGTTGGCGGTGAAGCTGTCGAAGGGGTTGCGCAGAGCCCCATGGCGGTGGAAGCCGGAGAAGAAGGCGAGCTCGGGTTGTTGTTCGCACAGCACATAGGCGCTGTTGCTGATCGGGTCATGGCTGAAGGATCCCGCCAGGCAGGCCAGCACCACCTGCTCCCGATGGAGCTCCTTGCGCAGGCGGCAGGCTTCCTGGAGGTCTTCTTCGATGTGATTGCTGTTGGCGCTGAGCACCACAAGCTCGCAGCGCTGGATCAGATCGCTCAAGGTGTTGGCGACCAGTTCACCTCCGATGCGGTGGCCGCCCATGTTGAGCACGGTCTCCACGTGCTCATCGTCCATCGATGCAATTGTCTCCTGGGGGAAGGCTCCCAGGAGGTCCCGGCCGGGCCGAGGGGCCAGCAGCAGACGCCCTTTGGCGTTCTGCATGGCGCAGTTGTAGGCCAGCGAGGCTGGATAAAGCCCGACGCTGTAGAACCCCACCTTGCCGGTCGAGAGCTCCTGCACGCGCCGACGGATTGCGCCGGCGTCGAGGCTCTGATCGAAGAAGGAATTGCGCATGCAGGCAAGACTAAGCAGCGTTCCCGATGGGACTGCTCACAGCAGACAGACGCCAATCCTTTGGGTGATGCGGAGTTGGAAGCATCGAGCAGGGCGGGAAATCAAATGAAAGAAAGACGTGAAAATTCAACGGCAATTGAATGATTCAAAGGCCCATGATTGTTCTGTAATTCGGGTTGGATCGTGTTCGCTCATTGACAGCCTGGATTTCGGGATAAGCGGTGAGGTCTTCGTTGGGATAGAAAATGGGGAGATAGCCGAGGTATGCATTGACTGCGCAGTCTGCTGCGGTCCAGCAATCCCCCACCAGAAACTGTTTCTTGGCGTAGATGTCATTCAGAGTTGCCATCAGCCTGGGGAACTCCCGCTCCTTATTGGAGGGAACGAACAAAGCAATTGCCAGTGTGGAGTTGGCGAAAAGAATCCACTGGCTGATCGAGGCTCGTGTTGCGGCGTCATGGACTTCGTTGGCGTAATTCTCAGACAAATACTGAAGAATGGCGCCCGACTCAAACAGCATCAAACCATTGCTGTCGTCTTTAAGGGCAGGCAGTTTGCCGAAAGGATTGACCTCCAGGTAGCACTCTGCAAGGTTTTGACGAGCTGCCAGGTCAATGTTGACGTATTCGTATGAAATTCCTTTTTCTGCTAAGTACCATTTCGGCATTGAAACACGGGTCTTCGGGCCGCCGTAGAGATAAAGCGTCATCGCTGACTATTAACTTTCTCCATGCTATCCATTGGAATGAACCAGTGACGTTGCGTGGCGCAAGCTCTGGTTGGGTTTGATGTCATGTTGCCCGCAATTTGGATGCCTTGTTGGATGCATTGATGGGGATCCCGTTGTGGTGGACAGGTGACATGTCAATCTTTTGCTTCGGCGTGCACGCAAAAACATCTGGTCGATAGCGGCCTGATCGGGCTGGGCGGTCGTCATCACGGGCAGGACCGGGTCAAACACGCTGTATGCGCTCAAACCATTACCCAGAGGCCTGTGACCAGCTGTGATCTGCTGATGGCGTATCGCTGGCCTGCAGCGGTTGTGTTGTCCAGCCTGGTTCTGGCGGTCACGGCCGCCAAGCTGTTGAGTCGGCCCATCCCCATCGCGATTAAGGGCGGATTGCAGGTTGACAAGTTGGTGCTTCCGCCCAGTGTCACCATCCGCTCCATTACCCCCTTGCCGGTCATGGTGCAGGAGCAGGTCACCTTGGTGGCGCTGCGCCCCTCGCGATCGAAGGCCCGGTGACCATCAGTGGAAATGCCCCTCTGGCGGTTGAAGGAGCTGTGTCCGTTACAGCGGATGATCCATTGGCTGTACGGGCAGACGTGTCTGTCGACAACAAAGTCACCATCGGCGGCAAGGTCGACATCCAGGGCAAGGTGAAGCCGACCTTGCTTCCTGTTCCGGGGCTCTGATCAGCGGTTGCGGGGGGCTGCGCCGCTGCCAATGGTCAGCCCCTGCTCCCAGCGGTTGAGTTGTCGCAGTGCCAGGGCCGACAGTGCGGCAGTGACCAAGCCGGTGCTGCTCCAGCCGCTGCCCTCCTGGATGCCCGCAAGCACGGCGGATCCCCAGAGCAGGGCCCAAGCCCAGGGGCGTGCCGCACGAATCCGCTTCAGCGCCGACGAGCAGCTGCGGCAATGGATGGTGTGGCTGTTGTATCGATCCATCAGCGCCGTGGTGCTTTGCCGTGGAGGTAGGGGTTGTCCTGCAAAGGGCTCGCCGCCGTTGGCGTTCAACCAGCGATGCAGAGCCGCCACGTAGACGTCTGCCGTTGTGGGCATGAAAAAACTGCGTTCCACGGCGGGGCTGCCGCCGGCTCGCTCCAGCACCCGCTCCTGCCAGTGCAGGAACACCTGATCGTCTTCCAGCACCTTGTGATTGCCGATGTGTTGCAACCAGCGGGGCCTTAATCCGATCAGCAGCCGGGGGACGGCGGATTGGAACTGGAAGGGGAAGCGGGCGAAGAGGCGGCACTTGCCGCGGCGAATCGGAACGGCGTAGACCACCGTGAGAATTCGCCCGAAGCCCTTGGCGGCGAGGTCATGCCACATCAGCTGCGGGGCATGAAAGGTGGTGGATTGGGCGCCGAGTTTGCCCCGACGCGGCCCCTCCTCCCAGTGGGCCGTGAAGCCGCTGGCGTCTTCCCCCGTGATGGAAGCTTCCACCGGCGCGGCGTTCTCCCGTTTGCCGACGGTCTTGTGGTGGGTGAAGGGAACGTGGCTCACATCCAGCACGTTCTCCAGCAGGGTTACTGCATCCATCGGCAGATCCCGGAAGGTGTCCTGCACCGTCCAGCTGTCGGGGTTCTCCTCCAGGGCTGGCACCAGGGGGAGCTGACTGGGGTCTGCGGCATCGGGGGCCCCCATCCAGACGAACAGCAGCCCTTGCCCCGTGGCTGTGGGAAGGCTGGCGCAGCGGGATCGACGGTTGTTGGGCTGGGTGTTCTCGAGAGCCTGCGGCACGCGCTGGCACTGGCCGCCGCCGTCGAAACTCCAGCCGTGATAAGGGCATTCAAGTAGCCCTTCCTCGTTGATCCGCCCTTCGCTGAGGGGCACCAAACGATGGGGGCAGACATCCGGGAAGACCCGCCAGCTCGATGCGGCGCGATCCCACCAGATCACCAGATCCCGTTCCAGCAGTGTGAACCGGCTCGGCTGATTGGGGTCGAGGTCCTGCACATAACTGATCGGCCACCACTGTTCTGTCCAGGTGGGGTGCATGGCAGGAGCATCAAGGACGTCATGTTCGCTGGCCGGATGGCTTGGCTGTGGTGTTTCGCTTGTTATCCGTGCTTCTGACTGCCTTCCCCCACTGGACTTCTTACGGGTTTGGCACTAATCAGTTGCGCGATAAAAGTGCACCGCTGTTCCGTCGGCTGCAGCGACCTCCCCTGAACCTCCATGCCCCGTTTGACGCCCGACCAGTTGCTGCAGGAACTCACTGGTGCTGAGGATCTGCTGATCGTGCAGGACCTGGACGGCGTCTGCATGCAACTTGTGAAGGATCCACTGACGCGGCGCATGGACCCGTCCTATGTGGATGCGGTCGCCGCTCTGGATGGTCAATTCGCTGTGTTGACCAACGGCGAGCACGAAGGGCGGCGCGGGGTGAACCGCCTCGTGGAGCAGGCCCTGGGAAATTCTGATCTCCCTAGAAATGAGGGCCGTTATCTGCCAGGCCTGGCGGCTGGAGGGGTGCAGCTGCAGGATCGCTTTGGCGACTTGAGCCACCCCGGGGTCTCGCCGGCGGAAATGGCGTTCCTCGCTGCAGCCCCCACCCGAATGGAAGCTCTATTGATGGAGCGATTGCCCGGCCTGCTGCCGCAGCTGGGTGTGGATGATCTGGCCGAGGTGGCCAAAGCCGCGGTGTTGGACACCCAGGTGTCACCCACCATCAATCTCAACGGAATTTTTGAACTTGTCCCCGCTGATGTCAGCACTCAGCAGGCCCTGCAGACGATGCTCTCGGAGCTGATGCATCAGTTGCTTGCTGAGGCTGCAGGCCAGGGCCTGGAGGAATCGTTTTTCCTGCATGTGGCTCCCAATCTGGGCCGTGATGCGCAAGGTCAGGAACGGATCAAGCCCGCTGCTGCAGGTGATGTGGGAACTACGGACATTCAATTCATGCTCACCGGCTCCATCAAGGAGGCCGGCCTTCTGGTGCTGCTCAATCAGCACATCCAGTTCCGTTGGGGTGAATCTCCCTTGGGTGAGACGTTCAATGTGCGAACGGCTCCCCACGATCCCGAAGCGCTTTTGGCGTTGGTGCAGCAGCGCATCCCCGCGGAACGGATGCCGTTGCTGGTGGGTGTTGGAGACACGGTCACATCCACGGCATCGGCTGATGGCACGGGCTGGTTACGGGGTGGGAGTGATCGCGGTTTCCTCAACCTGCTGCAGGACCTCGGTGCCTGGTGCGGTCGATCCAATCGCGTTGTCCTTGTTGACAGCAGCCATGGAGAGGTGGATCGCCCTAGCCATGCCGATGGGACTTTGCGAGGCATCACCGATCCGGAGGATCCCCTGCGGATTGACACGCTCATTCCCGATGGCCCGGAGCAGTACATCGCCTGGTTCCGTCAGCTTTCTGAGCGTCGCCGGGTGGGTTGATCAGCTGCGCAGCAGCGGGAGCATCCGTTTCTTTCGCCAGGACACGTTCTGTCTGGAAGAATCAGCCTCATCCGCGTGGAGCCGGTGGCTGTTGTTGAGACCGTTTTCCCGCCCCTGAAGCGCGGACAGCTCACAACGTTGCAGGTCAACCTCGGCTACCGCTGCAACCAGAGTTGTGCCCACTGCCATGTCAATGCAGGGCCCACCCGCACCGAGATGATGAGTACGGATCTGCTGGCGTTGATTCCGCAGATCCTTGAACGGCATTCCATTTCCTGCCTCGATCTCACGGGGGGAGCACCGGAGTTGCACCCGGGTTTTCGCGCGTTGGTGCGCCAGGCACGTTTACGCGGCACCACCGTGGTTGACCGCTGCAATCTCACGATCCTCAGCGAACCCGGCCAGGACGATCTGGCTGAATTCCTGGCGGAGCAGGGCGTTTGCATCACCGCCTCCCTGCCCTGTTACAGCGCCGAGAACGTTGACCAACAGAGGGGCGATGGCGTGTTTGAGCGCAGTATCAGCGGACTGCGCCAGCTCAATGCCCTGGGCTATGGAACGGGTGATCCAAACCGGCAGTTGGATCTCGTCTACAACCCGCTGGGTCCGGTGCTGCCTCCTCCCCAGCAAGCCTTGGAGGCGGATTACAAGAAGGTCTTGGGCGGGTTGGGAATCCGTTTCGATCGTCTGCTCACGTTGGCGAACATGCCCATCCAACGTTTCGCCAAGCAACTGGAACGCAGTGGAGATTTGCAGCCTTATCAGACCCTTCTTGAGGATGCGCACAACCCGGACAATCTGGGAGCTGTGATGTGCCGTCAGCTGATCAGTGTGGATTGGCAGGGCCATCTCTACGACTGTGATTTCAATCAGCAGCTCGGCCTGCCCTGCCCCGGTGAGGTGCGTCACCTTCGTGATCTGATCCAGCTTGAGGCCGTTTCTCTGGATCAGCCCATCCACACGGCCCCGCATTGTTTTGGCTGCACCGCTGGTGCCGGCTCAAGTTGCGGCGGCGCACTTCAGGGCTGATCGGCGCGTTATGGGCATAGTGGGTGGATGTGTGAAGAGGCCATTCCGTTGCAACGCATCTGTTTTGCTGTCGCCGCGTTGATGCTCACGGCAACAACGGCCATGGCCGGATCCCACGGCAAGCCCAAGCAGGCGATGTTCAAAACGCAGGCTGAAGCTGAGGCGGCGGCCCCAGGTTTTGGCTGCACCGGTGCTCACCAAATGGGTGAGATGTGGATGGTCTGCGACAAGCACGGTGATGCAGGTCATCACGGGGCTCACTGATTCATGACTGAAGGCGGGCATTGCGGCAGCAAGCCGAAGCGGATCGCGATCGGCGTGGCTCCCCTCGGCACCATCTCCATCGGCATCGTGCCGATGGGGGTGATCTGCATCGGTGTGGTGCCGATGGGTGTGGTTTCGATTGGTGTGGTGGCGATGGGCGTGATCAATGCCGCCATCGTCGGGATGGGATTGGTGGCGGTTGGTGTCAACACCATGGGGGTGATCACCGCCGGCCCGATGAGCATGGGCTTGATTCAGATCCGCTCCACCACCAATCCCCGCTATCTGGCTTATCCCAGTCGCGAAGAGGCGGAGGAACAGGCGCGCCAATTGGGTTGTGAGGGTGTGCATCGCATGGGCGATCGCTACTGGATGCCCTGCAACGAGCATCCTCAGTAAGCAGCCTGCGCGTCTGCTTCACAAAAGCTTCGGAAGACTTCTGTTGCTCACGCCTTTTCAGAGGCTGTGCTGCTGGCTTCAGTGTGCGCAACAGGGCGCATCTGATGTCACCATCGTCGCCACGCCAACGTCTTCAAACCCTGCTCAGTGCCCGATGGTTGGAGATGGGTGAAGTGTCATTGATGCATCACCGCCAGGTTCAGATTTTGCTGAACACCTTGAGACGCGAAAAGGAACTTGTGTCCGTCGAGCTGATTGAGCTTCTGGTGGCTGATCTCTACGACAAGGAATTTCGCGCTCAATGATTCATGGGTTGCGATCTATCCCTGACATTTGGGGCAGATCGCACGCACGTTCAGGCTCGATTCAATCAACTGAAAACCAACATGGGCGGCGGCAGCAGCTCCTGCTGCCAGCACGGTTTCACTTTCGAACTCCTCGGTGCGGCCGCAGCGGATGCACACCACATGGTGATGTTGGCGGTGATCGTCAACGGCAAGCTCGAAGCGTCGCCCCCCTTCACTCAGCTCCAGTTCCTGGAGCAGACCCATGTCGGCCAGCAGGCGCAGGGTGCGATACACCGTTGCTAAAGACACCTTCATCTCGAGTGCCGCCAGCTGCTGGTGCACCTCTTCGGCACTGAGGTGGCAGCCGGACCCACAGCGTTCGA
Source organism: Synechococcus sp. N5 (assembly GCF_900473925.1). Classification (NCBI taxonomy): domain Bacteria; kingdom Bacillati; phylum Cyanobacteriota; class Cyanophyceae; order Synechococcales; family Synechococcaceae; genus Synechococcus; species Synechococcus sp. N5. The sequence continues at coordinate 56,980 of NZ_UCNI01000008.1, read as the reverse complement.
ACAATTCAAGAACCCGTTTGCGCTGCGGGGTCAGACGGCGGCCGTCCTGATGCAGCCCCTGTTGCAGGGTGATGTCCGTTGCGGCAGGGGCAGATGACGATGTCACAGCTTCTCCTCGCTCATTCTCAAGAGTAGGCCTTAATGAGAGTGCTGTCTCGTCCTCAGGATCAGGCCCCTCGTCGGATCCCAACGGTCGCCGATGAGGACGATGAACGTTGGTGATAGCGTCCGCCGACGCTGTTGTTCTGGTCGATGGAAACCCACGTCCTCACCTTCACCATCACCAAGTCATTTGCCGAATGGGTCGCCACCTATGACGCATCCCTGCCGCTTCAGAAAATCGCTGGCATCACCTCGCTCTACCGAGGTGTCAGCAAGGACGACCCCAGCAAGGTCTGCGCGGTGATGCAAGCCGCTCCCGGGGTGATGGAACAATTCATCGACGACAACACTGAAATGATCGCGGCTTCGGGGCACGTGATTGAAAGCACCGTGAGTCAGGTGTTCGTCGCCAGCTGATGGCCTGGCGTCCTGCCCGGGCCTGGACCAGCCAGCGCCCGGTGGCCGGTTACCGCCATTTCGAGCTGATCACGCAAGGCGGCCGTGGTCCGCTGCGGTGGGTTGAGTTGGCGGCTGTACTGGCACCGTCGCATCGCGAGCGGGTGCTCTGGAGTGAGCTCAAGGATCCAACCCGCTGGAGCACCGGCTGGCAGTCCATTCCGGAGAGCGATGAGGATCCTTCACCTCAGTGATCCACACCTGGTGGCGGCTGATCAGGGGCTGGTGCGCGGCCGGCCTGCCCTGGCTCACTTCGAGCGAGCTCTCCGCCTTGGTGGGGCCTTGAACCCCGATCTGATGCTGGTGACGGGGGACCTTTGCCAGGACGAAAGCTGGGGTGGCTATGCCCGGCTGCTGCTCGATCTGACGCCAGATGGAGCCGTTCAGCACCGGGTGCTGCGCTGGAGCAGCATCTGAATTCAGCCCATTCCCTTCTGCGACTCGCGGAAGGCCTTGAGTTTGTCAATGTCCTTCTCTTCGTCGATGGAGTAGTCCGTCAGGATCAAGGCCTTCCCGATGGTCCCGAGGGCGTATTCGATCCGGTCGAGGTCGCGGCGCCCATCGTCATCCAGTCGTGCTGCACGAATCACCTCAGGGCGCAGCTGGTCGGCCAACTGCTCCAGCGCCACTGCGATCGCTTTGGCCTGCTGGAGCGGCGCGGAGTCACCCATGAATCCTGAACAGATGCAATCGGACGACTCTGACAGTTCTCCTCAGAATCCTTTGGCCGTGGGTCGCTGACTCGAGAGCGAGACGTTCCCCAGGGGTTGTTGCTGGGGGGTGGGCTGCTGCATTGCTGTGGGCGGAACACCCGGGGCCGCCACCACATTGAATGCCAGCGACCAGCGTTCCCCGTCCCCGCGGAAGGGCATCACTGAATGGGGTTGCCAGGCCTGGAACACATAGAACTCACCGGGCACCGGCAGCACGTAGTGCGCCATGCCGGTGCGGAACGACTGAATGTGCCAGTATTCCGGGCCGTGGAAGCAGAGTTGGCCATCAAAACTGTTGGCGTTGATCTGCGGTGGGACCTTCAGAAAGATCACTCCGGAGAAGCTGCCGCCATGGGTGTGGGTGGGGTTGTAATCACTGGCGGTCTGGCAATTGAGCCAGAGATCAATCATCTGCAGGCGGTAGCGACCGGGAATCCAGGGGCCGCGACCCTGGGGAGGCTGACGGTCCATCACATGGCGGATCCAGCGATCACAGGCCGGCAGCAGGTGGTTTTGCTGAGCTCCTGCACGCCGGGTTGATCAGGTCTCAGTTCGCGCTGCTGACGCAGTTGACCCGCCAGCTTCGCTGATGCATCGGGGCTGGACTCGGGATGGGCGAGAACGCTTTCGCTCAGCGCAGTTAGCTGTTGGAGTAGAGGATCCGGAAGGGTGCCCCGAAGGATGGAGCGGGGAAACAGATCGAGAACGTCTACCAAGGCTTGGTCTGCTGCAGGTCATCGTGGCAGCCCCAAAGTGGCTGCACCGTTCATGACGATCCTGATGCTGCGCCACGCCCTTCTGGTGCCTGTGTTGCTGGGGAGCTGCGTCGCTGCAACGGCCGCTGATCTCCCTGGGCAACAGGGGCCTACAACAGCGCTGCTGCAGGGCGGCCCACTGCAGCTCAGCACCCGTCGTACGGCCAAGCTGTTCCCGGACGGCAACCGCATCTGGAAGGTTGAACTGCATCGCGGCCCGCGTCTGCTGGCCAGCTGGCCAGCAGCCAGTGGTGTGGCCCGGCGTCAGAGTGCTGATCGTCGCTGGAGCCCCGGCAATGCAGCCCCTTTGCCCGCTGGTGAGTACAGCCTGGGGCGTCCGGAACCGTGGGGGAATGATCTCTGGTTTGACCTGACCCCTCGCTTCGACACCACCCGAAGTGCTCTGGGCATCCACCGCTGTTACCCCGGCACGGGTTGCATCTGCATTCCCGAGCGGTCTGATATCGATGCGCTCGCCAGTTGGGTCAAGGCCACTGGGATTCGCAGCCTGAAGGTGGTGAACTGATGCGACAGCCTTGACGTGCAGCTGTCCCAAATTCGGTCTCGAACGGAATTTGTGAATGTCGAAAAATCTTTGCCGACATCCCTGCAATCTCGTTCTTTTCGGCTCATCATGCGTGGGCCAAGCCGCTATTGGGCTTGGAAGCCGGGCCGAGCGATGCCCGACGGGAACTGCGATTTGGCTTCGGCTGGTGTTGAGGTCAAATCCGTTCGTTCTTAAGAGATTTGGGTGTGTATCCCTAAATACCGATCCGTCCTTCAACGTACGTTCGTGGTCGAATCGCTCCGGTGGTGCATCACCGTCGACCACACAAAATTCCTTGATCACGACACGTCTGAGTGGCCTGGAGCACCGACGTTCCTCCTAGAGCTCTTTACGAGGAAGTCAAACCATCGGCTTGATCGGATTCATGGACGTCAGCATCTGGATGCTCGTCGGATTCCTGCTGGCGGCCTATTCCGTGGTGGCGAACGATTCGCTCCAGACCCTCGGTACTTATCTCTCCTCCAACCGGAAACGCACGCCGAAGCCCGTGCAGATGCTGTTCATCTGCACGGTCACCTGTGGAGTGCTGCTGTTGGGCTGGTTCCTTAACAACGGTGATCCCACCTGGGGGCGCCTCAGTGTGCCTGGCAAGGAGTTTCCTTGGCCCGAGCCGTTCACCTGGGTCTATGTGATTCCACCGCTCGCTGTTGTGGCCTTGACCCAGTGGGGAGCACCGGTGAGCACCTCGTTTCTGGTGTTGTCATCGTTCATGCCGGCCAACATCGGCACACTGCTCAGCAGCTCGCTGACGGGGTATGGCCTCGCCTTCGGCGTGGGTCTGGCGGCCTATGGCCTGGGGTTGTGGTCGCTGGAGCGCTGGGTGTTCTGTCGTTCCCAGGAAGGCAAAGACCCCAGCAAGGTCTGGTACGGCCTGCAGTGGTTCTCCACCGGCTTTCTCTGGTGCATGTGGCTGGTGCAGGACCTGGCCAATATTTTTGTGTTCCTGCCGCGCCAGTTGGACCTCGTTCCGATGCTCATCTGCACGCTGGTGCTCTGCGTGGGCCTCTGTGTTCTGGTGGCCACCGGGGGAGGGCCGATCCAGGCCGTGCTCCGCACCAAGACCAATAGCTCCGATTTGCGTTCGGCCACGCTGATTGATCTGTTGTTCGGTCTTTGTCTGCTCTACGAGGCCTTCCTCTCCAGCTTCCCCCTCAGCACCACTTGGGTGTTTCTGGGGCTGATCGGCGGCCGTGAGTTGGCCTTGCGGATCAAGCAACACACATCAGATCTGCCGTTCACCAACCGGGAGGGGGGAAGTCTGGCCAAGGTCATCGGCACGGATCTCTGGAAAGCCGCCGTTGGCGTTGTGGTGAGTGTGGTGATCGCCATCAGCATCCAGCCCCTCGCTCAGCTCACCGCAGGCTGACCCTGTGGCCAGCGCCTCGATCCATGGCTAGGTCAGAGAGGGATGAGCCTCTCCATGGCCCGTTGTGTTGTCTTGTCGCTGTTGCTGCCCTGGTTGGTGGGCGGGTCTGCCTTGGCCAGACCTGAGCCGCAGCTCAGCGCCAGGCAAACCATCCTCGAGGCGAATCGCCACCTGATTGCCGATGGCTGGCGTCCCGCGCCTGAAAAAAAGCCAACGCCTCAGGAACGGCGCTGGGCCTCTGTGGCGCTCGAGAGCCTTTCGGCCTGTTCCGGAACGGGCGTTGGCTTCTGCCGCTTTGATTACCGCCGAGACCTGCAGCGGCTGTCGGTGGTGACGGTGCCCAGTGAACCGGGCCGTCCGTCGGTTGGTCGCGTTGAGCGATGGTGGTGATCAGGGGTTCAGCGGTTGCTCTTGCCAGAGCGTGTCCGCGTTCCAACGCGTGCGTTGATGGGGATGGGGGCCGAGGTTGAGCCGCTCAACGCTGATCACCTGCAGCCTCAGCACCACAAAATGCTCAGGTAGCGGTGAAGTTTCAGCCAGTTGATCGGGGAAGGCCGCGGTGGAGTCCAGCGGATCCGCCGGGGTGGGCCAGCCCCAGACGGCTCGTCCTGTGTCGGAGAGCTTTTGCCAGCGCTGCTGGCAGAGCTCAGGTTGTTCGGTGGCTGTGATCAACGTCACCTTTCCCCGCAGGCGGTACTGCTGGCGAGCTTTGGGGAACAACCAGCACAGTTCAGCGGCTCCATCGTTGGCGAGTTCCGTCACCTTCTCGCTGCGCTGATCGCTGAACAGTTCGAGCTGGTCTGCACCGGCCCAGCCGCGGAACACGAGGGTTCGCACCCGGGGTGCGCCATCGCGTCCTGTTGTGGCCAGTTGCACCCAGCGGGCGGCAACGGAGCGTCCCTCCCGCTGCATGGCCGCGCGCAGCAGAGGTCTCCAAGGGGGGATGGCCCCAGTGATGGGCTCAGTGATGGCCCCCGAGATTCCCTCAGTCATGGAAGGTTGAACAAGCGAGCCTGCTCGGCAGCAGCACGCACCACGATGGCGTGGCGCTGCACCAGGGGAGCGAGGGCGTCGTAGCCCCCGCCGATCACCGTTGCCGTTGGAATACTGCGGCGAAGACAGGCATCGAGCACGAGTCGATCGCGCATGTTTAATCCCGCATCGCTGAGGGCGAGGCGGCCGAGCCGATCATCGCGATGGGGGTCGACGCCCGCGTTGTAGAGCACCAAGTCCGGGGCGATGGTGTCCAAGGCATCGGGCAACCGGTCGGCAATGGCAGCGAGATAGTCGTCGTCGTTGGTGCCGTCGGCGAGGGGGATGTCGATATCCCCGTCCACTTTGCGCAAGGGGAAATTGCTGGCGGCGTGCACCGAAAGGGTGGTCACCCTGGGGTCGTCTTGAAAGCAGGCCGCTGAACCATCCCCTTGATGCACATCGAGATCCACGATCAGAATTCGCCGCACCTCCCCTGTTCCCAGCAACACCCGAGCGGCGACAGCACAGTCGTTGAAGATGCAGAAGCCACTCCCGAAGCCGGGGTGGGCGTGGTGGGTCCCGCCCGCCAGATGAGAGGCCAAGCCCCGCTGGAGAGCTAGTCGTGCCGTCAACAGGGTGCCGCCCACGGCAAGCCAGGTGCGCTGCACCAAAGGCCGCGTGGCCGGAAGCCCGATGCGACGTTGCTCCGGTCGGGTCAGGTGATCACGGCTGAAGGCTTCGTGATATTCGCGGGGATGGATGCTTTCCAGATCTCTGCGGGCGATGCTCAAGGGCCGATGCACCTCGTCGGCCTGAACGACTCCCTGCTCCAGCAGGAGTTGATATAGCAGCCGGAATTTCGCCATCGGAAAGCGATGGGTGCTCGGCAGCGGCGCGGAGTAATGCGGGTGGTAAATGACCGGAAGCGGCAAGGGGTTGTCTCACCCGGGATGGCTCAGCCCCATTCAAAGGTCAGGCAGGCTGTTGGTGCAGCAACCAGTCGTTAAAGCCACTGGTGTTCAGTTCGCTGATGCAGCTCTGCAGTTTGCGCAGATGGCTCTGCTTGATCTGGGTGAGTCGCTGTCCTTCCTGGGTTGTTGGCCCAACGCGGATGCGCTGCTGATTGAGCAGATCCATCTCGCGGTCGAGATGTTCCATCAGGTTGAGCAAGGCGTAGCCCTGCTTGATCTCCTGCGCGCTGAGCTGCTTAGCGATGTGACCCATCCGGCAGCCCTTAAGGATTGCTTAATTATCCCATGATGAGGTGCGCTGGACTCATAAAGGGGTCTTGGTCCGTGTGTGCGGGGTGTCTCGTTCCCCGAATGAAGTGTCTTGGCATCGGCCATGTGAAGGATGGCCAGGTTGTGGTGAGGGCGTGTCCAGGTGTGACTGGCGTTTTCGCTGCTGCTTCGGCCCGGACTGGTTAAGGTCCGCAAAAATGGGGACATGACATGGGTGACTACACGACAGCGATCTGGGTCACCATTGGCCTGACGGTCGCCCTCACCGTTCCTGTCGTTTGGCAATTTCTGCAGCCCAACGATGATGATTTCGGTGATCTCACCCGCAGAAAGTGAGCCAACACGACGCGGTCACCATTCGTTGCTCGCAATTGACGGGTGAAACAGCTCTCGAGGACATGGTTCTCGGGGTTGACGAGAGTGCTGTCCGTGATTGGATCAATGTGCTTTCGTCTGACGATTTCGATGCCTGTCTGGCCATCGTGGTCTGTCGCATGGGGCCCAACTTCTATGCGCACCTCTCGCAGGTGGCCGGGCATGACAAGGGTGACGCCAGTGGCATTTGGGACCGCAGTCGCGGTAACGGTGCTCCCGAGGGAACGGCCTACGAGATCAAACCTCTCACGCGTATTCATCGTGTTCCCGAGGCGTTGATCGGTCCCGACTCCCCCAAGGGCATTGCTGTGTCCCATCGGGTTGCTGTCATGCACTATCTGCTCGACATGGGATAGGGGAAGAGATCCGTTCCAGAGGCTTCAAGCCATCCCGCGTTGACTTGATGGGGGTTGGAGTGGATGGGCACACTCCAGTTGATTAGTAAGAGTGTTTATTTCTTCGTCTGCTGCTGGCTTGAGGTGCCTGTCAGTTCTTGGGGCGGTGGAAGGGGGCTGCGGACGACTCGAGCTTGGCGTGGGCCTTGTCTGCCTTCCTCAGGATCTTCTGAGCTTCATCGCGGGTCAGGCACTCTTCAGCGGCGAGCTGGAGGGACTCGAGGCGTGAATGGGCGGTACTTGTCTTCATCTCTTCATAACCGATTCATAACCTTTTATCGCAAAACGCCTGCAATATCAAGCGTTTAAACCCAAAAAATGGGATCTGTCAGAGCTTGGCGACGGCCAATGGGGTGAGGAATGAGGAACGCGTGATTTCAATGGCACGTTCTGCCCCATTGGCCTGATCGATTCAGTTGCAGCCGAACACGCCAAAGGTGATCTGGCTCACGATCCCGTGCCCCGTCAGAGCTTCCGTCAGCACGCCCACCACAAAGCCGATCATGGCGGCGCGGCCATTGAGGAGCTCTGCCCGTTCGAAACGCTCACTGCGGATTTGAGCTGCTGCGGCGCTTTGGAACCAATCGTCGTTGGGAGTTGAAGAAGCCATTGCACGTAAGTAGGTTGCGAAATATTAAGCCCCCTTGTAACGGTTTGTAAATGGGTGGTGCTTCGGCTCCCTAAGAAGCATCACCAATTGCTGCCAAGCAGCTCGGTCCGTAGCCAGACCGGATGTAGGTGCAACCGCTCCAGTCATGTCAACGTCGCGAAACCGAGCCCACAGTCGCTTCTCCTCCCGTCGAATCGACCAGGAGCTGCAGGGAGCTCAAGACGCTTTGATTGCCTTTGAGGGGTATGGCTCCAATGGGCCAATGCTGCATGCCTCGGCATTGCAGCGGCCTGCTGGTCGGCGCTCAGGCACCTGGGTCGACAAGCTTGTCGAGCCGATTCATCAACTCCTGGCTGCGTTCAGCCGCCGGAATTGAATGAACGGGTGGTGCGAACACCGCGTTGTTGATTCTTTCGTTGTTGGGATCCAACGGCCAGGTGGTGAAGTTCCTCTGGATTCAATGGACGTACTGCAGACATCAGTGCGTCATCAGTCCAATAGTCGGGACTATCGAGAACTCCCAACCGCAATGGGCAGGATGGGCCAGAAATCATGGCTTCTCCCTTAAGGATGTCTTCAGCATGAAGCATCACAATTCCGAGGGGTTTGGACCTCCTGCTCCAGATTTAGTGTCTCCTCAAGGCGGGCTCCCTTGCACTGGATGCAGTGGTGCTGTTGGGTTATCTGGCCACTTCACGCATGTTCGCCAGAGTCTTAAGTCAGTGTTGACGTCCACTACATCTGGTGTTTGGTGGGTATTATTTTTCCATTGCATCAAAGATTGGTGCAGATCGCCGGGTGATGGGGATTGCCTTGGCTATTGAGCCGCTCCAGGGATGGAGCGGTTTTTTTGTCTGCACCGAACGATTTATACCCTTGGTGCCCTGAGGATCAAGTCTGCTGAGGCTGGATCAGGTCAGCTGTGCATCTGCACCTTTATGCCTTGCGTTGTTTTACTGCACGAATTGTCTTCTACCGTTTAACGCCATTGTTCAGGGCAGAGTCTTTGATCAAGAAAGTTAGTCCTAGCCAGCCAATCTGGCTTGCCGAATCGATTCAAAATCGATACCCATCACTTTGGTTAGAACGAGGTATCCGCCCCAAGCGACAACGTTGAGGCCAAGGGCCCAGAGATAGAGCGTGCGTCTGGCTTGGGTTGAGTCATCGCTCATCGATCATTTCCGGTTCAACAGGCACCAAGCACCATAAAGGGCAAGGCCAAGCAGGATCCAGGGAAAGATTGCGCGCAGCAGTGTTAATCCAATCAGGACGACCACAAGTGTGATCGCAGATCGCTTCACCATGGCTTTGCTGCTGTCAGTCATGAACTGCCAGCGGGGAATCAAGGCCATTACAACAATGATGCTGAACAGCGTTCTAGGAGACTTGGACGCAAATTGCCAACCTTTCTCTCAGGCTGGTCAGTTCGCCATTCAAGGCTTTAGTTGGATGCCTGTTAAGCCGCTGTTTTTGGTTCTGATGAATCAGCTTGTGGCTTCAGCAATCGTATTCGAGATGAGATTTCTGCTCACGCTTGCCAAAATCGGCCTCTTTCATCTGTGATTCGTCATAAGCCCAGTCGCTGTAAATCCTTGATTCTGAAAAGCTCTTTTTAAGACGAAGTGCAGTGATGCGTTGGCCAAGTAGTTCGAATGACCACTTTGCTGCTGAAAGAACCTTGCCCATGATACCTCTTTGCAATGCTGCCCATGTGATAGCCCATGGATATCAATTGAACATTGGTGCATATGCTCATTGAGGCTCGGTTTGATTCAAGCCTCCTCGACGGAATCATTGGCGTTTTGTTTGATGCCCTGTTGGCGTCGACTTGATTCACAGTTCCGGCACCCCTGTTGATCCAAGCCAAAGAAATTCAGAGGTTTGATGTCACCGCAGCTGATGCACTGACGTCCCTCTGCTGGGGGGGGGCTTCAAAGGCCATGGTGGTCACTCCTTGGTGTTGATCGGCGTTGGTTTGATCCTTTCTGACAACGCCTGGGGAGACCATAGGCGTCTCTGTAAATGGCACTGGGGGCAGTCCCCTCTCAGGCTCGAGTGCATGTGACCACAGTGCGCACAACAAATCAGTGCCATGGCTGTTGTTGCTGATGCACCACGCTGATTGTTCAGATCGCATCAGGCATCGGTGTTTGTCCCTAGTTCGATCCCAAGGTTTGGCGGTTCTCAGGATTGATCAAAGATCTTTTGCAGGGCAGTTCGCTCGTTTTGAAGCGAATTCGCCCTCATGGGGTTGCCCAGTGCCCTTGGCTGCCGGGGTCGGTTCAAAAAGACCTTGCTGAGCCACCAGAGCTGAAGCCCGACAAACGCCAGGGCCAGTAGTGCCAGTTCAGTTGCCCCCTGCATCAGTAGTGCTTGCCGCGATTGTCGATCGCATCTGTTTTAAAACACTCCAATTCTTCGGGTGTATGCAATGGGGGTTTCTCCCGTTGGCCAGTCCATCGCCGAAGCAGCTGCAGCAATCGTTTCATCCCTTGAATGTTGATTCATCAAAGCCATGTGCCATCAGGCTATGCCAATCCTGATTTCATTCGGCATCAACTTGGTTGTTGTCATTGTCTCTAAGCTTGTTCGCAATAGAACACTCTGTTTCTCGTGACCTTTAAAGAGCTTGTGGCCAGTTTCAACAAACAAGGCACGAGCTGGGATGAGCTTTGTCTTGAAATCAGGTGTGAGAGCTGTTTTGCATCGGTTTTTGATGAAGTGAACGAGCAAATGGGCTCTTCAAGTGATGTACTTGCTCGGCTTGCCGATGAATTTCCCAATCACTACAAGAGTTATGCCAAGGAGAGGGGCGTGGTTCAGCTGTGACCAATCAGCCTTGATCAAGAGGTGTGAGAGAGGCAGTAGGTCGTGACACCACCCACCAAATCAAGCAACCACGCCCGAAGAGGTCTCCCTCTCACCTTCAAACCCTAGTTGTGGCTCGGGCCTACGTCAGCCCCGGGTTCACCGAGAGGCAGCCAAGTTCGCTTTCGCTGCTTTTAGGGCTTCCTCGCAGGCCGCTCGGTCTTCGCTGTCGATGTCACCCTGACTGCCGTTCAAGCGTGCCTCCAGGAAGGCGATCTCATCAATCCAGTAGGCCCTGTCTTTGCCTTGTTGTTCAGTCACGCGTTTGGAAAGGTGCCAGTCCATCGCACCCTTCATAGAGGAACGCTGCCCAGGTGGCTGCCACCACTGTCTGGTTTGTTCATGGCTTTGGGCTTGTGCGCTTAGAGGACGCAGACTGGGTGGATCTGAAGAAGGAGCGCATCGCCATCGACGAGACGTCTCCAGTTACCCCCATGACCGCGCTGGTCATCGATGCCGATGGGCATCTGACCTACATGGGTGAAGACGGATGCCGACGGCAGATTGTTGGTGATCCAGAGCTCTTGGCGCGTTTGCAAGAGTTGCAGGGGAAGGACTGCACTGATGGCGATGGCGATGGCGATTGGCAGTTGTAGTTGGTCTCGCCAGATTTCCCAAGATCAGCTCAAGATTTCTTCTTTCTTCGGAGCTCAATGAGTCTTTTGACCGATGGGCTGTTTTGTTCGCTTTCCTTATGACGAGCAAAGCCATCTTGAAGTTATGGACACAATGTTTTTCGTTGGCGTGAATGCCGGCCTTCTGATCCTGCTGATTTTTGGTCTTGTATCTGCCAAAGCCAAGATCAAGGCTGGCCGTAAAGAGATCATCTGAGCCACCAACGACGCGGGTTTCATTGCTGGTATGGGCAAGAAAAAACTCCGGCGCGTGACGGCAGCAGGATCTCTTCATCACGAAGATCAAAGTCCTGTTGATTCGTTCAGGGCTTTTCCTCGGTGGTCTTCAGAGCTGCCAGTGCTCTTCGATTTGTTCAATCTCCCCTTTTTTGGCGTATGCCATCGCCCTTGTATGGGGGAAGCGGGTTGTCGTTCTGAGTCCTAAACCCAATCGTCTGAATACTTCGTCTTAGTAGCGCTCAGTTCACGTATGTCTTCTGTGAGGTGCTGTGCTGCCCACATGCCTCTGACGACTTGGCAGACCCCTTCTTGGTCGCAAACCCTGTAGTACTCGAAGCCCTCTGGAGCGGTGGTGAGTCTGGTCTTAGTTCCTTTCATGCTCTTGATCTCCGCTCATCCAACAAATAGACAACAAGATGAGTCCTGACTAGGCGAATTGAGACAAAGAGTTCAGCTTGTTACAAATCCTTGGATGGCTTAACAGGCGCAATTTCAATTCAGGCCCTTGGCGCGATATGGGTGGCCAGGTCAGCGTTGAGTCAGTTGATAGGGCCGTTGTCCACGTCTGCGACCTGGACGAGGTTGGTGACTTTGGGATTTCTGGCGCCACCGCGTAGTGAGAAGCCCGTTCAAGCAGCTTGCTTGAGCAGAGAGAGCAATAAAAAAACCGCCCCTTGCGGGACGGTTTAAACACCAGCTGGGGACTGGCTTTTGATCGCATCGGGGAGACAGGATTCGAACCTGCGGCATCTTGCTCCCAAAGCAAGCGCGCTACCAAACTGCGCCACTCCCCGGCGCACACAGAGATTAGCGGTCAGCGTGCAGCTGTTCAGCCAGGTTGACGCCGCTGCTGATCGCTCCCTCTGCTCTACCGAAGCCAGTCCCTGCGATCCAGTCGCCACAGAACCCCACTGCACTGGTGGGGCACCACTGCAGTTCTTGTGGCAAGGGGTTGTTGAGGGGCCGTGAGGCGCCCCAGCGCATCACACCCAACGGCGTCGCCTGGTTCAACGCAGCTGAAACAACCGGCAGGGCTTGCAGCAGTTCGGGCAACAGCTCCACCAGGCGCTGTTGCTCCTGAGCCAGTAGGTGCGCCTGGCTTTCGGGCGTGATTGCTTCCCCGGCATCCAAGCCATGCACCACAAGCCCCCAGCGTCCATCGCTTTGCGGCTGCAGCACGAGGCGTTCCACCCTCCAGCGCGCCTTGGCGGCGTCGTCCAACCAGATCTGAGCGGGCAGCTCCTCAGCGTTGAGCGCGAGCACGCCCAGATCCACCATCAGGTTCCAGCGCACTTCGGCTTGGCCGTGTTGCAGCAGGCTCAATGCCTTGTCGAGGTCGTTATCCACGCCTTCTGCAACGGCTGTGCGCAGGGGTACGTCATTCCAGGCCAGCATCTTCAGTGAGCGTGGATGCGCTAGCAGGGTTCCACTGAGCACAAGGCGCTTGGCCCTGAGGCTCCAGGTTCGATCCTCGTTCTCCAGCAGCCAATGGTTCTTGCGGTGCTCCAACCAGCGCACACGGGTTTCGAATTGGCGGCTCAGTTGCGCGGTGCCAGCCGTATCGAGAAGCGCCTCGCAGATGCTGGCCATGCTGGGAACACCATGCCACCAGCCACCATTTGGACAGGCGTTTGGGCTGGTGGCAGGCGACAAACCGGCTTCGACATCGAGCGAAAGCACAGCTCGCTCGTCCCGCTGAAGCACACCCGCTGCCCGCAATGGCTTCAGCAGTGAATCCATGGCTGAGGGCATGGATTCACTGAGGTTGAACCCCGGTGCTCCATGGTTGAGCAGCCAGCCACTCTGGTCGCGTCTCCTGCGGGTGGCCGTGCGTCCACCTGGCCCCCGGCCGGCCTCGATCAAAGCGATGTTGAGGTCAGATCCCAGCTGCTGGAGCCGGCCAATCAGGCTGCAGCCAGCCAGTCCTGCACCGATAACGGCGAGATCAACCTCAGCCACGTTCGCTGAAGCCTCTTCCGCTGATCACATCCAATAGCGTTCTGCGGCCACTCGGGAAAACAAACCACCCAGCAAAGCCAGAAGAATCGTGACGCCAAAGAATGCGAAATACGCCATCTGAACTGTTGGCCTGATCAGAGATTCACGGCTTTCTAACAGCCGCTCGGCCGTCGGCTCGGTTGAGTCACGAGACGACATCAAATCGTGGATATGGGTCGCCTGAGATTCGAACTCAGGACCAGCCGGTTAAAAGCCGGATGCTCTACCGCTGAGCTAGCGACCCGTGCCCGCTTGGACATGCCATTTCGGCACCAAATGAGGTTATCACTCAGGTCGCCGGGGAGACTGGTGGCTGCTGAACCATGGCCATGACTGGCTCCAAGCCCTGGCCCGATCCCCAGATCGATGCCAACGCCTGGGTTGCTGAATCCGCCGTTGTGATTGGCGATGTGCAGATGGCAGCGGCCAGCAGCCTCTGGCCCACGGCCGTTGCGCGCGGAGATCTCGAGCAGATCAGCATCGGAGCGGGCAGCAATGTTCAAGACGGTGCCGTGCTCCATGGCGATCCGGGACAGCCGGTTCGCCTCGGTGCTGACGTCACCGTGGGGCATAGGGCCGTCATCCACGGCGCCACGCTCGAGGATGGATGCCTGGTGGGCATTGGGGCCATCGTTCTCAATGGCGTCACCGTCGGTGCAGGCGCCCTGGTGGCTGCTGGTTCTGTTGTCACCAGGGATGTGCCTCCCGGAACCCTGGTGATGGGTGCGCCAGCGGCGGTGAAGCGGGAGTTGTCGCCTGAGGCGATTGATGAACAGCGCTGCCATGCCCGGCGTTACGCGCAATTGGCGGCATCCCACGCGCAGATCAGGCCTTGAACGCACTCCTCTGATTGCTGCGAATTCGATCAGCTTTCAAGGAAGGTCGTGGGATCAACGGAGAAGTCCGTAAGATCGGCGACACAGATTTCCGTTTTCAAGAATGGTCCGAGTTGCCATCGGTCTGGTCCTCATCCTGGTGATCGTCGGTTACTCGGCCTTCAGCGTGATCACCACGGGCCAGGTTCTGGGTATCGATGCCCGCCTGTTCCTGGTGGTTGCACCGATCCTGGCCGCCGTCAGCTGGGCTGCTTTCAACATCGGCCGTGCGGCTGTGGGTCAGCTGCAGCTGATGCTCAAGCGCAGCCGCGCCTGATCAAGGCAAGCGAGCTTCGTAGGCTGAAGGCTGCTTGATGCAGCCGGTTGTCTCAATCTCCCCATGTCACCGTTCTTGGTGCCGGTCTGGCCGGTACTGAGGCGGCCTGGCAGATCGCCCGAGCAGGAGTTGCGGTCACTCTGGTGGAGATGCGTCCGATTCGACGCTCCCCTGCGCACCACAGCAGTGATTTCGCTGAATTGGTGTGCAGCAACAGCTTTGGCGCTCTGAGCAGCGACCGTGCCGCAGGTTTGCTGCAGGAGGAACTGCGCAGGCTTGGCTCTTTGGTGATCGGCACGGCCGACACCCATGCCGTGCCGGCTGGCGGAGCCTTGGCCGTGGATCGCGGTCGCTACAGCGCTGCCCTCACGGAAGCTTTCGACAAGCATCCTCTGGTCACGATTGAACGGCGTGAGCAGCAGGCTCTACCGCCGGAGGATGCGATCACCGTTCTGGCGACGGGGCCGCTCACGAGTGAACCGTTGGCGGAGGATCTGCGCCAGTTCACCGGCCGTTCCGACTGCCACTTCTTTGATGCGGCCAGTCCGATCGTGCATGGGGACAGCATCGATCTGTCGGTGGCCTTCCGCGCCAGCCGCTACGACAAGGGGGATGCCGACTACATCAACTGTCCGATGGACAAGGAGCAGTACCTGGCGTTCCGCCAGGCCCTGCTGGAGGCGGAACAGGCGGAACTCAAAGACTTCGACAAGAACGACGCCACCTTCTTTGAAGGCTGCCTGCCGATTGAGGAGTTGGCGCGTCGTGGTGAAGACACCATGCGTTATGGCCCCCTGAAGCCGATCGGGCTCTGGGATCCCCGTTGGGGCGATGTGAACGATCGCGATGTGCGCCGCGCCAAGCGCGCCTACGCGGTGGTGCAGCTACGGCAGGAAGACAAGGACGGGCGCCTCTGGAATCTGGTGGGTTTCCAGACGAATCTCAAATGGGGTGAGCAGAAGCGAGTTCTGCAGATGATCCCCGGGCTGGGCCAGGCGGAATTCGTGCGCTTCGGGGTGATGCACCGCAACACCTTCCTGGAGTCGCCGCAGCTGCTGCAGCCCACCCTGCAGTTCCGCCAGCGCCCCAACCTCCTGGCGGCAGGCCAGATCACCGGCACCGAGGGCTATGCCGCCGCTGTGGCCGGTGGCTGGTTGGCCGGCACCAATGCGGCCCGGCTGGCCCTGGGCCTGGAGCCCATTGATTTGCCGGCCACCTGCATGAGTGGAGCCCTCACCCATTTCGTCAGCGAGGCACCAACGGCCAAGTTCCAGCCGATGCCCCCCAACTTCGGTTTGTTGCCGGAGCTGCCGGAACGCATTCGCGACAAGCGAGCGCGCTATGGCGCCTACCGCGATCGTGCCCTGCAGGACTTGGAGCCGATGCGGGCCCTCCAACCCCAGACCGTGACGGCATGACAACCCCTGCGGAGGCTCGCCGGATAGAACAGCGCTCCCTGCGCTTCGGTGTTGGAGCCAACGCAGTGATGGCCCTGGCTGGGTTTTCCGCCCATGTGCTCACCGGATCCTCGGCCCTGCTGTTGGACGGCCTTTATTCCGCTGTGTTGGTGGGGTCGTCCTTGATTGCCAGTCGCATCAGCCGCAACGTGGTGCGGCCACCGGATCGAGCCTGGCCCTACGGCTACGAAGGCCAGGAAGCCCTGTATGTGCTGTTTCGCTCCCTGGTGCTGCTCGGGGTGATCGGCTTTGGCGTCGGCAGCTCCTGCTCCACCTTGATCGATTGGTGGCGGGGGAACAGCATTGCGCCGCTGTATCTGGAGCCGGTGGCGCTCTACACCGCTTTGCTGACGGCACTGTGTGGATTGCTGGCCTGGCGGCACCGCCGGGATTGGCGCCGCACGGGTCGTGTGTCGCTGCTGCTGCTCACAGAGGCCCGCAATGCCCGGATCGATGCCGTGATCACCCTGGCCACGGGTCTGGCCTTGCTGGCGTCGCCGCTGCTCTTGGCAACGCCGTTGTCTGTCCTTGCGCCGATCACCGATGCCCTGCTGGTGCTGGCGGTGAGCCTGGCCTTGCTGCGCGAACCGCTGGCGGCGCTGCGGGATGCCATGGCCCAGGCCGCGGGCTGTGCTGCTGACCCGGATGTGCTCCAGCGCACCCGCATGGTGTTGATGCAGGAGCTGGTGGGGCTTCAGCTGCAGATGATGGATTTCACGGTGCAGCAGCTCGGCCGCACGGCCTTTGTCGTGGTTTACATCAATCCGCTGCAGCCCCAGGAAAGTCGGGTGATTGATGGGTTGCGCTATCACATCGATGCCCGCTGCAGTGCCGAACTCGGACGTCCGGTGCGCTCTGAGGTGATCCTCACGGTGATGCCGCCGATTCACCGCCAGGATCCAAGGCCGCAGACGGCCCCTTAGCGTCACCCCCAAAGAAGCGATGCCATGAGCGAGAACCAGCAGTGGGATGCCGTTGTGATCGGTTCCGGCATCGGTGGTTTGGTCACCGCCAGTCAGTTGGCGGCCAAGGGAGCCAAGACCCTCGTTTTGGAGCGGTATCTGATCCCCGGCGGCAGTGGTGGTGCCTTCAAACGCGAGGGCTACACCTTCGATGTGGGGGCCTCGATGATCTTCGGCTTTGGCAAGAAGGGTTTCACCAACCTGCTCACCCGGGCCCTCGCCGATGTGGGGGAGCACTGCGACACCATCCCCGACCCCGCCCAGCTCGAGTACCACATGCCCGGTGGGCTGCGCATCGCTGTGGATCGCGACTACGAGCAGTTCATCGCCGATCTCACGGCGTGGTTTCCCCATGAGGCGAAGGGGATCCGCCGCTTCTACGACACCTGCTGGCAGGTGTTCAATTGCCTCGATGCCATGCCGCTTCTCTCGCTGGAGGATCCGGCCTACCTCACCAAGGTGTTCTTCAAGGCACCACTGGCCTGTCTGGGGCTGGCCCGCTGGCTGCCGTGCAACGTCGGTGCGGTGGCCCGCGAACACATCAAGGATGAGCAGCTGCTCAAGTTCATCGACATCGAGTGCTTCTGCTGGTCGGTGATGCCGGCGGATCGCACGCCAATGATCAATGCCGGCATGGTGTTTTCCGATCGGCATGCGGGCGGGATCAACTACCCCAAGGGAGGCGTCGGCGTGATCGCCGAAAAGCTGGTGAAGGGATTGGAACGTCACGGCGGCGCCATTCGCTACAAGGCCCGAGTCACCGAGGTGTTGATCGAGAAGGATCAGGCGGTTGGCGTGAAGCTGGCCGATGGCGAGGTCATCCGCGCCAAGCGTGTGATCTCCAATGCAACTCGCTGGGATACCTTCTCGGATGCGGGTGATGAGCAGCGCCGCTCCGGCCAGGCCCTGGTGGATGCCGCCCACACGCCGGGCAAAGAGCAGTTCTGGCGCAAGCGTTATGTGCCTTCCCCTTCGTTCCTTTCGCTGCATCTGGGGGTTCGGGCTGACCTGATTCCGGCCGGCACCCACTGCCATCACCTTCTGCTCGAAGACTGGAACCGGATGGAGGACGAGCAGGGGGTGATCTTCGTGTCGATGCCCTCGCTGCTGGATCCGGATCTGGCACCGGCCGGGCATCACATCGTTCACACCTTCACGCCCTCATCGATGGAGGCCTGGCAGGGACTGACCCCCAGCCAGTACCGCGAGAAAAAGGAGGCGGATGCTGCACGGTTGATCCAGCGCCTGGAGGCGATCCTTCCCGGCCTCGCCGATGCCATCACCCACAAGGAAATCGGCACGCCCCGCAGTCACCGGCGTTTTCTGGGTCGCTTTCAGGGCAGCTACGGCCCGATTCCGGCGATGCAATTGCCGGGACTGCTGCCGATGCCGTTCAACCGTACGGGCCTGAAAAACCTCTATTGCGTGGGTGATTCCTGTTTCCCCGGCCAGGGCCTCAACGCTGTGGCCTTCAGTGGGTTTGCCTGTGCTCATCGGGTTGGGGCCGACCTGGGCCTCAATCCCTGGGCGCTGCCGGCCTGATCTTCTTCCTAGCGTGACCGTCCATAGGAGTTGGGATGCCGCCTGAGTTTCAGCCGTCGTCGGACGATCTGGCCCGCTACCTCGAGCAGAGGGGCGAGCTGACCAAGCCCTGGAATCTGCAGATGCTGCGGCTCAAGAAGCTCAAGGAAGCAAAGGACTCGATGGATCCTCAGCTCTACCTCGAGAAGGTGCAGGAGGCCCATGCCGATCTGATGCGGCTCGGTCAGTTCTGGAAGGGGCGTGAACAGGAGGTGTTCGGTGGCACCTACCAACCGTCTGAACTGATTGAACCGCTGCCCGGTTCTCCAGATGACCGATGAACGGCATCGAACGTTTCGGGTTATCGCCCCTGATCCGCTTCACCCTGCTCAGCCTGTATGGGGCCTTGGTGCTGCCCTTGCCATTGCTGGCCCCTGCCGAGTCGCGCTGGCTGATGGTGGCAGGGCTGCTGCTGGGCTTGGTGTTGGTTATCGGTCTGTTGAGTGAACGGGTGGAGACCGATGCCGAAGGCATTCAGGTGCGTTACCCCGCCTGGATCCGCTGGTTGCTGCGGCGCGGCTGGTCCATGCGTTGGCAGGACATTCGGGCCCTGGTTCCCGTTGGCACCAGTCAGGGGGGAACGGTGTATTACGTGAAGGCAGTCGATCTGCGCCACCAGCTCCTGCCGCAACGCATTGAGCGCTTCGATCGATTCCTGGAGCTGCTGGCCGCCAACACCCCTGTGTCGACAAAGGGCATCGGGCGTCTGACCCCGCCCTGGACGTATCAGCTCTTGGCTGGATTGGCCGTGCTCATGATCGCCGGCGAACTGGTCACGTCTCTGGCGCTGGCCCAGGGCTGGATTAGTTTGCCGGCGGGTTATCCAGGCTGACCAGAGCTGTTTCTTTCAACAGAAAACTCCGCCATTGCTGACGGGGTGGAGTGTGTGAGGTTTGGTCGGGAGATGGATGGCGACAATCCGCGCCTCCTGCTTTCCCTTGATGGGTCTTGTATGGCTCTCAGCCTGTTTCAGAGACACCCTCGGCAGGCATCAGGCTCCCCGACGCCATCGTTCAGGCATCAGCAATCCACTTGCATGTGGGCGATGGTGAGCAATGGAAGCATCCTGTTCTCCTCTCTGAGCACACCATCTCTGTTCCTGTCTGAGAGCAACTCCCCCGTTTGAGGGATTTGTTCACCAGCGCAGCTCCCCCATTCCAGGGACGTCATCCCACCAGCCACTCCCAATCCGGACGTAAAACGCTGTCTCGCTTCAGACCGGTATTGCCGCTTCGATCTCCCAGCCCTCGTTGAGCAGCTCTTCGGCTCGTGTTGGAGCCTCTTCTGAGGCAACGTCGATGAGGAGAAATCTCTCTCCCTGGTTGCAATACAGCCTGGTTAATCCGATCACGGCGGGGGCTCCCGGGTGTCGACAGCGCCATGTTGACCCGGCTGCGCTGATCAAGCAATGAAGACGCTCCTGCAAACAACTCTTGATTTTGTCCAGATGTCTGGCGTTGCCATGGGTCGCACAGACGTTGAAATCGATGCAGTTGTTCCGATCGGATGACAACCGAACTCACCAACCTCCCCTGCGGCACGGTTCAGCTCAAGGTCTGCGCGAATCACCTCTGTGAATTGGGTTGGGTGACCTCGCACCATCTGGTCCCGACCAAAGAGGCTCAGCTGAAGCAGGCCCTGCGTCATCACAAGACGAATTAAGGTCTCTTCAAGGGGCTTAAGCACAAAGGGTGCTTCGGGTTGGCGTTGATTGGCCCCGACCCCAGAATTCCAGTCGGTGACTGGAATGAATTCACTTGATTCAGCTGGCCGGCAGATTGTCGAGGCTGAAGCGGTAGCCCCGCTGACGTACGGTGGTGATTCCACCGCCCTCGCCCAGACCGGCCTGCTCCAGCTTGCGGCGCAGGGTCAACACCTGAGTGTCCACCGAACGGGGGCCACCGCTGAAGGGAGGCCAAGCCATTCGCAGCAGTTCCTGCCGGCTGCGCACCAGCCCAGGCGGCATCAAGAGTGCACAAAGCAGGGCAAATTCGCGGGGGCTGAGCTCCACCGGCTGCTCCCGCAGCGTCACATGGCGGAGGAGCAGATGAACCTCCAGAGGCCCAACGGTGACCCGCTCTTGCAGGCCGCTGTGCCCCCGCTTGAGCAGGGTTCGGCAGCGGGCGGCCAGTTCCTCGAGGCCAAAGGGTTTGCGCAGCACATCGTCTGCACCGTCATCCAGCAGGCCCACCACCGGCTCGGCTCCGGCCCGTGCGGTCAGCACAATCACAGGGCAACGCAGCTGCTCCGCCAAGCGCAGGGCGGAGCTGCGCTCCAGTAGTTCTGCACTCACCAGGAGATCGGGAGACTGTTCCTGACAAACGTCCAAAGCTTCAGCGGCGTTGGCCACTGCTGCGGTGAGATGACCGTCCTGACGCAGCCGCTGCACCAGCACCGTGCGCAGGGTGGGGTGCGGCTCGACCACCAACACTCTCGAAGGTTCCTGACCGGTGCTTGCACTTGGCATCACTACCGGATCAGAGCTGGCTGCAGATGCTTCCGCCGTGAGGTCGTGGGGAGTGGAGGTCACTGGATCGGCCCGGGCGCGCCTACGCTAAGCCGAAATTCCTGGCAGGCTGGTAGCAGGGGCTGCTGTTGTATCTCATGACATCACTCGACGACCCTGAAGCCATCCGCCATTTCCAATCGCTCTGCGATGCCTGTCAGGAGCTGACGACGAGATATCACACACCTTCGGAGCTGCGGCTGTACTCCGATGGCTACTTGCATGCATTGCGGAAGTCAGGATCGCTTGATCCCCGCTCTCAGCATCGTCTTGAGCAATTGATTGATCGCTGGATCCTGGATCCCTCCAGCTTTATTGGCCCTGACGGGGATGTGAGCACCTTGTATATGCGCCATCCCAAGGGCTATTGAGTTAGCTAGCGAGAGCGATTTCCAGCTTTTCGCGAAGTTCTCCGGAGTTGTACATCTCGATCAGGATGTCGGAACCGCCGATGAATTCCCCTTTCACGTACACCTGGGGGATGGTGGGCCAGCTGGAAAATTCTTTGATTCCCTGACGAATCTCTGGATCAGAGAGAACGTCAAATGTCTCGAATGCCACACCGAGGGAGTGCAGGATCTGCACCACATTGTTTGAGAATCCGCACTGGGGCATCAGCTTGGAGCCCTTCATGAACACGAAGATCGGGCTGGAAGCGACCAGAGTTTCGATGCGAGCTTTGGTGGAGGGGTCCATCGTTGAGCGTTAGTTGGCGTTAAGCGGACGCAGCGTCCGAAGGTATTGAGGTGTTGAGGGCGAGGGCGTGAATCGCTTCGCTGGCCAATTCCTGCTGCAGCGCGCCGTACACCATTTGATGCTGACGGATGCGTGAAAGGCCAGCAAAAGCAGACGACACCACCGTCACCTGGAGGTGATCACCGCCACCGGTGAGGTCTTCAACGGTGACGTTGGCGTCGGGAATGACCTGTTGGATCGCGGCTTCAACGGCATCCGGCTGCACCATGGCGGCGGTTGTGCAAAAGAGGACTGGCTCAGATGCTGACAGACCGGCTCATTGGCCGGCAGCCGATGCACCCCGGAATTCGGTTTCAACGAAGCCCAGTTCCAGCAGGCTCTGATAAGCCTTCTGACCCTGAGGCTTGGCCGGCGTCATCAGCTTGACCACCTCGACAAGCACCGGAACAGCCACTTCGGGCTGGTTCTGACGGCGGAACAGGGCTGCCAGGCGGAGGTTGGTTTCCGCCAGCAGTTCCAGGGCTTCACGGCCCTTGGTGTCCATCTCACGGGGGATCCGAGCATCAAGCCCCCGGAAGGCACCACTCAGGTCGCGATAGAAGGCCAGGAGCTGATTGGAGGCTTTGCGGGCTTTGTCGTAATCAGCCCGCGCCTCGGCCAGGTCCCCTCGGCTGGCGGCTGCATCGCCCTCAGTCAGCATCAAACGAACGGACGCCGGGTTGAATCCACCCTTGCTCTGAGCCAGAACGCGGTTCTCGGCTGAGGTTTGGGCGATGCCGGGAGCTGCGGTGACGCCCAGGGTTGCCATCAGTACAGCAGTCGTCAGCAATGCGCGACAACCCATGAGATCAGCAAGAAAACGTGGGCGGACTTTAGAAGCTCTGAAGCGGTCGGCCAACGGCAGCACGGGCCGCTTGTTCAGCCGTATGCATCGCCGCAGCGAGTTCGCTGTTGAACTGCCGCGTCGCTTCGCGATCTCCCTTGGGTGGCACGCTGAGCGGTGCTCCGAAACAGAGCGCTGCCCGGCTGAAGGGCCGCGGTGGGGCCTGGCTGTAGCCCAAGCCAACGGGAACCACAGGAACGGAAACGTCGCGGCTCTTGGCTAGTTGGGCTAAACGCACCAGGCCGGGCCGCAGTTCAATCGCCGCGTCCTGCCGGTGAATCCTGCCTTCGGGGAACATCACCACTTGCTGTCCGTCGGCCAGCAGGTCGATGGCCAGGCGCAGGGTGGTCATCGAAGGCCGTCCCTGGTCCACTGGGAAGCAGCCGAGCCGTTGCAGAAACCAGCCCTGCAGCCCCCGCATTTCGGTGGTGGTCACCATGAAGCGGCAGTCGCGGCCACTGACCCGACGGCCGGCGGCCATCGGCAGCATCAGGGCATCCCAGCGGGCGCGGTGCGTCGGTGCCAGCAGCACCGGGCCCTGATGGGGGAGATGCTCTGGGTTGAGCACCAGACGCTCACGGAATTGAAGGCGCAGCGCCAGATCCTGGGTGGTGAACATCGCCAGGGGGGCCCAGAAGCTGTCGATGCCGACACGCAGGCTGTTTTCTCGGGTCGCCAGGGCCGCTTGCAACGGGCTGATCGGATTCGATGCCTGAGAACCTAAATCCCCCAGGCAAAGCTGCATAAGATCCGGCCAACGACTGCCCCGTCATGGCCAGCCTCGGCGTCAATATCGACCACATCGCCAACATCCGTGAAGCGCGGCGGACCGTCGAGCCAGACCCGGTGTCGATGGCACTGCTGGCCGAACTCGGTGGGGCAGATGGGATCACCGTGCATCTGAGGGAAGACCGGCGTCACATCCAGGATCGGGATGTGGAGTTGCTGCGCCAGACCGTGCGCTCCCGCCTCAACCTGGAAATGGCCGCCACCGAGGAGATGGTGGCGATTGCGCTGCGGATCAAGCCCGACATGGTCACCATGGTGCCGGAACGGCGGGAGGAGGTCACCACGGAGGGTGGCCTGGATGTGGCCGGACAAGAGGCCTCCCTGGGGGCCATGGTGCAAACCCTTCAGGCCGCCGGGATACCTGTGAGCCTGTTTGTGGATCCGGAGGCCACCCAACTCCAGGCCTGCAAAGCCACGGGGGCCTGCTGGGTGGAATTGCACACGGGGCGCTATGCCGATGCGGACTGGAGCACCCAGCCCCAGGAGCTGGCGCGCTTGCAGGAGGGCACGGCCATCGCCCGGCAGCTCGGTCTGCGGGTCAATGCCGGCCATGGCCTTACGTATCAGAACGTTGAGCCCATCGCGGCCATCCCTGGGATGGAAGAACTCAACATTGGCCACACGATCGTGGCCCGCTCTGTCGCCGTCGGACTGCAACAGGCTGTGCGGGATATGAAGGTCTTGGTTCAGAATCCCCGCCTTGATCCCCTTTTCGGACAGGCGCCCGGATGACCACCTATCACTTCGTTGCAGCCAGCGAGCGCTTCCTCACCGTGGAGGAGCCGTTGGAGGAAGTGCTGCGGGAGCGCCAACGCAACTTCGCCGAAACCGGCAAGACCATCGATTTCTGGCTGGTGAAGCAACCGGCTTTCCTCTCCTCTCCTGAGCTGGCTGAGCTCAAGGCAACCATTCCCCAGCCCGCTGCCGCTGTGGTGTCCACCGATCCCACCTTCATCACCTTCCTCAAACTCCGTTTGGAGTTTGTGGTTGTGGGGACCTTTGAAGCACCGTCCGCAGGGATTCCCGATGCCCTTGCCGGTGCCGTCTGATGAATCCCAGTTCCCTTCCCGTTAAGCAGCGCATTGCACTCCTGGTGCAGGCCCTCGATGGTGCGGAGAAAACCAACAAGGCCTTGGCCACCTGTCCCGACGGGGACGCGATGGTGGACATCCTGCTGGGGGCTTCGGCCAAGCTGGGGTTGGGGCTGACCCGCCGGGATCTCACGGAGACGTCGCCGATTCGCGACTGGATCTGGTTCAAGAACAACGATCCCCTGGTCACCGTTGGTGATGCCAAGCCCCGCTACCGCCGGGAAACCCCCGAAAAACCCAAGCCAGACCCGAGCCAACCCAAGGAACGCAAGCGCTTTCTCGGTTTGTTCTGATCTGCATGCCGGATTCTTGGCACTGCCTGGCTGAGCATCAGAATTGACGTATCTCCAGGTTGTTGCTTTGTACCTGCACAGCCGCCGGCACTGGGTGATTGGAGATGTGCATGGTTGCCATCAGCCCCTATGCCAACTCCTCGCCACCCTGCCGCCGAACGACCATCTGGTCTTCTGCGGGGATGTGATTAACCGTGGTGAGGCCATTCCCACCACGATGAATCTGGTCTGGGATCTGGTCCAGGCCGGCCGTGCCACATGGCTGCGCGGGAACCATGAGCAAGACCTCATTGATGCCCTGAAATCCAGGGACGGCTTGAGTCAGCACGCCACCTATGCCCAGTTGGGCGACAGCAGCGCTCGCCAATGGTTGCCGCGCCTGCAACAGCTCCCGCTCGTTTATCGCGGTGACGGTTGGTGCGCCACCCATGCCGGGTTCGATGCAGCGGGTCAACCGGACCTCTCCATTCGTGATCCCTTCTGGGAGGCCTATGACGGTCGTTTTGGCCAGGTTGTTGTGGGCCATACGCCCCGTCCCCAGGTGGAACGCCTTGGCGCGATTGTTCTGATCGACACCGGTGCGGTCTACGGCGGTTGTTTATCGGCCTACTGCCCGCAAACGGATGCGGTCGTTCAGGTTGAAGGAGCTGCAACCGATGCCGTGCTTGCTGGAGTTGGCCCTTGCTGACGGTTTATCGAAGCAACAGGGCTGAATTTCTGGCTCGCTTGCTCTCCCGTCAGTTGATCGAGCAGCAGCCGGGCCCCCTTCAAACGGTGGAGGTGATGGTCAACACCTGGCCCACCAGCCGATGGTTGGGGGAACAGCTGGCCACGGCCAACGGCATCAGTTCCCTGGTGCGCTTCCCCTTCCCGGGTAGTCGCCTGCGGCAGCTGGTGCGCCAGGTGCTGCATCTCCCCGCGCAGGAGGACGATCCCTGGCGAGCGGGCCAGCTGGTGTGGGCTGTGCTCGAGCTGCTGCCAGAGCTGTTGGAGCAGCCCGTCGCCCAGCCGCTACGGACCTGGCTTAGCCAGCGTGAAGGAACCGCCTCGGGGTTGACGCGGGACCGTTGGCAGCTGGCACGCACCATCGCCGATGCCATGGACGATTACGCCCTCTACCGCCCCGATCAACTGGAGCAGTGGAAACGGCCGCGGCCCGATGACGACTGGCAGCCCGTGCTCTGGCGACTGCTGGCCCAACGGCTTCCCCGGGCTCCCTTTGGGCTGCAGGTGCGTGAGGCCGTCGATCGTCTCCGGCGAGGAGACGTTGATCCAGCCCTGCTGCCGGAGCGGCTGCGGCTGTTTGGCATCAGTGCCCTGGCACCGGTGCAGGTGGATCTGATTCAGGCCTTGTCCGGTCTGCTGGAGGTGGAGATCTACCTGCTCACCCCGTGTCCGGATCTGTGGCAGCGCTGCGGCAGTCGGCGTGCCTCGATGGGGGATGACTGGCTGGTTCCGCCCGATGGGGGCTGGTTGGCGGAGGCGCCGCGCCTGGAGGCCGTGCTTGGGCGGATGGGTGCCGAATTTCAGCAGTTGCTGGAGGGCTCCGGTGAAGCGCAGCTGGGGGAGCGACGCGAAGGGGATCTGTTTGCAGGTTCCCTGCAGATGGCCGCAGCGGAAGAGCGCCAGCCCACCCTGCTCGATCAGCTTCAGCAGCAGCTGGTGGATGCCGACAGCGTTCCCGCACTGGAGCGTTCCTCAGACGACCAGTCGCTGCTGTTTCAAGCGGCGCCGGGACCTTGGCGGGAGGTGCAACTGGTGCGTGATCGCATCCTGCAGTGGCTGGCGGCCGATCCCGATCTCGCGCCCCGCGATGTGCTGGTGATGACGCCGCAGATTGAGCGCTATGCACCGCTGCTCAGCTCCGTGTTCAACGACACGGCGGCCATCGGTGTCGATTTGCCCTGGCGCCTCACCGACCGCAGTCAGCAGAGCAGTCCGGGGTTGTCGATGGCGATGTTCACGTTGCTGGAGCTGGCGGCCACACGCCTCACTGCCACGGGGCTGGAACGTCTGCTGGCCAATCCGGCCCTGCAGGGCCAGCAGGGACTCACGCCGGAGGAGGCGGTGTTGATCACCCAGACGCTGCAACGCAGCGGTTTTCGCTGGGGCTTGGATGCCCGCGAGCGTGGCGGAGACGAGGTGCACAGCCTGCGTTGGTGTCTCGACCGTTGGCTGCTGGGCCTGGTGCTGCCGGTGGAGCCGGGCCTGGCTCCAGCAGGGGCGGCACCGTTCCAGCAGGAGCTGGATCCCGATCGCCTGGTGCGCTGGTGGACGCTGCTGGACCGTTTGGCGCGGATGCTCGATCGCCTTAGGCAGCCCCGGCCTTGCCATGACTGGGTGCAGCTGCTGCAGACCCTGTTGCAGGAGCTGTTCGCTGAGGGTGGGGCCTGGGCCGATGAGTCGCAGAGCTGGGCGGCGGCCCTTGAGGAGTGGCGATTGCGGGCCCATGACTGCCCTCTGGACCTCGATGCAGCCGTGGCCTTGGAGGTGTTGCAGGAGGCCTTGTCAGTGGACAGCGGTCGCTTCGGTCACCGCAGTGGCGCCCTCACCATCAGTGCCCTTGAGCCGATGCGGGCGATTCCCCACAAGGTGGTTGTCTTGATGGGCCTCGACAGCGCTGACTTTCCGCGCCCGAGTCGCCGCCCTGGTTTTCACCTGCTCGAGCAGCAACGGCGCCTGGGGGATCCCCGCAGCAGCGACCAGGACCGCTACGTGCTGCTGGAGGCCTTGATGTCGGCACGCCGTCATCTGCTGATCAGCTGGTGCGGGCGGCTGGAGCGCACCGGTGAGCCCCAGCCGCCTGCTGCGCCGGTGGAGCAGTGGCTTGCGGTGCTGCAGGAGCAGTTGCAACGGGCCGGTGCCTCCACGGAGGGGTTGTTGATCACGCCGGCCGCGAACCCCCTCTCCCGTGAGAACTTCCGGCCCGAGGCGCCGCTCAGCTGTGATCGCCGCCAGCTGGAGGCCCGGCGCTGCCTGGATCGTGCTCCGGTGTCGGATCAGGTCCAGGGGCTGGCCTGGGCATCGCTCTGGCAGCAAGACCTGAACGA
Source organism: Synechococcus sp. N5 (assembly GCF_900473925.1). Classification (NCBI taxonomy): domain Bacteria; kingdom Bacillati; phylum Cyanobacteriota; class Cyanophyceae; order Synechococcales; family Synechococcaceae; genus Synechococcus; species Synechococcus sp. N5. Next base: position 29,244 of record NZ_UCNI01000008.1, on the reverse strand, counting down.
TGTCGATGTCGATGACGAGGTAGAGGCCGAGGGACGTGACCGAGACGACCTGGCCCTGGACCCTGAAGCCTTGCTGGCTTGGATGCAGCAGCCCCAGAAGGCCTGGTTGCAGGCACGGGGGTTGCGGCCTGGAGAAGGCATTGAGGCGGTGGAGGATCTTGAGGCGCTCGAGTTGGAGGGCCTGCAGCGCTATTTGCTGCTCAACCACGAGCTTGAGGAGCAGTTCATTCTTGGATCGGCTCCGGATTGGACGACGTCGCTGGCGGGCCAGGGTGTGCTGCCGGCGGGGGCTGGTGCGGCCCTTGAGCAAGAGGAACTGCAGCAGCGTTGGCAGGCCCTGCAACGGCAGCTGGCATCGCTTGGTCCCTGCCGCCGGGAGGTGCCTGTGCTCGCCGGTCTGCCGATGCCCCTGCTCTACGCCGGCGACACCCAGGTGGTGGTGCAGCCCGGCATGCTCACGGCCGCGGCGGTGATGCGCGGCTGGTTGCAGCATCTGTTGCTGTGCGCTGAGGGATTGGCGCCTGCTGCCGGCTCAGCGGTGGTGGCCCGCAGCACTCGGGTTGCCGGCGCCGAGGTGCACTTGCGCTGGTCGGCGTTGCCGACGGCTGAAGCCAAGCACCAGCTGCAGCAGCTGGTGCGGCTGGCGCAACAGGGGCTGGAGCGGTGCTGGCCGGTCCCCCCGAAGAGCGGCTGGCAGATGGTGGCCAAAGACCGGCGCAAACCGGGGGAGGGGCCGCAGGACTTCCGCAAGACCTGGCAGGACGAAGGGGCCACCCCGGTGATGCAGCTCTGCTTCGGCACGGAGATCGCTGCGGAGCAATTGATGGATGAGGCCGGATTCCAGGAGGCGTGTCAGCTGCTGTATGGCCCGCTTCTGGCCCAGCTGCGTTAGTCGAACAGCTCGTCGAGCATTTCGCGCATGCGTTCGTTGGAAATCACCATGGGCTCGCCGGCCTGACGGCGGAAGAAGTAGGCCCGATGTTCCTGGTTGATGCTTTCAACAGCGGCGGCTTTGCGCACCAGCAGCTGGGCCAATTTCTGACGACGTTCGGGGGACAAAACAGGCCGGTGGCTTTCACCAACGTGTTGGCCTGATGGCCCCGCACCCGCACAAGCCCATGTTCTCTCAAGGGTTGGGTTGCATCCGTTCACAAGCCCATAAAAAAGCGAGGGTTCTTCAGGCCCTCGCTCAGGTCGTCTTCTGTTCTGGGGTGTGACAACACCCAGTCCAGTTCGCAGCTTTCGCCAGCTGCTTAATGGAAGTTAACACTGGTTTTGAGGCCGAAGTTGAGCAGACTCCATCCATGGCCCAGCGCTTCGATGCCAACACCTACCCCCTCGGCCCTGGGGTCCGCCTGCTTGAGGCCAGCGCTGGCACCGGTAAAACCTTTGCTCTGGCGCATCTCTGCCTGCGGCTGATCACGGAGGCCGACCACGCCCTCGAGGCGTTGTTGGTGGTGACCTTCACCGATGCGGCGGCCGAAGAGCTGCGCTCCCGCATCGGCCAGCGGCTGCAGCTGGCGTTGCAGGGCCTTGAGCAGCTGGAGCGGGGGATGGAGGCTACCGCTCCAGACCCCGTCCTGGTGGAGTGGCTGTCGGGTTCCGAACCAGGGGAGGCGCGTCAGCGGTGGATTCGGCGCTTGCTGGTGGCCCTCGAACAGCTGGACCGGGCCGACATCACCACCATCCACGGCTTCTGCCGCCGCAGTCTGCGCCGTCTGGCCCTCAGCAACGCGGCGGCGATGGAGCCTCAGCTGGACACCGACGCCACCGCGCTCCAGGCCGAGGTGGTTCAGGACCTGTGGCAACAGGAACTGCTCAGCCTGCCGCCGGATCAGTTCAAGGCGTTGCGTCAACGCGGCCTCTCGCCCCAGACCCTGCGCAGGGGGTTGGCGCAACTCGATGGCGAACAGCAGCCGCGGTTCAGGGCCGTTGATGGGGCGATCGATCTCGACCAGCCCCTCGCCCCACAGCTGGAGCACTGGCTGGCGCAGCTCTGGGACGAGTTCGTGCCGCTCTGGCAGCGGGACCATGCCGCCCTGGATGCCGGGTTCCGTCAGGCGGCCGAGCAGTGGAAAGCCCAGGGCTGTGAAACCACCACCCCTTATTCGGCAAAGCCCAAGAGTGATCGCTGCGCGCAGATCAACCAGTGGCTGCATGGGCAGACCGCAGTGCCGTCACTGCTGGAGATTGCCGCCCATGAGAAGCCGTTGAAGGAGTACTTCCACCCCGGCAGTTGGTGCAAGGTCGCGCGCAAGTGCGGTGAGACCGACCCCAGCCTGGTGACGCCGGCTCTGCAGGCCGCTGTTGCGGCGCTCTGGGATGCACCGATTGAGCGCACCTGGCAGTACCTGCTGGAACGGGGCTTGCAGGAGCTGGACCGCCGCCGTCGCCGCCGCGGGGTGATCACCTTTGGCGGTTTGTTGGCCGCCATGGACCCGGGCGATGGCGACGTTGCCTGGCTTGCCCCGCTGCAACAGCGCTACCGGGCGGTGATGGTGGATGAGTTTCAGGACACAGACCCCGTGCAGTGGCGTCTGCTGCAGCGGGCCTTCGGTGGTGGTGAACGCCACCTCCTGCTGATGGTGGGGGATCCCAAGCAGGCGATTTACCGCTTCCGGGGTGGTGATCTGGCCACCTACATGGCAGCGCGGGATCAGGTGGAGCGGATCGATCACCTGCTCGACAACTTCCGCACAACGGCACTTCTAATGGAGGGGTTGAACCGCTTGATGGCTCCGGGTCTCCCTCGATCTGAACTGCCTGTGCCTGCGGTGCAGCCCCGCAGCTCCGCCACCCCACCGCAGGATGCCCCGGCGTTGCAACTGCTGCTGCTTTCCACTGAGACGCCCTCCAGCCGCAGTGCTCTGGAAGCAGAGCTGCCCCAGCGGCTCGCCGCGATGGTGCTGGAGCAGCTGCAGCAACGGGACGACCTCACCCCTGCAGATCTCTGCGTGCTGGTGAGTCGTCATCAACAGGCGGAAGACCTGCGTCGCGCCCTTGGGGTTTGCGGACTCCCCACCCGCCTGGTGACCCAGGGGGATGTGCTCGAAAGTGAGGCTGCCTTGTTGTTGCAATGGTTCCTCGATGCCCTGGCGGAACCGGGCGATGACGCTCGCTTGCGTCTGCTGGCCTGCTCGGGACTGATGACCATCGCGCCCGATGCCTTGGAGCCGGCCCTGTTGGATCAGCTGGCGCTGCAGTTGCGCGGTTTGGCTGAGGCGATGCCGCGGCTGGGCCTGCTCGGGGCGCTGGCTGATCTGCTCAAGGGTGAACAGATGGCGGGGCTGTCGGAACGGGGCCGGATGCTGGGGGATCTGCAGCAGGCGGCGCGGCTGGTGCAGGAGGCGATGCACCGCCAGGGGCTTGATGTGGCCACCGCGGCGGATTGGTTGCGGAGGGAGCGGTTGCACCCCAGCCAGCCGGTGCCTGAGGCTCGCCAGCCCCACAGCGATCAGGCCGACAGCGCCATCGCCGTGGTCACCGTCCATCGCAGCAAGGGTCTGGAATATCCGGTGGTGATCTGCCCCTACCTCTGGCAGTCCCCCCCCGTCGTGTCCGGTCCGCTCTGGCGTGACCCCCGCTCCGCAGAGTGCCTGGTGCGGGTGGATGTCCACTGGGGGGAGGGCTGGCAGGCGGCGCAACAGGCGAAGCGGGAGGCCGCGGCCGAGGCCGAGCGGCTGGCCTATGTGGCGGTGACCCGAGCCCAATCCCAGTTGGTTCTGATCTGGGCCAGGGCCAACGGCCAGGAGGATTCCCCCTTGCCCGCCTGGTTATTCGGAGCTGAGGCCGCTGGCGATGCGATTGACAGCCTCACCGATGAGCGGATGAGCCAAGCCCTGGCGGAGCGACAGGTTCCGATCAGCATCGATGGCCTGGTCGAGAGCCTGCCCAGCGGCAAGCGTTGGCGGTCTCCGCTGCGGGCCGAGCCGTTGGCCCTTGGTTCCATCCCCAAGCGGATCGACCGGAGCTGGGGCCGGGCCAGTTATTCGGCCTGGATTGCCTCATCCGACGACGTTCAGCTGCATGAACAGGGTCGTGATCGCGATCCCGGCGCTGAGGAATCGACGGTGGAATCGATGGTGGAATCGACGGTAGCGAGGGCAGAACCGGCATGGTCCGAGACGGGGCCGCTGGCGGCCTTCCCGCGCGGGGCCGGGGCCGGGGACTGTCTGCACCGGATCCTCGAACAGTTCCCCTTCTCTGCGGCGGAGGCCTCTGAACCCCGCCAACGGCTCGAGCTGATCGCCGCCGAGTTGCGCCGGGCCGGGCTTGATCCAGATCTTCAGAACGATGTGTTGACGGGGTTGGAGCAGGTGTTGCAGACGCCCCTGGGGGGACCGCTGGGTGCGTTGTCGCTGGATCGGCTGGGGCCGCACCAGCGCCTGCCGGAACTCAGTTTTGATCTGCCGGTGCAGCACGTGCGCACGGCCGATCTGGTGGCCGCCTTCGGTTGTGATGCTGAGGCCCGTTTTGGCCGCACCTACAGCCCGGCCCTGGCATCGCTCTCAATCAACAGCCGTGGGTTTCTCACCGGTTCCATCGATCTGGTGTTCCAGGACCCCCAGCACCAACGCTGGTGGGTTCTCGACTGGAAGAGCAACTGGATCGGTGAACGGCGCACCGGCGCTGAGCCAGGGCTATGCGGTCCGCATCACTACTCCCAGGAGGCGATGGAGGAGCAGATGTTGCACCACCACTACCCCCTGCAGGCCCATCTCTACCTGGTGGCTCTGCATCGCCATCTTCGTTGGCGGCTGCCGGATTACGACCCGGAGCAGCATCTGGGGGGCTACGTCTATTGCTTCCTGCGGGGGATGCCCGGAGCGGTGACTGCCTCTCCAGAAGATGCTGTTGGGCCGGGGCGCATCGTTGAACCCGTGCCGCTCAATCGCATTGCGGCCCTGGATCGAGCCCTGGGGGAGGTGCCGGCGTGACGGAGCAGCTGCCCCAGGGAACCAGCACCTGGCCCTCCAGCTTCACGGCCGGACTCCATGCCGCCCTGCGGCGACGGATCCCGCCCCGGGCTGATGGCCCCGCCCTGGAGGAGCTCAGCCGCGATCTGGTGCTGGCCTTGGAGCAGGGGGAGTTGACGGTGGCGCTGACGCCGGAGCGGCTGGCCGCTGCCCAATCCAGTGGCTGGCTGGAGGGGGATGCCTCCCCCCTGCTGCTCCAGGGTGATCGGCTCGGCTGGCGCCGCTGGTTGCAGGCCATGGAGCAGGTGGTGGCCGAGCTGGTGGAGCGGGCCCATGCTCCGCTTCCCAAACCCGTCGAGGCTGCCGATCCCGAGCTGTCGGATCGTCTCAACGCTGAACAGTGCGCCGCCGTGCGCGCCCTGGATCAGGCCTCGGTTGTGCTGCTCAGCGGTGGTCCGGGCACGGGCAAAACCAGCACGGTGGTGGAGATTCTGGCCCGGGCGGAAGCCCGCCATCCCGGCCTGCGCATCGGTCTGGCGGCCCCCACCGGCAAGGCGGCCCGGCGCCTGGGGGAGGCGGTGATGGCGCAGCGGGCTCCGTTGCCCTGCAGCACCCTCCACCGCTGGTTGGAGGCCGGAAGCCGTGGCTTCGGCAGGCACCGCCAGCGTCCCCTGGAGCTGGATCTGCTGGTGATCGACGAGATGTCGATGCTGGATCTGGCCTTGACCCAGGCTCTGTTGGAGGCATTGCCCAGTGGTTGCCGGCTGCTCTTGGTGGGGGATCCAGCTCAGTTGCCGCCGGTGGGGAGTGGAGCGGTTTGGCATCGGCTGCAGCAGCCGGACGTGCGCGGTCGTTTCGGTGCCGGCGCCGTGCATTTGGAGCGCACCTACCGTAACCGCGGTGCCCTGGCCCAGGTGGCGCAACAGCTGCGCCAGGGGAATCTGCAGGTCTTTGCAGCGGATCTGTCCGCCTTGCCTGAGCAGGCCAATCTTCAGGTGCATCCCTGGCCCCTGCGTCGTTTCCCTGCCTTGGTGCGCCAGCGCTGGATTCAGCGCCTCCAGCAGTTGCAGGCACTGACGGTTGATCTCGACCGCTGCACCGAGCAGGAGCTGATGGCGGCATCCCGGCCTTTGTTTGCGTTGCTCGAGCAGGACCTGTTGCTTTGTCCACGTCGCCGGGGACCGTGGAGTCTTGATGATGTGCACCGCACGCTGCTGGGGGCCAATGCCGCCGGCAGGGTCGAGCGTTGGCCGATCGGCTTGCCGGTGATCTGCGGCAGCAACCAACCGGAACTGGGCTTGGCCAATGGTGACCTCGGGGTGGTGATCGGGGCAGGCTCTGAACGACGCCTGTTGTTCCAGGTGGTGGATCCGGACGGCCAGCTGCATGTGCGTCGTTTGCATCCAGCCCGTTTGCGGCGTCTGGAGCCGGCGGTTGCGCTCACCATCCATCGGGCCCAGGGCAGTGAGGCGGATCGGGTGATCGTGCTCTGGCCAGATCCCCTTGAGGATGGCCCGGCTGCAGAACATCAACGCCGATTGCTGTACACAGCCATCACCCGTGCCCGTGCCAGCCTTGACCTGGTGACGCAGATCTGACGCGGGTGGACTGATGCGGGTTGAGCGTCCCTGGGGCTGGTACGAAACGCTGACCCAGGGGCACAACTATTTGGTCAAACGGCTGCTGGTTCGTGCCGGGCAGCAGTTATCCCTACAGCGGCATCGTCATCGCAGCGAAAGTTGGACCGTGGTGTCCGGCTCGGGGGCTCTGCTCTGCGAAGACACCTGGCACGCCGCCAGCGCGGGCGTCATGCTCTCGATCCCCTGCGGCGCTGTGCATCGCGCCCGTTCAGACGGGTCAGATCTGCTGATTCTGGAAGTTCAGCACGGTGATGATCTGCGGGAAGACGACATCGAACGGCTGCAGGATGATTACGGCCGGGTGATAACTTGATGGCCAACCTTTGAAGCGTAGGCAACACAACCAGAGCGCAACTCTTACGTTGCAGGGAGGTTGTGAGCCTGATTTCAGAGATCAATCAGGCCAAGCCACCTTTCATGACTGAACAGCAACAGCAGCGCGACGATTCCGCCTGCGCAGTGGATCTTTCTGCGTCCGATCTGCCGGAATCCAACACCAATGCTGAGGTGTTCACCACCACCATCACATCGGCTGAACCGGAATCCGGTTTTGCCGGTTTTGGTTTCAGTGAGGCCCTGCTCCGCACCCTGGCGGACAAGGGATACAGCGAACCTTCTCCCATTCAGAAGGCGGCCTTCCCCGAGCTGATGCTCGGCCGCGATCTGGTGGGGCAGGCTCAGACCGGCACCGGCAAGACAGCAGCCTTTGCCCTGCCGTTGCTCGAGCGTCTCGAGAGCGGCCAGAAAACCCCCCAGGCCCTCGTGCTCGCCCCCACACGGGAGCTGGCGATGCAGGTGGCCGAATCGTTCAAGGCCTATTCCGCCGGCCATCCCCATCTGAAGGTGCTGGCGGTGTACGGCGGCACGGATTTCCGCTCCCAGATCAGTGCCCTCAGGCGCGGGGTTGATGTGGTGGTGGGCACCCCCGGCCGGGTGATGGACCACATGCGTCAGGGCACGCTCGACACCAGCGGTCTGCGCAGCCTGGTGCTCGATGAAGCGGACGAAATGCTCCGCATGGGCTTCATCGACGATGTGGAGTGGATCCTCGATCAGCTTCCTGAGCAGCGTCAGGTGGTGCTGTTCTCCGCGACGATGCCCCCTGAGATCCGTCGCTTGTCCAAGCGTTATCTCAAGGACCCGGCTGAGGTCACAATCCGCACCAAGGATCAGGAAGGCAAGCGGATCCGTCAGCGTTCGATCACGGTGCCGATGCCGCACAAGCTCGAGGCCCTGCAGCGGGTTCTCGACGCCTGTGGTGGTGAGGGTGTGATCATCTTTGCCCGCACCAAGGCGATCACCCTGACCGTGGCCGAAACCCTTGAGGCCGGTGGCCATCAGGTGGCGGTGCTCAATGGCGACGTTCCCCAGAACCAACGGGAACGCACTGTGGAGCGGCTGCGCAGTGGATCGGTCGACATCCTTGTGGCCACCGACGTTGCAGCGCGGGGTCTCGATGTTGAGCGCATCGGCCTGGTGATCAACTACGACATGCCGTTCGACAGCGAGGCCTATGTGCACCGCATCGGCCGGACGGGCCGGGCTGGACGCACCGGAGAAGCGGTTCTGTTCGTGACTCCACGGGAACGCCGTTTCATCCGCAACCTCGAGCGGGCTACGGGCCAGCCGATCGAAGCGATGGAGGTGCCCGGCAACACGGCCATCAACCAGGGACGGCTGGACCGCTTGCGCAAGCGTTTGAGTGATGCGGCCCAATCGCAACGCCCTGACGCCGATGAAGCGGCCCTGCTCCAGGAATTGATGCAGCGGGTGGCCACGGAACTTGAGCTCAGCTCCGAGCAGCTGGCCATGGCGGCACTCAACCTGGCCATCGGCCCCGATGCGCTGTTGCGTAAGGGCGACGACGACTGGATTCAGAACACCCGTCGCAATGACCGCGACCGCGATCGCCATTCAGGGGACCGCCGTGAGCGGCGCGAGCGTCCGGCCCGGGCTCCTGAGGAGAACATGCAGCGCTACCGCGTTGAGGTGGGCCACCGCGATCGGGTCAAACCCGGAAACCTGGTGGGTGCCATCGCCGGCGAGACCGGTCTGCAGGGCCGGATGATCGGCCGCATCCAGATTTTTGACAATCACAGCCTGGTGGATCTTCCCAAGGGCATGCCGGAAGATGTGTTCAACAGCCTTCAACGCCTGCGCGTGATGAACCGCGAACTGCAAATCAGCAAGGCCTCTTGATGCGTGTGCTGTTGGCCGTTGGTCTGATGTCGGCTCCCCTGGCTGCTTCAGCCTCGGACAACAGCCTGATCACCCAGTTCTGCAAAACGGCCGTCAAGGCCGAGCTTCATAGGGCTGGGACCGTTCCTCCGGAGGGAATGGTGGATGACACCTGCCGTTGTTTTCTCGCCGAGGTGCAGAACGCGGCGGGGATCCAGACGGCCCAGGCCACATGCAAGGCCAAGGCTGCCGAGACCTACGGCCTCTGATCCTCGGGGATCAAAAACCGTCAGAGATGGCTCACTTGAACGGTGGCCTCGGGCTGAAGCAGGGCTAATTTCTCTACCACCTGAATCAGCTCGATCTGCTCGCTCGGCGTGGCTTGCCGGATCAAGTTGTTGAGCAGCACAAGTTTGTCCACGGGATCCAGCTCTCCGTCGGCGGTCCAGGCCAGGGCTTGGAAACAAAGGCTGTCGAATGTCATCTCTCTCCTGCGTCAGGGTCTTCTGACAATGGAGTGGATGGCTCGGTTGCTGGCGAGTCTTCGCAATTGCTTCTTTTTTTTGTGTTGATTCGTGCGACTGCCCTGTAACGTCATCGGGTTCAAGCTTGAGCACTGGCACCTTCCGAGCTTTCGGAACCAGCTCAAGCGACTGAGCACGTTCAACGGTTCCACGGTCCATGACCATCTACATCGGCAATCTTTCGTTCCAGGCGGAGCAGGAGCACCTCTTCGATCTCTTCAGTGAGTACGGCGAGGTCAAGAACTGCAGCCTGCCCCTGGATCGCGAGACGGGCCGCAAACGCGGTTTCGCCTTCGTTGAAATGGTCAACGATGCCGATGAGCAGAAGGCCATCGACGATCTTCAGGATGTGGAGTGGATGGGCCGCATGATCCGCGTAAGCAAAGCCACCCCTCGGGAGCGCTCCGGCGGCCCCCGTGGTGGTGGTGGCGGTTACCGCGGCTGAGGCTCAGGCCTCGGCCTCCATCAGGTCCAATTCCATTTCACGCAAGCTCAGCCGACGCAGCACACCACCGCTGCTGTTGGCTGGGCTTTCCTGATGCTTACGGGCGTCCTGGAACTGGGGCAAGACAGCTCGCAGTCCGCGACGTTTCTGCCGCGCCAGGTAACGGTGAAAGCGGTTGAACGACCTTGATCGGCTCATGGCACCTCCTTCAGTTGTGGTTCCGTTGTAGTGCGTCTTCAGGGGTGAAAACCGTGTCGGAACGAACCCTCAGGAAAGCTTCAGCAAATCGCTCCCCCTTAATGCGGTTGTTGCGCCATCTGGCGCCGCAGCGCCGACTTGTGGTGGTAGCGGTGTTGTGCTCCCTGCTCAACAAGCTGTTCGATCTGGCCCCGCCGATCTTGATCGGCTTGGCCGTGGATGTGGTGTTGCTCAAGGAGCAATCTGTGCTGGCGGGTTTCGGTCTGAAGACCGCCGGCCAGCAACTGTGGGGCCTGGCCCTGCTCACCTTTGTGATCTGGGCGGCGGAGTCGCTGTTCGAGTACCTCTACGACGTGCTCTGGCGCAACCTGGCGCAAACAACCCAGCACAGCCTCAGGCTCGAGGCCTACGACCATCTGCAGAAGCTGCAGCTGGCCTTTTTCGAGCAGGACAGCACCGGTCGCCTGATGGCGGTGCTCAATGACGACATCAACCAGCTCGAACGGTTTCTGGATCGGGGTGCCAACCAGATCCTGCAGTTGATCACCACGGTGCTGGTGGTGGGCATCGGCATGGCGATGGTGGCGCCGGAGGTGGCCCTGTTCGCCTATCTGCCGATCCCGGTGATTCTCTGGGGGTCGCTGCATTTCCAGCGCCGGCTGGAGCCTCGTTATCGGGAGGTGCGTGCAAAGGCGGGCGACCTCGCCTCCAGGCTCGCCAACAACCTGGGGGGGATGCTCACGATCAAGAGCTTCACCGCTGAGGCTCTGGAGCTGGAGCGCCTGCGGGCGGAAAGCCTGGCCTACCGCCAGAGCAATGCCCGGGCGATTCGTCTCTCGGCGGCCTTCATTCCCTTGATTCGCTTCGCGATTCTGTTCGCCTTCCTGGCGATCCTGTTAATCGGTGGGTTCAAGGCCCTGGCCGGGGAACTGCCGGTGGCCACCTACAGCGTTCTGGTGTTCATTACCCAGCGGCTGCTCTGGCCGCTCACCGCCATTGGCCGCACCCTCGATGAGTACCAGCGCTCGATGGCCTCCACGCAACGGGTGCTCGATCTGATCGATACGCCGGTGTTGATCCAGGGAGGAACGGTGCCGGTGGATCCGCAGCGGCTGCGGGGTGAGATTCGCTTTGAAGCGGTGGATTTCGCCTATGCCGGCCGATCAACGCTGCTGAAGGGTTTCGATCTCACCGTGCCAGCGGGATCGACCCTGGGCATCGTCGGGGCGACGGGGTCTGGCAAGAGCACCGTGGTGAAGCTGTTGTTGCGGCTCTATGAGCGCAATGGCGGACGCATCTGTCTGGATGGATTCCCCATCGAAACCCTGCAGCTGCAGGACCTGCGCCGCTGCATCGCTCTGGTGAGTCAGGACGTCTACCTCTTCCACGGCACCGTGGCCGAGAACATCGCCTATGGCGTTGCAGATCCCGATCCGGTGGCGATTGAGCAGGCCGCTCGCCTGGCGGAAGCCGCTGGCTTCATCGACGCCTTGCCCCAGGGTTACGACACCCTTGTTGGGGAGCGGGGGCAGCGCCTCTCCGGCGGACAGCGTCAGCGCCTCGCTTTGGCCCGCGCCATCCTCAAGGATGCGCCAGTGCTGGTGCTCGATGAAGCCACCGCTGCGGTGGACAACGACACCGAAGCCGCCATCCAGCGCTCCTTGGCGCAGATCACCCAGCAGCGCACCACCGTGGTGATCGCCCACCGGCTCAGTACGGTGCGCCATGCCGACTGGATTGTGGTGATGGACCAGGGCCGGATTGTGGAGCAGGGCAGCCACGACAGCCTGGTGGACCAGGGCGGGATCTACACCAACCTCTGGCAGGTCCAGGCCGGCGAAGGGCTTATCGCTTCCTGAAGCAGCTGTTGTTGCCGGCAGATCCCGCGACCATGCTGGGTCCGCAAGCCGGCGGTGCAGCCATGGCCATGCAGGCCTCGATCAGCCACGTCATGCATCACCCCCTCGGGGTGTTCTCGATGTTGGTGGCGATCAGTGCGGCGGTGCCGCCGTTGATCCGGCGGCTGGGTCTGCCCGATCTGGTGGGGTTGCTGGCGGCTGGTGTGGTGGTGGGCCCCCATGCCTTGAACTGGGTCGACAGCAGCAGCGAAACGGTGCGGCTGCTTTCCGATCTCGGGGCGGTGTATCTACTGTTCACCATGGGTCTGGAGATCGACCTGGAGGAGTTCAACCGGGTCAAACGTCGCTCGTTCATCTATGGCCTGCTGATCCTGTTGATCGGTGTGGGCACGGGCGTGTCGATCGGCCTGATGGCGGGCTTCGCTTCGGTGTCGTGCCTGTTGCTCGGCGCCCTGATGGCCACCCACACCCCTTTGGGTTACCCGATCGTGCGCAGTTACGGCGCCCAGAAGGATGAGTCGGTGGTGGTGAGCGTGGGCAGCACGATCTTCACCGACATCGTGGCTCTGCTGCTGCTGGCGGTGGGGCTGGGCCAGGGCAGCCTCAGCGGGCTGGGCCTGGGCCTGCTGCTGCTCAAGATCGGTGGCTTCGCTCTGGTGGTGGTGATCGGCATCCGCTGGCTGGGCCGGCGCCTGGTGCTGCGCGGCATCAGCGATGAAAACCGGATGGTGCTTGCTGTTCTGGTGGCCCTGTTCCTGGCCTCCCTGGGGGCTGAGCTGGCCGGCGTTGAGAAGATCGTCGGCGCCTTCCTGGCTGGTTTGGCGGTGAATTCCGTGTTGCCCGAGGGCCGGGTGAAGGAGCAGGTGATCTTTGTGGGTGGCGTGCTGTTCATCCCGATCTTCTTCATCGATCTGGGATTGCTGCTGGATCTGGGCAGCCTTGGCGAAAGCCTGGGCAACTTTCAGTTCACAGCGCTGATGCTGGTGGGCGCCATTGGCGGCAAGGGCCTGGCGTCGTGGGTCAGCGGACGGCTGTTCGGTTATCGCCGCGCCCAGATCCTGATGATGTGGTCGCTGACGATGCCCAAGGTGGCGGCGACCCTGGCCACGGCCTTCATCGGCTACCAGGCGGGCCTGCTCAATCAGACCGTGCTGAACAGCGTGTTGGCGGTGATGGTGGTGACGGCCACCCTGGGGCCGATCCTCACCGAGCAGTCGGTGACCAGGCTCAAGGATCCCAGCCCCGATGCGGTGCCGGTCAGCTTCGGGGAGGAGGCGGCGGTGCTGGACGGCGTTAACGAGGTGGTGCAGCGCCCCCTGCGCATCGTGGTGCCGGTGGCCAACCCCAGCACTGAGAAAGGGTTGCTGAGCATGGCGGCTCGGCTGGTGCAGGGCTCATCGGGGGCTGAAGGTGTGCTGTTGCCCCTGGCGATGGTGAATCCCAGCCTCGAGGAGATGCGCGGTGGCTTGAACCGGGCCGTTGCGGCAGCGCGCGGACGCCTCAGCACTGCGGAGAGCATCGGCGCCCAGTTGGCTGTGCACACCCGCAGCCTGCTGCGGCTGGATGAAGACATCGCCGGCGGCATGAGCCGCACAGCCTTGGAGCAGGCCGCGGATCTGTTGCTGATCGGTGCAGCCCGCAGCGATCAACTCCGGGCCTGGCTGATGGGCGACATCGTTGATGGGGTCTGCCGCACGGCCCACTGTCCGGTGGTGGTGGTGAATCTGGGCCGTGAGACCGATAGCGGTCTGGGCCGGATCCTCGTTCCGATCAAAGACCTCTCCGCCAGTGCCCGCGAGCAGTTCGAACTGGCGCTGCGGGTGATCAACTCAGCCCCGGAGGATCAGCGCGTGCGGATCACCCTGCTGCATGTGCACGACCCCCGCTTCAGCGGCCAGGACCGTCATTGGATGGAACAGCAGCTGATCCGCTGGCGCCCGCTGGGGATTCCGGAGGAGTGGTTCCACATCGTGATCGTGCGGGGGCCCGGCATCGACGGGGCCATTCATCGCCTCAGCCGCGAACACGATCTGGTGATCCTGCGCACCCAGCGCAGGCGGGTTGCCGGTCTGCCGATTCCCGGCAGTGATCGCACCAGCAAATTGATCCGTCAGCTCCCCTGCGCCTCGATGGTGATCAGCGATCCGTTGGTTTAACAGAGGCCTGCGCCCCTCTACCCGAGATGGAACGAGCGCGCCAAGATGCTGCATAACACGTGTTCCATGCCACAAGCCCCCCCTGCTAAGGCGTCATCTGAGGCCATCAATTGGCCGGTGGTTGCTGCTGTGGTGGCGGGTCTCAGCGGTGGCCTGATTCTTTCGGTTCCGCTGAGCCGGTTGATCACGGCGCCATCCAGCACGGCAGATCAACCCTTCGCGCTGCTTCAGCCCGCGCCGCTGTCCAACCCGTTTGCCGGTTGGACAGGCTTCGGGGCCAGGGAGGTGGTGGTGCTGGGCCAGGACCGCACCAGTAGCAGCACCGATGTGATCTTCACGGTGCGGGTGGATGGCACCACCACATCGATCACCCAGATCCCACGCGACAGCTACATCGATGCCGAGGGCTTCGGAGGCATCAAGCTCAATGCGCTGATGGCCTACGGCGGTGTGGAGGCGGTGGAGCGGGAGTTGTCGCGCCTGATGAACCGCCCAATCCGTCATCACATCGTGGTGCGCCTGGATGCGATCGAAACCCTGGCCAACCTGGTGGGGGGCATCGAAGTGGATGTTCCCAAGCGCCTGTACTACGTCGATCGCAGTCAGAACCTGTTGATCGACCTGCAGCCAGGACCTCAGCTGTTGAAGGGCAAGGATCTGGAGGGCTTTCTTCGTTGGCGCAACGACGGCCGCGGCGATTTCGGCCGGCTGGAACGGCAGCAGCTGGCGCTGAAGGGGCTGTTTGAGCAGATGAAACAACCGCAGAATCTGATCCGCCTGCCGGCCTTGATCACTGCGGCGGGGCAGGCGTTGGAGACGGATCTGGGGCCAATGGAACTGGGCGGGTTGGTCACCGCCATGGGCACCACCGAACTGAAGGCCTCCACCCTGAGGGCGGTTCCGTTCGATGCCGACGGCATCAGCTATCTGGATACGGAGTGGCCGGCGCACTCAAGCACTGGCGCCGATTCAGGTGACCCCAACGGTCGGCGTTTTCGCTTCCTGTTCTGATCAGATCAGCAGGGTCAGTGAGCGCACCACCCGGCCGCAGAGGTCACCCACCTTGCCCCAGCGGTCTTCGTTGACGCTTGTGGCCAGGGTGTAGAGCCGGCCGCGGTCAACCACGACGGTCGCCAACTCGTGGCGGTCGCGGTCTTCCAGGTGCACGGCGTATTCAAGGTCGTAGAAGGTGTGGCCATTCACTTCACGCTCCTGCGCTTCCACCAGCTCGGCGGTGCGGCCGCTGCCGGCGGTGGCGATCACTTCACGGCGCAGGCGCTCGCCAACGGCAACGGCGCTGCCCAGTTCACTCAGCTCGTTGTCTTCGTTCACCTTGTTGATCATCAGGCTCACGGTTTCATCGCTGTGGATGAGGTCGTGAAACACCACCCGGGGTCCGTTGCTCACCTGCACCTCGGTCCAGCCGGTGGGATAGAGGAAGGCGAAGCGGCCATCCGGACTCTGGTACGACTGCAGCCCTGCTGTTGGTCCCGCCGCGCAGGCCCCCAGCACCAGAGCCAGAACGCCGCAAACGATCACGCGACTCAGAGACTGGAGGAGCTGCATCAGCGGGGCGATCAATCCACGGGCCATTCTGCCGTTGTGGCCTGATGGTCGTGGCCCCTGTTGCGGCAGATGATCTCCGCAACTCCTACATTTCCCGCATCGGCGGCAGACCCCTGAGCGGCTTCACCAAACCGTTGGCGCGACTGATTGATCAGTTCGAGCGTCTGCCCGGCATCGGCCCGCGCACGGCCCAGCGGCTCGCGTTGCATCTGCTGAACCAATCGCAGGAGCAGATTCATCAGTTCGCTGACGCATTGCTGGCGGCCCGCACCCAGGTGGGCCAGTGCCAAACCTGTTTCCACCTCTCCGCTGATCCGGAGTGTGAGATCTGCCGCAACCCCGAGCGCCGCAACGGAGTGATCTGTGTGGTGGCGGATTCCCGCGATCTGCTGGCGCTGGAGCGCACCCGCGAATTCCAGGGGCGTTACCACGTGCTCGGTGGTCTGATCTCACCCATGGATGGCATTGGTCCGGAGCTGCTGCACGTCACCGAATTGGTGCAGCGCATCACCAATGAGGAGATCAGTGAGGTGATTCTGGCCCTCACCCCCAGCGTGGAAGGGGACACCACCAGCTTGTATTTGGGGCGGTTGCTCAAGCCCTTCTGCTCAGTGAGCCGAATCGCCTACGGCCTGCCGATGGGCAGTGAACTGGAATACGCCGATGAGGTCACCTTGAGCAGGGCTCTTGAAGGGCGCCGGCCGGTATGAGCAAGTACAGCGCCATCCCCCCTGGCGAGCGACTGCCGGACTGGCTGCGGCGGCCGATCGGCAACGCCTCGGAGTTGGAGCGGGTGCAGGGGCTGGTGAAGCAGAACCGGCTCCACACCATCTGTGAGGAGGGGCGCTGCCCCAACCGCGGCGAGTGCTACGCCGCCGGAACGGCGACGTTTCTCTTGGGTGGCTCGATCTGCACTCGCAGCTGTGCCTTCTGCCAGGTGGACAAGGGCCAGGCCCCGATGCCGGTGGATGCCGCCGAAGCCGAGCGGGTGGCCGATGCCGTTGAGGCGATGCATCTCCGTTATGTGGTGCTCACGGCGGTAGCCCGCGATGATCTCGCTGATCACGGCGCCAGCCTGTTCACCTGCACCATGGCGGCGATCCGAGCCCGCAATCCGCTGATCGCCATTGAAGTGCTCACCCCCGATTTCTGGGGGGGCGTGTCGGATCACGATCAGGCGTTGGTGGCTCAACGGGAGCGATTGGCCACGGTGCTGGCGGCCCAGCCAGTGTGCTTCAACCACAACCTGGAAACGGTGCAGCGGCTGCAGGGGGAGGTGCGCCGCGGTGCCACCTATGAACGATCCCTGGGTTTATTGGCGGCCGCCCGTGAGCTGGCGCCGGAAATCCCCACCAAGAGTGGCCTGATGCTCGGCTTGGGGGAAAGCCGCGACGAGGTGATCGCCACCCTCAAGGATCTCCGCAGCGTGGATTGCCAACGGATCACCCTGGGGCAGTACCTACGCCCCTCGCTTGTGCACATTCCGGTGGCCCGCTATTGGACGCCCCAGGAGTTCGATGAGCTGGGGGATGTGGCCCGCGAGCTGGGCTTTGCCCAGGTGCGCAGTGGTCCGCTGGTGCGCAGCAGTTATCACGCCGCCGACTGACGCCAGCCCCGCAGGCTGCGCTCCAGCACGGTGGCCACATCACCACTCATCAGGGCCCCGGCGCCGCCCCAGACCATGCGCAGGGGCAGATCCCAGAGCGCCGCTTCCACATCGCGGGATTTGCTGAAGCCGCGTTGGCGGAAGTAACGCACCAGCCGGCGGTGCTGCTGCTCGTCGTCGCGGATGGCCAGCAATCGGGCCCGGGAGCAGGGGGTGGCCTCCTGGGCCCAGGCCATGGTGGCCGCCCAGATCAGATCGCCCACGCCGGCAGGCGCCTTTGGCATCACCCGCATCGTGTCGAGCTGCAGGCCTGTGGCGGCGGAATAAGCCCATCCCTTCATTTCCCCCAGCAGCAGCAGGTTGCCGCTGGAGCCTTGCTGGGCCACCACCAGCCGCAGGCTCCACAGCCCCAGGGGGCGGCCCACCTGCAACCTCAGCAGCAGTCCCCGATCACGGGCTTCGGCTTCCAGTTGCTCAAGCATCGATTGGGATCTGGCCACGGTCATGGTCGTCCGGTCATGCTGCCGCGGTCATGGTGCCGACCGAGCGCACTGCCTTCAGGGGCAGTGGTCCGTAGAGATGGGGGAACAGTTCGCCGCTGGGGATGGCATCGGCCCGCAGGGGAGCGTTCACGGCGGCGGGATCAATCTCCAGCAGCAGCACCTCGCCGGCGTCGGCGTAGAAACGCTCAAAGGTGGCCTTCACCTGATCCTGCCAGGAGCAGTGGATGAAGCCCACCTGCTCCAAGCTCATTCCCCGGGTGGAGATGCGGTAGCTGCCGTTGACCTGGGCGGCCTGCCAGTCGGCCTTGAGGGCCAGGTGAAACAGGGCTTGATCCTTGGGAACTGCCACGGCATCGGCGGGGAAGTGGTGTTGTTGCGCCCCGGCATCCCAGGGGTCGGCCCGCTGCATCAGCCGCTCAAAACGGGGATCCTCGAGGAAGTGCTGGAGCCAGTGGCGAAGAGGTTCCAGGCTGTTGTCGTTGTCGAATCCCTCGGGATCCGCGATGCGCCACTGCCGTACGAACGGCCAGAGGGCGGCATCCGCCAGCGAGCAGCGCTCGCCCAGCAGCCAGCCCTGATCAGCGATCCTCTGGTTCCAGTCCTGAAGGATGGCTAGCCCGGCGGCCCGTTGCTCGTCTTTGTTGGTGCCGGGGTAGCGGTCGGTGTACTTGAACCGGTCGAGATGATGTTTGAACGCACCGTCGTTCTGCTCGATCAGCGCTGAGGCATCGCCGTCGTTGCGCAGCTCGCGAGGGTCTGCTTGATCCAGGGCCCAGTGCATCACCGCCAGGCTTTCTTCGATCACGCTGCCGTCCGGCAACACCAACACGGGCACGGTGCCCTTGGGGGAGACCGCCAACATCTCAGCCGGTTTGGCCTTCAGTGCGATCTCTCGCCACTGAACCAACAGTCCTGCCTCCAGCAGAGCCCAGCGGGCGCGCATGGCGTAGGGGCAGCGTCGAAAGCTGTAGAGGATCGGCAGCACGGCATCGGGGTGGTCCCTTGCAGGGATTGTCCGATGCGGACTGACGGCTCAGGCCTGCTGCAGGTCGATGTTGTGTTGATCAATCTGGCTTTGATCGATCTGACGCTGCCGCATGGCGAAGCGTTCCCGGTCGGCATCGGTGAAGCGATCCACGCAGTGAACGCACTGCACCCCCTTGATGTAACTCGGCAGTTCGCGTTGCTGGGCTGACACCGGCAGGCCGCATGCGTGGCAGAGGCTGTGCTCTCCAGGTTCCAGCCGGTGGTTCAACGCCACCCGTTGATCAAAAACAAAGCACTCTCCTTGCCAGCGGCTCTCGGCTTCCGGCACCTGTTCGAGGTACTTGAGGATGCCGCCGCGCAGGTGGTGCACCTCCCCGAAACCCTGTTGCTGCAGGTAGCTGCTGGCTTTTTCGCAGCGGATCCCGCCGGTGCAGAACATGGCGATGCGCTTGCTGCTCTGCTGTGCGATCAGGGGCCGCAGCGTGGACTCTGCCCATTGCGGGAAGTCGCGGAAGCTCTCGGTGCTGGGGTCGATGGCCCCCTCGAAGCTGCCGATCGCCGTTTCGTAGCTGTTGCGGGTGTCGATCACCAGGGTGTCGGGATCATCCACCAGGGCATTCCAGTGTTCGGGTTCCACATAGGTGCCCACGCTGGCGCTGGGATCCACGCTGGCCACACCGATGGTCACGATCTCCTTTTTGCGGCGGGCCTTGAAACGGCGGAATACTGGTTTTTTGGCCCAGCTGCGCTTCACCCCGAGCCGTGCGTAGTGGTCGTTGCCCAGATCCAACGAGGCGCGCAGGTGATCCAGCAGCGCATCAACGCCGTGCTCTGGTCCGCTGATCGTGCCATTCACCCCTTCATGGGCCACCAACACAGATCCGAGCACGCTGCCTTCGCGAGCCAGGCTCGGCAAGCTGCCCAGCAATGCCTCACGACGCTCGTCATCAAGGGGCGTGAAGGCATAGAACGCCGCCACCAGGAGTCGGCTGTCCTTGGCCAGCACAGGCTCCAGGTTGCTTGGATCCACGCTGTAATGGGCTCAACAGCCTTCCAGCCTGCATCAGGCTGGGGCATGGCAACAAGTTGTTAGTCCTCAAGCTTTCCGGCTGATGCGCACTGAAGCCGGCTTCAGGGGACAAGCCAAGGCATGGAAGGGCTTGTGTACCCCCTCAAAGATCAGGCTTCCCATCGGTTGAGCGTTGGCGCTGTCAATCTTCATGGCTGAGCCACAGACCTACCAGGTGTAGCTCAACAGCAACGACAAGACAATGAGTTAATCCCGTTCTTTTTTCTTGCAGTACTTCACTCTACATGGTTGGAAATCAGACAAGTAAAAGTCATTTTCATTCAATGAAGTTCAAACAAGTCTGCAGGAAATTAGTTTTTAGCTCTTACAAGGGAAGCAAATTTTCTGGCAACGGTCTCTTCAAGCAAGAGACGTCCAACTCTTAGCTTCGTTTCATGAGTCAGTTTTGGCTTAGCCAGATCATGAACGTAAATAAGACACCACGATTCTTTATTTTGAAATGGGATGCTTGTGCAATTGGCTTTTGAATCAATTAGGTTGTGCCTTATTGCAGGAGAAAGATTGAGTAATGCTTCTTTTATGTAGTGCTTTAAATGACACTTTCCAGGCATCACTGATTCGATTTTGACGAATGGTATTGAGTCTTCGAGGATTTTAGTGTAAGCAAATTGGCAAGTTAATTTTTCTTTGAAGGAGAGCATGTCAAAAGTAGCATTTGATAATTTTTTTGACTCTGACATAAAGCGAGCTTTAATGGAAGTTATGCCAATTACGTTAAATATGTAGTGCTCTATTCTTTGATCAAGAAGAATAATGTCTTCTGCATCGCAAGGGTTAATACCTTTGGAAATTAAATAAGCATCTAATTGATCTGGGTCAATCTTTCGAGATTGGAGAAAGTGTTTAAAAGTATTGCTTCTCAATTCATCCGATATGTCTATGCCCGAAACAAGCTCGAACAAAATCTTACGCTTAAGAAAGGGTTCTAACAAATTATATTTTGCTAGTTCTTTTGAAAAGTTAGAATCTAATTCCTTCATGACGCAGACTTGAAAGATGATTCAAAATTGCTAATATGCTAGTACAACAGGGTAAAGGTGCCCCTAGATGAGTCATCACGCAGAAGTGGAAAGAATTATTTCTGCATTGAAAGTAAACATAGAGGAAATAGATTTTGAGGTCGGAGACTGTTTACTTCCCCAAGATGGGCTACCCGAAAACCTTATTTACATTAAAGAAGGATCAGCCAGATTAATTTGCACAGAAACGAGTCATCCAAAATCAATAATACACCTAACACCTGGCGATATGGTAGGACTCGTATCTTTATTGTCTACATACACTATAGAGAAGAATGTAATTGCAGATAGGCCGATAAAAGGATTATTAATTAAAACAGACTCAGTAATTGATTATCTAAAGCATAATCCTTCTGCGAACAATGATTTATGTGATCTCAATAAAAATCTCATTTTGGAAAGGCTCTGCCAGAAAATTGGTAAAATTCATGCCGACAAAAATTGGGCAAAAAAAATCTATGCAGAAATTGATAAAGAGAATACATTATTATTTGTCTCGAAAACATTTCAAAAGCCTGATTTAGATAAAAGTGATTATTACTTGGTATCTGATAATTGCGATGAATTGTCATTTGGTGATCTAATCGAAGATGGAATGGTAATTAGTAGGCGAGGTGAAATGCCCCTTAGGATTATTAAGCTAGCAAGATCAAAGCAAATTGGACAAGAAGAGTATATAAATATATCTGGTCAAGTAATAGAGGACATACCAAATACCAATAAAATCATCGATAGTGATATTGGCCTTGTCAAAAATAACACCAACAGTATTTTGGCGAGAAATATAGGCCAGTATTCAACGAAAAAAAGTCTGCCCAAGCACGACCCACCACAAAACCAAAAACCTTCAGATGTAATTATTTATCTTATAAAAATACTCAGTGATGAATTAGACGTACCCTACAATCTAGAAAGACTGCGAAGGGTTGTTGCTAATCAGGTAACTAGCGAAGAAAGCAATATAAAAATTGAATCCATCATCAACACAGCATCCCAGATGGGGTTTAGATGCGACCAGGTTCATATTAACAAAGAAAATATCCCAAAATTTAACGGAATAGTAGTTATTCAATTTGAAGGAAGTCCCAATTTAGTACTTTCTATTAATGGAAATGAATGCTTGATATGCAATAGTTCAGAGGGACATAGAGATCTGTTGTTCAGTGATTTTTGTACCAGATTGTTTTCAGAAAGTGAATCTACAGATGCCTTTTTACTGACAAAAAGAAATACATTGCTTACCAATAGATTCAGTCTCAGCTCATTTAAGCCATACATCAAAAAATACAAAAAAGAGATCATTGAGATCCTAATTTTATCTTTTTTTGTTCAACTTGTTGGATTGTTTGGACCTTTAATGATCCAACAAATAATAGATAAAGTAGTTAATCAAAGAAGCTTGTCTTCTCTTGCTGTTTTAGGAAGTGCAATGATATTCTTAACAGTTTTTGAGGGACTATTTGCAACTACTCGAACATTTCTTTCTTCTGCGGTGGCAAATAGAATTGATTACTCACTAGGGACAAGTCTTTTAACGCATTTACTTGACTTGCCGCTTAAGTTCTTTGATAGAAGTACAGTTGGCGATCTCTCAACAAGAGTGAATGAGATTGAAAAGATACGAAGCTTTTTTACTGGCCAAATAATCAATTCAATTCTCGATTCCCTGTTTTCAATTATATATATAGCAATTATGTTTATATATAGTCCTCTGTTATCTATAATTGCTTTGTCTGTATTACCAATTCAAGCATTAATAACCCTCATTGGTACACCCTACATTCTTAAATTTTATAAGCAAGCTGCTCAATCAAATAGTGCAATTCAGTCACACCTTGTCGAAACTCTTGGAAATATGATCACGGTTAAATCACAGAATCTTGAATTGATGTCGAGATGGAAATGGCAGAAAACATATAAAGAGTATATGAAATCACTCTTCAGAAAAACCCAGCTTTCATCATTGACCAATGAGTCATCAAAGTTATTTCAAAAGATATCGCAGTTGTTAGTACTGTGGGTAGGTGTAACTTTAGTCCTTGACGCCAAGCTTACACTCGGTGGGTTAATCGCTTTCAGGATAATATCTGGTTATGTTACTACCCCTTTACTTAGATTAACAACAATATTCCAAAGTTACCAAGAAATCCAAGTCTCACTTTCAAGAATCGGTGAAATAGTGAATAGAAAAGGTGAATCGGAATACGATCAGTCCTTAAATATATGTATGCCACCTATTAAAGGAGACGTCTTATTTCAGAACGTTGTATTCCGCTTCAGTGACGATTCCAAAAAAAACGTCTTAAATAATATCAGTTTTGGTATTGATGCTGGGCAATTGGTAGGCATTGTTGGACTGAGTGGGAGCGGAAAAAGTACATTGACCAAGCTTATTTGCAGATTCTACGATGCAAATTTTGGGAAAATATTTATCGATGATTATGACATATCTAAGGTCGATCTTTATTCTCTCAGGAATCAAATAGGATATGTGCCTCAATCTCCAATGTTGTTTTCTGGAACTGTTAAGGATAATATTTGCGCTGGTATTCAGGAACCACCTGAAAAGGACCTGGTTAGGGCTTGCAGAATTGCCTGTGCACACGAATTCATCATGGAGCTTCCAAATGGCTATCTAAGTGATGTAGGTGAAAGAGGGGCAAATCTATCTGGTGGACAGATGCAAAGAATTGCACTCGCAAGGACAATACTAGCTAATCCCCAATTATTAATATTAGACGAGGCTACCAGTGCCCTAGATTATAAGACTGAATATGAAGTATTTTCAAATATACATCGAGAGTTAAGTGGGATAACAACTATATATATAACTCACCGATTGTCTCAGGCTGATCTCTTTGATAAGATATTGTTTATGGATTCTGGAATGATTCAAGAATCAGGAACACACTCTGAATTGATTGACCTGAAAGGTCAATATTATGCACTCATAGAACAGAAAGGAGAACTCAGAAATGATTAGATCTTTTATCGAATCATTCCTAAAAAAACAAAGTGGACCCAATCAACCAATTTCTTCTTTGTACTACAAAGTACTTGTATACTCATTACTTGCGTTTCTAAGTTTTGGCATCATCCTATTATTTTTTGGAAAAACAGAGCAAACAATTCAAGTACAAGGTAAATTACTCCCATTGGGCAGTATTTACGAAATTCAAGCTGCCAATGGCGGCGTTATAAAAGAAATACTTATTTCAGAAGGAGATTATGTTCAAAAAGACGAAGTTCTGATACTTATGGATGATTCACTAGAACAGAAAAGGCTCAATATTTTAAATGAACAGATACAGGCAAAAGAAAATCAAATCATGTTCAAGGAAGAACAAAAGAAGGCAGTCCAAGAATCATATGCAAATCAAAAACTCAGAAACAAAAATTTGCAGTTTATTGAAAATGAAAAACTCGATTCCCTTCAAATACTAAAAGACAGTGGTGCGATTTCGAGATTCCAGCTGATGGATCAAAAATCTAGGGTTCAACAATTAGTTGATGATGAAAAAGTAATAGTTTCTCAAGGCTTGCTCGAAGTATCCAGTCTTAATAACGAAATCTCGCGAATTAATCAAGAGCTTCTTGAACTTAGAAAACAGAGGTCAACTACAATTCAAGCTATCTATTATCTTACACTTACAAGTCCTCAAGAGGGTTATGTATTTGATTTAGTCACTACCAAGCCTGATTATGTCAGCGCTCCTGCTGAGCTTTTGTTGAAAATAGTACCAACAGATATACTTATAGCTGATGTCAATATCCCATCAAATAAAATTGGTTTTGTTAATAAAGGTGCGAAAGTTGAAGTTTCTATTGATGCTTTTCCTGCGTCAGATTTTGGAACACTTCGCGGCAAGATCATATCTATATCATCCTCATCGCTACCTGCAGATAACGAATATAACTTCATACGCTATCCCGCAACTATAGATTTAGATAATCAATTGCTAGAAACAAATATTGGTTCAAGTTTAAAGTTAAGACCAGGAATGACTATTTCCGCGAATATCACATTGCGAAAAGCAAGTTACTTTCAGTTGATATTTACCCAATTTGATAAATCCCTGAAGTCACTTACTACCTATTAGTTATTCAAGCTCAATTATATGATAAAGCCTGTACCCATGATTTCGTTGAGCTCATCTATTTCCTGGCCAACAATTTGAGCCACAGTTGTGTCGGTCTCCTTGTCAATTATCAATGTTGAAACTTTGCTTTCCTTGAATTCATAGTTTTCATTGACGGTCATACCACTCCCCTTTGTTAGATAAATACTATCCTCACCACTTTCGAAACCATAGAGTTTTGATAGCGTCTGATCTTCTTCCGTTATTTCTTGTAAGTAATTACTGATATTGACATCCCATGTTTTATTAGATGAGGAGATTTCGTCGGTTCCAAGTGTAGGTGCATAAATATCACTATCTGAACTTCCGTATGCTTTAACTTGTCCCTTGCCAGCGCCCAAAATTAGGTCTGTACCATCGTCTTCGTAAGCGATTGTATTTTTCTTAAATTTATAACTATTTGCGACGTTGATATCACTTTCCAGGATGTCTAATATTTGTGAATCTGTGGTTAATGCAACTACTCCACTATCATCAATTAATTCATTTAGGCTTTCATCATATGCTGATAGGTTGTAGGTCTTAGTCTTATTCTCCATATCGAAAGTGGGTACATCTGCAGAGAATATACTTGAGACATTTGTACTTCCTATACTTGCCTTGAACGTGCTCTCGATATTCGAGCTATATTTTGCGACTGCAGCTACCTCTATGTCAACGTAAACAACTTCTGGCTTTTCACTGTATTGCCATATTGCGTCAGGCAATATTTCACCCATATTCATGCTAAATGTGGGGAATGGATTGTTCGGGTCATATTCAAACACTTGGTATTCAATGAAATTAGGATCAAGAAAAGCTATATCTATCATATCTTCATCGGTATCATTTACATATTGGGCTGACTCAGGATTTAATGATGCTTTTACTACAACACCCTCAAATCCATCAGAATTGACATCTCCGGTCGCGTCCAAATTCATACTTACCGAGACGGCTAACTCGTTCCAATTTTTCAGCGTAATGGTTTTCTTGATAGTTGATATGCTTGTAAGCTCATCAATCGACGAGAATTGAGGCAATATATTTTCAATGGGTACATCAAAGAAATTACCCCATGTATTCTCAGGGTTCGAAGATAGTTTTTGTGTTATCTCAGAGGAGGTTACATAAAGATCGCATTGATCATCAATGGAGTTGTTTAGTTTCTTAATTACAATGCCATCATAAGTTGCTTCCATATCTACACCTTCGCCTAAATCCATCTCGGTTGTGTCAATGTCGACATCTTCATCGACATACTCAGCTGGTGTTACAGATAGACCAGAAACAGCTAATGCAGATGTAACGGCTGTATCGCCGACATCCATGACACCGACTGCCACTTTGACAGTACCGCCTTTGACATCAGAGCTCTTCAGTTTGTATTCAAATACGCCTGATTCATCTCCGTAGTTTCCATTCTCTTTGATAGAAGCAAGAGTAATGCTCTTGCCATTAATTGAGACAAAGGCAAAGTCATCAAATGGCAGATAGTCACCGCCATCAAAGAAGTAGTCGAATGTGACGACATCGCCAGCTTTGGCATTCAGCTCGGCGTAAACCGCTGAACCCTCTGTGGCATTGGCCTTTCCATTGGTTTTATCCAGTGTTCCTTTCTTAAGTCCAATTGTTGACTCAAGCGTGAATTGGGATTCGGAGCCGGAACCTGTAGAGAGGAAGTATGTATCACCGTCATCAGACTGTGAATAGTCACCGATAGCATTGATCGTGTTCTTGCTGTTATCTTCGATCATCATATCGTCGTCAATATCGATATCATCATCGATATATTCTTCCTTATTAAGTGCGAGATCTTTGACCACCAAGGTGGTGTCCATTGCTGTATCGCCAACATCCATGACGCCGACGGATACGGCTATTGTTCCATCATCGTTAATCAGATCATCGGTAATTTCTAGTTTGAAAATGCCGGCTTCTGTTCCATAGCTTCCAACTTCTCCAATAGAAGAGAAGGTCGATGTCTGACCATTGACAGAGACAAAGGCAAAGTCGTCGTAAGGGAGGTAGTCACCACCCTGGAAGTAATAGTCAAAAGTGAGAATATCGCCACTCTTGACTGCAAATACAGCACTGATTGCAGAGCCTTCTGTGGCATTCTCAGTGCCATTGGTTACGTCGAGAATGCCGGAGTCGAGTCCCAGTGATTTCTCAAGATTGAACTGAGAGATTGAGCCCTTAGTAGTTGAAAGTGTGTAGGTGGTATCGGACTTCGTTACTGAACCAAAGCTGGAGATAGTATCGGAAGCTTTGGAAACAGGCTGATCGATAATTGTAATTTTATTATCGACCAACGATGCTGGGGTAACTTTGAAACCAGCGATATTGAGTGATGAAGTTACTGCTGTATCTCCAACATCAGTAATGCCAACAGCAAAATTAATGATTCCATCAACGATATCGGATTCTTGAATTACATACTGGTAAATACCTGATGCATCGCCGTAATTGCCGTTATCAGCAATTGAAGTGAGCTTTTGGGCATCACCGTTGATTGCAACAAAGGCGAAGTCGTTAAAGGGCAGGTAGTCACCACCATCAAAGAAGTAGTCGAATGTGACTACGTCACCGGCTTTGGCTGCAAAGGAACCAGTAACACCTGAGCCTTCTGTTGCATCTGTGGAGCCTGATGGATTGGTGAGGACATCATCGAGTGTGCCTTCATTTAGACCGAGCTCATTTTCTAATGAAGCTTGAAGTACAGAATCACCACCAGTTGTCAGCGTAAGGGTTTCGATTTGCTGTGCCGACTTGCCTTTTCCAACTGTCAGTGATGACTCAGTGACTTGACCCGCGTATGTGAGTTCGTCAGAGGCAGCGATGACCAGATCAAGATCGTCAAACTCAGCTTCGTCAATGTCGACATCTTCATCGACATACTCAGCTGGTGTTACAGATAGACCAGAAACAGCTAATGCAGATGTAACGGCTGTATCGCCGACATCCATGACACCGACTGCCACTTTGACAGTACCGCCTTTGACATCAGAGCTCTTCAGTTTGTATTCAAATACGCCTGATTCATCTCCGTAGTTTCCATTCTCTTTGATAGAAGCAAGAGTAATGCTCTTGCCATTAATTGAGACAAAGGCAAAGTCATCAAATGGCAGATAGTCACCGCCATCAAAGAAGTAGTCGAATGTGACGACATCGCCAGCTTTGGCATTCAGCTCGGCGTAAACCGCTGAACCCTCTGTGGCATTGGCCTTTCCATTGGTTTTATCCAGTGTTCCTTTCTTAAGTCCAATTGTTGACTCAAGCGTGAATTGGGATTCGGAGCCGGAACCTGTAGAGAGGAAGTATGTATCACCGTCATCAGACTGTGAATAGTCACCGATAGCATTGATCGTGTTCTTGCTGTTATCTTCGATCATCATATCGTCGTCAATATCGATATCATCATCGATATATTCTTCCTTATTAAGTGCGAGATCTTTGACCACCAAGGTGGTGTCCATTGCTGTATCGCCAACATCCATGACGCCGACGGATACGGCTATTGTTCCATCATCGTTAATCAGATCATCGGTAATTTCTAGTTTGAAAATGCCGGCTTCTGTTCCATAGCTTCCAACTTCTCCAATAGAAGAGAAGGTCGATGTCTGACCATTGACAGAGACAAAGGCAAAGTCGTCGTAAGGGAGGTAGTCACCACCCTGGAAGTAATAGTCAAAAGTGAGAATATCGCCACTCTTGACTGCAAATACAGCACTGATTGCAGAGCCTTCTGTGGCATTCTCAGTGCCATTGGTTACGTCGAGAATGCCGGAGTCGAGTCCCAGTGATTTCTCAAGATTGAACTGAGAGATTGAGCCCTTAGTAGTTGAAAGTGTGTAGGTGGTATCGGACTTCGTTACTGAACCAAAGCTGGAGATAGTATCGGAAGCTTTGGAAACAGGCTGATCGATAATTGTAATTTTATTATCGACCAACGATGCTGGGGTAACTTTGAAACCAGCGATATTGAGTGATGAAGTTACTGCTGTATCTCCAACATCAGTAATGCCAACAGCAAAATTAATGATTCCATCAACGATATCGGATTCTTGAATTACATACTGGTAAATACCTGATGCATCGCCGTAATTGCCGTTATCAGCAATTGAAGTGAGCTTTTGGGCATCACCGTTGATTGCAACAAAGGCGAAGTCGTTAAAGGGCAGGTAGTCACCACCATCAAAGAAGTAGTCGAATGTGACTACGTCACCGGCTTTGGCTGCAAAGGAACCAGTAACACCTGAGCCTTCTGTTGCATCTGTGGAGCCTGATGGATTGGTGAGGACATCATCGAGTGTGCCTTCATTTAGACCGAGCTCATTTTCTAATGAAGCTTGAAGTACAGAATCACCACCAGTTGTCAGCGTAAGGGTTTCGATTTGCTGTGCCGACTTGCCTTTTCCAACTGTCAGTGATGACTC
>NZ_UCNI01000004.1:0-76695 GCF_900473925.1 Synechococcus sp. N5 | reverse complement strand
CCCCGCTCCGAGGAAGCCGCTGAGAATGGTGACGGGGACGTTGGCGGTGGCTGGTGCGGTGGTCATGCGCAAGGACCCACTGGGCTCATGCTGGCAGCAGAGCGTCAATGGCGCTGGCCAGCTCCACATCCAGGCTGCTGAGGCCGCCGAGATCATGGGTGGTCAGATCGATTGAAACGCGGTTGTAGACGTTGCTCCAGTTCGGATGGTGATTTTTGGATTCGGCCAGCAAGGCCACCTGTGCCATGAATCCAAAGGCCTCCACGAAGCTGTTGAACTGCAGATCGCGGTGCAGCCTGTCTGCGTTCACAACCCAATTGGGCAGGGTTGTGCTGAGGGCCGACTTCTGGGCGGCATCGAGAGGTTCAACTGGCATGGAAGCCCTGAATCACTCCTCCATCGTGGCTGGAGCTGGTCATCAGTCGCTCAGGTCATGCAATCGATCAATCATCAGATCGGTGTCGGTATCGATGCCGTCGTCGGTTTCCCAGGCGTTGGGGTTGTGGCGGGCCTGAATGGCTTGATTGATCCGTTCGCCATTGCGCAGGCTCAACAGGGTTTTCGGCGTGGCTGAAGTGTTCTGCGTGGTGCTTTCAGGGGTGGCGCGGCTGGAGGATTCACCGAACAGGTGGCAGGCGATCGTTCTGGTGTGAGCAGCGCTGCGGTGCTCCCAGAGGTAAACTGCTTGCCAGGTGCCCAGCAGCAGTTGTCCCCTGCTGACGCTCAGGTTCAGGGTTTGGCTGGTGAGCGCGGTTCGGATGTGGGCCGGCATGTCATCAGCTCCTTCGTCGTCATGGAGATAACGGCGGTGTTCTGGAACGGCATCGGCCATCCATGCATCCAGGTCCTGCAGCACCCGTGGATCGGCGTTCTCGTTGATGGTGAGGCTGGCGCTGGTGTGCAGGCAGGTGAGATGTAGAACGCCCTGGTCCAGACCCGTGCTGCGGATCCAGGTGTTCAACAGCCCGTCCAGTCGGGTGAATCCTCTTCCCGGGGTTGCCACTGTCATCTGATGCAGGATCTGCTGCACGCCCACCGCTCTCCAGCGTTCTTTCCTTACTTTGCGTGCTGCAGCACCGTCTGAGTCCATGGCCAGCCCATCTGCCCCCGATCTGACCCTGCTGTTTGACGGAGGTTGTCCGTTGTGTGTGCGCGAAGTTCGCTTTCTGCAGCGGCGTGACCGTCAGGCCCGGCTGGCTTTTGTCGACATCGATGCCTCTGATTACGACGCAGCGGCCCATGCCGGCATCAGTTACCGGGTGGCCATGGGCCGCATTCATGCCATCACAGGCTCCGGGGAGGTGCTGCGGGATGTGGCCGTCTTCCGTGAGGCGTATCGCCTGATTGGTCTGGGGTGGCTTTACGCACCGACCCGCTGGCCCTTGATCGGCAGCGTGGTCGATTGGGTCTATGGGATCTGGGCCGCCCGGCGGCTTCAGATCACCGGGCGCGCCGACCTTGAGATCCTGTGCCAAGGCCGCTGTGAGCTGAACTGACGGGTTCTTACCGAACGGTCTGCGGTTGTCGGTAGATCAGCTTGAGCGGCCAGAGAGCCATGGGCAGGGCGATCCCCAGGGCCAGCTGCAGCATCAATCGGCGCATGGGTCCAGAACGTCTGAACCGTTTCACCATGGCCTGCATCGCTGCTTCGATGCCACTCCAGGTGTCGTTAAGGTGATGGAAAAGGGGGCGAGATGGCTTCTGCCGCAACGGCTTGGGGGCAGCTGGGCGCCCATCTGAGAGAGACGCAGCTGCTTGGCTCGATTCAGAGCACCCTGTACTGGGACCAGAACACCCGCATGCCTTCTGCCGGGGCGTCCTGGCGAGGTGAGCAGCTCACGCTGCTGGCGACCCAGCTTCATGCTCGTCAGAGCGCTGCGGCCTATGCGGAACTGCTGGCCGCAGCGCGTCAGCATTGGAATTCCGCTGAGCGATGCCCTGAGCAGGGTCGCAATCTGGATCTGCTGGAACAGGACCTGCAGCGGCAGCAGTCCCTCGATCCAGCCCTCGTCGCCGCCTTGGCCAAGGCCAAGGCCGAGGGTTACAACCGGTGGCAGCAGGCTCGATCGGCCTCTGATTTCAGCCTCTTCGCACCGGCGCTTCAGACCCTGATTGATTTGCGTCAGGAGCAGGCCAAACAGCTGGATGAGCCGCGCTCCTGTTGGGAGACCCTGGCGCAACCCTTCGAACCGGATCTGCGTCTGGAGCGTCTCGAGGCCTTGTTTGCTCCGTTACGACAACGGTTGCCGCAATTGGTTGCTCAGGCATCCACCCGGCCACGCCCACGATCAGCGGACTGGGATCTCGAGGAGTCCAGCCAGCAAGATCTCTGTGATGAGCTGCTCGGTGCCTGGGGCCGCAATCCCGTCATCACTTGCATGGCACGTTCGCCTCACCCCTTCTCGATCACGTTGGGACCGGCCGATTACCGCATCACCACGCGTGTGGTGCCTGGCCAGCCCTTGTCGTGCTTCCTGGCTACGGCCCATGAATGGGGTCATTCCCTCTATGAACAGGGGTTGCCGGACCAGAGCCACCAATGGTTCGCCTGGCCTCTGGGACAGGCCACCTCGATGGCGGTGCATGAAAGTCAGTCGCTGTTCTGGGAGAACCGTGTTGCCCGGAGCCGTCCGTTCGCCGAGCAGTGGTGGAAGCGTTTTGCGCAGGTGGGGGCTCCCTTCAGCGGAACCCAGGACATGTGGCAGGCGATGAATCCGATGGCGCCTGGTTTGAACCGGGTGGAGGCTGATGAACTCAGCTATGGCTTGCACATCCTGATCCGCACGGATCTCGAGATTGCTCTGCTGGAGCAGGGTTTGGCCGTGAACGATCTCCCAGACGAATGGAACCGGCGCTATCAGGAACTCCTGGGGGTGCGGCCGATGAACGATGCCGAGGGATGCCTTCAAGATGTGCACTGGAGTGAAGGCCTGTTTGGCTATTTCCCCTCGTATCTGTTGGGGCACTTGATCAGTGCACAGTTGAGCGAAGCGATGGCGGAGGCCATCGGGTCTCCGGAGGAGCATGTGGAGCGCGGCGATGTCACGCCCTTGCTGGCTTGGCTGCGTGAGCACGTTCACCCGCTCGGACGCAGCGTTAATGCGGATCAACTGGTGGAAAGGGTCACCGGTCGGCCCCTGAGCACCGATGCCTTCCTCTGCTATCTGGAGAACAAGCTTGATCGGTTGCAACCGGCCCCCTAGCCGCGTGCAACTCGCCGGGCTGAGGCGGCCCGTAGGATGCGCCGCGCTGTCCATCGCCGTTTATGGCCAACCTCGATCAGGCACCCAGCCGCAGCATGCCCAACCTGCTGCACGTGCTGCCGGCCTTCGCTGATGAAGCCGAACTTCGTCTCAACACGATCGTGGAGCTCAACTCCAACACGATCAACAAGTACGAGCTGATCACTGAAACCGGCCATCTCAAGCTGGACCGCGTTGGTTACTCCTCGCTGGCTTACCCCTTCGCCTACGGATGCATTCCCCGCACCTGGGATGAAGATGGCGATCCCCTCGACATCGAAATCGTTGGTGTCACCGAGCCCCTGATTCCCGGTTCGATTGTGGAAGCCCGCATCATCGGCGTGATGACCTTCGACGACGGTGGTGAAGTCGACGACAAGGTGATCGCTGTGCTTGCCGACGACAAGCGCATGGATCACATCAAGAGCTGGGAAGCTCTCGGTGAGCACTGGAAGAAAGAGACCACCTACTACTGGGAGCACTACAAGGATCTGAAGAAGCCTGGCACCTGCTCGGTGAACGGTTTCTTCGGCACTGAAAAGGCCGTTGAGATCATCAAGAGCTGCGAGGCTCGCTACATGGCTGAGATTGATCCCAAGTTGGTCGACTAAACGCGTTGGCGATCAACTGCTGATCAGGCGGGGGACACTCCCCCGCCTTTTTCATGGCTCAGCGTCCGGCTCAACAGCATCGAAGATCCTTCGATTGGGATGGACACCTCTCGTGAGACAACAGAGCTGAAGAAGGACGAAGTCGGCTCTTTGATCTCGACCATGAGACCAAAGAGATTCTGAAGAGTTCAGCTCCAAGGCTGCTGCTGCTGCTGTTTTTTTCTCGCAGCAATGAATACGTTGAGACCAGTGGGTCTTGCGCGTCTCATGAAGTGGTCATTGATGCCGGCGCTGTTGGCTGGCCTGTTGGCGGGGTCTGTTGCTCCATGCCTTGCTGCTGAACCTGTTGAGCTGGCCTTGCGGCAACCCGCTCATGCGTCGCGCATCGTGCTTGACCTCAGCAAGCGACAGATCACACTCATGCGGGGCGAGCAGCAGCTTGGGGCCTGGCCTGTGGCGATCGGAGATCCCAAAACCCCCACCCCAAAAGGGGAATTCGCCATCCTCAACAAGAAGGTCAATCCGATCTATGTGACCCATAAGTCGGGTCAGCGGCGGGAGCTTCGCGGACCCAGCAGCCCGATTGGTGATCGCTACATGGCTTTTCACCGCAATGGCCGCAGCGAGTTTGGGATCCATGGAACGGCGTGGCCGCACTGGGTTCAGATTCGCGCTGCCGTCAGCCTGGGCTGCGTGCGCATGCTCAACAGCCACATCCGGCAGCTGTTTGATGCTGTGGATGTGGGAACGCGTCTGGAAATTCGCAGTTGATCAGGCTTCCGGGCGGACGGTGTCGAAGATCTCTTTGAGGATCTCGCCAGCACCCTGACCTTTGAGGGTGTTGGCCAGAGCGATGCCGATGGCTTCGGCGTCGCTTGCTGCGCCACTGGCCTGGTCGCGGATCAGACGTTTTCCATCAAGGCTGGCCACCATCCCGGTGAGGATGAGTTGATCACCTTCAAAGCGGGTGTTCACGCCGATGGGCACCTGGCAGCCACCTTCCAGTTCCCGCAGGAAAGCGCGTTCGGCCAGGCAGCGCTGGGAGGTGGGGGTGTGCTCCAGCACTTTGATCGCCTCAAGCACTTCGGGCTTGCCCTCCACGCATTCAATCCCGAGGGCGCCCTGACCAACGGCGTGCAGAGAGATGTCGCCGGGGATCAGCTGGTGGATCCGATCGCCGAAGCCAAGCCGGCCCAGGCCTGCCGCAGCCAGGATCAGACAGTCGTAATCGCCGCTGTCCAATTTTTCCAGGCGGGTGATCACGTTCCCCCGAACGTCCTTGAAGATCAGGTGGGGGTAGTGGTGACGCAGTTGAGCCAGGCGGCGCAGGGAACTCGTGCCCACCACAGAGCCTTCGGGAAGGGTGTCGAGTTTGTACGCCTGGTTCTTGGTGTTCACCACCAGGGCATCGGCCGGGTCTTCCCGTTCGGTGATGCAGCCGAGCATCAGCCCCTCGGGAAGGTTGGTGGGCAGGTCTTTCAGCGAGTGGACTGCGATGTCCGCACGGTCCACCAGCATCTGGGCTTCCAGTTCCTTGGTGAACAGGCCTTTGTCGCCGATTTTGGCCAGGGCGACGTCCAGGATCTTGTCGCCCTGGGTGGCCATGGCTTCCACCGTGATCTTCAGGCCGGGATGGGCCTTCTCCAGTTCCGCTTTCACCCAGTTGGTTTGCACCATGGCCAGCTGGCTGCGTCGTGAGGCGATGCGCAGTTCGGTGAGGGCCATGGAAAGGGCGAATCAGCCGCCCAGCCTACGCTTTTGGCCTTGGATTCTTTGGTTCGCCTTCACGAGGTTGTGAAGCTTCGAAAGGGAAGATCTCTTTATGAAGAACGCTTAACATTTGTAGGCATTGCAGCGCAGTCATGCCCGGACCCGTCGTCAATGGCGTTCGTCAGGCCGGAGCAATTGGCTCTGTTGCCCCCGACTCGCAAGAGCAGGAGCCCATGATCCCCCTGGTGGCTGAGGGTTCCATCCGTCTGATCCTGTTGTGCAGTGGCGATGTGCTGATGGCTCGGCTGCGCCACACCACCGATCGCGATGGAGATCACGCGTATCAACTGCTGCGGCCCCGTCTGGTGCGTTCAGCCGCAGATGCCTCACACGATGCTCAGCCCAGTTGGCTGCTTCAGCCTTACCTGGAGGGGCTGACATCGCAGCACAATCTGGTGCTGTTCAAGGGGGCGGTTGCTTCCGTGCTCGAACCGGATGCTCGCCTGCTCCAGGCCTATGCACTTGAAACTCGCCAAGAGTGCCCTCTGGAGGAAACTCCGGTGGAGCGGCTGAAGCGTGCTTTTCAGGAATTCACGGAGACCTTCGATGCAAACCCGTGAACATGTCGCACGGTCTCTTTCTATTTACTAAAGGAAAACCCCAGTCATGGACTGGGGTTTGATCTCTTCCGTGTGAGGAGGGCGTCTCAATTCCCTCAAGCACTCTTATAGAAGCCCTCTGCTCCATTCAGCTAGGGGGAATGTACTTATGTATTACTCCCGTGACCGTTTGGTCACGGGCCCAGTGCTGGCTTACTTGATGTATTCCTTGAGCACCCCATTGCGGTTGGGGTGGCGCAATTTGCGCAGGGCCTTGGCTTCGATCTGACGGATCCGTTCACGGGTCACATCAAAAATCTGACCAATTTCCTCGAGGGTCTTCATCCGCCCGTCGTCCAGGCCATAGCGCAGGCGCAGCACATCGCGCTCGCGGGGGCTGAGGGTGGCCAACACACCTTCGAGGTCTTCACGAAGCAGGTTCTTGGCAACGTCCTGCTCGGGATTCTCGATGTCGGCTTCGATGAAATCACCCAGGCGGGAATCCTCTTCCTTGCCGATGGGGGTCTCCAGGGAGATCGGCAGCTGGGCGCTCTTGGCGATGAAGCGCAGTTTTTCGATGGTCATTTCCATCGATTCCGCGATTTCCTCTTCCGTTGGCTTGCGGCCGAATTCCTGGGAGAGAACCTTGGTGGTCTTCTTGATCCTGGAGATCGTTTCGTAGAGGTGCACCGGCAGGCGGATGGTGCGGCTCTGGTCGGCGATGGCGCGTGTGATGGCCTGGCGAATCCACCAGGTGGCGTAGGTGGAGAACTTGTAGCCCTTTTCGTGGTCGAACTTCTCGGCTGCACGAATCAGGCCAAGGCTTCCTTCCTGAATCAGGTCTTGGAAGCTCAGGCCCCGATTCATGTACTTCTTGGCAATCGAGACCACCAGGCGCAAGTTGGATTGCACCATCTTTTCCTTGGCTCGTCGGCCCAGCATCAAGCGCCGGCGGAAGCGGATGAGCGGCATTTCCACCAAGGCCGCCCACTCTTTGTTGTCGGGTTCCCGGCCGTTGTCGCTTTCAAATTGAGCGGCCAGTTCCTCGAGATAGAGAAGATCGGCGATTTTGCGGGCTAGTTCGATCTCTTCGTCGGGACGCAGCAGGCGGATCCGACCGATTTCCTGCAGATAAACCCGGATGGAGTCTTCGGTGTAAACGCCTTTGGGGCCGATCTTGATGCTGGCCAGGGCTTTGGCCTTGGCTTCCTTCTCAGCAGCTGCGGTTTTGGCTTTCTCCTCGGCGGTTGGCTTCGCTGCCGCTGCTTTGGCTGATGCCTTGGCTGTTGAAGATTTAGTCGTGGTCTTCTTGGCGGTGGCTGCCTTCTTAGTTGTGGTGGCCTTTTTCGTTGTGGTTTTGGCCTTGGTGGTTTTCGCTGCAGCCTTTTTGGTGGCTCCCGAGGCCTTGGCTTGATCTGCAGCGGCGAGCAGTTCGTCGGCTGCGGCGCTCAGGTCCTTGGCGCTCGCCTTGCTGGTTCGTCGGCGTGCAGGGGTTTTCTTGGCCTCTTTGTCGGAACTATTGGCGACTTCCTTCACCTTGCCGTCAGCATTGGCCAGAAGAACTATGTCCGGCTTGGCAGCTTTGGTGGCAGCAGGGGTCATGGTGTTAGTCGAAGTCGGATAGAGGGGAAATGCAACAGCGGCAACAACGCACCAACGGCAATGGCCGGAACCTGGAACTTCCGTTCAAACGAAACAGAACCACACAGCTGACGCTGAGACGGAGTTCATGGGCTGATGGTGGTGTCCGCGAGTCGACGAAACGCTTGGACTGATTGTGTCTGTGCTGTCCGGGGTGGTCTCAGACCGGTCAAAGTGGCAAGGAACAAGACCTTGACTTCAGACTCTGTGTCTTCCCTCTGGATCGAGCGCAGGGTTGGCAGAAACTGTCCAACCTGTCCACGTTAATGAAGTCTTCCGAAGTTTGCAAGGTCCTGTCGCATTCGCGGCGATGCGTTGAGGTCTGGCTGGAGGCTGGGCGGGAAGGACGCTCCTTCAGTTACGCCGCAGATCCCAGCATGGGATTGATGCCGGGAGATCTGGTGCGGGTGCGCCTCCGGGGTCGAGCCATGCATGGATTGGTGGTGGCGGAGCGGGAGTGGGCTGAGCAGGATCCTCAGGAGCTGCAACCGGTGGAATCGCTCCTGCAGCGAGCTGCTGTCGATTCGGATTGGTACAGCTGGCTGGAGCGGGTGGCGGACCGTTGCCATCTCAGTGTCTTCCGCACCTTGAAGGCGGCTTTGCCGTCGGGCTGGATTGGTCAGGCCGGCCAGCGTTCCCTGGCCGGCGGGCGTCAGATGTGGTG
This sequence comes from Synechococcus sp. N5, assembly GCF_900473925.1. NCBI lineage: Bacteria > Bacillati > Cyanobacteriota > Cyanophyceae > Synechococcales > Synechococcaceae > Synechococcus > Synechococcus sp. N5. The sequence goes on along the minus strand of NZ_UCNI01000004.1, from coordinate 68,228 downwards.
GATTCAGGCCCGGGTCCCCCCTGATGCAGCGAACCCACCTACCCCTCGCCAGCGGGAGCTTCTGGCTTGGTTGGAGGGCCAGGGCGATGGTGCTTGGCAACGGGACCTGGTGGCCAGTGGGTTTGGGGCGCAATTGCTGCCGCCGCTGATCCAGCAGGGCTACCTGGTGCGTGAGCAGCGTCGTTGTGAGGACAAGGGCTCCTCAGCTGGTTCTGGCCCCCAGGAGCTTCCCCAGGCCTTGACGGCTGAGCAGCAGGACGTGGTGAAGGCCTACAAACAGCTGTCTCCGGGGAGAGGGCTGCTGCTCTGGGGAATCACCGGCTCCGGCAAGACCGAGGTGTACCTCCAGCTGGCTGCCCAGGAGCTGGAGCGGGGCCGGCACGTGCTGCTGCTCACCCCCGAGATCGGATTGATTCCCCAACTCGTTGACCGTTGCCGCAAACGCTTCGGCTCGCGCGTTGTGGAGTACCACAGCGGTTGTGGTGACGCCGAACGGGTTCGAACCTGGCGCCGCTGTCTTGCTGCCGAACAGCCGTTGGTGGTGGTGGGAACCCGCTCCGCGGTGTTCGTGCCGTTGAAGCCGCTGGGGCTGGTCGTTCTGGATGAGGAGCACGACAGCTCTTACAAGCAAGACGCACCCATGCCTTGTTATCACGCCCGGGACCTGGCTTTGGACCGGGTTGTGATGCAACAGGCACGGCTTGTGCTGGGCAGCGCCACGCCGTCGCTCGAGAGCTGGATTCAATCGGGCTCGGATGGTGCCTTGACCTTGGTGCGCCTGACCCAGCGGATTTCCCGGCAGTCCCTACCGCCTGTGCATGTGATCGACATGCGCCATGAGCTAGCCGAAGGACACAAGCGTCTGGTCAGTCGCGCCTTGATGGATCGTCTTGCGGCGCTGCCGGAGCAGGGCGAACAGGCCGTGGTTTTGGTGCCTCGTCGGGGATATAGCCCCTTTTTGAGCTGTCGCAGTTGCGGCGAGGTGGTGATGTGCCCCCACTGCGATGTGGCGCTCACCGTTCACCGCAGCAAGGCCGGGCGTCAGTGGCTGCGTTGCCACTGGTGTGACCATCGTGAAGACCTGGAGAACCGTTGCAGTCACTGTGGTTCCACGGCCTTCAAGCCGTTTGGGGCCGGGACGCAGAAGGTGTTGGAACTGCTCTCTCAGGAGCTCGAAGGCCTTCGTTTGCTCCGCTTTGACCGCGATTCCACCGGGGGGCGGGATGGCCATCGACGCCTGTTGGACCGTTTCGCTGCTGGAGAAGCCGACGTCTTAATCGGTACGCAGATGCTGGCCAAGGGCATGGATCTGCCGCGGGTCACCCTGGCGGCGGTGCTCGCGGCGGATGGGCTTCTGCACCGCCCCGATCTCCGCGCAGGAGAGCAGGCCCTGCAGTTGCTGTTGCAGTTGGCGGGCCGTGCCGGGCGAGGTGAGCGACCGGGGCAGGTGTTCGTGCAGACCTACACCCCAGAGCACCCGGTGATTCAACACCTGGTGGATGGTCGCTATGAAGCGTTCCTCTCCCAGGAGGTGGCCCTCCGCAAGGAGGCGGGTCTGGTGCCCTTCAGTCGTGCCTGTTTGCTGCGCCTGTCTGGAGATTCCCCCAGCAAAACAGCAACGGCGGCAGCGGTGCTGGCGGAGCAGATCCGGCCGATTTGTCAGCTCCAGAATTGGTGGTTGTTGGGTCCTGCTCCGGCACCTGTGGCCCGGGTTGCTGGCCGAAGCCGATGGCAGCTGTTGCTGCACGGTCCGGCGAGCTCCCCGCTTCCGCTGCCTCCGGGACAGGCCCTCTGGGATAGCTTGCCTAAGGGTGTGGCGCTCACTGTGGATCCCGACCCGCAGCAGCTTTGATCAGGAGGGCAATTCAGGGAAGCCAAAGCCCAGCTTCCGACGCACCACCTGCAGCACCATGCTGCTGATCAGCAGCATCAGGATCACCACGCTCCCCAGGCCAAGCGGATTCCAGCGCCAGCCCTGCCAGCTGACTTCGGTGGTGGTGCCGGTAACAGCCGTGCGCTCCACCTGCCCGTGGTTCAGGCTCAGATGAACGTCGAGCCCGGGGATCTCGGGCAGATCGCTGAGGTCCACCATCAGCTGCACGTGCTGCTGCACCCCCAGCAGCCAGTTGCGTTCTTCGAGCTTGAGCGTCGGTGGCGGGAGTGAGACTCCAGCCGCGCGACCTGCCACTGCAACCACGGTGGCTATCTGTTGCGCCAGCTCGTGCGACGAGGCAACACGGCTGCTGATCTGTTGGCGTCCTGGGCCTGTTTGTTCGATCTTCAGCCCGGGCACGTCCCGTTGCAGGTCTCGCTCGAATTGCTCCTGCCAGGGCAGCGGGCGTTGCTGGGTGCTCCGCACGTCCCAGGTGAGGGCCAGTCGATCCGGGCCGCGAAGGTCGAGATCAGCCTCGATGCGGACGCAACCACTCAGCAACAGCGTGATCCCCAGCAGAACCGCCATCACCAGCACAGCGAAACCCGCCGCCGGTGAACGCGTCGGCCCCGTGGGTGGTGGTGGCGGGGGTTCGGGACGCCGCGACCGCCGCCGCCGCATGGTGGAGGTCTGCCCGCTGCCGGAGCCATTCAGCTCCAGTTGCGGCATCCGCATCGACCAGCGTTCCGGACGATCCAGGCTTGGGGCTTCAAGAACCCCGAGCAGTTGTTTGGCCTGCTGGCGCAACTTGGGATCGCGGCAGCGACTCAGCAGCCTGCAGGTGGCGATGGCTTTCTCGTCCTGCCCCTGGCCCATCCAGGCGGTGATCATCAGGAGCCGGAGGCCCGGCCCCTCCGGGCTGTTGAGCGGGTGTTGCTCCGCCAGGGGCAGAAGCAGCTCCAGGCCCTGGCCGTAGTCCCCGCGCTCCAGGGCTGCCTCCGCTTCAGAAAGGTCCAGTGCTGCGTCCTGCTCGCTCACCCTCTAGCCGCGTCCCACCACCATGGTGCCGATGCCGGCGTCGGTGAAGACTTCGAGCAGGAGGGCATGGGGAACCCGGCCATCAATGATGTGGGCGGCTGACACGCCCTGGGCCAGGGCGCGGATGCAACATTCGGTTTTTGGGGTCATGCCCCCTGCGACCACGCCGTCCTCGATCAGCTGTCGCGCCTCTGAGAGACGCAGTTTGCGAATCAGCGAGTCGGGGTCATCCCGATCTTCAAGGATGCCGGGGGTGTCGGTCAGCAGGATCAGTTTTTCGGCTTCCAGGGCCGCCGCCAGCTCTCCCGCCACCGTGTCGGCATTGATGTTGTGGGCTCGCCCGTCATCGGGGGTTGCGGCAACGCTGGAAATGACGGGCACATACCCCTTCTCCAGCAGCGGTTCGAGCACATCGGGATTGACGCGGGCAACATCCCCCACCAGCCCATGGCTGCCATTCCCCCAGGGGCGTGCCTCCACAAGACTTCCGTCGCTTCCGCTCAGACCAACAGCACGGGTGCCGAGCTGATTGAGGCCATTCACGATCTGCTTGTTGACGCGGCCCACCAGCACCATCTCCACCACGTCCATGGTGTCGGCGTCGGTGACGCGCAGTCCGTCGCGGAATTCGGCGGGAATTTCCAGACGCTGAAGCCACTGGTTGATTTCGGGCCCGCCGCCATGCACCACTACGGGTTGGACGCCGACGCAGGCCAGCAGAGCCAGGTCGCGGAAGACGGCAGCCCGCAGCTCGGCATGGGCCATGGCGGCCCCGCCGTACTTGATCACGATGCGCCGACCTGCGAAGCGCTGGATGTAGGGGAGGGCTTCGCTGAGCACCGACACCCTGAGGGCGTCATCGTTGTTCTGGGTGGATTGGGCCATGGCTTAGGCCTCACCTGCTGGCAGCAGAACAACGTCCAGCCGTTGTTCATCCAGTTCCTTGAGTTCCGCTCGCATCCCTTTGGCGAAGAAACGTCCCAGCCGCTCCTGCCGCTCTTGCCAGCGTTCGAGGGGAACGGCTCCCAGCAGGAAACGCATCCGCAGGCCATAGCCGCAATCGGAATGCAGCTCTTCGATCTCTTCCAACTGCGGGGGGGTGTCTTCATCCCAGAGTTTGAGCGCTTCCAGCGACGACTCCAGGTGGGCCTTCTGGCCGTAGCGCCAGCGCGTTACATCGCCGAGCAATTTGCCCAGTTCTGGGGCTGCAGCTTCGCGTTCCTTTTGAAACGTCTTGACCGGTGTCACCCGGATGGCGGGTGGGAGTTCCGACGATTTCAGGGCCAGCCCCCCCAACAAGATCGGGATTCCGTAGAAAATCGTGGGCAGGCTGAGGTTGGCGCTTCCGGTGGCGTAAGCGGTGGCACCGACCACGGTCAGCACGCCTCCGGCGATGGTGACGAGGCTGCCGGGGGAGAAGAAATCCTTCATGAAGGCCTTGGCTTGATCGTCATTTTGACCTCTAGGCCATCAGGATGGAGATCCACTGCCCCGAGCTAGATGCCTGATCCATCGTCGACCGGGATCGATGATCTGCTCCAGCAGCTCGACCGTGATCGCAGCTGGTTGCTGCTGCAGATCGATGGGGGCCGCTGGCCCGAGCTGCGGCTGGATCTTGCCGCCCTTGAACGGGAGCTCGGGCAACTGATCACCCGAGCGTCAGAGCTGCAGGACGAAGCGGGCCGTTAAGCGGCAACGCCCCGCGATTGTCCTCTGATTCAGAAGGGGATGTCGTCAGCGTCGGGCACCAGGGGCGCCGCATTCCAGCTGGCCGGTTCAGGCTCTTTCGCCACCTTGGTCGGTGCAGCCGCGGGGGCCTGGCGGCTGGGGGCCGGGGCTGAGGGGTTGCCGGAAGGAGCTGCACCCGTGGCTGCCGCGCCGATCGGATGAAGCCGAGCCAGGGTGAATTCAGCCCGTTTTTCCTTCATGCCATCGCCCCGGGGCATGGTGTTCATCCGCAGCCGGCCTTCGATCAGCAGCCGCTGCCCGGTCTGCACACGGTTCTGCAGCTCCTGGGCCAGGTTTCCCCAGCCCACCACTTTCAATTCACCCGGCGGATCACCCTCGCGAAGGGGGTCAAAGCGCACGGCCATCTCCGCAATGGGAGTCTGGTTGTCCTGGGTGTATCGAACCGTCGGTGCGTCGATCACCTCCACTTCGAGCACGCAATGGTTCATGGCTTGAGCTGGTGTCGGCGCACATCCTGATGCAAGGCCCCGCGAATGACCAGCGTCGTGTCCTGTTGCTGGCCGGAACCGGTGATGGGCCGCGCTTGGTGAAGGAGCTCTCCCGCCGCCATTGGCGTGTGAGCGTGGGTGTGGTGACGGCAACTGCAGCGAAGACCTACGCGGGATTGCCGGTGGAGCGCGTCTCGATTGGTGCCCTGCAGGGCATTGGCGGAATCAAGGCAGCCCTGCATCAGACCGGCCCTTTCCGTTGGGTGGTGGATGCCACGCATCCCTTTGCGGCTCGAATCAGCCATGACCTGCTCACGGCCTGCGCGGATCTCGGCCAACCGCTGCTGCGTTATGAGCGTCGCCTTGAACCGTTGGGAGCAGCCTCTCTCCTGGCTGATGCCGATGCATTGGCGGCCCAACCGCTCCAGGGCCAACGCCTGCTGCTGGCCATTGGAGGCCGTCATCTTCCGGCCTTGACTGCTGCTGTGCGCCGCGCCGGAGCCATTCCCTATGGCCGTGCGCTTCCGTCCCCCGATGGAGTGCGCGCCGCCTTGCGGGCAGGTCTTCCCCTGGATCACCTGGCCGTGGTGCGCCCTCTGCAAGGGGAGGTGCCGGGGGCGATCGAGCGGTCTCTTTGCCGTCGCTGGGGCATTGGCGTGGTGCTCTGCCGCCAGTCCGGTGGTGTGACGGAACAGCTTTGGCATCAACTCACCACAGATCTGGGGCTGAGCTTGCTGCTGTTGCGGCGTCCCTCCCCCCCCAACGGGATGGAATGCGTCGAGGATGTCTGCAGCCTGTTGGATCGGCTTGAGCGTGATTGAAGCGAGTGGACTCGTGCTGGCTCTCACCACGGAAGCGAACGCTGAGCGCGCCCAACAGCTGGCAGAGGCCTTGCTGGAGCGCCATCTCGTGGCCTGTGTGTCCATCCACCCCGTTCAGTCGTTCTATCGCTGGGAGGGAGCGTTGCAGGCGTCCCATGAGGTCCAACTGCTGATGAAGACCTCAGCTCAGCATGTGGCCGCTCTGCGTTCGGCCGTCTCCGAGTTGCACAGCTACGACACCCCCGAGTGGTTGTGCTGGCCGGTGACGGCATCACCGGCCTATGGGGCCTGGGCCATCGCTGAGCTCAGTTCAGATGCGTCTCCGCCAGCTGCTTGAGGGAGACCTGGGAGCGAGCCCCCAGTTGGGTCACAATCTGGCCGGCGCAGAGGGCTCCGAGCTCACCACAGCGCTCCAGTGACTCGCCCTGGGTGAAGCCATGCAGAAATCCCCCGGCATAGAGGTCGCCTGCTCCCGTGGTGTCCACCAGATCTCCCATGCCGAAGATGCCGATATCCCAGCGCTGGTCTCCACCCAGCACAACGGACCCCTGGGCACCACGGGTGATCGCAATCACTGAGCAGCAGCCGCGCACCCGCTCGAGGGCCTGGTCGAAATCGTCGGTCTCGTAGAGCGACTGAATTTCAACGTCATTGGCGAACAGCACATCGACGTGGCCATTCACCAGCTCGAGAAAACTCGCTCTGTGCCGATCCACACAGAAGCCGTCTGAGAGAGAAAGAGCCACCTTTCCGCCTGCTTCACGGCAGGCTTCGGCGGCGGCGATGAAGGCCCGTTTGGCGGCTGGACTGTCCCAGAGGTAGCCCTCCAGGTAAAGCACCTTGGCCTGCTTGACCATGGAGAGGTCGAGATCCTCGGGCTCCAGTTGGGTGGAAGCCCCCAGGAAGGTGCACATGGTGCGCTCGGCATCGGGCGTGACGTAAATCAGGCAGCGCGCCGTTGTGGCTCCACTGGTGGCTGCTGGGGTCTCGAAGCGTGCCCCAACGGCCCGGATGTCATGGCTAAAGATGCTGCCGAGCTGGTCATCCCGGACGCGGCCGATGAAACCGGCGCGTCCGCCGAGCTGCGCGATGCCCACCATGGTGTTGGCGACCGATCCACCGGAGGTCTCGAGGCCCGTTCCACTGGCCTTGTAGAGAGCTTCGGCCTGTTGTTCATCGATCAGCGCCATGCCCCCTTTCTGGAGGCCGTGTTCAGCGATGAAACCGTCGTCCGTCTGCACCAGAACGTCAACGATTGCGTTGCCGATGCCAACGACATCGAGACTGCAGTCGCTGGGGAAACGGGTCTCTGATGACATCGGGGCGTGGAAAGCAGCCCCGAAGTATGAACGTCAGCCGCTCAGGCGCTCAACAGGGCTCGTTTGGGGCCATGGATCGGATCTTCGACAACGATGGTCTGATCACGGCTGGCCCCCAGGGAGACAATGGCGATCGGCACTTCCATCAGATCAGCGAGGAAGCGCAGGTAATCCATGGCTGGCTTGGGGAGATCCTCAAGGCTGCGGCATTCCTCGGTGGAGCACTGCCAGCCAGGCAGTGTTTCGAAGATGGGTTTGCACTGGGCGAAGTCATCGGCACTGCTGGGGAAGTGCTCGATTCGCTCGCCATTGAGTTCATAGGCCACGCAGACCTGAATTTCGTCCAGTTCGTCCAGCACATCCAGCTTGGTCACAGCCAGACAGTCCAAGCCGTTGACCTGCACGGCGTAGCGACCGATCACGCCGTCGAACCAGCCACAGCGCCTCTGGCGGCCAGTGGTGGTACCGAATTCGCCACCCCGTTCCGTGAGCTGGTCATTCAGGCTTCCGCTCAGCTCAGTGGGGAAGGGGCCTTCACCCACGCGGGTGGTGTAGGCCTTGGCAACGCCGATGACGCGGTCAATCAGGGTTGGACCCACGCCTGCACCGATGCAGGCCCCGCCGGAAACGGGATTGGAGGACGTGACGTAGGGGTAGGTGCCGTGGTCCAGGTCCAGCAGCGTGCCCTGGGCACCTTCGAACAGGATGTTCTTGCGATCTCGCGCTGCCTGATGAATCGTCTGGGTGCACTCCACCACGTGGGGGGCCAGGCGCTTGCCGTATCCCAGATATTCCTGGATGACGTCTTCGGCGTTCAGGGGCTCAACGCCGTAAATGGTCTGAAGAAGTTCGTTCTTCTCCTGCAGTGGGCCTTCAAGGCGATCCCTCAGCCGCTGTTCGTCCAGCAGGTCGATCACACGGATGCCGCTGCGCTGCGACTTGTCGGCGTAGGTGGGGCCGATTCCACGGCCTGTGGTTCCGATCCGTCGAGCTCCCCGCTGCTTCTCCATGGCCTGGTCGAGCAGGCGGTGGTAGGGCATCGTCACGTGGGCCGTGGATGCCAGGCGAAGCCCTGAAATATCAATGTCGTTGGCGATGAGCATGTCCAGCTCACCGAGCATCACCTTGGGATCCACCACCGTGCCGGATCCGATCAGACAGATCGTGTCGGGATAGAGGATTCCAGAGGGAATCAGGTGCAGCTTGAGCACACGATCGTCAACAACAATCGTGTGGCCTGCATTCACACCACCCTGATAGCGGACCACCACATCGGCGGAGCGGCTCAGGAGATCGGTGATCTTTCCTTTTCCCTCGTCACCCCACTGCGCTCCGATGACGACAACGTTGGCCAAGAACACGGCGGCCCGAAGCCGCTGATCTGCACAATCCGCGAGTATCTCAGATCTCGGGTGGCCTCGTCAAAACCGAGCTGGTTTCGGGGGCTCAGCTTCCCCTGACCACTGATTTCTCAGCCTTGTTGAGTTCCTTGGCGATGCGGTCATGCAGCGCTTCCGGCAGGGGGCGATTGGCGTAGGAGGCGTAATGACCAGCCAGCGAATTCAGCGCGGTCTGCATCGTGGTGAAGGAGCTGAGTCCGTTCACACGGGGCTGGGGCCGATAACGGGACATGTAGTCGTTGATCAGGGCCCGGGCGTCGGCTTCAGCTTCGGCGTGGGTGGGATCGTCCTGAGGTAGGTCGATCACCGTCAGCAGAGTGCGGGAGACCGCCACGGTGTCTTCCACGTAGTCGCCGCTCAGACGAGCTTCAGCGTCTCCACTGCAGGCCGTCAGAAGGAGGCATAACCCGAGGCCGAGGGCTACGGCGGCCCTGCTGAGGGAGCGAAGCAGGCGTGTCAGTGCGGAGAGCATGAAACCCTTCAGTGTCATTCGACTTTAGGGGTGGAGTGCCTTGATCAGGCAGGTCACAGCCTCAGCGTGGGGAAGCTTCTGCACCTCGCGGCTGCTGCGGCAAACCAGTTCAACGGTGCCCTCGCTGGCGTCGCGTCCCACCACGATCCGCCAAGGGATGCCGATCAAATCGGCGTCTTTGAACTTGACGCCGGCGCGTTCCTTGCGGTCGTCGATCAGCACATCCACCCCAGCCTTCTGAAGCTCCGAGTAGAGCGCTTCCCCCAGCTGCGCCTGGGTCTCGTCCTGGATGTTGGCCACGACCACGATCGCCTCGAAGGGGGCGATGGCCGTCGGCCAGCAGATGCCGCTGTCATCGTGATGCTGCTCGACGGCAGCCTGCGCCAATCGCGAAACGCCGATGCCGTAGCAACCCATCCAGAACGGTTCGGTTTTGCCGTTCTCGTTGGTGAAGCGGCTCTCCATGGCCTCGGAATATTTCCGGCCCAACTGAAAAATGTGGCCGACTTCGATGCCTCTTTTTTCCGTCAGGCGTGATTCCGCGTTGTGTTGGCAGACGTCGCCGGCCCTTGCATTACGCAGATCCAGGCTGGTCGGCTTCTGCCCGATGGCCTTCCAGCTGGTGTTGAAACGGTGCAGATCGGGCGTGTTGGCACCACAGATGAAGCTGCCGAGTTCGCTGGCGGTTTCATCAGCCAGACGCAGGAATGTTGGCTCCCAGGTCTTGGCTCCCTGCAGGACGTCATCGGAGAGGTCGGGCCCGATCGATCCAAAGGGGAGCGGATCAATCTGTTGACGGTTGTTGTCCTCTGGTGTGATCGGGCGGCAATCGAGAACACCCTTGTTGAGAGTTCGGCTGACCGCGTTCACCACCTTGGTGGGATTGAGCTCCTGGTCACCACGGAGGCTCACCAGCAGCGGTTGGAGGGTCTCATCGTCCAGGGTCGCCACGAACAGCAGCACCTTCACCACCTGGCTCGGATCCCAACCTTTGGCGTCGCAGAGGCTTTCGATGCTGCCCAAGCCAGGGGTTGGAATCGATTCCTCCGGGCCGTCGGGAAGAGGAGATGCGGCGGATGGGATCGAAACAGCCTTCTCTTGGTTGGCGGCGTATTGGCCGTCATCGCTGATCAGGATCAGGTCTTCCCCGGCATCTGCCGTCACCATGAACTCCTGGGAGGCGGCGCCGCCGATCGCGCCGCTATCGGCATCGACAGGGACGGCATCCAGGCCACAACGTTCAAAGATGCGGCGGTAGGCCTGATCCATCACGCCATAGGTCTCGCGAAGATCCGCTTCGCTGGCATGGAAAGAGTACGCGTCCTTCATGATGAATTCGCGGCCTCGCATCAGTCCAAAGCGGGGACGGATCTCGTCGCGAAATTTGGTCTGAATTTGATAGAGGTTCACCGGGAGCTGTCGGTATGACCTCAGCAGCTCGCCCGCCAGGCTGGTGATCACCTCTTCATGGGTCGGACCAAGCCCCAGTTCTCTGCCCTGGCGGTCTTCAAGGTGGAACATGATCCCCTCGCCAGCGGTGTAGCCCTGCCAACGCCCGCTCTTCTGCCAGAGCTCAGCAGGGTGCAGCTGCGGCAGCAGGGTTTCCTGGGCGCCCGCGCGGTTCATCTCCTCGCGCACCACGGCGGTGATCTTTTGCAGCACCCTCCAAATCAAGGGGAGGTAGGCGTAGATCCCGGATCCCACGCGACGGATATAGCCGGCCCTGAGAAGTAACTGATGCGAGGTGATCTCCGCTTCGGCGGGAACATCCCGAAGCGTCACCAGCAGCAGGCGGGAGACGCGCATCAATCGCAACAAAATGGGATTTGGAAGTTATCACCGCTTCGGAGGCATGCCGATCGCGGAAGTGTCTGTTTTGCTGGAATTCCCCTGTGCGCCCTGAGTCTCGACTGCTACCGTCCAGCTCAATCCAGCCTGTCCTAGGCCCGTCTCATGTTTCCTCGGTCCGTTGAATCTGTGGCGACAAGCGTTCAACAAGCGACCGAACTTTCCATGGACCCGGCCCATGCGTCAGCTCAGGCCGAGGCCCTGGTGGGGATCGACGACGTTCAGAAATCCCTGAACCGTTCCCGCGCCTCGGTGTATCGCTACACCAACACAGACCCTCGCAACCTCAACCCTCCGTTCAACCCCCGCAAGCTGAACCCGGAGTACCGCAGCGATCAGAAAGATCCGCTGATGTTCCACCCCAATGAGGTGGCGCGCTTCGCCAAAGATGTCCTCCGCATCAAAGAAGTCACCGTTGAGGTGCTGAACTCTCCTTCAACGGCAACGCAACAAATCCTGGGATCGATCCTTGAGGAGCTTCGACTGATCCGAACCCATCTCGAGGCTAGTGGGGCATCCCCTTCTGATCTGGGCGCACGACTCGACCAGCAGGACCGGCCCGCGGCTTAATGATCGGTGCGTCCTGTTTTTTGCAGTGACAGAATGAGTTCAACAACGTTGTTATCGAAAGAGGGAGCTTTTTCAAGTCCCCCGTTTTATGGCCTCAGATGTTCCCCACCCGTCTCACGACGACGCCATCGCGTCTTCGGAGGCGGATGAGCCGTTCAGTCGTCGCGCCTCGTTGACGGCCATCAAAGGACTGCTGATTGCTGTTATCAGTTTCAGTGCTCCCCTTGTGGCTGTGATCACGGATCGAAGCTTCTCCTCCCCGCGACTGATCCCCACCGCCTCGGATCGGCATGGATCTCCATCAGCTCCCCCCGTCACCTTCGCCAGGCTTGGTGAATCTCATCGTTGAGATTCCAGCGGGAAGCAGGAACAAATACGAGTACTCCGCCGAAGCCGGCGTGATGGTTCTGGATCGGGTGATGCACTCCTCAGTGCGTTACCCCTTCGATTACGGCTTCATCCCCAACACGCTGGCGGAGGATGGATCGCCCCTGGATGCCATGGTGATCATGGCTGAACCCACGTTCGCAGGTTGCCTGATCAAGGCTCGCCCCATCGGCGTGTTGGACCTCCACGACCGGGATGTTTACGACGGGAAGATTCTCTGTGTTCCAGACGCAGATCCCCGTCAGGACGAGATCCGCAGCATTCGCCAGATCGCTGCCTCCCAGCTCGAGGATGTCGCGGAATTCTTCAGGACTTACCGCACGTTGCAGGGCAGCGTCGTATCGATTGATGGATGGCGCGACCTCGATGCGGTTCAGCCATTGCTTGATTCCTGCATCAATGCAGCCGATTGATCTCAGGCAAGAGCCCCTTGATCAGGCCGGATGCTTGTAAGTTGGTGCGCACTGAGATTTGCGGAACCCGTGCCCACCATCCGATTCGAGCAGGAAGGCCAGCAGGTTGGCTGCATCGAGGGCGCAAATCTGCGTAAGGCTGCACTTGATGCGGGCGTTAATCCCTACAAGAGCCTCAACAACCTCAACAACTGCAGTGGCGTTGGTCAGTGCGGCACCTGCGTGATGGAGGTGGTTGAAGGGCAAGCCAACCTGTCCCCCCGCAGCGATGTTGAAGAGGTCTATCTGGCCGATCGTCCTGCCAATTTCCGCCTGAGCTGCCGCACCACAGTGTTTGGTGATGTCACCGTTCGCACCCGCCCTGCTGAAGGTGTGGGCCGCGGCTCCAACAGCCTCGTTGGTGCGATCAAATCCCTGTTCGGCCGCTGAGCCTTGGCCGGAACCCTTCAGGTTTACAGCTACAACCGCTGCAGCACCTGTCGAAAGGCATTGGCCTGGCTCACTGAGCGAAGCATTGCCCATGAGGTGCACGACATCACCCTGACTCCACCGTCCAAGGAAATGTTGGTGGCCGCTCACCGATGCCTCGGCGACAGGAAACTGCTGTTCAACACCAGCGGCCAGAGCTATCGCGCCATGGGCGCGGCAGCAGTGAAGGCTCTGTCGGATGACGAGGTTCTCGAGGCCTTGGCTGCCGATGGAAAGTTGATCAAACGACCATTCGTGGAGGTGAATTCCTCCACTTACCTCACCGGCTTCAAGCCTGATCTTTGGGAATCTGCACTCCAGGGCTGAAGTTCAATCCATCCAATTCGCTGATCAGGGCGTCCACATCGCCTTGGTCGCGGATCTGACGGAAGCTTGAGCGTTTGATCTCTTCCAAAAGGGCGACCAGCAGATCCTGGCTGCGGCTCAGGACAGGTCCCTGTTCCAGGGTGTGGGCCAGCTCCTCCCAGAGCCGATCCAAGGCCTCGGATCCAAGCGATTCCAGAACAGGGTCCCTCTGACCGATGCGGTTTCCGGCTCCCTTGGACAGGTCGAGCACGGAGGTCACCATGCTCTCTGCCAGCTGGCGGCTGAATTCCGATTCGGCGTTTTGCAGTCCAGGCAGTCGCCGCAGGGCATCCGGCACCACGTTCCGGTCCAAGCTCTGCTGCACCAGATGGCTGATCAAGGCTTGCAGTTGCGGTCGCATGGCCGGGCCAATGCGGGTGAGCAGAAGGGGAAGCCACAACCGCAGCAGCTCGATCACCTCTCGCTCGTCGTTCAGATCACTGCTCTGATAGCTGCAGAGTCCGCGAACCTTCTCCGGCAGCTGTGGTGATCGGATCAGTTGCTGCAGAGCATCGACCACCCTGACGGCGATCACTTCAAACAGCTCCACAGCCAGCAGGGCCACCACGCCGCGGCTGATCACGGCACGCAGCGGTTCGAGTTGCAGTAGGCCCGCTCCGCAAAGCCGTTCTGTGACCGGAACCACCCTGAGCCAGCGCGCAAACGGCAGCAGCAGGGGCAGGTCGATCCAGCGGCGTAACAGGGCATCGCGCCAGCGGATCGCCGGATAGCGCTGTTTCAGGCGCCAGGCACGCAGAAGAATGTCGAGCAGAAACAGCAGTTGAAATGGCGTATCGATGCGCCAGCTCAAATCGCTGGGGCGCCCGTTTTCATCGATGCTTCGCCAGTAGTTGCTTTCCACCAGCGGCAGAATCTGCTGGCTCCAGAACTGACGCTCCTGGCTCCAGGGGGAGCGTTCCAGATGCTCGGCGCTCAGGAGGAGGTTGGCGGAGTCACGGGCTGATTCCAGGCCGGTGCGGGCGCGCAGTCGGTTCTTGAATTTTTCAAGGGCGCCGGCTTGGCCTGAACTGATGAACGGATTGCTGTCCATCAGCGCTGTGGTGAGCACCACCTGGTGCTGCAGCAGATCGGTGCTTTCCGCCGTGCGCGGGCCGTTTTGCTGCAGGGCCCGATCCAGGGCGGTGTAGGCCTTGAGGTAAGCCTCGGTTTCGCGATGGGGTTCGATGCCCTTGAGGGGATCCAGCCATGGAGTGATGTCCGGCAGCCAGGGCAGGGGAACCACCAGGGGAAGCGATGGCACCGGATAAAGATTGCGTTGCAGCCAGAAGTTGCGCAGGGGGATGTAGGTGAGATCGATGGCAACCCAGGTGAGATTGACTGCGGCGATGACAGCAATGGCCTGGTCCCACCGGCGCCAGCTGAACAGGCCGTGTTGGGGCTTGAGGGCTTGCCAGCGTGGACGGATCATGGGGCCTGCAGGCTCCCCCTATCGTGGGTCGAAAGATTGAGCCTGCCCACATTGAACGCGGAGAGAGAACCTTCCGATGTGAAGGGCAGAGTGAGCGCGATCTGGGAGTTCTGGGCCCCTTTTCTGTTCACGGTTTCGCTGTATCTCCTGCTCCGGCAGTTCGCCTTTGAAGCCCGCTACATCCCTTCGGGGTCGATGCTTCCAGGGCTTCAGGTGGGCGACAAGTTGATCGTCGAGAAGCTGTCCTACCGCTCCCGACCTCCTCAGCGGGGGGAGATCGTTGTGTTCAATTCCCCCAGTGCCTTTGATCCCGTTTGGAAATTGGAGGGGGGGCAACCCAATCCACTGAAGTGCGGCTTCGTCACCTTCCCGGGCATCAGCTGGGTTGTGGATCGTGTGCTGTTGCAGCGTTATCCCGAATGTGAGGCCTGGATCAAGCGGGTGGTGGGTGTTCCTGGTGATGTCGTGGAGGTGAACAGCCGTGGTGCCGTGAGCATCAACGGCACTGCCTTCAACGAGCCTTACGTCACCAATTTCTGCTCCGATCGCGACGGAATGATTGGCTGCAAGGGCCTCTATGCCGTGGTCCCCGAAGGCAACGTTGTTGTTCTGGGCGACAACCGCCGCAACAGCCAGGATGCCCGTCGTTGGCCAGGCGGCCCGTTTTTGCCAGACGATCAGATCATTGGCCGTGCCGTCTTCCGCTTCTGGCCCCCTTCGCGCATCGGTTCGCTCAGCAATTGAGGCCACAGGCCACAACGCGTCCCTGAAGCTCGCGGCCCAGCCAGGGAATGTTGGCGGCACGCGGTGCGCCGGGAGTGTTGCTGCTGATGCTCCAGCGTTGATCGGGATCGAACAGCAGCCAGCGCCGGCTGCCCTGCTCAAGCTGTTCAGGCGGCTGATCGATCAGAGCCGAAGGCCCAAAGCTGAGGGCCTGCCAAAGATCTTCCGTGGTCCAGCGGCCCGGCCGAACCAGGGCATTCCACAGCGCAGCAAGCACCACATGGTGGCCGCTGAGGCCTGCGGGGCGCTGCTCGCCCGGCAACAGCATGTCCTCAGCATCCAGAGGAACAGCATGCACAGCCACGGCAGTGATCGTTCGATGCTGAACGGCCTGGATCAACTGCTCGCGGTCGTTCGGGCCACCGAGGGAGGGGCAGACGCGCCAGCCCGGATCGCTGCTAGCCAGCATGCTGCGGTCGGTGAGGAGATGCCACCAGCTCACGCTGCTCAGGGGCGGGAACTCGCAGCCTGAAAGCTGCTGCACCGCAGCTGCTGTGGAGAGGTTCATCAGCCGTAGCTGTCGTTCCGGATGGCGTTGATGCAGCAGCAGCAACTGGCTGAGGGGAACGGTCTCACTGGTGATTGGATCCGCTGGCCACCCGGCCCGCAGCGTCTCCACGCCTTCCCGCACCAGCCCCTCCCCCTGCAGCGCGGGATCCCTGGGTGCCACGAGCACTGGGCATCCCCCCATCTCTCCGAGCAGCAGTCCCCGTTCCAGTAACGGGGTTGGAACCACGGCGTCATCATCCGCCAGTCCGATGGCACCGTGTTCGAGAAGATCGCCGTGGGGGGCGAGTTCATCTGCCTTGCCGCCGCGGCTGAAGCCTCCCCAAAGGTGCAGACGAACCGTTGCTGTTTGATCCTGCTCGAGGCTGAATCCTTGGAGCCGCTCCGGACAATCGCGCCAGCTGCTGCTGCGGGGAAGCAGGCCAATCTGGCCATAGCCTCCCGCGGCGGCACAGTGGCGCAGGCTTACGGCTGTTTCTTGATCGCCACTGAAGGGGGTTTCAAGGATGGAATGCGGATCCACCAGGCAGGGGGCGACCAGCTGATCCGGTGCTGGGCTGGCCTTGATGCCCAGGCCCAGGGCCTGCTGCCGGGCTTCGTCGTCAAAGCCGACGAGAATCCCCTGGTTGATCAGGACTGCACCGAGCTGCACTGAATGTCCGGGGCCACGCAGGACGCGCACCGGATCCAGCAGCAAGGTGTCGTTCATGACGTCAGAGAGCGCCTGCTGCCGTGCGGTCAATCACGCTTCCGAAGTGGGAGGTGAGGTTGAGGCAGGTCACCACTGCAGGCTGGCCTGGATCGGCGGCGATGTCGACCACCGTGACACCACCGTTGCCTTGTTTGACGGCCCAGATGTCGGCCGGGGTCAGCCCCAACAGGTCGCAGAGGATCGTTTTGTTGACGGCGTCGTGGGCTACCACCAGCACCGTTTCCTCAGGCTTCAGCTCGCCAGCGATCTCCCCCCAGCTCCGGACGGAACGGGCCCACACGTCCTGAATGGTTTCCCCTTCAGGCATCTGCACGGTTTCCGGAGCCCGTTTCCAGGTGTCCAGTAGCTCCGACCAGTCCTCTCGGATTTCGGATTCGAGCTTGCCTTCCCAGACTCCGTGTCCGATCTCCACCAGTCCATCGATCTGGGTCAGGGGCACATCGGGATGGGCCTCGAGAATGATCTGGGCCGTTTCGGTTGGACGCGACAGCGTGCTGCTCCAGGCCCGATCGATGGGGATGTCTTTGAGGAAATCGCGGGCGGCCGCGGCTTGACGGCGACCGTTCTCATTCAGCGGAATATCGATCTGCCCTTGGAAGCGCCCGGCTTTGTTCCAGTCGGTTTCGCCGTGGCGCACCAAAATCAGCCTGGCGTTTTTACCCTTCTCCGGCAGCGGTTGCAGGTGCGTGGTGCTGTTCAGGCATTCGATCTGCACCTGGGGGCCGTTGTCTCCTAGCCGGATGTTGAAGACCGAAAGGGAGGTGTTGTCGACGCGGAGACGCCGGAAGCCGTGGTCGGGTTCCCCGAGCAACACCAGCATCAGGCAGCGCAGGATGGCGTTGTGGGCCATCACCAGCACCGTGTCGTTGCCGGTGGCTGGATGGCGCTCCAACAGCGTGCTGATGAAGCCCCGCGCCTGTTCCATCAGCTCAGGCAGTGGCTTGTAGCTCGAACCATCACGACGCTGGAGCTCCAGCTCCATGGGCCGCTGCTTCCAGATCTTGTAGGCCTCCGTTGAGCCTTGCATCAGCTCGCCGATGGTCTGGCCGGACCAGGGCTCAAGATCCACTTCCAGCAGTCCGTCATCAAAGACGGGATCTGGGGCCTGGCCACCTTGGGTCTCCAGCAGGCTCGCCGTCGTCGCAGCCGCCCGCTGCAGGGGGGAGCTGTAGACGGCCTGGATGCTCACGTCCTGAAGCGAGCGGCCCAGGGCCCGGGCCTGCTCGTGCCCTTCCTCGCTGAGGTTCGAGAGATCATCGCGGCCCTGGATCCGCCGTTCCTTGTTGAAACTGCTGAGACCGTGGCGGACCAGAAGAAGACGAAGGGGCACGGTTCAGCGTCAGGGCGCGGCCATCGTATGGAAGCGGCCTTTCGGGGGGACAATCGTGGGCAGTTGAAGCCTGCTGGTGCCCAGTTCCCCACAACCGGTTTCCCCGCGCTGGAAGGGACTTCTGGCGGCCTTGTCCCTCGCTTTGGCCGGTTTTATCTGGTTGTCGGGCTTGATGGACAGCCTCTCGCGACCTTCGGTGGCACCGGCCCTGAGCCTTCAGCAGCAGGAGCTGACGCTTCTTGCTGAACCAGCGGTGCCGCCTCCGTTGCGGGACGCTCTTTTAGGGGAGTCGCCGCGGGATGCGCTGCTCAAGGCCCTGGAGGGCATCAGCCCAGAGGCGCGCAATGAGCGGCAGCAACAGATGCTTCTGTTGTTGCAGGGCCAAGGTTCCGCATCCGCGGAGCTCGATCGTCAAGACGACGACCCGTTGCTTCAGCAGCTGCATTGCGAAGCGGACGCCTCTGATCCGACGCTCTGCATCGATGCTGCAGCCGCGGGGCAAGCGGCGTTCCGTTTGGCCGTCAGCACAGTGCTGCCTCTGGTGACGGCCCTGCTCGGTGGACTGTTGCTGCTTGGTCAGGCCTGGCGTCTGCAACGTGGTCGGCTGATGGCTTGGCCCGATGTTCAGGGGCCGGAGCTGACCCTGGTTGATATGGCCCTGCTGGTGGCTGGTGGCTTTGTGGTGATCAGTGCCGTTGGCGTTCCGCTGGTGGCGTTTCCCTTGGTGGGTGCACTGACGGCGGGGCTGGGCAGCCCTCGTCGTGAAGCCGTCAGTGTGGTGATCAACTACAGCGTGATGGCCCTGCCAAGCCTGCTGATCCTGTGGCGGCAACTGCGTTCTTTGCCCGGGGAGAGGGCACCGCTGGGGGGGTGGATGCAGTGGCGCGTGCGTCCGCTGCTTTCAGCTCTGCGGGATGCCCTGGCGGGCTGGTTGATGGTGACGCCGGTGGTGATGCTCACGGGGTGGTTGCTCGTGCGCCTGGTCGGTGATCCCGGGGGCAGCAATCCGCTGTTGGAGTTGGTGCTCGGCAGCCGTGATCCGCTTGCCCTGGCCTTGCTTGCGCTCACTGCGGTTGTGCTGGCCCCGCTGTTTGAGGAGACGATTTTCCGCGGTGCCTTGCTGCCGGTGTTGGCGATGCGACTCGGTCCCCTCCCGGGGGTCCTGCTCAGTGGCCTGTTGTTTGCCATGGCCCACATCAGTGTTGGCGAGTTGGCGCCGCTCACGGTGTTGGGGGTTGGGCTTGGTTTGGTGCGACTGCGCAGCGGACGTCTGTGGCCCTCGGTGCTGATGCATGGGCTTTGGAACGCCGTGACGTTCCTGAACCTGCTGCTGCTCTGAACCTTGCCCCGCCTTTCTACAGGTGGTTCACTGGCCTATTCGCCTGTGATCCCGGTGGTTGCCGCTCCGGAACAGCGTGCATCGACCACAGCTTTCGAGCTGATTCAAGGGTCACTGTCCTCCGGACGCATTGCACGACGCTCGCCTCTTCTTGGGGGGCTCCATCGCCTGATGGACGGCACGCTGCTGGGGTTGATTGCGGCGGTTGCCGTTCTGGCTGGTCTCACGCTGCACTGGCAGCATCGCTGGACTCTGGCCTTCCGCCTGCTGGAGGCAACCCGAACCCAGGCGCACCGGTTGACGGAATCAACCGCTGTGATGGAGCAGCACCTGTTGCTGCGGTCTCAGCAGCCCAACCGTCTGGTGCCAACGCAGGTGGCCAATCTGGTGCATCTTGATCGCCCTGATCTGGGCGCGTTGCAAGCGTCCGCCTCCTCTCCCATGGCATCGCTCCAGGCCCTGGGAAATCAGCCCATCAGGGCGGGGTACTGATGACGCGGGTGTCGGGGCGTCGACCCATCCGTTCGCGCCGCTCCCGCGCGCGGGTCGTTCCCCTGACCCAGGTTCCCCCCAAGCGGCTCTGGATCATCTTCTGGATCCTGGCGGCAGGCTTGCTGGGGCTGGTGGGTCGCATGGCCTGGCTGCAGTTGGTGCAAGCCCCCGACCTGGAGCAGCGTGCCCGTCAGCTGCAAACCCAGCGCACCCAACCCTTGGGGCAACGCCGTCCGATCGTCGATCGCACCGGCCGTTTGGTCGCGATGGATGAAAAGCGGTTCCGGCTCTGGGCCCATCCCCGCTACTTCAACATGCCGGGAGATGCCCCCAACCTTGTCCGCCCTGCCGAAGATGTGGCGGCGGTGTTGGCCGATCCCTTGGCTCGTCCTGCGCCTGCGCTGCTGAGGGCCATGGGAACCCAGGCCTCGGGGATCAAATTGGCTGAGGAGCTGGATCCGGAAACGGCCGATCGCATCCGGGCCCTTGGAATCAGCGGCCTTGATCTGGAGGCCTATCCCCAGCGGGTGTACCCCCAGGCGTCGTTGTTCGCCAACGTGGTGGGTTTTCTCAATGCGGAGCGGCAACCTCAAGCTGGTCTTGAGCAGAGCCGTAATGGGGATCTGGCTCGCCATGAGCAAACCCGATACCTCCGCCGGGGTGCTGATGGCACGCCGCTACCGGCCAACCTCGCCCCGGGAGCCTTCTATGGCGATGATTTGCGCCTGCAGCTGACGCTGGATTCCAGGCTCCAGCAGGTGGCCCTCAAAGCTCTTGCGGAGCAGGTTGCCAAGTGGAAAGCCCAGAAGGGCGCCGCAATCGTGATGGATGCGACCAACGGTGAATTGTTGGTGCTGGCGTCGACACCCACCTATAACCCCAACCGCTACTGGGACTTCCCCACGGGGCGGTTTCGTGAATGGTCCGTTCAGGATCTCTATGAACCAGGCTCAACGTTCAAGCCGATCAACCTGGCCCTAGCCCTTCAGGACGGTGCCATTCAGGCGACGGATCGGGTGAATGATGTGGGCAAGCTGATAGTCGGTGGTTGGCCGATCAACAACCACGACAAAAAAGCCCATGGTTTGGTGGATTTCGCCACCGTGCTGCAGGTGTCAAGCAACGTCGGCATGGTCCAGGCCATGCGCCGTCTTGACGACGACGCCTATTGGAACTGGATGGAGCGTCTTGGCATCAATCAGCGTCCTGACACCGACCTGCCTGGAGCGGTGGCTGGTCAGCTCAAGAGCAAGAAGCAGTTCACCAGTCAGCCGATCGAGCCGGCTGCGACGGCCTTTGGTCAGGGGTTTTCGCTCACACCGCTCAAGCTGGTGCAGCTGCACGGGATGCTGGCCAACGGTGGCAAGTTGATCAGTCCCCACATCACCCGTGGCTTCCGTTCGGGTGATGCTTTGGCTCCGGCGGCGGCACCCAGTGGTCAGCAGTTGCTGAACCCGGAGGTCACGCGCACGGTGCTCCAGTGGATGGAATCTGTGGTGGATCAGGGCAGTGGCAAGGGTGTGAAAACACCCGGCTACCGAATTGGTGGCAAAACAGGAACGGCGCAGAAGGCCCTCAATGGGATCTATCTCCCAGGAGCCAAGATCTGCAGCTTTGTGGCGACCTTGCCGATTGAGGATCCTCGTTATGTGGTGTTTGTGGTGGTGGATGAGCCCCAAGGCGAACACGCCTATGGCTCCACCGTGGCCGTTCCTGTCGCCAAACAGATCATTGATGCCTTGCTGGTTGTGGAGCGCATCGCCCCCTCAAAACCTGCTGAATTGAACAAGCTTTTGAACAGCTGACGCATCAAAAAGTGCGGCTACGTTACGGGTATTGAGCCGTCTTACATCATGGCCAGCCTGCTCGATCAGCTTTCACGAATGACCGTGGTCGTTGCCGACACGGGTGATCTGGAGGCGATCCGCAAGTTCACCCCTCGGGATGCCACCACCAACCCGTCGTTGATCCTGGCTGCTGCACAGATTCCGGCCTATCAGAGCCTGATTGATGAGGCTTTGCGGTCATCGCGCAAGTTAATGGGTGGTGATGCAGCGGTGGAAGACGTGGTGCGGGAAGCGCTCGATGAGATCAGTGTGATCTTCGGCAAGGAGATCCTGAAGATTGTTCCCCGTCGTGTGTCAACGGAGGTGGATGCTCGCCTGAGTTTTGACACCGACGCCACGATTGAAAAAGGGCGCAAGCTGATTCGTCTGTACAACGATGCCGGCATCAGCAACGATCGCGTTCTGATCAAAATTGCTTCCACCTGGGAAGGCATCAAAGCCGCCGAGGTTCTGGAGAAAGAGGGGATTCACTGCAACCTCACGCTCCTGTTTGGTTTCGCTCAGGCCGTTGCCTGTGCCGAAGCCGGCGTCACTCTGATCTCCCCCTTCGTGGGGCGCATCCTGGATTGGTACAAGGCCGAAACCGGGCGCGACTCTTACCCCGGACCTGAGGATCCGGGTGTGATTTCGGTGACCAAGATCTTCAACTACTACAAGACCCACGGCTATGGCACGGAGGTGATGGGGGCGAGCTTCCGCAACATTGATGAGATCACGGAGTTGGCCGGTTGTGATCTGCTCACGATTTCACCGAAGTTGCTGGATCAGCTCCGTGAGACTGATGCTGTGCTGACCCAGAAATTGGATGCCACCCATCCCACCGATGGCGAAGCCAAGATCCACGTCGATCGCGCCACCTTTGATGCACTGATGCAGGACGATCGGATGGCCAGCGACAAACTCACCGAGGGCATTAAAGGCTTCAGCAAAGCCATTGAAACCCTGGAGCATCAACTGGCCCATCGTCTGGCTGAACTGGAGGGTGGATCAGCCTTCCGCCACGCCGTTTCCGAGATCTTCATGCTCAACGACATGAACGGTGATGGCTCGATCACCCGCGACGAATGGCTCGGAAGTGATGCCATTTTTGATGCCCTCGATCAGGACCATGACGGCCTGATCTCTCAGGAGGATGTGCGCCAAGGCTTTGGCGCAGCACTGACTCTGACCTCTGTCTGAGTCGCGCTGGTTCCATGCATGCCCTCGACACCATGCGTGCTTTGGCCAGCAAGGCCGAAGTGATTAATCTCAATCAGGGTGACGTGCTGTTTCGTACCGGCGAAACCGGCACCTGCATGTACGGCCTGCTGGAGGGATTGGTGCGGCTCACCTGGATCGATTCAGCAGGCCATGAGGGACATGAAGACATCACTGTGGGTCATGTGTTCGGTGCGGGGGCTTTGGTGATGGAGGACCATCAGCGTCTGAGCACCGCTACGGCCACCAGTGATTGCCGTTTGATTGCCATGAACCGCGACAAGTTCCTGTTTGCGGTTCAGGAGACGCCGATGTTTGCAGTGCAACTCCTCGCATCGATTGATGCCCGTTTGCGGGACATCAAGTTGGCCGACGGATGATCGCGGGCGGATCGATGCGGCGAAAGGGCGAGAACGTTATTGATTCGGCTCCGCTGACGACCGGTAGGCGGCGGGCACCAGCACCAGAAACAGCAGCCACCAGGCCAGTACGCTCAGGGCCAGGGGAAGGCTGATCCAGAGGCGGTGTAGCAGCACCCAGGACCCGCCGACCATCAGCACGCCCGTGGAGATGATTGACCAGGGCTGGCACCACCAGGGTTTCAGCGACCAGAACGGAGGCTGTGGCTGAGGCTTCCGCTCCGCCGGCTCAGCGGAGGGCGGCGAGTTCACCGGCGGCTTGCATGGCGGCGAGATCGTCGTAGCCACCAATCACCAATCCGTCGATGAACACCTGGGGGAAGGTGATCATTCCACTGCGCTGCTGCACGGCCTGGAAGGCTGCGTCGTCGTTGATGGTGGTGACGGTGTGGGGCAGATCTAGGGTTCTCAGGATGCGCAGGGCGCGGCTGCACCAGGGGCATCCCGGCAGCACGGCGATCTCGATCCTTGGAGCTGCTGCTGCCGTCTGACGCGCGGGGCGGCCTTCGCGTTGCTCCAGCACGCCAATCAGCAGATCGACGCCCTTCTGCACGATCGTGCCGGGCTCTAGGTGGCCTCCCCACACCTGACAGGCCCCATCCGAGAGGCTCAGGTGCAGGTGCACGCCCTCAGGGGAAAAGGTTCCATTGAGGGTGATCACCTCAAGATCGCCCTCCAGCACGGTGGGCTCCGCCTGGCCGGGGCACTGGAACGACGCCTTGGTCAGGTTGCCGACCACGCCGAGAACAAATCCGCTGATGCCGTCCCGCTGGGCCAGTTCTTCGAGGCTGAGGCGCAGATCACTGCCGGGAGCAAGCTTCAGCGGCAGGGGTTGCATGGCGCCACAAAAAGTGTGTCCAAGATTACGCAATCTTGTCTAGCACGATATCGTTTGCTCCATGTGAGCATATTTTCACGAGATCGTGTCTCTCCTTCAGGATCTGGTTCAGGAGTTGCAGCAGCGGATCGAGGGTCAGGCCGCGGCTCCCAGTACGGCTGCGGTGGCGGATGCCGCCGGCTCCGAGCGCATCAACGTCACCCTGCCCCGCGGGGTGATGGATGACCTCAAGCGTCATGCCCTCGCTGAAGGGCGCAGTTGCGGCAATCTGGCCGCCTATCTGTTGGAGGAGGCCCTGCGTCGTCATCGCCCTCTGGGCTGAGTGGGCTGAGGTTTTCGTTTCAATCCAGCAGCCGGTTGGCAATGGCTGCAACCTTCCCCTGCCGTTGCAACTTGAGGATGGAGACGTCCATGGGCGTGCGCAGGGGGCTGTTCGGTTTGATCACGAAGCCGTAGGTCTCTTCCGACAGCGTGAAGGGGGCGAGGCGCAGGGCGAGATCGGGATTGTTTTTGAGGTGGTAGCGAATGGCCGGTCGATCAAAGATCAAGGCATCAGCCTTCTGATCCACCAACAGTTGTACGGCGCTCCTGAGGTTGGTGCCGCTAACGATCCGCATGTCGCCGCGTTGGGCTAGCTCCATGCCACTGGTGCCCTCCACCACAGCAACCCGACGTCCGTTCAGTTGTGCAGGAGTGCTGATGCCTGATTCGGTGGCACTGGAGAGGAACAAGGTGAACGCCGAGGCGAGGCTGGCGGTGAGGGACGACACTGCGATCAGGGAGATCACCATCCAGGCACCGGTGATGCCCCGACCGGTTCGTGTGATCGGCGCCTTGTCGCCGTAGCCCACCGTGGTCAAGGTCACCAGGGCGAACCACATGCCGCTGCTGATGCCCGGTAGCCAGTCCCGCGGAAACTGCTCACTGTTGCAGTTGCGTTCCGCCAGCCAGATCAAGCTGCCCACCACCAGCAGAACGCTGATCAGCACCAGCACCGAGGAGATCACCGCCCAGCCGAAGAACACCTGAACGCGGCTCAGGATCGAGGGCGGGCGCATAGGCAGCAACACCCCAGATTTGCCCAGGTAGTAGGGCTGGGTGAAGTCAATGCCTGGCATGGCCAGGCGGCGTGAGGTGATGCTGATCGGGCCCACCAGCACGTCGATCTCACCGTCATCCACCGCCTCAATTCCGGCTTTGGGGGATGGCTGCTCCACCAGCTCGTAGCTGAGGTTGTTGTCTTCGGCGACGCGGCGCCAGATGTTGAGGCTGATGCCGCTGAGCTGATCGCCGTTCTTGATCACGAAGGGGGCCGATCCACTGATCCCCACCTTCAGGTGATTGGCCTGCAGGGGCAGTGAGGTGCCGAAGCAGGCCAGCGCGAAGACGACGGACCAGCGCCGGACCCCTCGCATCAGCGCTGTTCCAGACGACGCACGATCACGGCCATTGCCGCCAGGGAACCCGCCAGCGCGATCAGCAGGGCAATGGTCATGGAAACGTCAGGACAACGATGGTGCGCTCAGGTTGGCATCCCTCGCCCCGAGCAGCCAGTCGGCCACTTCCATCCTCAGGGCGTAGGCACATTCGAAACGGCCTTCCTCTTCCAGCAGGCTCAAGCGTTGTTCGAGCGTGCGCAGGGTTGAACTCGCGCCCTGGTGGAGGCCATTGCTCCGCGCCACAATGAGTCTTCTGGAGGCCCCCGAAGCTTGCGGCACGACGTCAGCCATCCAATGCAGCCAGCGCTACAGATCTGCGATCTGCACCGTTCATGAGCGCATTGGAGTGGTCCTGGGGCAACAGCCCACTCACGTTCCTGCCCCAGCGGGCCCTGTGGCGGGCTGAGGGGCGGGAGCTGTTTGTTGCCGACCTGCATCTCGGCAAGGCCGAGGTGTTCCAGGCCCACGGCATCCCCATGCCCAGCGATGGGGATCAAGGCACCCTGAATCCGCTGCTGGAGCTCTGCCATGCCTGGTCACCGCAGCGCTTGTTCGTGCTGGGTGATCTCGTGCATGCCCGGATCGGCATCACCGCTCCCCTGCGCGAAACCCTGCTGGCGCTGCCCGATCTCTGTGGTTGTCCGGTGGTGCTGATCGGTGGCAACCATGACCAGGACAGCTGGATTGAAGGCTTACCCCAGCAGCCTTCTCAGCGTCTGGGCCATCTCTGGTTGAGCCACATGCCCGAACGGGTGCCGGAGCCGGGGTTGTTGAACGTGTGCGGTCACCTGCACCCCACCACCCGGATTCGCAGCCGTTCCGATCAGTTGCGTTTGCCCTGCTTCGCCTTTGATCCGGAGGGGCCGCGTCTGGTGATTCCTTCGTTCGGGCAGTTGACGGGAGGCCATGACTGCGGCGAGCGTTACCAGCAATGGCTGGTGGCCGAAGGCTCCATCGTTCCTTGGTTCGACGCAACCCCCAACACCCGAGAGCGAAGGGTCGCGTGACTCAGCCTGCTGCGCCGCGACCCAAGCCCCGGCCCAAGCGCAGGATCCGTCTGCGTAAGCGCTGGCTCTTGCTGGCCATGCCGTTTGTGGTGTTCGGCGGCCTGATCGCCTTAGCGCCTGTGGCTCCCGAGCGCTCCGAGCTGCAGGAGCAAGCTGTTCGTTCGGCCCAGCAGCGCGGCCGGGAAGCCAAGCCGTTCCGCTATTTCCCCGACGATGAGGTCTACGCGTTGGACCTCGATCCACGGAGGGTGCGCTTCGGGCTGCTGGAGGGTTGGGATCGCGAACAGGACGCCTACCAGGACAGCGCTGCCCTGGCCTATGTGTCCGGCCCGATGTATGAGCGCCATGTGGACGACGATGGCCGCGAGATCACAGTTCCCCTGGGGGATCTCAAATTCGGCAAGCAGGTCTGGCGCGGACGGAACCGCTCGGCTTCACGCCAACGGGCCTTCGTCGGCATCCGCCACGACGGCAGCATTGATTTCGGCTACGGGGAGCTGACCGATGAGCGCAGCCGCACCTACGACACCTTCATCGGCGGTCTGCACAGCCTCTACAACGACATCGAGGCTCCGCCGGAGAGCTACAAGGGGGCCTACAGCATCAGCATGGGCCAGCGCATCCGCTACTACCTGCCGCGGATCCGCATGGTGATGGGCCTGCGTCAGGACGGCCACATGGAGGTGCTGATGAGCCGTGATGGCCTCACCCTCGAGCAGACCAAAGACCTCGCCCGTCGCCGGGGCTATCTGGCGGCCTACATGCCCGACCATGCCTCGAAGAGTCGTTTGATCATCCCTGGGGTGAAGGGCTTCACCGAAGAAGACGCCAACTGGATCAGCGGCGGTGCCACCAGCTTTGTGCATGTGCCCTACCTGCTGCGGTTGAGCCCCCGCCAGATCCCCCTGCAGGGCAATCTGATTGCGGCGCTGACGCCCAAGCTGGCGCTGGATGAAGGTTGCGATGGCCCGCTCGACTGTGTGTCGTCTTTCGGCAATCACCTCGCCGATCGCGCCCTGGCGGGCCTGAACCGGGTGATGGAACAGGGCGTGGAACCTCTGGCCCGGATGATTTGGGGGCCCACTAACAACCTCACCAAGCCGGGTGTGCCCACGGATGCCGACGACCGCAGCGTCGATCTGGACCGTGCCCCCCTGAGGGAACCCCCGATCACGGCCGATCCTTTGGTGTTGCGCGAGCCGCCCGCTGTGATCCGGGGGCCGGAGCCAGCTGAACTCGGTTCCGATGACAGCTCAGATGCCAGCTCCGATGACAACTGGATAGAGCCGCAGCTGTTTGTGCCGTTGCCTCCCGATCTGCCGCCGCCGATTGTGCTCGATGAGCCGATGCTCAACCCCGCCGAGGTTCTGCTGGATGAGCCAGCCCCATCGGTGATGCCGCCGCCAGCTTTGCCGCCCCTGCCGCCGGTGCCCGTGCCGCCTGTTCAGGATTGAGCTTGGACGCCGTTTGGTCCTGGTGGTCGATCCCCAGCACGCAACGTCGGGTGTTGGTGGCCCATCTCGCTCAGCCCCCGTCGCGCGCTGAGCAGCGGGCCTTGAGCGACAGCCTCACCTGCCGGTTGTTTGCCGATGCAGGCCAGATGGTTGTTGCGGATGACATCGGCCGCACGATCTACGGCAAGCCGCAGCTGCGCGATTCCCCGCTGCACCACAGCATTTCCAACACCGGATCCCTCAGCATCGGCGTGGTGGGGCTAGATCCGATTGGCATCGATGTGGAAGCGCTGGACCGGCCGTTGCGTGTGGCATCTGACCTGCTGACGCGGCGCCTCTTTGCCTCGGCCGCTGAAGCGACGGACTGCCTGGAGCACTGGACGCTGATTCAGGCCTGGACGGCGAAGGAGGCTGTGTTGAAGGCAGCGGGTCTGGGGCTTGGCGGCGGACTGGCGAACGTGACCATCGCTTCGGACGGGGCCGCGGCATGGCTGCATGGTTCGCGTTATTCGCTCCGCCTCTGGAGCCAGGAGGGCTTCAGCGTTGCGGTCGCTGAGGGCATCCGTGGCTAGAGGAAGGGATGGAGCATCGAGCAACAGCGTGAGATCTCTTTTGCAGCAACGTCTCGCCAAGGCCAACAACTTTCAGAAGGCGTTGATCACGTCTTTGCTCGCCTGGGTGGCCCTGGGGGTGTGGAGCTATCTGATCGTCGTGCCGATCCTTTCGGCTGTGGCGTTCCTCTGGCTCGGGGTGACGGGCTGGCTGGTGTGGCGGATCTGGCGTAAACCCGTGGGCTGAGCCAGGGAATTGCGGTTCAGCAACTTAGAGTTCAGGACGGTTTTGGTTCGCGTTCGGTGGAATTCACGGTGGTGATTCTGAGTGAGCAGGTTGGCTCATACCCAAAAATCAGCTGGACGGAATGGAAAGATCGCAACCGCAAGCAGATGAAGAGTCAGGGCGATGTGTGGTCGATGGCCACACTGTCTGGAGACACGATCTGGGATTGTTTGGATAACAACAAGATCGACCGGCTCCACCTTGTGCAGTGGAAACCAGTTGACGATACGATGTATCAAGTGAGCCTGCCGCGCCGCTGAGATTGAACTGGTAACTAGTGGTTCTTTGATATCAAACTAATAGCAAAAAAGCACCTGTTCGATTCGAGCAGGTGCTTTTTGTTTGATGCTGAGGTTGAGTCTTTTCTCTTTAGAGAAGGAAGAGGAAGATCACCGTGAACATGGAACCCAGCAGGAAGATCGAGTCCTCCTTGCGGTTGATGTCAAAGGGCTCGTGGGGCTCTGGGATCATTGGTCTGGCTGTTGAAGCCGGCACGCTAAAGGACTCAGCTCACCCTCGGCGGTTTGATCCTGTTTCAATCGCGCCAATCCCTCAGCCGAGCTCCATTCCATCGCTCACTCGATAACACCTCTTGGAGTTGATCCACTGCAGACTGCTTTGCATCATTCCAGTCGTGGTCTGAGAGTCTGATCAGATATTCGTGCTGAATGCCTGAGCCTCTTTGCCTTGATGTGATGATTGAAACGTCGTCGTAGGTGATGGGGAATGAGTCTCCGGCTGGTGCTCCAAGGGCGGCCTCTGAGGCGAACAACAGAAAATCGAAAATCACTGGATTGAAATATTCTTCGCTTTCATCCAGATCCCCACAAGCCAGCATTTGTTCTCTGGTTTGTGGTGTGTAGGTCACAAAGGAAAAGCAGCAGGGATCATCGGTGGCTTGCAGGTAGAGCCCTTTGAACCGACGCGTGCTCATCAATCAGCCTCCCGCCAGATGGAAGAGTGGGGATCCCAGACGGGTTTGGCGTAGGTGCCCTTCAATTGCCGTTGAGGCTGATCGATGCCCAGTTGGCTATGGCATTGGCTTGCGAATTCAATCGAGTTTTTGTGGTAGTCCTTCCAGGGCACCAAGGTTTTGCCATTCCAGATCGGCGGTAAACCTGTTTCTTTGAGCAGTTGATCAAAGGCGTCAAAGTGGGCCTGGAGTTGCTCGTCTGTGAGCACAGCTTCTGGCCGCGGCACTCTTAGAGACTGTTTGAAGGGAGCGCTCTCCATGCATGCTTCGAAGCTTTGGCTGAGTTCCGCTTGATGGCTCCAGGCTTTCTGTTGGACCACCCCAAAGACAACGAGGCCAATCAGCAAGAGCCCGATCCCGATGATTGCGCTGAGATGACCAACCGGCTCTCTGGTGTTGTCCATCGGCTCGCTCTCCCCAGCCAAGCCTAAGGAGGCGTTTCTTCTCCGCGGCCCACTACCAACGGCTTCACCCGAGCAGACTGGAACTCCTTGTTCTGCTTGCGCATGCGAGTGCTGCTTACGGCTTTTCTCTCACTCGCTGCTTGTGCGGTGGTGTTGACGACTGGGGCGAAGAGCACCGAGCGTTTCACGACCCACATCGGGTCTCGGCTGCCGCCAGCAGAGCTGGGTTGCGTCCAGTCAGGGCACGTTCAAACGGATGAGGGGCGCCGGCTCAGCGTTTTCAAATGTCCGGTTTGAGGTTGGTCAGGTAAGGGTGATTGAAACCGCTGCCCGCCCATAACCAAAAGATTGAACGTTGATGCTGCACGGACAGTCGGCACCGCAGCACAAAAGAATCCGTCAGCAGTCGGCAGCAAAACGTCCTGCGTTTAAAAAAGCTGAGAAGCTGACGACGCATTTGTGCTGATGCCATGTTTGGTCTGTTTCAGAAGAAGCCCGAGGTTTGCAACGTTCTTGGTGATTCCATCACCCTGCGCCTCACCGCTGAGCAAACCGATGGGAAGTACAGCGTTGCTGAGTTCGCGACCCCTGGTGGAGTCGGTCAGCCTCCCCATACCCATGCCTGGGACGAAACCTATTTGGTGCTGGAAGGGGAGTTGAACCTCAACATCAATGACCAGCCAACCGTTGTGGGAATAGGCGGTTGCTATCAGGTCAAAGCAGGTGTCGTCCATGCCCCCACCCCCAACGGTGACTTCTGCCGTTACGTCATGGTCGGCCAGCCTGGCGGCGTTGAGTCTGTCTTCAAGAGCCTTAAGGCAAACCAGAAGGACCTCAGTGATATGGGCAAGGTTGTGGAGATCGTGACCAAGGAGGGGGTCAACATCGCTGGTTGATTCACGAGCGGTGCTCGCGTTCAGAAGGGCGGCGGATCTTTTGATGGCCGCTCTTCCATCCATTCCCACGCCTTATCAGCAATGGCATCAAAATTTTTCCACGTTCATCATGAGTTCCGCGCTGGCAAAGCCCAGCAGTGGTGGGAGACAGCACAAGCGGCGATGGCGCCCGGTGGTGGCTGGGATGAGGCTGTAGCCAAAAACCTTGAAGCGGGCTTCTACAACCATTCGTTTTGCCCCATTGGTCCTGAGGGCCCTGCCTTTTGCATCTGGGAAGTCCGCGAGGGAATCACAGCAGAGGAATTCCAGGAATTCATCGACGGCCCCAATGGTGTGAACTTCGGCTTGGGGGCATGGATGAACATCTGCCGGGAGATCAACGTTGAGATGGCAGGAACACCCCCTTACCCGAGGAAGTTCTGATATCGAATTTTCGACAGCCTCGGGGTGCTGATGTTGTCGCTATCCGTCTCCCGACAAAAAATCACCCCGTCGGAAGACGGGGTTTTTCACTGCCTTATCAACCGTTGGCCGGCTTGGTCAGCTTGTAGAGGTTCAAAGCGAAGAGGGCCATGCCGAAGCTGCCGAACGCGATGAGCAGGTCTTGTGTGGTGAAGGCCACGGCTCTCGTTGCAAAACTTTGTTGACTAATGTAACGGAGTCGCAGGGATGCGTCGTCAAGTCGTTTCGAGGGGGCTGTGGGCGTTCCTCTTTTTTTGTGACCTACCCCTTTGGTGCCATCAAGACAGACCTCGAAAAAGCCTTTTGTCTTCCCGATGCTCCACCGCTTGAGCAGCCTCAGAAACAAGACGCTGCCGAACTTGGCGAGTCAGAACAGTCGACAATTCTGTTTGAGCACCCTGGCGTCTGAGGCGTCCATACTCTTTGCCCAGCAGGGGATCGACCCATGGCGGTGCTTGGGCGTCAGGCCATTCTTCAAGCGGTTGACGAGGGCCTGATTGCGATCACGCCCTTCAATGCCGACCATGTTGGGCCTGCATCGGTGGATCTCACCCTCGGCTCCACGTTTCGGGTGTTCCGCAAGGTGCATGAAGTGATCGAGGTTCGCGATCACACCGACTACCGCGAATGCACCGACAAGTTGGAAGTCTCTGAGGGCGGCCACATCCTGATCATGCCGGGGGAGACCGTGCTGGGGATCACCCGCGAACGGGTCAGGCTCGGGCCTGGCCTTTGCGGTTGGCTTGAGGGTCGCAGCCGCTTTGCTCGCCTGGGGCTGATGGTGCACATCAGTGCACCGTTCATGGGGCCGGGGATCGATAGTCAGCAGGTGCTGGAGATGAGCAACTTTGGTCCGGCTCCACTGGCGGTGGTGCCGGGCACGTTGATCTGTCAGTTCATCTTTCAGCGCATGGATGGTGAAGAGCACTACGCCAGCCGCTTTGCTGGGCAGAGCCAGAGCAGTTTTTAGGAGGGTTGCCTTTCGTCATCCTGATTACCTCCTTTGAGAGGAATTAAGTAACTCAACGTTGGTATCGAGCCGTTAACTCCCTGCACTGCAGGGGGTTTACATAACTCATCGGAGATGTACATCCTCCGCAATGTTTGCCCTTCCAGTTCTCTTTAGGTTTGTCCTGTTGGCGTTCGTCGGAGCAACCGTTGCATCTGTGGCTAACTCCAAAAAAGACTTTGCTTTGCTCGCTGGTGTTTTCCTGTTGGGTCTCGGAGCCCTAGAAGCAGTCCTTGCTTTCTTTGGCGTCTAAGCCTGAAGACGAGCCTTGCTTGGCAAGGCAAGCCACACCCTTGGAAGCTGGCTTCGCCGCTCCTCGCAGGTGCAATCAACGGGAGAGCCATGGCGGCATTGGGCGCCTATCCCTGATGACTTCCGCCTGCGCGAATTAGGTGGTTGCTGAATGGAATGAATTGAGCTGATCAAAAAAGGGGAACGGGCGTCGATTGTTCCCCGGCGGGAGGCTTCGGACTTGAATCTTGAGGATGGGGTTGGTCAGCTCAGAGGTCCTCTTCGGCTTCTCCTTTGATCTGGCAATCACTTGTTGGGTAAGCCACGCAAAGAAGGGCAAATCCTTTGGCGATCTGTTCGTCGTCCAAAAAGCTCTGATCCGACTGATCCAGAGAGCCGCTCGAGAGCTTGCCTGCGCAGGTGGAGCAGGCACCAGCTCGGCACGAATAGGGCAGATCAGCACCCGCTTCCTCTGCAGCATCAAGGATGTACTGATCGTCGGCACAGGCAAAGCTGGAGGAGCCTTCCGATGTGGTGATCGTGATTTGATAAGAAGCCATTGGTTTCAATCAATGCATGCATCAATCAAAAATCCAATTGGATGCCGCTGCTGATGCATTCAAGGAAGACTTCGGGATCGATGTAGCAAGTCATACCGGATTGATTTCGATGTTCTTGATCACTGATTTTGCAGGTCAGATTGATGGCTGGTGAGGGTTTTGATCCAATCACTCAATTCAGAAAACCCCGGTTGCACTCAGGCAAATTAGGGTTGTGGCGAGCAGCACCCAGCCCACCAGCTGAAGCCATTGCGTGAGTGGCGTTCCCATGGCCTGTCAGTCGAGTGGGTCGTCCCAAAGCGGTGGTTCATCAAATTCTTCCAACAGCGAGTTGGCTTCTAACTCCTTGCCAGCCAGCAGCAGTTGAATCACTTGATTCCAGAGGAATCGAGTCAGGCGTTTTGCCTTCTTTCCCTGATGCCCGGTCTCGAACTTGATCGGAGGTACATCACCTGTGTCGTCGTGAAATCGTGAGATGAGCGACACAGCTCTGGGCACATCAACTGTTCCGTCGTAACGCTCCTGGTTCGACGGTTGACGTATCAACTGACTCCGTTTGTTCGCACACGTTGAAAGCCAAACAAGGTCTCGCCATGGGCAATCCAACGGCGCATGCTTGAGCCATGCAAGCCAAAGCATCGGAAGGCTTAGAGGTTCTCGCGGCTGTTGTTGTCACCGCCGGTCTGGTGGCGGGCAACCTCGTGCTGTTTTCGCCATTGCGCGTGGACAACCGCGTGCCGCCTGCTCCGGCATCGCAAACGGCGGAACGCCCTTAGCGCTTGAACACGCCGTTGCAGTCGCCTGGAGCAGGTTTCACAAAGCAGTGCCCCTCAACAGACCAGTACCCCAGAGCCGGAAAAGCAAGGCCTTGAGCCCGGGCTTCGGCGTTAACGGCATCAACGCCTTTGGCCTGGATCAGCACGTTTCCCTCGCCATCCACCAAGTCCAGGAAATCCATTTCCTTGGTCTCGGCCGTGGGGTTGGCGTGGCCTTGCAGGGGAACAACCACCAGCACACAGGCAATGAGGAAGGAGCGCAGCATCGGCCTGGAAAGGGGGAACGAACGATGAGTTGAATCAGCCGTCTTGATGGGCGGCGAGGGCACGCACCACGTCGCCTCTGGTGATCACGCCGACGGGACATTGGTTGCCGTCCAGCACGAACAGGCGTTGCGTGCCCCGTTCATGCAGCTGGGATGCCGCCTTGGGCAGCGCTAATGCCGTATCGCAACTGTGGGAGTCCTTGCGCATCAGATCGCTCACCTTGGTGCCGAGCACCTGGTGCACCTGTTTGTCCCAGTTCAAGGGATTGCGCAGGTAGATCACGCTGTCCAACAGCATCAAGTAGGGGCCGGCGTCAACACCGCTCTCCCGCACCATCAGATCCTGCTCCGTCAGCTCGCCGATCAGACGTCCCTCTCCATTCACCACCGGCAAACCACTCACGTGGTGGTCGCTGATCATCTGAACGGCCTGCTGCAACGGGGTGTCGGGCGTGACCGTCAGAACCGGCTGGGTCATCACATCAGCCACCGTCAGCTGCAGGACCATGATCAAGGTTCAGCTCTTCACATTCTGAGCGTTGTTTCTGTCTTTGCGTTCGATTGCCAACGGGCTCACCGTGGCGCGAGCCGTTGCCGGTTTCCCGCTGATCCTTGCCCTGCAGTTCGGCTGGCAGGGCTGGGCCTGGTGGTTGCTGCTGCTGGCCGGGCTCAGTGATGCGGCCGATGGTTGGCTGGCCCGGCGCGCCGGGGGTGGCAGCAGCTGGGGCGCCCGCCTCGACCCCCTCACCGACAAGGTGCTGATCGCGGCACCGTTGCTCTGGCTGGCGTCGTCCGCTGTGCTGCCGCTCTGGACGGTTTGGTTGTTGCTGGCCCGTGAATTGCTGATCTCGGGTTGGCGGTCGCAGGCCAGTGATGGTGGGCCGGCTTCGCTGTCGGGCAAAGCCAAAACGATCCTTCAATTCCTCAGCCTGTTGCTGATGCTCTGGCCCTCCGGCTGGATCGCTGCTGCCGGGCTTCAGAGCCTGGGCTGGTGGCTGTTCTGGCCCTCCCTCGCCCTGGCTCTGAGCTCAGCTCTGGGCTACATCACGCCCCGATCAGCGCCTCGTCAGAACTGAAGTCTGGCGCTGCGGTTGGGTTCAGGGCGTAGTCGTTGCTGTAGCTGTCGGCCAGGCCCTTGGCCAGGTCGAAGCTGGGTTGCCAGGCCAGTTCGCGTTCCACTCGGGTGATGTCGGTGAGGAAGTGATTGAGCCGCAGCGGGAAGGCCTTGCGGGCCTTGGGGTCCAGATCGCTGGGGTTGAAGCTGCGCAGCTCGAGGCCATCGGGATCGCGGCCGCAGGCCACGGCGGCGGCGCGGATCAGGCCTCGGAAGCTGATGCCCTGTTTGCCCGAGCAGTTGTAGATGCGATTGGCGGCAGCATCCACCTCGATGCAACGGGCCATCGCTTCCGCCAGATCCTCCACATGGCCCAGTTGGGTGATCGTGCTGCCGTCACCGGGCAGCGGAATCGGGCGGTTGTGAACGATGCGATCAAAGAACCAGCGTTCCACCGGGTTGTAGTTGCCCGGGCCATAGATGTAGGTGGGCCGGAAGCTGGTGAAGGGGATGCCCTCCTTGCGCAGCCAGGCCTCGGTGTCGGCCTTGCCGGCGTGACGGCTCTGCGGATCGGTGGGGCTGGATTCATCCAGGGGCCACTGCTCCGAATCGGCGTACACCCCGGCTGAACTTACGTACACAAAGCGATGGCTGGGGGCCCCGGTGATGGCCACCACACGGCTGCTGTCCTCTTGCTTGCGTCCGGAGCTGTCGACGATCACATCGAAGCTGCGGCCCTGCAGCGCGCTGAGGCCTTCATCGCTGCTGCGATCGCCACACAGGTGTTCTACGCCGGCGGGGACGGGGTTCTTGCCGCGGGTGAACACGGTGAGTGCATGGCCCTGGGCCTGCAGGCGGGCCACCAGGGGCCGGCCCACGAAGCGGGTTCCCCCCATCACCAGGATTTTCATGCACTTGGGCCCGAAAAGCGCAGCCATTGAAGCGTGGCGCTGCAGGATGGAGGGCCTCTGGTCCGACCCCGATGGAGATCATTCCCGCCATTGATTTGCTCGATGGAGCCTGTGTTCGGCTTCACCAGGGGGATTACGACCAGGTGACCCGATTCAGTGAGGATCCTGTGGCGCAGGCCCTCAGCTGGCAGAGCCAGGGGGCAACCCGTTTGCACCTGGTGGATCTCGATGGCGCCAAACGGGGTGAGCCGATCAATGACGCAGCGGTGCGGGCCATCACCGCTGCCCTCGACATCCCTGTTCAGCTCGGTGGTGGTGTGCGCTCGCTCGAGCGCGCCGAAGAATTGATCGCCTGTGGCCTGGATCGGGTCATCCTCGGCACGGTGGCGATTGAACAGCCGGAGTTGGTTCAGGAGTTAGCCCAACGCCATCCCGGCTGCATCGTGGTGGGCATTGATGCCAACGATGGCCGGGTGGCCACCCGGGGCTGGATCGAGCAGAGCGATGTTCTGGCCACCGATCTGGCCAAGCAGTTCAGTGCCGCCGGCATCGCGGCGATCATCACCACTGACATCGCCACCGATGGCACCCTCGCCGGCCCCAACCTGGAGGCCCTGCGAACCATGGCGCAGTGCAGCGCCGTTCCGGTGATCGCCTCCGGTGGCATCGGCTGCATGGCCGACCTCCTCTCGCTCCTGCCCCTGGAGCCCCTTGGTGTGACGGGGGTGATCGTTGGCCGAGCCCTCTACGACGGCCGTGTCGACCTGGCGGAGGCCATCGCTGCGTTGGGCGAGGCAAGGCTTCAAGACGTCACCGCCGTGGCGGCAGACATCGCCTGAGCTGGCGTAGGGCCTTATGGTTGAAGCAGCAGGCACCTTCTGTGGTACTTGCAGCCGCTGGCAAGAGCAGCACGCCGTCCCCCGCGGGCAGCTTGCAGGAGGTGTTTGAGCAGTGCCGGCGGCTGGGGATGCGCCTCAGCCGTCAGCGGCGCATGGTGCTCGATCTGCTCTGGAGCGAGAAGAGCCACCTCAGCGCCCGCGACATCTTTGAACAGCTGAATTTGAGGGGCCGCAGCATCGGCCACACCTCGGTGTATCAAAACCTCGAAGCCCTTCAGTCGGCTGGGGTGATCGAGTGTCTCGACCGCGCCAGTGGTCGCCTCTACGGCTACCGCAGTGATCCCCACAGCCATCTCACCTGTCTGGACAGCGGTTCGATCGAAGACATCGACGTTGTTCTTCCCGACGACCTGTTGCGTCAGATCGAACAGCGCACCGGCTTTCGCATCGAGTCGTACACCCTGCAATTGAACGGCCGGCGCACCCTGGAGAACTGAGCAGAAGCTCGTTACCTTGAGCCCAACTGTTTCGGGTTCAACCCTTGGTCTCCCCTTCGCCGGTGCGGATGTTGCTTCTCGCGCCGGATCTGCTCGGGGAGTCGCTGGCGCTGAAACTCACCTCCGCCCGGGAGGAATGGGAGGTGGTGCTTCGCCCTGAGCGCCTGACGGGTGCTCCGGCGTTGGTGATCTGGTCGATCGACACCGTGGCCTCATTGGCGTCGCTTCAGCAGGAGTTGTTTGCCCTGCAGGAGCGCTGGCAGCCCGCTCCGGTGCTACTGCTGCTGCCCAGCGAGCTACGCCTGTCGCGGGAGCAGCTGCTGGAGCTGCCGGCGGCCGGCCTGCTGCAGAACGTTGATGCCCAGGGCCTGCAGAACGCCATCGAAACCCTGTTGCAGGGGGGACGGGACATTCGCCTGGAAGCTGCGCCGGAGACGCCAAGCCAGCAGCAGACCATGGGTCTGGGCCAGTGGTTGCTGGTGAGTGGCCTGCAGCAGGTGAGCCGCGACCTGCAACGGGTGGAGGCCCTGCTCAATCCACCCCCGGAGCAGCCGTTGCTGTTCCTGCTGCTGCAGGGGCGCCGCCGCGAATTGCGCTTCGCCAAGGGCTTGCTGCTCTGGCTCTGGGGTCCACTGCAGATGGGCCTTGAGCATGCAGAACCGCTGGGCCCCTCCGTGTCCAGCTATGGATCAGCCACCACCACGGCGATCAGCCTGCGCGAACGAAATGCCGTTGCCGTATGGGATGCCATCCGCGACCGCATCGATGCATCGGTTCAGGCTGGATTGACCAATTCCACCGGCCGTCTGCTGGCGATTGAGGGTCTGCACCCGGATCGCCGCCGGGAGTTGCTGCTGGCCCTGTTGCAACAGCTTGATCAGGTCTTGCAGCGTCTGCGCAGCCGTCAGGACGGCACGGCGATCGCCCAGGCCTGGGATTCGTTGCAGCCCGAGTTGCGCCAGCAAGCCCTCACCGCCCTGGCCGGCAGTTACGTCCAGATCCCTTGCGACGGCGAGCTGCAGCCGGTGGTGGCTTCGCTGCTCAGCCGTGCTGATCTCACCGGTGCCGACGGCGAGCTGCCCGATCCAACCGGAATGCTGGCGCCGCTGGTGGCCGATCAACCGATGCTGGTGAACGGCCTGCTGCTGCCGGCCGATGACCCGCGGGCTTTCCTGCAACTGGAAACCTTGGTGAGCAATTGGCTGGTGAGGACGGCGGAACTGATTGGTGCCGAATTGCTTGATGCCTGTGGTGACTGGCCGGAGCTGCGCCGTTACCTGCTGCGAGACCCCCTCCTGGCGACCAGGGAACTCGACCGGCTCAGGAACCGTTTGAACACCCAGCTGCGCTGGGCTGATTGGGTGGAGCGCCCCATTCAGCTCTACGAAAGCCAGCGCACCCTGTTTCAGTTGCGCTCCGGTCGCATCGAACCGCTGCTGCTGACGGAGCCCCGCGACAAGGAGCTCAATCAGTTGGGTTGGTGGCAGCGGCAGGTGGCCTTGCTCCTGGAAGCCCGGGATGCCCTCGCACCCCAGGTGCAGGCCCTGGTGCGCCGCATCGGCGACCTTGCTGTGATCCTGCTCACCCAGGTGCTGGGGCGCGCCATCGGTCTGGTGGGGCGGGGCATTGCCCAGGGCATGGGACGCAGCTTCGGCCGCGGTTAGGCCCCTGGGTCCACAATGGCGATCCGCTGCTTCGGCTTGATGCTTGCTTTGGTGCGCTGTCTGATCACCGTTTCGATCGCGCTGCTGCTCCATGTCGCACCAGCCGCCGCTGTGTTGAACAGCGACAGCTACGACGGCAACATCTACGCCCTCTACGCCGGCAATGGCTCGTTGGTCCCTCCCGCCAGCACCTTGGAGGAGTCCCTCGCTGAGGGACGCACAGCCGTGATCGTCTACTACCTGGACGACAGCGCCGTGAGCAAACGCTTCGCTCCGGTGGTGTCGGAACTGCAACGGCTTTGGGGCCGCAGCATCGATCTGCTCCCCCTCTCCACCGATCCGCTGCAGGGCCGTGAATCCCTGGGTGCGGGTGATCCAGCCACCTATTGGTCGGGAACCATTCCGCAGGTGGTGGTGATCGGCACCGATGGCCGGGTTGTGCTCGACCAGAACGGACAGGTTCCCCTGGCGGCGATCAACGACGCCATCAGCGCCTCCACCGGTCTTCCCGCTCCGGATCTGGGACGCATTGATCAGGAAGGCAGCTTCAACGAAGTGAACATCGAAGTCACCGCCAACTGAGACGCCCACCGCCATGGCGCCTACGCTGCCGGCCAGTTGTCCCGGTCGCTGAGCCGGATCCGCTGTGTCGCTGCTGCTTGCTCCGCTCGGCCTAGGACTTGCTGTGGCCTGGCTGGAGCTCCGCCATCGCCTCAGGCCCGCCTCACCGTTGCGGATGACCCCTCGCGACTGGCGGGTTGATGATCTGGGCGGGCGGCTTCGTGTCGAGGGTGTGCTGGAGATCAGCAACCCTCACCCCCGCATGGAGATTTTTGTGCCGGAGCTGCGGGTCGAGCCCGTGCTGCTGGGGTCCTCTGATCCCGCCGGCCTGGAGGTAAAAACGCGGACCATTGCCGACCATCCCGACGAGGAGACCCGCGCAGACGGCTACTGGGCGGCCTACATCGTCAAAGGACGCAAAACCACGCGTGCCCGGGTCTCGATCGAGATCACCGGCCCGACCCCATCCGCTCGGGTCGACAGCCTCTGGGTGGATGCCCACTGGGTGAATTACGGACCCTTCGGTCGCCTGCAGCGCCGTCAGGGCGTGCTGGTGCCCTTGCGCCGTCCTGACCCCCTGCAGCCCGATCAAGCCCACTTCTGCCAGGGGGAAGGTTGCCGCGTCTTGCCGCTGCGCACCCACCTGCTCGGCCCCCTGGACGACGCCATCGACGTCCTGCGCACCTACGCCGCTGATCTGGTGCAGCCCGGCGACATCCTCACCATCGGCGAGACCCCCATGGCTGTGATCCAGGGTCGCTACCGCCATCCCAGTGAGGTGGAACCCGGCATGGTGGCGCGCCTGGCCTGCCGTGTGTTTCATCCCACCAGCAGCCTGGCCACGGCCTGCGGGATGCAGACCTTGATCGATCTGGTGGGGCCCACCCGGGTGCTGGCCGCCTGGCTGGGGGGGCTGCTGATGAAGTTGGTGGGCATCCCCGGTGGCTTCTATCGCCTCGCCAGTGACCAGGCCCGCTTGATCGACGACATCACCGGCACCACACCGCCCTATGACCAGACCATTGTTCTGGGGCCATCCCGGGCTGAGCAGTTCTGCCGTGATGCCTCGGCCGAACTCGGGGTCGACGTTGCCATCGTCGACGTCAACGACCTCGGCCGTGTAAAGGTGCTGGCCTCCAGCCCCGGCTGTGATGAGGGCTTGCTGGGCCGGGCCCTGCGTCCCAATCCCGCCGGCAATGCCAATGAGCGCACCCCCCTGGTGTTGGTGCGGCCAGGCCTGGAATGAGCGATACATTGTGAGCAGTTGGGGTTGGAGGGTGTCCGGTGACAGAACCCAAGACCACCTCCATCCGCATTGAGCCCCTCAATCCAGCCCACCTGGCCCAGTGGGTTCAGGACGCGCCGATCGATCAGCTCTCACGGTTTCAGGGCTTTTTGATCGGTGAATGGCTCTCGAGAGTCGAGCAACGCTTCCCGGATCTGCTCCCCAGCCGTTCGCCTCGTTGCCTGATGGCCCTCGCGGGGGATCGCCCGGTGGCCAGTGTGGTGGCCCGGCCGTTCAACCGCCGCGGCAGCTGCTGGATCCTTCATCTGCCGGAGCTGCTGGGCCCACTGGACGATCACAGCCACCGCACCATTCAGCAGTCACTACTGCAGCAGGCTCTGCAGTCCTGGACGGCCCAGATCTGCAGCTGGGTGATCCGCTGCCCGGCCACCGATGCCGATGCCATTGCTCTGCTGCGGGAGCTGGGCTTTCAACCGCTTCGTCCGTATCAGTGCTGGTGTCCACCAGGGGCTGGAGTTGATCCAAATGGCACCGATCAGTTGCCAGGGGGTCTGCGCTGGGCGGCCTTGAACCGCCGCACCGCCCAGTTGCTCTGGCCGATCGAGCAGGGCGGCAGCCACAGCCATCTGCGTCAGATCACCGACCGCCATTGGCTGGATCTGCTGGACCGTAACGGCCCCGGCTGCGGCGTGCTGATGGCTGGAGATGCTGTGTTGGCGGGCTGCATCCGCCTTCCCGATGCGGGAGAGGCAGGGTTCCTGGAACTGATGCGCGATGTCGCCTGGGATCCCCGGCTGGATCAGGCCCTTCCCCAGGTTTTGAACGGGATCCTTCAGCGCGGCCGCCCCCGCGGACTGCTCACGGCCTTTGACGATGCCCCCCTCAGCCGGATCCTGGAGGTGGAGGGCTGGACCCGCGGCGACGAGCAGTTGCTGCTCGGACGCAGCATGTGGCGGCGTCAGTCACCCCAGCGCAACCTGCAGCTGACCCGATCGCTCGATCAGGTGCTGGGCCGATTGCGGCCCCAGGGCACACCCTTGCCCACACCAAGCCTGGGTGATCGGCACTGATGCGGCCGCGTCCTTGTTCGATCCTCAGCCTCGATGTGGGCCGGCGGCGCATCGGCCTGGCCGGCTGCGATGCCCTGGGCATCAGTGTCACGCCCCTCGCTGCCCTGCGTCGTGGTCGCTTTGATGCGGATCTGGTCGTTCTGCGGGCCCACTGCCGTGAACGGTCGGTGCAGGGGCTTGTGGTGGGTTTGCCTCTGGATGCCGCGGGCCAGCCCACGGCCCAGGCGGAGCATTGCCAGCGTTACGGCCTACGGCTGGCTGCCGCCCTCGATCTGCCCCTGGCCTGGGTGAATGAACACAGCAGCACCTGGGCGGCGGGTGAACAGTTCGGGCTGACGGGCGATCGCAGCGGACGTCTGGACAGTGCAGCTGCTGCTCTGCTGCTTGAGCAATGGCTGGCGGAGGGTCCGGAGCTCAAACCGGCCCAACAGAGTGCGTCAAGGTCGGGCGCCGGGGGGGGCGATGGTGGATCCTGAGCCCAGTCAGAGCCGCGTCGATGTCTGAGTCGGGCCCCGGTAAGAGCAGCGATCACCCCACCCTGCTGGTCCGCGACCGCGAGGGCCATGACCTGCTGTGCTTCCTCGAGCATCTGATCCCCATCGAGGGGCAGGACTACGC
The DNA here is from genome assembly GCF_900473925.1 of Synechococcus sp. N5. Classification (NCBI taxonomy): domain Bacteria; kingdom Bacillati; phylum Cyanobacteriota; class Cyanophyceae; order Synechococcales; family Synechococcaceae; genus Synechococcus; species Synechococcus sp. N5. The sequence goes on along the minus strand of NZ_UCNI01000004.1, from coordinate 25,409 downwards.
CCTGCTCTCGCCGGTCGACACACCGGTGTCGCTGTTTCGGCTCAATGACGATGCAGAGCCGGTGCCGATCACGGAAGTTGCCAGCAGCGAGCCGATTCTCTCGGTGGCTGATGTGGTGCTCCAGGAGCACGACCTGGTGCTGGTGCGATCGGCGATCACCCTCACCGTCAGTGGTGAACTGGAGGAGCCGGATCAGGACGAGCTCGACGAGCTGGAAGAGGACGACGACGTTGATGAGGACGCCGAGACCTTTGAGCTGCTGGTGAGCTTCATGGTCGACGCGGAGGAATACGGCCTCTACATCCCCCTCGACCCGTTCCTGGTGTTGGTGCGGATGGTGGATGGACAGGCGGTGCTGCTGAGCGACGATGAGCTCGACCGCGTTCAACCCCTGATTGAGGCGGAACTGGAGGAGCGTGAATGGCCGGATTGACGGCACAGCACTGGTTGACCCCCGATTGGGATCCCCACCTCACCATTGCCCAGCTTTCGCTGCCTCACCTCACGGCCCACGGCCTGAAGGCCGCCGTGATCGACGTTGACCGCACCCTTCTGCCCGGTCGTGACGTGACCCTGCCAGGGCCGGTGCGCGACTGGCTGGTTGATGCCGGCCGCCGCCTGCAGTTGCACCTGTTCAGCAACAACCCTTCCCGCGATCGGATTGCGGCCGTGGCTGATCAGCTGCAGGTCAGCTTCACCTTTGGTGCCGGCAAGCCCCGCCGTGGCGCCCTGCGCACCGTGGTTCGCGATCTCGCGCTGCCCCCGGAGGCGATCGCGATGATCGGCGACCGCCTGTTCACGGATGTGCTCTGCGGCAACCGAATGGGGCTTTACACGGTGTTGGTGCGCCCGGTTCGAGACGACGGCAAGCCCTGCCGCCATGACCGGGTGCAGCGGTTTGAACGCGCCATGGCCCGCGTAATGGGGGCGCCTGCAGCATGACCCTGTGGGTCGTGAAAATCGGCACCAGCCTGCTTCGGGGGGAGACCGCCACCACGATTGATGGCTACGCCCGCTGCTTCGCAGGGGCCATGGACCGCGGTGACCAGGTGGTGCTGGTCACCAGTGGTGCCGTCGGCCTGGGCTGCCAGAAGTTGGCCCTCACCAACCGACCCGACACGGTGGTGGCCCTGCAGGCGGCTGCAGCCATCGGCCAGGGCGCGCTGATGGCGCTGTACGAACGGGCCATGGAACGCCATGGTCGTTCCGTGGCGCAGGTGCTGTTGACCCGCTCCGACCTGGCCGATCGGCGTCGTTATCAAAATGCCTCGGGCACTTTGCGGCAGCTGCTGAGCTGGGGGGTGCTGCCGGTGATCAACGAGAACGATGCCCTTTCGCCGGCGGAGTTGCGCTTCGGCGATAACGACACCCTCTCGGCGTTGGTGGCCGCCTCCGTTGAAGCCCAGCAACTGATCCTGCTCACGGATGTTGATCGCCTCTATTCCTCGGATCCGCGGGTGGATGCCAACGCCGAACCGATCTCGGATGTTCGCCACCCCCGGGAGCTGGACTCGTTGGAACAGGGCGCTGGCGACGGGGGGCGCTGGGGCACCGGGGGCATGACCACGAAGCTGGCGGCAGCCCGCATCGCCACCGCCAGTGGCATCACCGTGCAGCTCGCCGATGGCCGCGACCCTGCTCGCCTCGAGGCTTTGCTGTTGGGCGAACGGGGGGGGACGGTGTTCCATCCCCACCCCGAACCCCTGGGCAACCGACGCAGTTGGCTGGCCCACGTGCTTCGGCCTGAGGGTGAACTGCAGCTGGATGCGGGGGCCTGTGCTGCGCTGCAGCACCGTGGTGCGTCTCTGCTGCTGGTGGGTGTGACGGCGGTGCGGGGTGACTTCGCCGCCAATCAACCCGTTCAGTTGCTGGACCCCGATGGAGAGGATCTGGGCCGTGGCCTTTGTTCGATGGACAGCGACCAGTTGCGGGCCGCGATGAATGACCCATCGCCGGGGGAGTCCTCCCCGGTGGTGGTGCATCGCGATGGTCTGGTGCTTCGCAGCCGTTAACCACGTCTACGATCCGCCGGACTGCCCTGGCCTCCATGCGTTTCAGCACCCTGATCAAGGTTCTGCAGACCGGTGATGCAGGTCTGCGCTGGAGCCAGCCGGGCTTGGACCCATGGCTTGAGGGTGCCGCTTCACTCGATCAGGCCTCAGCCGTGCAGCTCAGCTTTCTGGAGAAGGGCAACGCCCTCACCGCGGTCTTGGGCGCAAGCGGCGTGGGTGCTCTGTTGCTGCCCGACCAACAGGATCTGATTGATCTGGCTTCGCAGCGTCGCATCGCCTTTGCGGTCTTCGCGGATCCGCGTCTGGCCTTTGCTGAAGCCCTCGATCAGTTGCATCCCCGCCGCCGGCCCTTGGCGGAGATTCACCCTTCGGCGGTGATCGATGAACGGGCTGTGGTGGGCCCCGGCACAGCGGTGGGCCCGCGTGTCTGCATTGGGGAGGGAAGCTGTCTTGGCGCCGACTGCATCGTTCACCCCGGGGTTGTGATTTACGACAACGTGGTGGTGGGTGATGGCTGCGAGCTGCATGCCAATGCCGTGCTCCACCCCGGCAGCCGTCTCGGGCGTGGCTGTGTGGTGAACTCCAATGCCGTTGTCGGCTCTGAGGGGTTCGGCTTCGTGCCGACGGCGAAGGGCTGGCGAAAAATGCCGCAGACCGGCCAGGTGGTTCTTGAAGACGGCGTTGAGGTGGGTAGCGGCACCACCATTGATCGCCCTTCCGTCGGCGAGACCCGCATTGGTGCCGGCACCAAGATCGACAACCTTGTGCAGATCGGCCATGGCGTCACCACTGGCCGCGGCTGTGCCTTCGCCTCCCAGGTGGGCATCGCCGGCGGCGCCCACATCGGCCAGGGGGTCATCCTGGCGGGCCAGGTGGGGGTCGCCAATCGTGTTGTCGTCGGTGATCGCGTCATCGCCAGCTCCAAGACCGGCATTCACTGTGATGTCGCCCCGGGAGAGGTGGTGAGTGGTTTTCCCGCGATTCCGAATCGCCTCTGGCTGCGATGCGCCACCACCTTCAGCAAGCTGCCGGAGATGGCCAAGACCCTGCGGGAGCTCAAGCGGGACACCCCTCAGTAACCTCAGCGGTCGACCTGCCGTACCGCACCGTCATGGCTCAGCACCGCGTTGTTCTCCTGCCCGGTGATGGCATCGGCCCTGAGATCACCGCTGTCGCCCGTCAGCTGCTGGAGGTGGTGAGCCAGCGGCATGGCTTTTCGTTGAGCTTCGAGGAGCAGCCCATCGGTGGTAGCGCCATCGATGCCACCGGTGAGCCGTTGCCCGCAAGCACCCTCGAAGCCTGCAAGGCAGCCGATGCGGTGTTGCTCGCCGCCATCGGCAGCCCCCGTTTCGACAGCCTCCCCCGCGAGAAACGGCCGGAAACCGGCCTGCTCGGCCTGAGAGCCGGCATGGAGCTGTTCGCCAATCTGCGGCCGGTGAAGATTGTTCCGGCCCTTATCGATGCCAGCAGCCTCAAGCGTGAGGTGATCGAGGGGGTGGACCTGATGGTGGTGCGGGAACTCACCGGGGGGATCTACTTCGGTCAGCCCAAGGGACGCATTGAGACCGAGGGGGACGAGCGCGGCTTCAACACAATGACCTACTCCGCCTCGGAGGTGGATCGGATCGCGAAGGTGGCCTTTGAGATCGCCCAGGAGCGGCGGGGCAGGCTCTGCTCGGTGGACAAGGCGAATGTGCTCGATGTGAGCCAGCTCTGGCGGGACCGTGTGGATGCCATGGCGCCCAGCTACGGCGCTGTGGAGGTGAGCCACATGTATGTGGACAACGCGGCGATGCAGCTGGTGCGTGATCCCCGCCAGTTCGATGTGCTGCTCACCGGCAACCTCTTCGGCGACATCCTCAGCGATGAGGCGGCGATGCTTACCGGTTCCATCGGCATGCTGCCCTCCGCCTCCCTCGGCAGTGAGGGCCCTGGGTTGTTTGAGCCTGTGCACGGTTCAGCCCCCGACATCGCCGGTCAGGACAAGGCCAATCCCATGGCCATGGTGCTGTCGGCCGCAATGATGCTGCGCATCGGCCTCAAACAGGCCGAGGCTGCCGATGATCTTGAGGCCGCTGTGGATGCCGTTCTGGCCGGTGGCTTCCGCACGGGTGATCTCATGGCAGAAGGCTGCACTCAGCTGGGTTGTTGCGCCATGGGTGAGCAATTGCTCAAAGCTCTGTAAGCCAGAGATTGGTGCAATCGGGCCCTGATCTGGCAGGATCGCCGGGCCCGTAGTCCCTGCGTCGATGTCGAAGCGTCATCCGGTTGTCGCTGTTACCGGTTCTTCCGGAGCTGGAACCAGCACCGTCAAGCGCGCCTTCGAGCACATCTTTGCGAGGGAAGGCATTACCCCTGCAGTGGTGGAAGGCGACAGCTACCACCGCTACGAGCGGATGCCCATGAAACAGGCCATGGCGGATGCCCTGGCCAAGGGTGAGAACTTCTCCCACTTCGGCCCTGAGGCCAACCTCTTTGACAAGCTCGAAGAACTGTTCCGCACCTACGGCGAAACCGGTGCTGGTCAGAAGCGCTACTACCTCCACAGTGTTGAAGAAGCGGCTGAACACAATGCCCGTCTTGGCGTCAACCTCGAGCCGGGTCAGTTCACGCCTTGGGAAGACATCCCGACCGGCACTGACGTGCTGTTCTACGAAGGCCTCCACGGCGGTGTGAAGGGCGAGGGTTACGACGTGGCCGCCCTGGCCGACCTCCTGGTGGGTGTGGTGCCGATCACCAACCTTGAGTGGATTCAGAAGATCCACCGCGACAACGCTGAGCGTGGTTATTCCGCTGAAGCGATCGTTGACACGATCCTGCGCCGGATGCCTGATTACATCAACCACATCTGCCCGCAGTTCAGCCAGACCGACATCAACTTCCAGCGTGTTCCCACCGTGGACACCTCCAACCCCTTCATCTGTCGGAACATCCCGACCCCGGATGAAAGCTTCGTGATCATCCACTTCCGCAAGGGTGCTCGTGAGAAGTGGGGGATCGACTTCGGTTACCTGCTGAACATGATCCACGATTCCTTCATGTCCAGCCCCACCAGCATCGTGGTGAACGGCGGGAAGATGGGCTTCGCAATGGAACTGATCCTCACTCCGATCATTCACCGCATGATCGAAGAGAAGAACAAGCTCAGCTGACCGCTTCTCCTACCAAAAATCGTCTCTACAATGGGCCCATCTGAGTGATCAGGTGGGCTCTATTTCTTTGTCAACGCCCTCCTTTGAAATCCGCGGAGCCTCGGGGGCGCCCTCGTCTCCCCGCTGGGACCGCATTGACAGCCGCTCGCTGATCGCCCAGGCCCGTCGCATTTATTTCGCCTATCTCTCCAGCACTCCTGTGGGGCAGGAGCCTCTCGGTGTGGTGGTGGATCCGCGGGAACCCGACGGTCGCGTGGTCTTCGAGACCCCTGTTCTTCTGCCGGACGAAGAGTTCATTGCCATCGATCTGATCCGGGGGCGCACGAGTCGTGGTCGGACCCGATGGAAGGGTTGATCCTGGCTTGGACCGGCCTGCTGGGCGCCTGCGTCGGCAGCTTCACCAACGTGGTGGCCTGGCGCTTGCCCCGCCAGGAATCGGTGGTCTTTCCCGGTAGCCACTGCCCCAAATGCGGCCATGCCATCCGCTGGCATGACAATCTCCCGGTGCTCGGTTGGCTGCTGCTGAGGGGCCACTGCCGCGACTGTGATGCAGCGATCAGCTGGCGTTACCCAGCTGTGGAGGCCCTGAGTGCCGGCCTCTGGACCTCGGCGCTCTTGGTGTGGCCTGGTGCTGGTGGGGTGCTGCCTGATCTCTGGCTCCCTTGGGCTGGTTTCCCCCTGATCGCGCTGCTGTTGCCGCTGGTGTTGATCGATCTGGATCACCTTTGGTTGCCGGAGCCCCTGTGCCGCTGGGGGGTGGTGCTGGCCCTGCTGCTGTTGGAAGGCCTCAGTGCCCTGGCCGAACGGTTGTTGGGACAGCCTGCGCTGGGCCTGGGCGATGCCAAGTTGGCGGCGCTGGGTGGGGCATGGCTGGGCCCTGGGGGCATCGCAGCGGCGATGGCCCTTGCGGTTGTTTCGGGAGCCTTGGTTGGAAGCGCCGCTCGCCTCAGCGGCCGGTTGGGCCCCAGGGAACCGTTCCCCTTCGGTCCCTTCATTGCCCTGGGCATCTGGCTGATCTGGTTGACCGGTCCGCGGTGGTGGTGGAACACCTGGGTGATGTTGTTGGGCGCTTGATTCCCCAGCGTCTCTTCCCAGTCCGGCTTTTAATGGTGTGAGCTGACGGCCCTGTGTGTCTCTGTTCGATTGGTTTGCTGATCGCCGCAAGGGTCAGTACGTCGCCAACGTCAAGCAGGAACCCGATGAAGGCGATGGGCTGTGGAGCAAATGCCCGGAGTGTGGTCAGGTCGTTTATCTCAAAGACCTGAAACTCAATGCCAGTGTTTGTGCCAACTGCGGCCACCACCACCGGATCGACAGTGCTGAGCGCATCGCACTGATTGCAGACCCCGACAGCTTCCAGGTGCTTAACGCGGATCTGTCACCGGTGGATCCCCTCGGATTCAAAGACCGGCGCGCCTACGCCGATCGGCTGCGGGAAAGTCAGGCCTCAACGGGGCTGCGGGATGGTGTCGTCACCGGGCTCTGCCGGGTGGAAGGCATCCCCATGGGCCTGGCAGCGATGGACTTCCGCTTCATGGGGGGATCGATGGGCTCGGTGGTCGGGGAGAAAATCACCCGTCTGATCGAGGAGTCCACCGCCCGCAAGCTGCCGCTGCTGATCGTTTGTGCCTCCGGCGGTGCCCGGATGCAGGAGGGGATGCTCAGCCTGATGCAGATGGCGAAGATCTCCGGAGCGCTGGAACGCCACCGCGAAGCCGAGCTGCTCTACATGCCCTTGCTCACCCACCCCACCACGGGGGGTGTGACCGCCAGTTTCGCCATGCTGGGCGACCTGACCCTTTCGGAACCGAAGGCGTTGATTGGTTTTGCTGGCCGCCGGGTGATCGAGCAGACCCTGCGGGAGAAGCTGCCTGACAATTTCCAGACGGCCGAATATCTGCAGGAGCACGGCTTCGTGGACACGATCGTTCCTCGCACCCAGCTGCGCTCCACCCTGGCCAATCTTCTGCGCCTACACGGCTTCAAACCGATGGAGCTCACCAGCGCATGATCCAAGCTGGTTGTGTTCTGATCCTGGCCTTGGTTTGCTGGGTCGCCCCCGTGCTGGCGGGCCCCGTGGAATGGATTGAGGTGCCTGCCACTGACGCGGGCCAGCAGTGGTGGGACCGCGGCAGTGTGCGCATCGATCGGGATGGGTACCGCACCGTGCTCAGCCGGTTCACCCCAGCGGCTACTGAGGATGGAGAGCAGCCCTCCGGCGAGCTCTATGTGATGCAGCTGGACTGCTCCCAGGAGCTGTATCGCGACAAACAGGTGAATGGTTTGCCGCGTTTTCGTGCCCAATGGCAGCCTGCCGGGGATGACGGGCTGATCACCTCCGTGATTGAGGCTGTCTGCACCGAACCCCTCTCCAGCTGAGATGTCTCCAGAACCCCTTGGTGTTGCCATAGCCGGTCTCGGCTTCGGGGAGAAGGTGCACCTGCCGGCTCTTGCAGCAGCGACTGATCTTGAGGCGGTGGCGCTTTGGCACCCGCGCCAGGAGCGCTTGGATGTCGCCACGGCTGCCCATGGCTTGAAGGGATTCAGCGACTGGGACGCTCTGCTGGCTGATCCCGCGGTGGATGCGGTGATCATCGCCACACCCCCTGCACCCCGCTTCGACCTGGCCCGCCGGGCCCTGGAGGCGGGCAAGCATCTGCTGCTGGAGAAGCCCATCGCGCTGCATGCCGATCAAGCCCGCGAGCTGCAGCGGCTGGCACTGGCACGGGGGCTGTCGGTGGCTGTGGATTACGAATACCGCGCTGTTCCCCTGTTCATGCAAGCCGCACGCCTTCTCCAGGCCGGTGCTGTCGGCACGCCCTGGCTGGTGAAGCTCGACTGGTTGATGGGCAGTCGTGCCGATCCCCAGCGCGGCTGGAACTGGTATGCCCAGGCGGATCAGGGCGGCGGTGTGATCGGAGCCCTCGGAACCCATGCCATGGACATGCTGGCCTGGCTGATCGGTCCCCTGGGGGCCGTCCAGGCCCTGAACAGCGTTTCGATTAAGCAACGTCCCCACCCAGAGGGTGGTCTGGCCGCCGTGGACGCCCCCGATGTGTCGCTGCTGCAGGCCGTGGCCCATTGGCAGGGAAGGCAGGACCTGCCGGTGCCGGCTCAGGTCAGCCTCAGTTCCGTGTCGCGCAACGGTCGCGGGTTCTGCCTGGATGTGGTGGGGTCGTCGGGATCGCTGCTGCTCAGCAGCACCAATCAGAAGGACTACGTGCATGGCTTTGAGCTGCAGCACGCCCCGCTCGGTGAGCCCTTCCGCGCCGTGGAAGCCGATGCCGACTTCGCCTTTCCGCAAACCTGGGCGGATGGCCGCATCGCCCCTGTGGCTAGGGTGTTCGGCTGGTGGGCCCAGAGCATCCGCAGTGGGCGACCGATGCTGCCTGGACTGGCCGAGGGCGTGGCCAGTCGTGTGGCCTGCGACCAAGCACAGACGTCACTTGCTCACAACTGATTGCGCCAAATGATGCAATCCCTTGGTTCCAATTTGAAGGCGTTTTTGTAACTCAAGTCAATTTGTTTGTCGCTTCAGATCGAAGAATTGCCTTCCACTGAATTGACCCCATGGCTCTGGCGGATTACTCCTCGGAACTGATGGCTACAGCCCAAGCCCTAGCCGCTCCTGGTAAGGGGATCTTGGCTGTTGACGAATCCACCAAGACAATTGGTAAACGTCTCGGCTCAATCGGTGTCGAGAACACGGAAGCGAACCGTCAGGCTTACCGCGGAATGCTCTTCACCACAGCAGGCTTGGGTGAATTCATCAGCGGCGCCATTCTGTACGAAGAGACCCTGTTCCAAAGCCACGCCGATGGCGAGTCGATGGTCGACAAATTGGGCAAGCTTGGAATCATCCCCGGCATCAAGGTTGATAAGGGCCTGAGGCCCCTGGGCGGAGCCAATGCCGTCGAGACGCTTTGCACCGGACTTGATGGGTTGGTTGAGCGTGCTGCCGACTACTACGCCCAAGGTGCACGCTTCGCTAAGTGGCGTGCTGTGCTGCAGATCACGGCAGATGGCTGTCCTTCAGCGCTCTCCATTCGCGAAAACGCTTGGGGCCTTGCCCGTTATGCCCGCTCTGTTCAGGAATCAGGTTTGGTGCCGATCGTGGAGCCCGAAATTCTGATGGACGGCAATCACAGCATCGAAACCACAGCTCGTATCCAGGAGCATGTGATTCAGGAGGTTTATCACGCTTGTCACGCCAACGGTGTTCTGCTCGAAGGCACTCTTCTGAAGCCTTCCATGACCGTTCAAGGGGCTGATTGTGCTGAAAAGGCCGATCCAGCAAAAGTTGCTGCCATGACGGTGCGAACCCTTGAGAGAAGTGTTCCTGCCAGTGTCCCCGGCATCGTGTTCCTCTCCGGAGGTCTGAGTGAGGAGGCCGCCTCGGTTTACCTCAATCACATGAACAGCATTGAGCGCAAAGCCAAGTGGAACCTGGGTTTCTCCTATGGCCGTGCTCTTCAGCACTCCTGCCTCAAAGGCTGGGCTGGTTCCAACCTGGAAGCTGGTCAGAAAGCCCTGCTTGCAAGAGCTCAGGCCAACTCTGAGGCTTCTCGAGGTCAGTACGTGCCTGGATCACAGCCTTCCTCGGATGAGCAGCTGTTTGTCGCTGGTTACACCTACTGAATCGGATTTCACCAAGCCCTGTCGTTCGTTCAACAGGGCTTGGTGACAATTTGAACACAACTAGGTAAAGTCGTCCCCCGGCGGAGTCTTATCCGTCAAGGTTCTCCGTTCAGACTTTTCCTATGGCGCTCGTTCCGCTTCGGCTCCTGCTCGACCACGCCGCTGAAAACGGCTATGGCATTCCTGCGTTCAACGTGAACAATCTGGAGCAGGTCCAGGCCATCATGGAAGCGGCTGACGAGACCGACAGCCCTGTGATCCTCCAGGCCTCCCGCGGCGCCCGCAGCTACGCCGGTGAGATCTTCCTTCGTCACCTGATCCTGGCCGCAACCGAGACCTATCCCCACATCCCCGTGGTGATGCACCAGGACCACGGCAACGCCCCTGACACCTGCTATTCCGCTGCCATCAACGGTTTCACCTCCGTGATGATGGACGGTTCCTTGGAAGCGGACGCCAAGACTCCCGCCAGCTACGACTACAACGTCAACGTCACCAAGCAGGTGGTGGACTTCGCCCACTCCGTGGGTGTGAGCGTTGAGGGTGAGCTGGGTTGCCTGGGCTCCCTGGAAACCGGCAAGGGTGAAGCCGAAGACGGCCACGGTTTCGAGGGCGAGCTGTCCAAGGACATGCTGCTCACCGATCCCGCTGAGGCTGCCGACTTCGTTGCCAAGACCAAGTGCGACGCCCTGGCCATCGCCATTGGCACCAGCCACGGCGCTTACAAGTTCACCCGCAAGCCCACGGGTGAAGTGCTGGCCATCAGCCGCATCGCTGAGATCCACAAAGCCATCCCCAACACCCACCTGGTGATGCACGGCTCCTCCTCCGTTCCCCAGGAATGGCTGGAGATGATCAACAATCACGGTGGTGCCATCCCCGAGACCTACGGCGTTCCCGTCGAGGAAATCCAGGAAGGCATCCGCAACGGTGTGCGCAAGGTGAACATCGACACCGACAACCGTCTCGCCTTCACCGCTGCTGTGCGTGAAGCGGCCATGGCCGATCCTTCCAACTTCGACCCCCGCCACTTCAACAAGCCTGCTCGCAAGTACATGAAGCAGGTCTGCCTGGACCGTTACCAGCAGTTCTGGGCTGCCGGCAACGCCAGCAAGATCCAGCAGCAGAGCATCACCTATTACGCCGGCCTCTACGCCAAGGGTGCTCTTGATCCCAAGGCTGCCGTCGCTGCCTGATTATCACGATCAATTGATTCATCCACGGGGGGCCGAAAGGCCCCCCTTTTTGTTGGGCTGCTCGATCGTGAGCAGCGTCACGCTTTCATCAGGCCATCAGGCTGAGCAGACCGTGGTTGCCGTCGAGTTGTGCCTGCGCTCCCAGGGGCAAGGCCTTGTTGGGCCGTCCATGGCCCAGCGGCAGATTCAGCACCAGTGGAATGCCCAGATCACCAAGGCGTTCCTCCAGGATCTCGTCCATTGTGAAATCGCCGGGAAGGATGTCGTCTTCAGCCCAGCTGAAGCGGCCGCAGGCCACCCCTGCCAACTGCTGCAGCAGGCCTGCGCTGCGCCACTGGGTCAGCATCCGATCAACCCGGTAGGGCGCTTCGCCCACGTCTTCCAGCACCAGGATGGCTCCCTTCAGGGAGGGAAGCCAGGGCGTGCCGATCAAGTGGGTCGCCACGGTCAGGTTGGTTACCACCAAGGGTCCGCGGGCGATCCCCCGCCGTCGTGGCTCGCCCAGCAGGGGCGGTACGGGACGGCCACAGAGCAAGTCCACCGTGCGTTGCCATTGCGCCTCTGTGCCGCCGCTGGATCCATGGATGGCCCCTGGCAAGCCAGCAGCCCACTGGGCAAGCAGCAGGGAGCTGGTGTCGGAGAACCCCAGGCTCCATTTGGGATGGCGCGGAAAACGGAAACCGGCTTCGAGCACGCGGGCGGCCCCCCAGCCCCCGCCAAGGGTCACCACGGCATCCAGCGTTGGATCGTTCCAGGCTGACCTCAGATCCTCAACCCGTTTCTGGTCGGTTCCCGAGAAATAGCGCCATTGACGGTTGACGACTGCGGGAATCTCCAGATGCCACTGCTGTTGATCGCAGCGTTCGCGCAAGGCTTGAAGATCCGTGTCCGGATCCATCCAGGTGCCGGGGTTCACGGCGCGGATGCGTGATCCAGGCTTCAAGGGTTTCAGCCTGCGCTGGGCCGCCATGGCCCTGGGGGAGAGCAGGGCCGTGAAGATAGTGGATGCCCCTGAGATCAGCAGCGTCCGGCGGGTTGGCATCAGCCCAGCAGGGCTTCCAGCATGCGGCGGCCGTCGGTTCCTCCCGTGGCCGGATCACAGGCTCGCTCGGGGTGGGGCATCAGGCCCAGAACGCTGCCGCTGGCATTGGTGATGCCTGCGATGTCGGACACCGATCCGTTGGGGTTATTGCCGTAGCTCAGGGCGATGGCGTCGTCGTCCTGCAGCTGCTTGAGCGTGTCATCGCTGCACTGGTAGCGGCCCTCACCGTGGGCGATCGGCAGGGTCAGGGCCCCGTCGTTGTACCCCTGCATCCAGGCCGTGCGCTGGCTCACCACCTTGAGGGGTGCGTCTTCACAGATGAAGTGCAGATCCCGGTTGCGGGTGAGGGCACCGGGGAGCAGGCCCAGTTCCGTGAGCACCTGAAATCCGTTGCAGATGCCGAGCACGCGACCGCCCTTGGCTGCAAAGTCGATCAAGGACTGCAGGGCTGGTGCGAAGCGGGCAATGGCGCCGCAACGCAGGTAGTCGCCGTAGCTGAAGCCTCCCGGCAGAACGATGGCGTCAAAGCTGCTGAGGTCGGTCTCCTCATGCCAGACCCGACGCGTGCTCATCCCAAGGCAACCCTCGGTTGCCCATTGCACATCCCGGTCACAGTTGGAGCCGGGAAAAACGATGACCCCGATGCTCATGACTGCTCCAGCTCCAGGCTCCAGTCTTCGATCACCGGGTTGGCCAGCAAGCGATCACTAAGCAGTTCCAACCTGCGGCGGGCTTCGGCCTCATCAGGAGCCTCAAGCTCCATTTCTACGGCTTTACCGATCCGAAGCTTGCTGAGGCCTTCCACCCCAAGTCGTTCAGCGGCACCACGCGCGGCTTCTCCGGCTGGATCGAGTACGGAGGGGCGCAGACGCACGAGGACGCGGGCTTGAAAACGCGGCACGATCAGCAACTGGTCTGATCAAATCCTGACAGACACCAAACCCTGAAGAGATCCGGTGCGCCTCAACGGCGTGACCATCGCCCGGTCCCATGGTGAAAAGGAGGCCTTTCGCCAGCGTGCTGCCGAGTCTGTGTCTGTGTTTCGCATTCAGCTCTGGACCGCGGCTCTGCTGCTGATGGGCAGCTCTGCAGCTGGGGGCTCAGCAGCAGCGGCTTCGATGCGCTGCCGGATCGCGCAGCAGGCCTGGAGTCCCTGTCGGATGGTGGCCGCCAGTCCTGGAGAGCGCTGGGTGTTGACCTGGAATCAGCAGCGCGTCGAATTTGTCCATGACGGCAGCGGCCAGATGATGATGCGGGTTGGTGAGGGCGAGGACTGGCGAGAGGTGCAGCCCTTCTGGACGGCGGACCACAGCCTCTGCTGGGGTTCTGTTTGTGCCACGGGTGACGTTCCGTTGGAGTGAAACCAGGGTGATAGATCTGAATTGAGGGCAGATTCCCCATGGCAGTTTTTTCTCTCCCTTGTTCCAGCTGTGGAACACCCGTTGAGATTCCGGGTCGTTACGGCTTCAAGTTGAAGAGTGCAGGCGTCACCAACACGGTGTGCACCCGCTGCCGGCAGGGGACATTTCTGGCATCTCGACGCGACAACCTCTCCAGCCAGATCGCCCGTGCTTCCAGTCCTGATCGTCGTTGCTTGATCCCCCTTACCGCTGCTGTGGCGGCCTTGGCCCTGTTGATCGGTGGTGTTGTTTGGCGCTCTGCTGTGCCCACGGCTCAGGAGGCTTTGCCGGCGAGTGAGTCTCCCTCCAAGTAGAGCGTCCTGCTTGGGAAGGCAAAGTCGATGCCTGCTTGGGCGAAGGCCTCCATGATTCCGAGGTTGATGGCTTGCTGTTCGTTCAGAGCGACCGTGAAATCGCGGGTGTCGATGTAATAAACCAGTTCAAAATTCAAGCTTGAATCAGCAAATTCGGTGAAGTGGCAGCGGTTGAAGGTGCTGTGGGCCTGAGCGTCGATCACGGCCTGAACCATCGTGGGGATTGCCTTCATCTGCTCGAGCGATGTGCTGTAGGTGACGCCAATCGAATAGATCATCCGGCGTTGCGCCATTTCAGCGAAATTGAGGATGGTGGAGCCTGTAAGGGTTGAGTTGCTCATCACCACCTGTTCGCCGCGCAGGCTGCGCAGATGGGTGGAGCGAACACCGATGCGTTCCACCGTTGCTGAGGTGGAGCCCACCGTGATGAATTGCCCAACGGTGAAAGGCTTGTCCAGAAGAATCATCAGGTAGGCGAACAATTCCTGGGCCGGTTCTTTCAGGGCCAAGCCAATGCCGATGCCGCCGGCACTGAGCAAACCCCAGATCACCGTCATCTTCACGCCCAGGCTCTGCAGCAGCACCAAGGTGCCGATCGCCCACACCACGGTTTTCAGCAGCGGGAGCAGGCTTTGGAGGAGTTGTTGAAGATCATCCGCGCCTGCACGGCGCACCAATCCGAACAGGAATCGCGCTCCGATTCGGTTGACCAACCTAATCAGAATGATCGTGCCAACAATGCGCAGCGATGTGTCGTAGGCCCTGGCAATGTTGTTGGGCAAGCCCAAATCATCCTGAGCAAGGATCAGCGTGACCACCAAGCCGAAAGGCACCACCGAAGCGGCGAAGGCGTTGAGCACAAAGTCGTCGAAGTCGGTTTTGCTTCGCTTCGTGAACCGAGGAAAAACTGTCTTACAAAGGAACGCCAGGGTCAGAGTGATGGCTGAACCGATCAGAAGCTTCGCTAAGAAATCAGTCAGATCCATCGCCACACCGGAGTTACCGCGTGATTGTCGGTGGCTTTCCAGAAGCTGGCAAGCGAGGTGGGGCTCAAGCGCGCTGAAACACCAAAGTCAGATTGTTAGCGGGCATGGAGAACACGTTTTTGTTGTTGAAGCCAGCCTTGGCGGCGATGGCTGTCACTTGATTCAGCTCCCGCAATCCCCATTGGTGGTTGCGTTCCCTGAGGGATTGGTCGAAGGCGGCATTGCTTGCGCTCGTGTGACCACCATTGCGCCTGAATGGGCCATAAATGATCAAGGGGGCGCCGCTGGGCAGCAACAGGGCTGATTCCTCGAGCACGGCATCCGTGCAGCTGGCTGGACTGATGTGCAGCAGGTTGATGCACACAACAGCCTTCACGGCCCCTTGGAGGTTCTGGGGCAGGGGCCAGGGGCGGTGTTCAACATCGAGGTTGAGGGCTGCTGGCATCACCTGGCTCAGACCCTGGTGCTGGATCCAGGCGTTGATGCTGGCGCGATGGTCTGGATCCGGATCGCTGGTTTGCCAGCGCAGATGGGGAAAGCGCTGCTGAAAGCAGACGGCGTGCTCACCACTGCCGCTGGCCAGTTCCAGCACGGCTCCTGAGCCAGGCAAGAGCTGCTTCAGCAGATCTCCGATGGGGCCGCGGTTGCGTTCCGTGGCCGGGAAGAAAAGCCGTTGGTCCATCGTCAGCTCGGGCAGGGGGCAGCGCTCTGGCTGCAGTGGAGGCGCAGGTCGGCCAGCCAGGCTTCCAGGGCTGCCAGGGCGTCCGGTTGCAGGCGGTAGTAGATCCAGCGGCCGCTCTGCCGATCCGTCAGAAGCCCCGCCTCTCGCAGCACCCTGAGATGGAACGAGAGCTTCGACTGGGAGAGGTTGAGCTCACCGGTGAGGTCACAGACGCATCGTTCCCCCTGTGCCAGCGCATGGATCACGTCGAGACGGATCGGGTCGGCCAGTGCTTTGAGCAGCTGCCTCGACTGCTCCCTGTTGAGGGTGTTCTGGATCACAAGAGCAGTGTCCCCCGCTCTGTTTGGATCAACATAATTTGATTGATCAAAGGAGCTCGCATGCGGATCGGCATCAATGGCTTTGGACGGATTGGTCGCCTGGTGTTTCGGGCCCTCTGGGGACGGCCCGGCATCGAACTGGTGCATGTCAATGATCCCGCTGGCGATGCAGCAACGGCGGCCCACCTGCTGGAGTTCGATTCTGTGCATGGTCGCTGGGATCGAGGCATCACCAGCAGTGCTGATGGATTCAGGGTGGAGGGATCCGCACTCACCTGGTCCAGCGAGAAGGACCCCACCGCCGTGCCCTGGAGCGATCGGGGGGTGGAGATGGTGCTTGAAGCCAGCGGCAAGATCAAAACGCCGGAGACGCTCAATCCCTATTTCGATCAGCTGGGCCTCAAACGGGTGGTGGTGGCCTGTCCCGTGAAGGGTGTGGTTGCCGGTGAGGACGCGCTCAACATCGTTTACGGGATCAATCACCACCTCTATGAACCGGCGCGCCACAAGTTGGTGACGGCCGCCTCCTGTACCACCAACTGCCTGGCGCCTGTGGTGAAGGTGGTGCACGAGAGCTTCGGCATCGAGCACGGCCTGATCACCACCATTCACGACATCACCAACACCCAGGTGCCGATCGATTCCTTCAAAAGCGACCTGCGCCGGGCACGCTCCGGGCTCAGCTCACTCATTCCCACCACCACCGGTTCGGCCAAGGCGATCGCGATGATCTTTCCTGAGCTGAAGGGCAAACTCAACGGTCATGCCGTTCGTGTTCCCCTGCTGAATGGATCGCTCACCGATGCGGTGTTCGAGCTCAAGCAGAGCGTCACGGTGGAGCAGGTGAATGCTGCGTTCCAAGCAGCTGCGGAAGGGCCTCTGAAGGGAATTCTGGGTTGCGAGGAACGCCCGTTGGTGTCGTGCGACTACACCAACGACAACCGCAGCTCGATTGTCGATGCCCTCTCGACGATGGTTGTTGATGGCAACCAGTTGAAGGTGTTTGCCTGGTACGACAACGAATGGGGCTACAGCTGCCGCATGGCCGATCTCACCTGCCACGTGGTTGGTCTGGACGGATGAAGCTCTCCCCTCTGCAGCAATACGGCATTGTCATCGCCAACTACTGGGCCTTCACGCTCACCGATGGGGCCCTGCGGATGTTGGTGGTGTTCCACTTCCATCAACTCGGCTACACCACCCTCGAGATCGCCTTCCTGTTTCTGTTTTATGAGCTGTTTGGGGTGCTCACCAACCTGTACGGCGGTTGGATCGGTGCCCGCTATGGGCTTCGGCTCACCCTCTGGGTGGGAACGCTGCTGCAGATTCTTGCGTTGTTGATGCTGATGCCCGTCGCCGCCAGTTGGCCGAAACTGTTGAGCGTGATCTATGTGCTGACCGCTCAGGCCATCAGCGGCATCGCCAAAGATCTCAACAAGATGAGCGCCAAGAGTGCCATCAAGACGGTGGTTTCGGAAACGCCGGAGGATCAGCAGCAGGGGCAGCAGCAGCTGTTCAAGTGGGTGGCGATCCTCACGGGATCCAAGAACGCCCTCAAGGGTGTGGGCTTCTTCCTCGGTGGGGTGCTGCTCACTGCCTTTGGCTTCAATGCTGCCGTGGGCTGGATGGCGGCAGGTCTGGCCCTGGCCTTCCTGCTCACGCTGGTGCTGCCCGGGGAAATCGGAAAGATGAAGTCCAAGCCGGCCTTTGCGTCGCTGTTCTCCAAATCCCAGGGCATCGACGTGCTGTCCCTGGCGCGCTTCTTTCTGTTTGGTGCCCGGGATGTTTGGTTCGTGGTGGCCTTGCCCGTGTTCCTTGAGGCCTCCCTGGGCTGGAGTTTCTGGGAGATCGGTGGCTTCCTCGGTCTCTGGGTGATTGGCTACGGCTTCGTTCAGGGATCAGCGCCTGGTCTGAGACAGCTCTGGGGGCAGACCACATCCCCGGGACCTTCTGCTGTGCAGTTCTGGAGTGCTCTGCTCACCGCCATTCCCGCCCTGATCGCGGTGGCGCTGTGGCGCCAGGTGGATGTGGCGGTCGCCATCACCGCAGGCCTTGCCGCCTTTGGGGTGGTGTTCGCGATGAATTCGTCGATCCACTCCTACATGGTGCTGGCTTACACCGATGCGGAGAGCGTCAGCCTCAATGTGGGCTTCTACTACATGGCCAACGCTGCCGGACGCTTGGTGGGCACGTTGCTCTCGGGGGCTGTGTTCATGCTCGGCCAAACCGAAGCCGCGGGCATGCAGGCCTGCCTTTGGGTTTCATCCCTGCTGGTGTTGTTGTCGTGGTTCAGCAGCCTCAGATTGCCGGTTGTGGCCAAACTCTGAATTTCTGCTGAATATCGCCGCGTTGGTAGGGATTCAGACACCCGCAAGCAGAGATTTTCTGCTGAATGGATGAAATCGCTCTTGATCCCATGCGAGACGAGCCTGGCAGCCCCGATTGTCGTTTGGTGATCGATGCCAAGAGATCCCTGGAGGATGTGTTGCGTTTGATCGCTGATCTGCCCCATACCGACCACATGCGGCGGCAGCTCTTGTCGGTGTACAACCAGCTGGAGGGCATGCACGACCTGAAACGTAGTGGTGGTGCCAATGTGTCGTTTCGTTCCGCCGATTGGAGTTCGTCGGCGAAGTGATCCGGTCGACACCGATAAGGTCAGGTGTCGCCTTTCGCTGTCCTGAGAGATGTTTGAAAACGACCGACGTCCGGCTTGGCTGAACTGGGTCTTCCTGGGGATGTTCCTCTGGTCGTCGTGGCAGCTGTTTGGGTTTTGGTCCCAGAGGCTGAGTGGTTGAAGGGCCTTAGACCAACACGCCGGTCAGACGTAGTGTTCCCCACAGGTCGAAGACGCAGAAAATCAGTCCGATCACGATGATGTCCCAGGCTTTGTGGCGGATGGCCCAGGGGGCAAGGAACAACTCCGCAATCCCATGCAGTGCCGTTCCAATGGTGATGTGCTCTAGCACCAGCAGACCATGGGCCACCAGGAACAGTGCGCTTGCGATACACCGCATTAGGACTTGCCAGGAACCGAGCAAAGCCTGCAGAACTGGATGGTAGATCACCTTAAAGCGTGCTGCTGTGTGACCTCAAGCCAAGCGAGGTGGTTTTTTGCGGGTCGGCTAGCTTTTACTTGAGTAAGTGAACGTAAAAATAATTATTTTTTCCCTGAAAAAGGGCTGCTTGATTGAAGCAGTCTAAGCTAATAGTTGACCTGAACTTATTGCTTTTCTCTTTTGCGCACTGTTTTCTCAGTCCTTGTATGGATGGTTGTTAGGTACAAAGAATTTCTCGTTGAAATGAGGCCGTTTGTAGCTTCCTTGCTTCGGGCGCTTCGGCATCTTGATGGGTGGCGGTGTCATGTCTTCATAGGGCACCTTGCTGAGAATGTGGCGCAGGCAATTCAAGCGGGCGCGGCGCTTGTTATTGGCCTCCACGGTGAACCATGGGGCCTCCGGGATATGCGTCTTGGCAAACATGGTGTCCTTCGCTTTCGAGTACTCCACCCAGCGGTTGCGCGATTCGATGTCCATCGGACTCATCTTCCAGCGACGCTCTTCGTTATCAATGCGTTACTGGAAACGTTTTTCCTGTTCGTCATCGTTGATGGAGAACCAGTATTTGAGTAACAGGATTCCGTCCTGCACCAGCATTGGCTCAAACTGTGGGCACGACACATAAAACTGCTCCGCTTGTTCGCGTGTCGCGAAGCCCATCACCTTTTCCACGCCGGCCCGGTTGTACCAGCTCCGATCAAAGACAACGATTTCTCCGGCACTGGGAAAATGCTCCACATAGCGTTGGAAATACCACTGGCTTTTCTGACGCTCTGAAGGCGTGCCCAAGGCCACCACCCGGCATCCCCTGGGGTTCAAGGGCTCCGTCAGCCGTTTAATCGATCCTCCCTTGCCTGCGGCGTCCCGCCCTTCGAACAGGATGATCATGCGAAAGCCGGTGACTTTCACCCAGTACTGCATCTTCACCAGTTCCGTCTGGAGTTTGGCCAGCTCTTTTTCGTAGACCTTTTTGTTCAGCCGTTTGTGCTTGTTGGAGCAACCCTCCTGCAGCTTCACCATGATTTCCTGCGGTTGGTTGACGTCGCCATCGCTGTAGTGATCGATGGCCTCGAGGACGGCTGTCATGTCGTGGTCGACGGGCTGGCTCATGCTTTCGGTGGATCGCCAGTCCAGTCCGCCAGCGCTGCAATCTGCGGGGTCGATCTTGTCCGATTTTTACGGAATGTCTGGTGCTTTCGGCTTCAGCGCCTGCCTTGAATAGGGGGCGACAACACCAGTCGGATGATGCGGATCAACCTCCAGAGCGCACCAAGCAAGAGGATGCCCGCCAGAAGTGCGATAGCAGCGATCAGCACGATGGCGGCGAGCCCGAGCATGGCTTCCAGCAGTTGCTGAACGCCGCCGATCAGGTCATCAATGGCCTTGCTCAGCAGCAGCATGATGTCCACCTGCTGGGGCAGCTGATTCAGCAGCACTGCAATCCCTGCGGCAGCAGCCAGCATCAGCACGACAACCGTCAACTGACGCAGGACGGGGCCATAGGGGAAGCGACGACGGGGACGGAAGACCCGTCGTTGATCGCGTGTACTGCTTCGGCGCGCCTTCCTCATGGCATCGGTGTGATCAGGGTGCCGTCACTGCGGCGATTCTGAAGCGTGTTTCCTGCACGTCAACGGTCGGACTGCGTTTCAGGCTTGTCCACCGGTGCCGGTGCTGGCGATGTGTCCTTGGTTTCCTGAGGCAGAGGAACAAGCCAGGCGGTGGCAATGGTGCATACCAGAGCAATCCCGGCCAGAAGGGGTGGTCCAAGGCGTTTCTGCAGAGGAATGCGATCGACGATCTCCTGACGCTTCAACGGGCGGTCCTCGGGGAACGTCCAGGTCAGCTTGACCCGGTTGTCGAGACGCAAGCGATCGAGGCAACGCACCAGATCGGCCAGTTCGGCGTCATCGAGCTTGAGCTGTAACGGCTCGACGCCCTCTCGGCTGCTGCGCAGTTCCAGCCGATGGTTGGCTTGATCCGGTGCGATGCTCACAAAACCGCCTTCCAGGCCAAAGCGGCGCTGCACGCCGGACAAGCGATGCCTGGCGTAGGGCATCACCGCTGCCATCAGAGCCTCGAGATGATCCCGGGTTCCTTCCAGTTCCGGTGCTCCGATCAACTGCAGCCGCCAGGACGACAGGATGCCGATCGCCTCATTGGACTGTCCGGCGGAGAGGTCGGGAAAGCCTTCCACCACCAGCCGTGCTGCGGTCTGTTCGTATTGGTATGTCGTTTTCAACATGGTCGGCCTAAGGCGTGGGGTCGAGCAGGGTTGCGCGGAGTCGATCGATTCCACCTGGGCCTGCGCAGAACGCCAGGGTGCTGATCAGCTGGCGGTGCAAAGGGCCCGCCGGCTCCATGGTGAGCAGGCGAACAACGGCTTCCCGGCGCGGATTCATTCGCTCTTCGATGAGGTCCCGCAGGCGCTCGTGGAACAACTGCCAACGCTGTTGGGTGAGCTGTTCCGGTTCGCGGCTCGAGAGGAGTTGGTGGAGCATGGGGTAGAGCCGATCTGCCATGGCACACACCAGACAGATCAGTGATTCGGCATCCACCGGGTCGAGCTGGTCCCGCCGGGTGGTGCGCCGAAGCGGGTTATGACAGCGACGCTTCCAGAGTTCAACCCGGTTGGGGAATTGCGCCTGGAGACCCTTCTGCTGGCTGGCCCAGACCATCGCCTCGCCACCATTGAGATCAAGAGCCTCAATGGTCAGCATCAATAGGTCGAGACGCTCGACGCCCCGCCGGCTGAGACGCGCGCCGTCAGTGGGTGCGCTGGGGGCTGGAGCTTCAGTCATGGCTGCGATGACAATGAAGTCAGGCGGAGACAGGATGTCAGGGGAGTTTTACGACTCTCTCGCAGTTCTCTGTCGCAGAACTCTCGCAGTACCGATGCCATGGGCAGACCTAAGAAGCCGATCCAAAGAAGGTCGAACGGAGTGTATTGCGTTCAGCTGCATCTGGGCGGCAGGCGTGTGATGCGTTCTCTGCAGACCAGGGGCAGCGAGGTTGCTCACCTGCGAGCAGGTCAGGCAATGGCGGAACTTGAGGCTGCGCACAGGGCCCAGCAGCAAGGTGTGACCAGGTGGAAGGAAGCCAGGGAGTTCGTCAACTTGCTCGAACTAGCTGATGCCGCCGACATACAGACCGCCGCCGAGAACTACACGGGCAAGTGGGAGCAAGACGAGGTCACTGGGGACTACCTCGATCCGAATACCTAAGCACTCGCTAAAGCCTTGAATAACAGGCAAGTACCAGTCGTCTGGAACGATCTGATTCGTGAGGTGGAGCGGATCCGCAGGAGAAAGAACCAGTTGCCCCTGTCAGCCAGCTGGCATCGAAACGTGGGTATCGCCTAAAGCACTGTCCTTTCGAACTGGCTGAGGCCACTCCAGAAGCCATCAGGGAGTGGATCGATCAAATGCAGGACTCAGGACTTAGTGGTCTGACCATCAACAGCAAGTGCTCACTGCTGTCGGGGCTGGTCTCCATGTGCATGAAGTCTGGGTTGCTCCGAGGGATGGCGATGAACCCCTTTGATACTGCGGACTACAGCGCAGGGGAAGCAGACCACATCTATACAGCTGCCGAAAAGGACTATCGCGATCTGTTGGGCCTTTTGCCGAAGCTCCTCGATAGACAGCTCATCCCTGTCTTGATTCAGGTCTATTGCGGTACCCGGATTAGTGAAGTCAGAAAGCGGAACCGTGAAGACTTCGATTTGGAGCTCGGCACGATGCAAATTGCTTTAGGCACCGCAAAGAACAAGGCTTCTGTCAGGACAATTCCGTTGCCGCCCAAGGTTGTAGCGCTGCTGAACCAGTTTCCTTTTGAAAAGGGCTGGGGGACGGCCTCTCAAATCAATCTCAGGCTGAAGAGCCTCAACCCTTACCTGACCCCCATAGCTTTCGCCATGGCATTACAGACTTAGGGAGGAGCAATCAGGTAGATCCTGCTCACATCGAGGCACTGCTTGGTCATAGGCTTTCGATCAGTCAGATGTCTAACGTTTATGGACATGGATATGACCCAGAGGTTTTAAGAAATGCGCTGACTCCTGTATGGAAACAGATTGACTCGTGGTTGCTTGATTGAGGCAATTGCGTTTCTCTATGGTGCAGTCATTCATTTCAATCAAGAAGAGTCAGCTTGTGCCTGCATGCCTCTCTAAGGCTTCTGTTTTGCGCATAATGATGAATCACAAGGCAGCACTCTTGGCTCCATTCAGGGCCTTCTGGAAGGGTCTGGCGACCCCACATGTATACAGGGAGAAAGCATTTGCTTAAGCACCCATGTATACAGGGAGAAGCTTGCTGACTCCCTGTAAGTCAAAGCAAAGACATAAACACTCGTGGTTTGGAATCCACGTAAAAGAAATGGGTGACTCTGAATGCCTTCGGGAGTAAGTCGTCATTCGCGCCGTCAGACGCCAGGGATCAAGCAGCTTTAGGCACTGCTTAGTAGAGCCCGTTATCTGACCCCGTCAGCGTGACGCAGTAACACAGCGGCACCACCAGGAACTCAAGTGAAACCAATCCATTTTTGGATTGTCTTGATGGTTCATGTTTACGGAGTACGTGCTTTAGGCGGAGCCTACGGCAACACTTCCCAAGCCGAATCTAAGTGAATATCTATTCAGGTATTTCACATGACCATCTGCCAGGACAATGAGCTACCAGCAGGTGATTACAAGTTTTCCGCGTGGAAAAAAATTGATTGCCTCAATTGACACATGAACCTTAAACAAGGTAACCACACCAAAGAACGAAGACGGAAGTGTCGATCATCGATACATACCCATCGCCCAATCGATTGTTGACCTGGCAGGTGAACGAGTAGAGGCTCAGCAGTGGCAAAACGAAGCCCCCGCCTAGGGCAGGGGCTTTGGATCTTCTGATTAAGCCTTGATCACTTGGCGTAGGAAACTCCGCGGTAGGTCAGAGCAGGTTTGTTGGAGTCGCCAGCCACTTTTTGCTGGTCGTACTTCTGGCCGCGATAGGTCAGGGTCATTTGAGGTTCCTCAGAAATCCAGGTCCCCGTTCCTTGGCCTGGTGATCTGCGCCTTGCAGAAGCGAGGTGAACGTTGTTGGTAGCGGTTGCTACAGATCCCTTATAAGGGAGGCGTCAACCCATGTGTCGTTCGGGCGGATACACAGTGCGTTTCTAGCTGGATTCAGCTCAGTGCCCTCATCCAATATCCAGGCAAGCGGAGCCCCGAGCGATTGAAGCTCCGCTGCACCACCAGCTCTGCCAGTTGCGGTGCAATTCATTCGTAACCGCACTGACTTCAGTCAGATCGCGTTACTTACTACCGAATCGCAGACAGGGTGATCCGCTGCAGCTCTATAGAGCAGATCACCTGAGCCAAGCCCACCACCCTCTCGTGGGGACGTGTCTCTATTGAAGTCATAGCTCTGATGGTCTGTGCTTTGCCACAGCCAGACAGGAGTTCAGTCCACGAGTTCAGTGTCTTTGCGGACAAACCAGTCGCTCTCATCCGCGAATCTCTTATCGATACGGCGCCGAGTCTCAACAACGTGTCGGCGTTGTGCCCACAATTCGCCAACGAACTTTGCGAGTCGTTCTCGGCGATCCCCAGCCTGCATTGACGCTGATGGATCCTGCTCCGTTATTTCTGGATATCCAGAGGACATTCAGATCGTGATGGTTGAACTCAACCCTTAGCCAGATCTTTGGCTGGAGGCCATTCCCCAAAAAGAAACCCCCGCCGAAGGCAGGGGCTCCAAAACGTCTCTCGGGAGTGTGACCTTGTTTCCACCCCGTGAGGTGTTTTTCCTCACAGATCAAGCATCTCTACTCAGCTGACACTGCGGAAGTCGTGGGTGGACGGTTTTTCGCTTGTCCTCAGCCAGTTTCTTGAGCTCAGCCCATCTCCATGACTCCTCCTCGGTGGCTGTTTTTTGAGCTTTCCCGCCACTATGGGGCCTCGGCTGAGAACGAGGCCTCACACCATTTCCACGCAGGGGGATCCGTCAGCCAGCGATCAGATCCCCCGAGCCAAGACCGCCGTTTACCTCGGCATCTCGTCTCATCTCCACCCATAGCCACGGATCATGAATCGGGTCTACATCGACTGGCTCTCAACGCTGCCCTGCAACCGCAAGCCGCAGAAGATCAACGCATGGATAGGTGGCTGGGCTCCACTGCCTGAAGAGATTGATCTGGCTGATTGCGAGGCTTGGCAGGACCGCGAGATTCAGCGGAATCACAATGGCTTTGTCGCTCGCCTGTGGCGTTGGGTCAAGCGCTGATAAAAAAAGGGAGGTCGGCCCCTCAGCCTGCTCCCCGCTCGACGCAATGAAGGCATCACGCCTTCGCTGAACACTGTGCCCCGCGGAACCCTCCATCCATGGCCTCGCGCAGATTGCTTCGGCCATCCGAACTAAGCATTAAGGCTTAGTTGAAGCTCTGTAAGGGGATGTCTAGAAAGTTGAAGCGACCCCTCCGCTCGACGCGTCGTCGCAGGAAGGCGAAAAGAGGCGGGTTCCCTCACCCGCGCCTTCCTCAAGCTTCTACTTCAGTCTTTTCGTCAGCCTTCCGAGGAGCCTCTGTTGAAGTCTGCTCAGCTGTCTCGGCGTTGTGAT
>NZ_UCNI01000001.1:0-702949 GCF_900473925.1 Synechococcus sp. N5 | reverse complement strand
CCCCGCTCCGAGGAAGCCGCTGAGAATGGTGACGGGGACGTTGGCGGTGGCTGGTTCAGTGGTCATTGGGTCCGAAAACAGAGGTGATCTTTCTGATCAAAGGTTGTGAAACGACGTTCTTGTGATCAGGCGAGCAACTCACTCAGCAGTTGATGCGACCGAACATCTCGAGATGTTGCATTCAGCCAAAGCCCCTCCCCGAAGCGTTGGAAGGTTCTCCCGCAATTCGAAATTCGATGTGATCGGTGGCGGGGTCGTAGAGGGTGTAGTGCTTCCCCCCGCCAATGCCGATCACGCTTCGTTTGGGCACAGCCTGTTCGCTCTGCTGTTCACCGGCATGGTCTTTGATGTGGGATTGGATGGATCCACCGGAAAGCTCCAGTCGGAACTGACGTTGACAGCGCGCCGTAAACAGCCGGTTCACATCCAGCCGCGTCAGCCGATCCAGAAGTACCAAGGCTGAAGTGTCTTCCGTCAGCCGGTCGCCGACGTCAGAGGAGCTGCCATGAATCAAAGCGCAGTCGAGTTCGATGAATCCGAACTGCAGCGATGCAAGCCAGTTGAGATGGTCGGCCTCTACTGCAGCGAGAAGTTCTCTGACCGCCGCCTCGCCTTGTTCTGCTCTAAGGCTTTCAGCCTTGCGTTCGCCGCGGTAACCACACTCCGCAAGAAGCTGCTCTTCCCACCAGCCGTAGATGCATTCGGGCGGAAGATCAGCGCGCTGTGGCTGCCTTAGCCGCTCGAGCAGAGCATTGCACTTGTGTTGTGATCCGATCAGATCACCGAGAATGAAGAGATTGGCAACACCCCGTTGTTGCTTCAACTCCTTCTGAATCTGTTCGTACAGATCCAGGTCTCCTTGGAGACCACTCACCAGGGCCCAGCGTTCCATCAGCGCTCACACACGTGGCTGGCGTCTTCAGCCCGCTCGGCGTATTCGAAGCCGTGGCTGAGCCTCCAGGCAAACACCTCAGGTAAGCCCGCATCAACGATCGCTCGACAGGTTTTGGCGACGTCGTAGTCGACCTCGCGAATCGTCACCTCTCCGGTGTTGTCGTTATGGATCACATAGGTGGCCTTGGTGCTGCCATGACGCGGTTCCCCCACAGAACCAGCGTTAACGATCCGCCGCATCGGCAGTTCCAGTTCCTGTTCTGTTGGTGCGCCTTGGTCGCGTTGTTGCACCTTCACCCGAATGGACCCCTGCCGTAGTTCGCGCACAAAGGGCTGGTGGGTGTGGCCGCAGAACAAGGTTTCCGCTCCTGCTGTTTCCACCCGTTCAAGGGCCGCAAAAGCGTTCATGTCAGGCAACAGATATTCGTGCTGACTGTTCGGACTGCCATGCACAAACAGCAGCTTGTCGCGCCGCAGTGTCATCGGAAGTTCAGCCAGAAAGGCCTTGTTCTCCTCCGTCAGCAGCTCGGCTGTCCATTGATGGGCGCGATGGCCTCGTCGTTCCGCCAGCTGGGAGGGATAGCTGCATTCACAAGCATTCAGACCGTCAATGATGTCCT
This sequence comes from Synechococcus sp. N5, assembly GCF_900473925.1. Classification (NCBI taxonomy): domain Bacteria; kingdom Bacillati; phylum Cyanobacteriota; class Cyanophyceae; order Synechococcales; family Synechococcaceae; genus Synechococcus; species Synechococcus sp. N5. Next base: position 701,435 of record NZ_UCNI01000001.1, on the reverse strand, counting down.
CGTCCCAGCACCCCTGGCAGCTGGGAATCTCCCGCTGACGCACCATTTCCACCACTTCATTGGGCTGGGGTCCGTAGCCAACAAGGTCGCCAAGGCAGGTGATGGTTTGGATGCCCTGGGAGTCGATGTCGTCGAGCACCGCCTCTACGGCGGCAAGGTTGGCGTGCAAACAGGAGATGACGGCGTGGTTCATGTCAATCAGCCCTGCGATGTGGGTTGTTGTTGCTGCATGGCGAGCACGTCATCCGCGAGCAGACAGTCGTTGATGGTGGATTGAATGTCTTCGGGGTTGAGTGCCTTGCCCTGAACAACGAGCTCTGAGGTTCGACTGGGGCGACCCTGCGGAGGTGCCGTGGCGTCCAGGGGCAGGAACTGGGATGACTCCTGGCTCACCATCCAATTGCAGAAAAATGCCCGCCCGTGAGGAAGATTCATCAGGCCTTTGGCGCGGTACACATCGCCGTAGGCACCGTTCACCAGTTCAAACCAGAAGCTGCTCAGGCTGTTGGGATCCCAGACACAACCCGAAAGAGAGGTATGCCAGGCCTCAAGCCTGCTGAACTCCAATGTGTCCTTCGCAGGCAATTCTGGGTCTCGCCCGAAGTGCAGGAGTATGTCGGGGTGCAACTGCAAGGCCTCCAGCTTGGACCGAACCTCGTCTCCGAGCCCTGCAATGCCCTCCTGGCTGGGGGGATGGAACTGCTGCACTTCGATCAGGGTCAGCCCATCGTTGTCCTGCTTCAGATCCGTTGCGTTGGCTGTTGCCGGTTCCTCGAGCCTGGGCACCTGGTCCTTGAGCCAGGTCAGGTCGATTCCGCTGTCTTCCCCCTGTTCAAGCCCCGCTGCCTTCTCTCCCTCCAGCCGCATGTAGGCGCAGGGACCTTGATGCTGCTGAAGCCTTTGGAGCGCCCAAGTTGTTTTCCCGCACCCCGGAGGGCCTGAAATCAGGCACACCTGGCCCATCGCAACCTCCTCGACATCCGAGAATCATTCTCATTATGAGCCGCCGTCGCTGCCCTGTCCCGCTCTCCCTGTGCCTTTGGACGCTTGGTATCGCTTGCTGTGGCGCTCCCTGCTTCTATCGCTAGGGTCATCGCAACCCGGTTTTGATCTATGCAGGCCTTGGAGTTCCTCGCCCTTGTGCTGGTGAACTTGGCTCTGACGGTTTATCTGGTTGAAAAGGGGAGCAAGTTCTGGAGTGAGAAGCGCCGCCTCAAGCGCCTCGTCAACCACCACCCTGAGATGAAGGGTGTTCATCCCGACGAGGACGGCCTGTTTGTGTTTGAGAGCGATGATTCGCTCAAGGTGCTCGTGCTGGAGAACGATCAGCCCGGTTCTGATGAGCCCTTCTACGTCACAGAAGAGGATCTGGAAGAGGACTGAATCGATTGGCGCAGGAATGGAACGATGAGTTCATCACTCAGGCTCAGCATGAGCTCAAGGGGATGGTGGCTGACTGGAAATATGACTACGGCGTGAGTGATCACGATTGCTCGTCGATGTTGCTTTGGATGCTGATCAAGCTCAATCCCGACGCCAAGATCGATGCTGGCCTGCTTGATCGCTGATGCGACCTTCGCTAGGTGCAATCACCGATGCCGTTTGGTTCCTCGCGATACAGAATGAACTGGTAACCCCAGCTCAGAACAGGGGGAAACTGCGTCGAACAGGGGAGGGACTAGGGAACCCTTCCTTTTTTATGGACTCCCTTTGCAGGTTTTGCACCAGCGCTACATCTGGGGTGTTGCCACAAAAAAGCCCGCCGAAGTGGGCGGGCCGGGTGATGGGGTCTCTCAACATAACCCCGATGGCCACCACATGCAGCGTTGATGTGTGATCAAGGAGCCCTGCATAAGTAATCGTGCTCCCCCTAGATCTGGGGCTTGATGAGTATTATCGAGCCAACGCATCAAGATCTGGTGCTGTGAGCCGGGTGATGGGGATCGCTTCGGCTTGATGAATCGCTCCATGGCTGGGGCGATTTTTTTTGTCATTTATGTGACTGGTGGTTGTGTTCCACTTCAGGCACGTTGCGACTCAGGTACAGGGCGTTGCTGAGCCCCATCACAACGGTGCATCCGGCTGGTCCGCAGACCCGATACAGGTGATTGCCGATCGATTCCACGGTTCCATTCCCTTGAACGGAGTAGGGCAGATGCAGGGTTTCGGCCATGGGATCACGCTTGAAACTGCAGCTGTCTTACGGATTCGTGTTTGGACCGGGCTGCGACAACCGATACGGGTTTGGCTTTCTTTGCGTCTCTCAGCATTCCTTAAGAATTGAGCTCTTTGACTCTTGATGGTTCAGGTGCCTGGGAAATGGCTGGCCTTGAGCCGATCGATGTGATCGTGCACTTTCAGATCGGGCATGCGCATCACCCGTTGCATCAGGTTCTGCCGATGGGCATAAAGCCCTTTGCATCCCTTCAGCGGTTCGATCAGCAGATCGAGCAATTGAGCTTTGGCGGTTGTGTTGGTCATGGTTTTCGGTGCTCCTCGCCTCGTGTTCCATCAGCATCGGCAAAACCTGGGATCCACACATCACCCACTTGAGGGGTTGTGGAGTGGTGATCCAAAACGATGTCTCCCTCATCTGAGGGGACGTCGTCTGATGACTCCCCTTAACGTGAACTGTCTTGTGGGGGTTCGATGAAGGTTCTGCAATCCGTTCTGGCGTTGTTGCTGGTGCTGGTGCTCGGTTGTGCAACAACCTCAACGGTGTCTGCAGCAACGATTGAAGAGGCGGCCAGTGGTGATCTGATTGCCACGCTGGAAAAGGCGCGCGATGTTCGCGAGCAGGCCGACATCAAGATCCGGGAAAACCTCAAATTGATGGCGTCGAGTTGTCTGTATATGAGTGATTCGTTGAAAGAGTTGATGGCTCTGGAGAATCAGTTTGAAGACCGCCAGATCGAAGATTTCACCGTGGGAATGGCAGACGCGGTTGAGCTGGAGTTGCTCGATGAGGAGTCACGCAAGATCAAAGCGCTCTATCGCAGATCCCACTGTGATGATCCGATCATCCTTCGTGAGCAACTGCGGCAGGCCGATCAAAAGCGCAAGGCCTGAATCAGCAGCAGACCCCCGGTCCCTGTGACGGAGGGGCCGGGGGTCTGTGTCTGAACGATGGTGTTCAGGGTTGGTGTGGCCGTCCCGTTCCGTTGAACAGGCGGCCTAACTCGCTCGTTTGTGCATGACGCAATCCATCAGATGTGGCTGAAGGAAGGTCGAAGCGTCTGGCTTATGGCGCCTGGGGCCATGTTCCAAGGGGTCGGGTGATGGGAGCTCCTTAGGGCACCTGGCACGGTGCAAATGGAGTGCCGATCGGCCTGGCCTTTCGCACAAGGCCTGTCGAAGGGCGCACCCAACAAGAGGTGTGAAAACTGTTGGAGCAGGGGCCTGAAAGTCAGCTTGCTTCTGACGTCTGCTCGGTTGGACCGTCGTCTCGCATGGACGCCTCCGATCTCGATGCACACAGTCTTGGGGCTGGGCCAGGCCCTGGCAATCAGCACGAACACGCATTGCCTTTCAGGGCAGAACCAGCTGAAAGTGGGGCTGGCGTGGCTGCGATCTGATTAGCCTGAACCACCGCGCGTGGCTGATGACCATTCCCTTCGGCACGCCTGAGCCTTCGGACGGTCTGCTCAACAAGTCGGTGTCGTCCACCCGACTGCGCGCCTGGCTGAACACCCGCCTCCGCCAGCTCGCGGTGGGGCAGCGGATTCAGGATGCGCGGGCTTTGCGCAGCGAATTCCTGGTGGAGTGATCGTTCAGCGATCACCCCAGCTCGAGGCAGGCCAGGCCGTAAACGTTGCGGTCGTGCCCCCTGGGGATCACGCCCTTGTACATCCGCACCGTTGACGTCATCGGTTTGAAGCCCCTGGCGCTGAGGATGGTTTTGGCGCTCGGGTTGTGGCCGGGGGTGTCGATCAGGACGACACCGTTGTGGTGGTCCAGGGCGTTGTTCAGCAACAGCGAGGCCATGCCGGGGTCTTCGGCGAGCCAGGGGCCCACCCGCCAGCCCTCGCCGATCGGCAGCAGGCAAGGCCGAATGCGCACGTAGCCATGGCATTCGCCCTCGGCATCCCTCGCCGCGAACACATCTCCGGCTCTGTGGCGGAGCCAAAGCTCAAGGAAGTGGGGCCTTGGGCTGATCTCATGGCGTTCGTCGTAGCGCTGAATCGCCTCCAGCGACACCTCGCTCAAGGGCACGACGGCAACGTCGCTGCGCTGGCTGGGGCTTGCGTCCAGTGATGCCTCGCTCCGGAACAGCATCTGCCGGCGGGTGGTGATGCAGTCCTTCTGAAATCCAGCGCGTTCGTAGAAGCCCACCATCTGCACCGCGGCCTCCAGGCCGATGCACTGCACGCTGCTCAGGGTTTTTAAGGCGTGTTGCCAGAGCTGATGCCCGATTCCTTTGCCCCGATGCTCCGGCTTCACCACGAACAGCCCGATGAAGGCGTAGTCGGGGTTGTAGGTGACTGCAGCGATGCAGCCCACCGGTGCGTTGTCTTGCCAAGCGAGCCAAATCCCCTGGCGATCGGTGTTGGCGTAGATCTCGATGTCGCCGATTCCTGGGGCGAAATCCTGCTCACGGGCCAGGGCCGTGACCACGTCGAGGTCGGCAGGTGTGAAGGGTCTGATCTCCAGCATCGAGCTCGGCCCATCCCGACCCTGCTGAACTCCGTCTTACCGCCTTTGACGGCTGATCTCCATCCCTGAATCAGCCCATCCTCTGCTGGTGCATGACTGTTCTTGCTGAACAGTTTCTCTCTAGGGTGCTCCTCATGACTGATCTGCCTGCGGGCTCTTGATCCCCATGACTGCTTCGAAGCTGTTCGATTTCCTCGGCCGGGTGCTGATGGCGGCCGTGTTCGTGAATGCCCTGCCGGCCAAGTTCACCAACTTCGCTGAAACCGCAGGCTTCATCGCCTCCAAGGGCATCCCCGAACCCCTGGCTTCTGTGTTGCTCGTGGCGGCGATCGTGGTGCTGATCGCCGGATCGATCCTGCTGGTGTTCGGCAGCAACACGGTGCTGGGGGCCTCGCTGCTGCTGCTGTTCCTGGTGCCCACCACGCTGATCTTCCACACCTTCCCGGTGGACAGCGGCTTTGCGATGAACCTGGCCTTGATCGGGGCATTGATTTTGGCCATCACCCGTACCTGGGGCAATGGCGTGCCCAGCTTCACGCACCTGCGCTCCAAGGGTTGATCGCTTGATGGCTGGATCATGGCAGGCCCAGGGCCGTTCCTTCGCGGCGCGGATCAGCGGCCCCCTGCCAGCCAGCACCGATTTTTTGAATCAGAGCGGTGCCGCTGCCGATGCTCTGACGCCGCGGGCTTGCTTCGCTTTTGAGCTGCTGCAGCGGAAATGGCCAGGGCAGCGGCGGATCGCTTTCCAGCACCAGCGTTGTGCCCCGGCGTGAGAGATGGGGAAGGCCCACCGCCCGCGCCGGCGGTTCGTTCCAGATCAGGGATGCCAGCAGCACCCGGCTGAGCAGATGGGGAATGCTGCGGCCGCCGGGGCTGCCGAGGGCCAGCACCGGCTCGCCCTTGCGGAACACCAGCGTCGGCGCCATCGACGACATCGGCCGTCGTCCGGGCAGCCGGCGGTTGGCGACCGGTTTGCCGCCAAGGCTGGGCTTGAAGGCGAAATCGGTGAGCTGATTGTTCATCACCATGCCTCCCACAAGGTGCCGACTCCCGAAGATCGTCTCCACCGAGGAGGTGTAGGAGGCAATGTTGCCGCTGGCATCCACGATGGTGACCTGGCTGGTGCCCTGTTCGATGCCCTGATCTGGCCGGCCGTAGGGATAGCGATCGATGCCTGGCGGCAATCCCGGCGTTGGCCTTTCGCCGTTGGCGCCCTGCATGGCTCTGGCCCGGCTGTTGATGTAGGCCGGATCCAGCAACGCCGTGCTGGGAACCGAGCCATCGATGGGGTCGTGCACCCAATAGAGGCGGTCGACATCGGCCCAGGCCTGGGCGCGGGCCAGCTGCTGCCACACCTGCGGCTCAGCTGCGCTGGAGTTGGCCAGGTTGGTGGTCTGGTTCAGCAGCGCCAGGCTTTGCAGCAGCGCTAAGCCACCGCTGCTGGGGGGCGGCACCGTGCAGATCCGGTGCTGCATCTGCTGGCTGCAGAGGGGAGTTCGCCGGACCACGGCATAGCTGCTTAGATCAGCGGAACTCCAGCCGCGGAAGTTCGGCTCGCTGGCCTGCAGGGCATTCACCCCGTCCAGGATCTGCTGCGCCAGAGGCCCTTGATAAAAGGCTGGTCCTCCTTTCCTGGCCAGCAGTTTCAGGGTGCGTGCCAGGGCTGGGTTGTGGAAGGGTTGATCCGCTGCTGGTGGCTGTCCGCCGGGCAGGTAGAGCGCTTGAAACTCAGGACTGTGGGCCACGCCGAAACGCTGGGCCAGGCGAATGGAGCGCAACAGACGCGGGCTCGGCAGAAAGCCTTTGCTGGCCAGGCGGATCGCCGGTTGCAGGGTTTCGCTCCAGGGCAGATGGCCATGGTTTTGATGGGCCTCCCAGAGCAGGGCCACGGTGCCGGGAATGCCGATGGCGTTGGCTTGGCTGGTGGCCTGACGCCAGGGGAGGGGATCCCCCGCTGTGTCGAGCAGATCGCCTGGGCGGCTGCGTTCGGGGGCCACTTCACGGCCATCCAGCACTGCAAGCTGGCGTTGCTTGGCATCCCAGTGCAGCAGAAAACCACCACCCGCCATGCCGGAGCTCTGGGGTTCCACCACCGCCAGCACCGCCTGGGCTGTGACTAGAGCATCGATGGCGCTGCCGCCGTTCTTCAACGCAGCCAGCGCTGCCGTGCTGGCGAGGGGATTGGCGGTGACCACCACGGCGGATCCGCGGGCGGTTGAGATGCCTCTGCTGTTGGTGTCGCTGGATTCCGGATCATCCCTGCTAATCGGGGCTGCCGATGCTGGGAGGGTGCTCCAAAGGCTCAGCGCCAGCAGCAACGCTTTGAGCTGGGGGAGCACGGCGTTGGATCGGCTGGTTTCAGTCTTGTGGCTGGTGAGGCGGACTGCTGGCCTTCTGATCAAAAAAAGAGCCGGCCCCTCAGCCCGCTCCTGCTTGACGCATTGAAGGCACCACAGCCTTCACCTCAAGAGTGGATCAGTGGAGGGCCGTTCGAGGTGCGATTGGAGCGTTTCTCAGGGAATTCTCAGGAGGTGGAATAGGCATTTCAGCTCAATGAGAATCATTCCCGCATGGCCGATGATCGTGCCGGCGCGAGCACCACTGCAAACGCTTCTGGAGGGAATAGGGAGCAGGTTCCCTCGCCTGCTCCTCTCCTCTCGGCTGTTAGCGAGAAGCGGCCGTTCATTAGGAGGAGATGTATCCGCAGGCCCACCTACGGGATACATCACTCACCTGATGGGAACTTACCCAAAAAAAGGTTCCCGAAGAGCCCACTCCCCGGGAACGACTCGTGCATGCGAGGAGAACTTAATGCTGCGCAATCTCCCTTAACAATGGGTAATTGTGCTCAGTCCGAGATGACTGGGTCTCGCTTTGATTGCCCTGGCTCTGAGTCGCTTGGCGCGCCCCAGATATCCAATAAAAAACCCCTGCCTGCTGCAGGGGCTCATAACCATTTTGTTGTGGAAGATGGGTTCAGAGGCCGAGGAATTTGGCTGGAATTCCATCCAGGCTGTTGTTGCCCATCATCTGGAAGATGACGTTGATCAGCATTCCTCCGATGTGGAAAGCTCCCACCAGAGCCAGGCCTCTCCAAAGTTTTTCGGCTGCTGCTGGGGGCTGATTGTTGGCCCAGGTGCCGGATCCGTTGGTCATCGGTTGATCGCAACTTCAACAACGTTGGCGAAATAGGTAGTAGCGGTCCAGCAGTCGTCACTGAGGTTCATCAGCGCACCGGCGGTGGACAGCGTCGCCAGCCTGTTTTGAGCATCGTGTTCCAGGCTTCGATGGCGTTGTGCCGCAGCATCCGTCGCCGTGTCTGGGGCACCGGCGGACTGGGCGGAATCCAGCTGTAGGTGCGCACCACCACCCACTGGGCATGGGCGGTGGATGCATCTGGTTTGAACTGCACCACTTTCTGCTGCTCGGCGCTCACCAGCCAGCCTTCTCCGCCGGGCTGTTCTGGTGGTTCGTGGGTGGCGCGGTAACGGGGCAAGGGGTGGGGCGACGGCAAATAGAAGACAGCTCTGCAAAGCATCTGCTGCCGAGGCGGCGCCCCGGCTTCACGATGGCGAATTCGCTGCTTGAACGGTGAGCTATATCGAGCAGGACGCTGGTCAGGCCTGAACGACGCTCGCGAGTCCGACGGTCTATGGATGAATGAGTTGTTGTTGTCCTCGAGGAAAAGAAGCTTGTCTCAGTCAAAACGAGGCTTGAGAGAAGCTTCTGGTGGCCTTGGCTTGCGACCACGGTCCAACCAAGGCAGGGCACCTTTGCATCGGTCGGCGCATGGTTCGAGGTCTTCGTGAAAGATGTTGAGCAATTTTTTGTTTCTCCAAGAAAAAACATAAAGTTTTGTCTTTGCTTGATAAGCAAGAATTCGAAGTTCAACGCATTGGTTCAAAAAGTTATTGGGGCTTCATTCTTTTCTCGCATACATTCCGGCAAATCCAGAAAGCGATGCCCTACTGTCAGGTTGAAGATTTTTCCCAGAAAATTGCCTCAGATTTTGCTGCAGCCTGCAGGACTGATGAGCAGAGTGAGGATTGTTTTGGGACTGCTTACAACTACGGTCGCGACCATGTGACCCGTTTGACGCACGAGATCATTCGACTTCAGCGGGAGAGTGGTTTATCGCGAAAGGAAATCGTTGAGTCGATCAAAGATCTGGCCAGTCACATGAATGCACTCTCCTATGTGTTTCTTGTGGCGGCCGATGTCGCCGAAAAAGCCCTGGACCGTGATTGATCCTGAGGAGGCGTCTGCACACAACGAGTCCATAGAAGATGCTCCTTGCTATGCCCCGCGGGGCGATTTTCTGATTGGTCTTGCTCAGGAAGCGTTTTCCTTTGCCAGGAGACGGAAGCTTGAGAAGGAGATCGCCGTGATCAAATCAGCGCTGAAGGGCCATGACAACAAACCCACAACCCGTCGCGCCAGGCAACTCAAAACTCGTCTTGACAAGCTCAAGGAAGCGACCCATAGGTATGACTTCCAAGACTCGAGGGATTCTTTCCGCCCTTTTGTTCAGACCCTGCTGTATCCAAGCTTGGTTTCAAAGATCTTGAGTGGAAGTCCAAACGACTCCATCAACTGCCGGCAGTCATCGCCCACCGTGCCGTACACCTCAACGCTGAAGCCATCGCCAAGCTCCGCATGCTTCTGCAGATACTTCTGAACGGGAGGGTTGGAGACGTGGGCGCTGAATGCCTCGTCGTTGGCGTAGACCTCAGACCACACGAATGCTTGGGGATCGTCCGGGTCCTGATCAAAGGTGTGGTGAACCATGCCTGGCTCAGATGCCTGAACGGCTTCGTCGGTGACGCGGGCCAGCTCCAGGTATTGGTCCACACAGCCGGGTTTGACGTGGATTCGTGCCAGCAGCATGAACGGAGTGGTCTTGTCGAAGCTGGCCATTGGATCTCAGGCGGTGCCCAAGTGTTCCATGGATTCAGGCTGACCCCCCCCCTGGAGGTGCACTCTCCAGGGGAACCCAACATATGTTCAACTTACGAACCGATGGTGACGATCAGGCGGCTAGAGGCTGTTGTTTCAGCGACAGGCGACCGCCAGCCATCGAGTTGTGAACCAGGTCTTCGGCGTAGCGACGGCCTGCTTGTTGTGCTTCTCGAACGCTCTTGAAATTGCCGACAAAGTCGTATTCCTTTCCGTCAACCGTTGCTGCAACCGCATAGAGCCTGTCAGTCACCTTGCTCACAGACCAGCGCAAAAAGCAGGCCGGGGAGTTCTTCTGACTGTGCATACTGTCCTCCATGAAATAACTGGACGACTTAAGCACTTGATTACTTGTTTGATTTCAAAGCTTTAAATATCGCAAATAGGTAATTATATTTCTTTCATGATTTGCTCATCAAGTACACATTGAATCGATAGGTGTGGAGGGGCGTGGCCGAGGTTTTTGAGCAGCTCCCTCTGCCGCGATGGCTGACCTTCAACCAAGCTGCGACTTAACGATGTGGAGCCACGGAACCGCGAGGAGAAGCGAGTCCTCCCCGAGCGATGCGGTATCCGCATAAACACGTTCGTCACGTCACACTGATTTGTGCCTGCTGCACTGAATTTCTACAGCTTTTAGACACAGAGAGGTTTCCCCATTGATCGCTCTCAACGGGGAAACTCGTCTGCCAGCCCCAGGGTCGCTCTCCCCGTGCTGCTCAGCACCGCATCTGGTATGCGGGCGACTGAGGGCCCAATGATGAGGCCATTCAGCAGGCTTGTCTGGAAATTTCTGAAGATGTGCTGATCCGCCAAAAATTTCGGTAGATCCCTGCGATGGTTTCGACTGATACGGACTGCCTAAAAGCTCGATTTGCCTCGGGAGAACGGCTGGATTCGCTAGACAAACGGACCCAGCAGTTGCCGCTGACATGGGTCCGCGTCCCGGGCTAGTTGCATGAGACCAGGACGCGATACAGATAAGCCATTGGAGCCAGTTGATTCAGCGAAATCCGCTACTCAAATTGCTCCACATGTCATGCGGGCGCTTTGCGGAAATTGGTTGAATACGGGAACCGGTAGCCAAGCTCCATTTCCTCCAGCTGCTCCTCGGCGAGGTAGAGGCTGCGCGTGAAGAAGCACACGTTCTCGCTGTCGCACACCAGAAATTTGCCGGCTTCGATTTTTTGGATGGATGAGCCGCGCGGAGTCTGTGCGATCAAGTCTGCTTGAGCCATGGAGCGTTCTGGCAACTCTCCCCTGTCATGGCTTTCATCGTTTTCGTTTGGTCGTTACAACGCTCACACTTCGACAATGTCATTCCTCAAGTTTCTTGGTAACAACAGATACTCGGGTTAAGCGATAAAAAGAATCTTTCTCGCCAGCCCAAAAATGGGCTATCTACGGTCTCGTTTGATAACGAAGCGATGAAGTGGCTGCTCTCGAAACTCGGTTTACTCAAGCAGCATAAAAAGACCCAGGGTCTGAAGGACGACCTCTCGTTTTTTAAGACCTCGCTTCAGGCCAATGCCATTTCATGTCAATGGCTTCTAAGGAAGCCAACTCAGCTCTTGCTGAGGCAGAGCAAGGGGTCAGCATTAATGATCAGAATTAGGGATGCATCCGGTGATGGCACGGTTGCGAGCAAGTTGGTGGAGCTCAGCCTCAAGGCAACGCAAGCACAGATTGAAGTCCCATCTGCAAGCGGCCAGATGCTTCTTGAGCTCGGTTATCGCACGGTTGGTGGTGACTTCATCACGCTTGAGTATTCATTCATTGATCTAGGACCCAAAAAGATTGTGCAGCCAGAGTTGACCAATTGGTTCAGCAATGAATCGGACAATATTCATCAAGACATGTATGACTTGGCGACCAAAGGAAGATCACTTGGTGGATCTGAAGTCATGCCCCTCGGCCGGTGATCCTGGTTGCAGCAGCGTGGTGTTTCTCTAGTCCAATGGATGACGAGTAGGTCGAGATTGCGCTGCTCTAACCGTTTGATCAGCGCCACAACATTGTGGTACGTCATTTGCGCATCCTCAACGTGTCATTGGCGCTCCCTGGTCTTTTTCACCTAAGCCATGGTGGAACTGGAAGGCGCAGACGAAGGCTCCTTCTTTCCAATGGTTGTTCCGTTGACCATTGGGCGCTGGTCACTGCACTGACTCCCTTCTGGCGATGCAGGGAGTCAGACCTGCGTTGTCTTTTGGGTTATTCCTTCTGATCTGTTGCAGTGCAGTAGGTCTTAGGGGTGGTCATGGTTCTTCTTGTTGGGCCGTGAAAGGCAGTTAGAACAAAAGTAAGAACAAAATCCGCCCTCACCGCACTGGTTGCCGACAGCGCACCTACTGTTTTCACCCAACGAGAGAGAGGCAGCGTTGAAACCTCGTTGCTGCTCATTTGGTCATAGCCATTGCGTCATTCGCATGGGACTGCACCCCCGTCCGGGGTGAGGGTGTCTTCGGAAGTTCTGCCGTTAGGGCTTTCCATCCAATGGTTTCTCCAATGACCATTGGGCGCTGATAGCACCACTGACTCCTCTGTCTCGAGCGCGATGCGAGGAGTCAGATCAGCGTTTTCAGTTGCCGAAACTTTTTAGTGACTCATTTGGTCGCCGCTGTTGCCTCATTGAAACTGCACTGAACGCCTGGTAGAGGCGATGGTGTCTCGGGAAGTTCAGTCGCATGGGCCTTCCCTCCAATGGTTTTTTCGTTTTAACCATTGGGCGCTGTCCAGAAAAGCTGACTCCCTTTCTTGGCGGACGGGGAGTCAGTTCAGCGTGACCTGACGGGTGGTGAGCAAAGACGGCAACCTGTTTTCAGCATCCCGGTCCAGGCTTCGACCGCGTTGTTCCGGAGCATCCGTCGCTCGGTCATCGGCGTTGGCGGCTGCTGTGATTAGAGAGCAGTATGCAAGCCTCTCAACATGGTCTACACCCAGGTGGCGACGTTCTCCTCTTCTGATTGCGATGAAGGCTCTTCTCGCTAGCTGCCTACTGCTTGCCTCCACATCTGTTCCTGCTTTGGCTCAGAAGGAAATCCCCAAGGCCGAAGGCCACGACCAGTGCCCTCTGGGTTATGTGAACACCCTTGGGACGACGTGCGTATCTCCGATCTATTACGAAGTAGCCCCAACCAACGGCAAAGCTTGCCCATCTGGCTGGGTGAACATCGGTGCTGGGTACTGCAAGAAGAAGAAAGGTCCTCTGGGAATCCTCTGAACACCACCAGGCCAATAGGTATCAAAAAGCCGGGTCATCACGCTCTGCCCCATGCGCAGTTGAACCTGTCTATCGACTGAGACCAGTAGCGCAAGAAAGCAGCAATACCCATCCCTCATCGCTCGGCTTCACCGGCGGGGGATTGGTGGCGCGATGCCTCGGCACGGCCGAAGTCTGGCGAGCGCGGAACCCTTAATGCGGTCGGCGCCACACCAGCCCGTTGCATGAGCCTTCAGATTTTGTTCCTGGACCCTTGAACAACCTCTACACTAGTATGTCTGTACTGGTACGAGGGCTATGGCGGTTGATCATGCGAGCGGCATCTCGGCGCCCAAGTCGGATCCGGTCTTCCTTCACGTCAAATCGGGAATGACCGTGATCGTCACTGATACGGATGGGGCCTGGCGCATGGCAGATGTGATTTGGGTCGATGGTGGTGCCAGGAACCCCAAGACTCCGACGTTGTTTCAGGTGGCTGATGTTGATACCGGCGTCATCAACTGGGTCAACGCCGATTTCGTCACCCACATCGTTCCAAGGGTCTGAGGCCCCTGTTGGTACGGGATGGGGCAGATCAGGTCTCGGAATGCAGACAGCAGCTCTGCCAGAGAAAAACCATCTGACAATCAACTCCAGCTTCAAATGAACGTGGCGCGATTTCTGCTCAGGGACGGGAACAAGGTTGGCGCTGAAGTCTCACCAGAAGGTCTTGAGGTCTTCACCTACGAAGACCAGAAGGGGCAATTGATCCATGCGTTGGCCACGGTTAAGGCTGAAAGGGAGTTCCTCAGGCAGGTCCCCTCGAAGCTGCTTCCCTTGTATGTCCTTATGGAGCAGGCCCTTGCCAGGGCCGTTGGACGTAACTGAGACGAGCCGCAGATCTTCCCCAGGCGAAACCATCGGTCAGGTGACCGCTCGAAGTTGGTTCCGCCGCCCCTGAGTGGTTCGGGCCGCCCCGGGGCACTCCAGTCGTAGCCCTGTCGAACCAGGCTGAGACGTGCCACCTGCTACACGCTGGTCGTGTAAGCCGTACGCATAAATACTTAGTCGCTCTGTTAGGACTGGGGTACGTCATGAGAGGCGGAGGTCCCGGCATCGAACACCGGGACTTTTTCTTGGGCATCACCCACGGTTCGTCCGAAAAGCTTTGAACATGGACCAGGGCATAGCGATACCGCCCCACCGTCTTCTGCTCCAACGCCTTCTGATGAGCGATCAGGCAGAGGGACAAGCGACAGGCTGTCCATAGGTTGCTTCCCCATTTCCCATCCTCAAGACACGATGAAGTTGTGAGGGAAACACCTCATGGGATGGAAACAAGGTCGCATCCCTGAGATTGTTTTGAGGCCTCTGCCTTTGGCGGAGGTCTTTTTTATGGCTGCCCAGTTGTGAAGAGAGCGGTTTTCTTGTTGTCGAGCTTCAGGTATCAGCAACTACTGCAGCCAGTGTCAGCCCTGCCATCATTCATTAACTGCACAAAGTAAGTGACGCTTGAAGAGCAATACATCACTCTGATGGATGCAGCTGGAAGGGTTACAGATCAATGGTGTCGGGAAAAATTTATTCAGGAAGCAGACAATGTTTTGCTGCACATTAATGCTCAAGTTCTGAAGAACAGGCAAGAGCTCAACACCAAGTCTGCCTAAGACGGCAGCCGTTCAAAGAGTGAGTTCCCATTGGTAAAACGGGTTGTTGCTGGCTTGTGCCGATAAACCTGCCTATCGACTCGCCAGGGCTTGGAAGATCAGAGCCGCAAAAAGCGACCAAAGCACGGTGCTTGCGAAGCGGTGCTCTAAGGCCAACCGACGGGACGTGCTCCTCATCAGTAGGTCCCGTGGACAACCGTTGCGATGACTGAAGCAAGCGAGCAGGTAAACAACGCAAGCAGTGCGAACTCCATGAAGGTTCTGTTTTGGCCTGCTTCTGTCATGCCTCGGGTTGAAGCAGAGCTGTCGTAGCGGTCGGCACCAGAAAGCACCGGTAAGCGCTTTTACCCGTAGCGGCGAGGAAATGCTGTCTTTTTCTTGGCTTGCTGACCACACCCATCGTTTTGTCGTGATGGCGACGACTTGTCACTGAACCTCACGTCATCTTTTGAATGCTTCTTCGGTGAAGGGGCGATGCGTCAAATGCGGGGGGTGCTTAGGGAACACCCCCCTTTTTTTTGGCAGTTCGTAAACGACGCCCACGGCACTGCAGGCTGGTTAAAGAGGGTGGTGCAGCTGGGACGCCAGCACCTTCGACGCATTCGTCCCCTTGTTGATGGGCGGCATACCCTGCCGCCTTTTTTTGTCTCTGCTCGTCCGCTCCATGGCCGGTGTCTACGACCTGTTCCGACGGTTCTCCCACTCCCTCTCGCGGGTCATCTCGAAGAAAGTGAAGTGGTCGTCGAACTAGGGACACTGGCCTCTGGAGGTGAGATCTCCAGGGGCCTTTTTGTGTTCCTCTCGGCCGTTGGTGGGGAATCTCCCACCCAGGGCTACAGCCCAATCGATAAGGGCTTGTTCAGTCGGATATGTTCAATTTATTGCACGAACTATTGGCTATGCAGCGATATCTTGATCGATATAGTCCAGAAAATGAATCACTCTTCTTTCCTTCTTCTCTTGCAAAGCTTCCTTGGCAAGAGTAAGCAGCTGATTCTCTCGGGCTTTGATGGCGGTTCTCCACCGTTTGGGTTTGGGATTGGTCACACGGAAGGGGCCTGAGAGTGGAGAAGTCTTGAGAGGCACAAGTCTTTTCAAGCCGCATGACGCTAGTGGGCACAAATCAAAACCCCCAAGATGCGTGATGGTTGTTGATGTGGGTTCGTCCGGATACTGTTTATATGTATCAGGTTGAACTCCCAGTTTGGCTGCCTCAACAAGAGAAATCGCTTCAAACCTGAAACCATTTCTCGTCACTCTTAGCGGGGAACCATATGGGAACGGGGCTCACAGCAAAGCCTTGGACTGTTTCTATCCGCAGTTGAAACCGGGAGCGGTTTCAGCCACAACTGGTATGTCGCAGCACTTCAGATGGTGTCCAGCACTGAGCAACCCAAAGCGGAAACCACGAGCTCCACTCGCATTGCAGCTGGACTCATCCTCGGGTTGGCTTGTTTCGCTGCGGTGCTCACCGGTGGGATCTTTGTTGGGCAGACCATCGGAGAAGCGTTAAGCACGTTCCAGACCATCGCCCCAATTGAGGTTGATCCGCTTCGCTGAGTTGGTGGAGCCAATCAGGCTTCAACGTCAGCCTTGTCGTCGGCGTTGTGGTGGGCCTCAACTGAGCTGGCCTCAGCTGATTTGTTGCGGGGGCAGTCACCAGCGTTGGCGGCGCCAATAAAGACAACCATTGCCATGATCGCGACGATCACAGAGCCGCCTAAGAAAGCAAGGTTCGGACCTTTCACGCCAGATGTGTGTAGGAGTTCTGGCGACCCTAGTGCTGGATTCAGACCTGCGAGGCGATGTGGGTGGAATGGTCAGTGTTCACCCACGTGGTGGCCGCTATTGGTCCTTGTTTTCTTTGTATCTGGGCAGGTCGGTCGGCTGAGCCAGCACGTAAACGACGGCAGCAGAGATCACCACGGTGACCACGATGAGAGCGGTGATAGCTGCTGAGTAGTCGTTCACTGAAGTCTCTCCAAACTTAGAGGTTAGGGCTGACGCTTTGCTGGCTGCGTCAATTGCCCGAAAGGGCCTGGCTGTGGATCGTGGTCATCGTGTTGTTCAGATCACCCACATCCCGAAGCCCTTCAGCACTGAACCAGGGTGCGTTCTCCCAGCTAAAGCCTTCGCCAAAGGTGTTGTCTGGTGCGGTGACGTACCAGTGACAGTCCACATCCGGCGTATCAACGGAGCACTGCGACCAGTCCGGTTGCCACTGGGGCACCTGAACCCACATCACTGCTGCAAAAACCAGGGAGAACAGGGCATTGGTCATCTTCCTGGAAGTCGCTTATCGAAACTTTACACGAATTGGTCTCAAGATTGGAATCGTTTCTGGTGTTGACGATCGCGGCCTGAAGGCTCAACTAAGAACGGGCATCGGTAGTAAGTGACTCGATTTCGATCCGATGAGCGGGGATACAACCGAGGTGCCGTGCTGTGCGTTCGCGGGCACACCGGTGGCGGAATCGCATTCCCTCATCGCTCGACGCGATGTGATTCCGTCGTGTGGCTTCAATTTGTGCGTCCCAATCTGATCGACGTTCAAGGCGTAAGAACAACTTTGGAGAGTGTTGGCACCTGGCTTCGCGTCACCAACTGATGACGTGATCCCGAAGCTGGCCTGTCGATCGAGGGCAAACGGCTGCAGCCTCATCAGGCTGAATGTCCTCTGTGCGCCAAATGATGTACTGCGTTGAACGAAGCGATGGGCTCGACCAATGGGTTCAAGAACAGTGCTTCAAGACTGAGTTCAAGGCGTTCGTGAATGCACGCGCTAAATCTCTTGCCTTCACGAACGTGTACCGCGTCATCTATCAAAGCCCTGGGCTCACAGGCGAAGTGGTGAGGGTTGCGAAAGGAAAGGCTCTTTTGAATTCCGATGACCGGCTGGTTGGCTGAGCCGTCCAAATCAGGACTCTTTTGATTGTTCCTCATGGGGAAGGGAACTGGAGTTGAGACCTGATTGGTCGGCCCCCTGGCTCATCTCTTCCGCTCTGGCCAATCGCTCCATCAGGTTGAGGGTGTCGTTGGGAGACAACTCGCCGTCAACGCCCCACTTGAGACTAGAAAGGTCAAGTGGGCACATATAGGAGCGTGATACTTCTTGGAAGCTATGGGCACCGAGATGGCTGCTGAGGCAATGCTCCCTGAAGATTCATGGAAGAAATTCCGAATTGAGTAACCAGCCGATACTCATTGCTTGTTTAGGGGTTCTTCCACGCACGATCCTTCCTGCAGGCGACAGGCAATCGGGAAGGGTGGTCTCCTTCTTTTGTGGCTTCTCCCCTGCCACGTTCCTCACACCCCAAGCTCCTCTCAAACAAGAAAACCCTGGAGTGACGGCTCCAGGGCTTCCTTTATTCACCCGAAAGAGTCAGTTTCAAAACTTTCTCGGATTTGAGGAGGAAACCCTAAGGGCATGGAGGACCTCAGGGCATTCACTCGACAGCCGCCGACAGACTGCAGGATCCGCCGCCGGCGGAATCAATCAACTCCTGTGCATTCGATTCTTGATACCCCCATTTGGGGTGGCCATCGCAACAGTCAGCGCAACCACGGCGATTGGGTCACCTCCAGGGTGTAGGCCCCTGTGCGGGTGAAGCGCAGCGGGATCGAGTTGATGCGGATGTAGGTCTCGCCCTGCTCGGCAGCCAGAAAGCTGAACTCATGCTGAGCGCTGTTCACCAATACGTTGCCACCGCGCTGCATGAAATCGCAGCGGAAGGTTTTCACGCTGGTGATGGGGCCGTTGTAGCTGAGCAGCCGGCAGGTTGAGGCAACGATCTCAGCGCTTGCCGGAATCGCGGTGGCGATGGCGAGGCCTGCCGCGGCGAGGCTGGTTCGAATGCAAATCATCGGAGCACCCCGCAGTGCGTTGCGTTCGATTCGTGAACTCACTTTGCTGCCTCAATCCCTCTGCGGCCGGTCTTTGTGGGTGACTCGCAAGATTCTCTTAAGCATTGCGGGGCGCGTCTGCATCTGATCTGCGCGATAGTTGATGTACGCGAAAGGGCCGACAGACCACGACGCGAGATCTGAATAAGAGGAGACTTCAATGAGCAGAAGAGGTATCCATCCCCTTTTGATGGGCTTGGACAAACCCGAACGCAAACCCGTTGAGCCTTCGAAGGCAAACGATTTATCTGGCAATGAATCGGCTCAACGCAAGCGGTTCATCCGTTCCGAGGAAGAAGATTCAGGCAACCAGCAGGCTGCTTGATCAATCAACGAACCATTGATCCGAGAGTGGACGAGTCCATCCATCTTCGTGTTCCATCAACCGTTCTTCCTCCGGGAAGAGCGGTTTTTTGTTTGTGTAAAGGAATGGGTTAAGTACCTATTGATTCTGGAGGGGAGAGGAGTAGAGATAAGTCAGCGACAAGGAGAGAGATGGTCACGATCTGTTCAGGTTTTTTCGATCTCTGCATTCCCCTCAATGCATTTGACAAGACGCAGCCAGGTCAGGCTGAAGAACCCAAGCAAGCGATGAAATCTCAGCACGATCTGTACTGGGATGAGCGTTGCGACACCTCTCCAACTGCACCTGGCTGCAAGATCTATGACGACTGAGATCAGTACGTCGTCGTTGACGTCCTCAAGGCAACGCAATCGATTGTCTTTGGTTCAAGCAATAAGCCCTGGTTGATCTGCCTGGTTTTGTTGTTGCAATCTTCTTTCTCCCTGCGTCTTGCCTGCGGGGAGAAGGGGTCTGCTGTTGTGATTTTTTAGGTCACAACCTTGATGTTTTTTTTTAACACCAATTGATTCATCAATGGTGAAGTTCAATGAAAGACAAAATTGTTGTTCTCGACACGAATGTGCTGCTCCACGATCCTGAGGCGCCGCACCGCTTCGGTGATCTCAGGGTTGTGATCCCCATGCAAGTGGTTGAAGAAATCGATCGCTTCAAAAAGGATCACTCCGAAAAAGGCCGCAATGCTCGGCGCATTTCAAGGCTCCTGGATTCCTACCGAGCCCGCGGAAGCCTTGCCGATGGCGTTCCGATTGAGGGCACGAATCACGGCATGCTGCAGGTGATTTTCTGTCAGGCCCAAGCTCTCAACGCCTTGCCGGCAGAACTGCAGGGGGGAGGCGGCGACAACAACATCCTTGCGGTGGCCCTCGAGCAGATGCGATGCAGCGGGCTGAAACAGGCGCCCGAGGTCGTGCTGATCAGCAAAGACATCAACCTGCGAATCAAGGCTGATGCGGTGGGCCTGCAGGCCGAGGACTACATCAACGACAACGTCTCGATCGACGACCTCTACACAGGCTTCCGACAACTCAGCACCGATGCGGACACGATCAAAACCCTGCATGACGAGGATCAACTCCCTGTGGAGGCTGTCGCCGATCCCGAGGGGCAGCATCTCCAGGCAAATGAAGGCGTGGTGCTGGTGGATCAGCGCAACGACAGCCATACCCTGCTGGCCCGGCATCAAGGCAACAGCAACAGGATCAAACCGCTGCATTGGCTGCATCGCGCCCACTTGGGACGGATCAAAGCCAGAAACCGCGAGCAAAGTTTCGCGCTGGATCTGCTGCTCGATCCCTCCGTTGCTCTGGTGACTCTGGTGGGCAAGGCCGGCACGGGCAAAACGCTGCTGGCCATCGCTGCTGGTTTGCACCAGGTGGCCGATACCCATCACTACGCCCGCCTGTTGGTGACGCGCCCACCGATCTCCCTTGGCAAAGACATTGGCTACCTGCCCGGCACGCTGGAGGAGAAACTCGGCCCCTGGATGAAGCCGATCATCGACAACATCGACTTCATCACCGGTTCGTCTACCGGCGGGGATGCTGAGCAGACGAAGAAACAGCGGCAGCGCGAACCACGCAACGCCTGGGCCGATTTGCAGGGTATGGGGTTGCTTGAGGTGGAAGCGATCAACACCATCCGCGGCCGATCGATTCCTAATCAGTTCCTGGTGGTGGATGAGGCGCAGAACCTCACGCCCCTGGAGGTGAAAACGATCGTGACGCGGGTGGGTGAAGGAACCAAGGTTGTCTTCACCGGTGACCCATATCAAATCGACAATCCCTATGTGGATGCCGAAAGCAATGGGCTCACCTGGCTGGTGGAAAAACTCAAAGGCCAGCCCCTGGTGGGACACATGACCCTCTCCAAAGGAGAGCGCAGTGAACTGGCTGAACTGGCGGCCAACATCCTCTGACGCAAGACGACCTCGCCAATACCGCCGACATCGCTAAAACCAATGACTGTTGAACAGATGACTCAATTCCCAGGCACTTCAAGTCCTGAGCAAGCCAACCTGGACGCGATTCTGACGTCCCCCACCTACAGAATTGCCCATGAAGATCCCGACTTGTTGAACAGAAATGCCATGCGTGGTGTGCGCATGCTGCTTGAAATCACCAAGCCGGATCTGCATCTGGAAACAGCCGGAATCGAATCGACGATCATTGTTTTTGGTGGGGCCAGGATCGTCGACAACGACACCGCAGCAGCGAAGCTGGCGCAAGCCGAGCAACGTCTCAGTGAATCTCCGGGCTCACCGGTGTTGAAGCGGCAAGTTGTCCATGCGCAACAGCTCGTGGCGTTGTCTCGTTTTTACGATGCCGCCCGGGAATTCGCCTCATTGGCGTCCCGGCATGGTCAGTGCAACAGGGAACAACCCAACGACTGCTCATCCCATGTGATCGTGACCGGTGGTGGCCCGGGAATCATGGAAGCTGCCAACCGGGGTGCCTTTGAGGTCGGCTGCCGCTCGATCGGGCTGAATATCACGCTGCCGTTTGAACAACACCCCAATCCCTACATCACCCCCGATCTTTGCTTCAAGTTCAACTACTTCTCACTGCGCAAATTCCATTTTGTGATGCGCTCGATTGGCGCCATCCTTTTCCCGGGGGGTTTCGGCACGCTTGATGAACTGTTTGAGCTGCTCACACTGCGGCAAGTGGGCACCAAAGGCAGCATGCCCATTGTTCTGTTTGGAACAGATTTCTGGAAGAGGCTGGTGGACTTCGACTACCTTGCTGAGACGGGCTTGATCTCAGATGACGACCTCGAGCTGATCCATTTCTCAGATTCAGCGGAAGAGGCCTGGGATTTCATCCGCAGCCGAGCGCGGGCCGAGCCTGAGGCGAGCTGAGCAGGCCAGGCTGTTTGATCAAGCGGATGGCTGGTTGTGCTGGCGCAGTTTCTTGAGTTGATCTTCGATCTGAAAGCGCAGCTGCCTCAGGTTTTCAACATTGATCTGGTGTTCGCCTGAACTCCAGTGCTGCGGGTTGGCGACACGGATCTCCAGCTCGCGCAGGCGGGAGCGATCAGATTGCATGGCGAACTCCACGGCCGGATCAAGTCTGTGGCCGCAGCTGCCGCTACTACATGAGTTTTTCTACTGAGTAAGGGAAAACGACTGATTTGCTTCCGAAGTGGGCTCAGATGGAACCCGATTCGAGCAGGTGGTCCATCAAGGCTGCATAGAGCTGGGTCTTCATGTTCAACAGGCAGGCCTGTTCGTTGGCATCACCACCGGGCCAGTTGGCGTAGGCATCGGATACAGCCCGGTGCAGAAGACGCAAGGCATCCATTTCCACCGAGATGGTGGTGATCATTTGGTTGTCTTCCATCGTTATTAGTGGTGAGCAACGAAATCAGCTGACTTCAGAGGCCCTGGGATTGCTGGCGGACGATCCAGGCTGAGGCGGCTTGTTGTTGTTTCCAGGCCAGCAAGAGGTCTTTGGCAATGCTTTTCAGAGCCGCAAGATCGTCCGAGTTATCGATCTCCCGTGAGAATTTCTCGATTTCAAATTTCTGGCCCAGAGTCAACGCGATGGGTTCCATTGGCTTGTGGCTTTGTGAGCGGAACGTACCCGAGAACTTTTGAGGCTGCAAATGGAAAACGTAGTAGTTGCAACCGATTTGAGGAAAGAATGCTCAACTCAATGCATTGCTTGCATTACAGAACATTTCTGAATGCCGCTGATTGCTCGGATCGCTAAGGCTTATGGCCTTAGAAAGCATGTACAGGCCTGGAGCTGATGCAATTCTCCTGGGAAAAACATCTGGAATTGTCCAGGAATGTAGCTGTTGCCTCAGACGAAAATCAGGGCATGGCTCTTGCCCTGATGGGTGTTGCTCTCGCCATGCTGGCCACTGATCTTCTGGCCCATGAGTTGAAGGCCTCGGTCTTGCCGTCTTCCAGGGCTTGATTCAAAGAAAGTCCATTTCGTCTTCATTGTTGTCGTCTTCCCTTGATTGAATCCAGAGGGCTGAAAGCGGAAAGATGAAGCAGCCGGCAATCAGGAATTCCATGGGCTTTGGACTTGATTGCAGCCACGATCTGTTGGATTCCAACGAGAAGCTGTATCAACCGCTGTCGTGCTTCTTGAATTTGGTTGCCGATCAATCCGTTTGATCGCGTTGAGTGCTTGTGCTTAATCAGTCCAGGCTCACCAAGGTGGCACCGGCCACAAACAGCAAAACAGACAACACCAGCAGTCCACTGTTCATCGGTTGCTGGCGCGTTTGATCGATTCCATCCCCAGGCGTGCAGCCCTGCGCCCCAAGCCCACAGCTGCCTGAGCGGTGCTTTTGATCACATCCTTGGCGGTGCTGCGAACCCTGAGCGGGCTGCGTTGCATGGCATCGGGCCAGGATCCCTCCGGCCAGCGCGGCACGCGGCGACTAACACGGTCACCGAGTTGAAGCAGGGATTGGCGTAGCCGGCTGGCCACAGCTTTGAAGCAACAGCATCAATGTGCTGGCTTCATTTCAATGCTGTTGTGCCAAATGACACGAAGGGGGCTTGGCGCCTACTTCGTTGCTCTAATTCCATCAATTGAGGGATATGGCTACACAGATGGCTCCCCCAACTGATGGATGTGGAATCCCTTGGCGTATTGCTCAATAAGAGGGCGCCCTGTCGGTTTGCATGTCTCCTCTCTATGACCTGATTCTTCAGCGCAAAGGAGAGCTGCAGACCGAAACGGTGCAGGTGGTGGATACCGCCCAGGCCTGGTGCCTGGGGCGTGAGCGCTATCCCCACTGCATCCGGGGTGTTGTCCGTAGGGATGCTGAGTGTGATGGCTCTGCAGCTGAGCCATCCAAACGCCGCTAAAAGGGGGCATCCCAACAGTCTGGGATGGAGCTGCGGCTCGAGTCGCGCGCGTTGAACGAAGCCGTCGAGGCAACGGCGCAGTTTTTCAAGACCCAGCGGGTGGTCGCCTGCTGTGGTGATCGCCTCACATTGGCTTGCCTTTGCCTGGCGGAGCCGATTCGCCGTGCTGTGGTGGGTGCCGCCACCACTGAAGACGAAGGCTTTGAGCTGGTGCTACGCCACAAGCCGAGCCTGCTGATCTGCACGTCGGATTTGGAGACCGGCTAAGGCATGAACCTGCTGCGGCGGGTGAAGGCGGAGCTGTCTACCTGCCAGTTGTTGATCGTGCTGGTGCGCGAAACCCAGGCCGTGGTGCAGGAGGCGATGCAGGCCTACGCCGATGCGGTGATTTTCAAATCAAGCCTCGGCACCGGCAAGGGCGATTTCGTTCAAGCCCTCCAGACCCTTTCTGAAGGCGGGGTGTATCTCCTCGAAGAGATTCGCCAGCTCGGTGCGGCTGAAGCTCCGAACCTGAACCTGCCGCCGTTGATTGAAGAGCTCACCGAGCGGGAGCTGGAGGTGGTGGCTGGCGTTGCCCGCGGCCTCACCAACCGGAGCATCGGCAGCAGCCTCGGCATCTCGGTGGAAACGGTGAAGACCCACGTGGTCAACGCCAAAGACAAGTTGGGTGCAGCGGATCGCACCCAATTGGCGGTGATGGCGTTGCTTTACGGCCTGATCGATCCCCTCGGCTGAGTTCTGGGGGGCTGTTCGGTGATCGCTCTTTCGCTGATCGCCTGTTCGGTGATCACGGTCGTGATCGTGCTTCGGTGGCCAACGCCCGATCCATAGGGTCTCGGGGTTGCGTCTTTGTGATGTCCGAGGAAACCACCAACGAGCAGTCCTGTGGCGGCAAGAAGCGGGTGATGCTCGCCTATGGCCTGGTTCAGATCTCCGCCACCGTGGTGTCGGCTGTGTCGTTGGCGGCCATTGCCGTTGGCCTCTGTGCTGTGAAGCAGGAGAGCCGTCTGTTCAACGGCTGTGTGGAAACCGTGGTGGCCGAGGGCCGCTCCCAAGCCGAAGCCGTTCGCTACTGCAACAGCGGCTGATTCCGTCAGATCTTCAGTCCCGATCTGGCTTTTCAGCTGTTTCAAGTTGTGGCGATCGCGTTGCAGTCAGCCGCTTTGATTGCGCCATGTAACGCTCACTTTGAACTATTTATAAGTTCATCAGCGCACATGAAGTCATCGCCATAACTTGAACTGAATTTCATTGGTCTTTCGGATGCCAGCTCTGAAGTACAAGCGGGATTTCACCCACGATCAGCGGGTGTCCTTCGCCTTTGCGAACTCCGCGACTGCCACCAAGAGCGCCAGTTCCAACGCCGGCAAAGCTGCATCCAGCTCCGCTGAATACAAGCAGAACCAATGCGCCTCGATGGGCATCGGCATGGGTCCTCGAATCCATGAGGTCTGCCCCTTCGGAGCGGTGAACCACTCTTATGCCGCCACCGGCAGCTCGGCCCTGGAAACCGCCATCGCCGCGGCCTACAAGCAGGTGTTCGGCAACATCGGCATCTCCGACAGCCAGCGCCTCACCTCCCTGGAAGCCTTCCTCTGTGATGGCCGCATCAACGTGCAGGGCTTCATGGGCGGCTTGGTCAAGTCTGACCTCTACAAGCAGAAGTTCTTCCACGCCGTGTCGCCCATGCGCGGCATCGAGCTCACCACCAAGCACCTGCTGGGCCGTCCTCCGGTGAGTCAGCAGGAAATCAGCGCTGGCATCCAGCTGATTGCTGACCAGGGCTTTGATGCTTTTGTTGACAGCCTCACCCACTCCGAGGAGTACCTCGAGACCTTCGGCACCGACACGGTTCCCTACCTGCGCGGCTTTAAGTCGGAAGCCCGGGCCGCCTGCTCCACCTTCGTGGGCATGGCTGACGTCACCCCGGCCAACGCCAGCGCCGAGCACGTGATGTACACCGGACCTCTGCTGGTGAAGCGCCTCACCAAAGACCTCAGCACCTTCACTGCCGGTAGCGGTGGCTTCGGTGGCGATGGTGCTGGCTTCTCCTACACCAACGCCGTAAAGAACGCCCGCAACAGCGCCTACCGCCGCATGTATGGCGGCAAGTTCAACTACGGCAGCTATTGATCCCCTGCCTCAAGCAGCGATCATCCGATCAATGAACGGCAGGAGGGGCATCCCTCCTGCTTTTTTGTGAGTATCAATTCCCATTGAGAATAATCCTCATTTAGGTAAAGTCCCCGAGATCTTTGGCTTCTGGATGCATTACTTCGGGCTATTGGTGCACGAAAGCGGCCAGGTGACGCCGCTATTTGGTACTGAGGTTCTTGAAGTTGCCGTCTCTAAATTCTTTGAGTGCTGTCTAAGAGCGGGATACAAGCCCACCGATGTTCATCTGCGCCTGATCAAATCGGCGTCGCCCAAATTCCCTTCCGAGATCTGCCTGGATAAAAATCTGTTGGTGTCGGGCTACAACCTGCAGGTGGAGAACTACCAATAAGCCGTGACATCTTGGGGATTGCCCCCGCCTTATGCTTCGTGGCCAACCCCGCCGACGCCGACGCCAACCTCAAGCGGGCCCTCGAGCAGCTCAACGAGAACGAGGCGGCCGTGGCCGAGGCGATCAATGAAGCCCGCGCTGAGCATGCCCGCAGTGAACCGCCCCTCACCGGGCCTGCGCTGCTGGAGCTGATTGATCAGCTGGCCAGCCAGCGGTCCCTCGACAGTCAGGACGCTGCGATCCTCTGCCACTGGCCCGATGCCGCCTCCATCGGCCAGGCCTGGTTTGAGCTCAAGCACCCCGGCAAAAGTGTGCCCAGCCCAATGCTGGTGCTCGACGCCTACCTCGTTGGCGCCCCGCCCTTTTTGAGCAAGGCCCAGCGGGATCTGGTGGGGGATTGGTACCGCAGCAAGGTGAGCGCCAATCCCGAGTACACCGATGCCGTCACCGGGGCGGCCAAGGCTTTTGTGCTGATAGGTGATCTCAACGCCAGTGCCGCCGGCATGGCCTGGCAGACGATCATTCCCGATCTGCTCGAGCAGGGGCATGATCTGGAGTTCAACGTCACCAAGGAACAGGTGACGGCAGCGGCGGCCCGCTGGATTGTTGCGGTGGCCGACACCTTCACGCCACCATCGCTGGATTGACGCGAGCAATCGATGGGTCTGCAGCTGGTTTCCGCCGACTACCTCCATGAGGACGGCATCACCTACCGGATCCGCCGCGACAGCCTCGAGCAGGACTTCACGATTGAGGAGAAGCGCGATGGCGCCTGGGTGGATTGCGGCCTGGATCAGGCGGTGAAGGATGTGAACTTCGCTGAGTTCAAGCGCCTCGGCCTGCTGATCAAGAAGGTGATGGATGCCGATCAGTGGCTGGCCTGAACGACCCTGAATCGCAGCCGCCGGCCGGCCGCGCCAGGATGTAACGAATTCGTTACACGTTTCTCATGACCGTCGGAGAAATCTTCCTGGAGAGCCTTTCCACCGGGGTGATCACGGAGCACGAGGTGAACTGGCTGGCCTCCCATCAGACCAGTTTTGATCGGCCCGAGGAGGCCGCCGCCATCCGGCTCGGACGTTTGATGGATCAGGGCCAGATCAACCTCGGCTGCCGCCTGCCGGAGCCGATGCTGCGCCACCAGGAGGTGCTGGTGGACTGGATCGAACCCCTCGGCCGTCGCCGTCACCGTCAGAGTCAGCGCGCGGTGGCCTGAACAAGCAGGCCGTCCTTGGGAGTGGGGCTGGGAATCAGTTGCAGCGCCAGGTCTTGATCTGGCTGCAGCTGCAGCTCCACCGCCTGCAGCATTCCCACCGCCATCAGGCGGATCTCCAGTTCCGCCAAGGCCTTGCCCAGGCACACCCGCTCGCCGCCACCGAAGGGCAGCAGCGTCTGCTTGAAAGATCCATCCAGGTGGCGTTGCGGCCGGAATGCCGCCAGATCCTCGTCATCACCGGCCGACGTCGGGCTCAGCACCACCTGAATCACGCTCCCTTCAGGAACGGCCACCCCCGCCAGCTCGATCGGCGCCAGGCTGCGCCGGAAGAAGCCTCCCACCGGGGGCGTCAGCCGCATCACCTCCAGCACCGTCGCGTCCAACCGCGGTGATGCCGCCTCGCTCGCCAACCCATCGCGCAACCAGTGCTCCACCTCCGGGTTGAGCAGCAGCGCCCGGAACAGGCAGCTCAGCGATGAGGCCGTTGTCTCGTAGCCGGCGAACAGCAAGAGCAGCAGCTGTTCGGCCAGGTCGTCATCGTCCAAAGGAATGCCGGCTTCATCCAGGCCCCCGCTCAGCAGATCAAGCCCGCCTTGGTTGGTGCCCGCCTGGAGCACGCTCTTGATCCGCTTCAGCAGCCGTTGGCGGGCCGCCATCGCCTTGGCGAAGGGGGTGCCGGGAAGTGCCAGGGGAATCGAGAACAGGGCCCGGGTCCAGATCTCGAAGTCGGCGAACAGGGCATCACGGCTGGCGCCATCCAGCCCCAGCACGGTGGTGGCGATCACGGCAAAGGCGAAGCGCCGCATCCGTGCCGCCAGCGGCAACGGTGTGGTGGTGGTGATCAGCTCCTGGCAGAGCTCCGCCACCATCTGCTCGATCGACGGGGTGTAGCGCACCAGTGCTGCGCTGGAGAACAGTTGCCCCACCACCCGGCGCCGGGCTTTGTGCCCCGGGCCACTGCGGTTGGCCAGCGACCGGCTGCCCAGCAGTTGCCGCACACTATCGGGCCACCAGCCTTCCAAGGCATCCCCTTGCCCCAGCAGGTCGCCGATGGCCTTTTCGCCGCGGATGAACACCATCCGCTGGGCCAGCAGCTTGGTTTCGAACACATCGCCGTGGGTCTCAAAGCGCCGCTGGGCGAACTCCGCCTGGGTGAAGAAGGCCAGGGTTTCCCCCAGTCCGCTCACGGCGCCTGTGCTGGGGAGGGGGGTGGTGGCCATCGCAGCTCGGCGTGAGCTGACGTTCTAAGGCTGACAGTGCTGCAGACGCTGGCTAACTCAACGGGTGTGCTGCGCGTTCTCCGTGGAACTCAAGTCTCTGCTGTTTGTGCTGATCGCTCATCTGATCAGCGCCGGCCTCTCGAAAACCGTTGCCGCCCAGAAGGCGCGCAACAGCAAACGCTGGGCTGTTGCAGGTTTTCTGTTTGGGCCGTTGGGTCTGATTGCTGCGGTGGGCATGCCGGACCGTCATCAGATTGTTTATCTGCGCTACCTGGCTGAGCAGCAGGGCTACCAACCCCGCCACGCTTGTGGTGGCCAGAAGGGCGAGACCGACGCCTGAGTCTTCTGTTGAAACCCTTCAGCTGCAGCGCTGAAAACGAACAATGCTGCGGGTGAGGCCTGTCTCGGGCCAGTTGGGCATCACCCGCCAGGGGGTGTGCACCGTGAGCACGTCGCCATCGATCGCGAAATAGCGGGTCTGTTCTGTGCCCACCCATTCCGGGTTCCATGCCACATCCACCTGGGTGATCCAGCGGTCACCCTCGAGCCTGTAAGTGCCGGTGTACGCGATCATGCTGCTCAGCAGGGCCGATCGCTCCTCGGCGTTACTGCCCAGTTGGCGACCCTCTGCCGAGAGCATGAAGGAGAGACGACCCTCCGCAGTGAAGATCACATAGCCGCTGGGGTTGTCCCCCATCGGCGCGAAGCTGTTGCCGTTGGCTTGTTCCTCAACGTCGTAGCTCAACAATTGCCAGGCGCCATGCACGCTGGTGGAACTGATTGCTTGGGCGGGCTGAACTGAACTGACGCTCACAACTGAATCTGTTCCTGAGCGGCAACCTATCGATCGTGATCTGGCTTTGACAGCCTGAAGAGAGGCATTGCTGCGCAATTGATGCCATTGATTGCCGAACCAGTAGCAACAACAACGAAAGTGATCAGCGTGCTGGAGCGCGGCAGGGTCGCCAGCCCCGTTTCACCATCACGTTCCAGGTGTCGATCGCGTTCTGATCCAGAACGCGGCGATGGCTGAGGGGTTGCGGTGGTATGGGCGGGTCGTAGTGATACGTCCTGATTGAGACCCAGGCCGTGGTTTCTGAATTCAGTTCCGGCTTGAAATACACCAGCCGCTGTTGGGTTGTGTTCACCAACCATCCTCGTCCACTCTGGTCAGGATTTGATTGGGATGTTGATTGGTGCTGGGAGTTGGCCATTTGAACGCATTCTCGAGGCCAACTGTTTCACGCTGATGGCCTTGTCAAACCACCAACACAAGCTGCTCACACATGCTGATTTTTTGTTTTTCCAGCCAATTAACTGAATTCAATGCTTTTTTCCCCTTGTGAGCAGCACAATATTTGTTCTAATAGAGAAGTAACGATCTCACAGACCCATGCTTACCGGAGCTGAATTGCTCAACCGCGTCAAGGAACTTGGCGATTGCGCCAAAACAGATCTGGCCAGGGGTTGTGGTTACGTCGTCAAAAAGAAAGACGGCTCTGAGCAGGTGAAATTCACCGCGTTCTACGAGGCCCTCCTGGAAGCCAAGGGCCTTTCCTTCTCCACCGGTGGATCTGGTGTGGGCAAAGGTGGCCGCAAGCTGTCCTACAAGGCTGTGGTTCAGGGCAACGGCAATCTGTTGATTGGCAAGGCCTACACCGCTCTGCTGGAACTGCAGCCCGGCGATGAATATGAGATCAAGCTTGGTCGCAAGCAGATCCGCCTGATCCCTGTTGGCGGTTCCGAAGAAGAGGATTGATCTCCGGTTCAGCAGCAACACAATTTTCCCCGCGGTTCCCTTAAATTCCACGGGGACTTTTTTTGGCTCCGATGCCCTACCGACCCACCAAGGAGCATCTGGACCATCAGATTCCAGACGCGTTCAAGAGCATCAATAGTTTGATGCGTCAGCTGAAGCAGGACATCGGCATGGATGACCGCTACATCGCCCTGATGCTTGATGCGCTCTCGCGGGAATACTCCGCCAAGCAGCCGATCCGAGAAGGTTTCGGCTTCCGCTGAAGGTCAAGCTGTTGCTATCAACCGGTGGAACGGCGTCTCCCTCCACCCATGAAACGACTCCTGCTCGTCCACAACCTGGTGCACGGTCAGAGCGTTGTGCACGAACTGGACGACAAGGATTTCGCTGTGGAGCTGGTGGAGGGCGATCCTGAGACCGACGATCAGGGCGAGATGGACGTGGAGAGTCGCTTTTTCATCCGCGTCGACAACGAATGAGCTCGCGGTGACCTCAGTGCCGAATCACGGCCGGTGCGCAGATCAGCAAAGAAATGATTGATTGGGTTGTATCAGCGCTATCGCGAAGGAACCCGTGGGTGGAAGGTGATGGCAACGCGCTACGTGCTTCGGACGGGGGAGGTTATCCACTCCAACCGCAACCCCGAGGAACTCGACGTCTACTGCTACCGAACCGGTGCCAACGACCACACCTGTCTGCTGCTCTCCGAACAATCCGAAGCGGATTTCCTGCTCCGCTATGGATCTGAAGAGTTGAACGTGGCCTATTGACGCCGCTCGGATCGTGGCCTGAATGGGTGGGCATCTAGGCAATGCCATGGACGACGTCAGGCTGCAACGGCTGCTTCAAGAGGCAGAAGAGCATCTCCGTGCCCGCAGCTGCCGCCAGCGCTATGAGCGCGCCGTGGTCCGTCTGCCCGACAGCCGCCGGGGCATCTGGTTCGGTGATGACAAGCGTGCGGCCTAAGGCGCGCCATTGACCAGAAGGGCTGGCACCAGGGGGGCGTGCAGCAACTCAAAAACTGAATCGATGCGTTCGGCCTCCACCTGCGAGATCGAGAGCATCAAGGCCAGCAGATCCAGCCGTCGCCGCTCTTCGGCGGAATAGGGCCCATCCGAGCGCATCAGTTCTGAAGCCATGGCGTAGGCCGTGAGCGCTTGATCGACCGTGAGCGCCTTGGCAGCCTCAAGCATCAGCGCCTTGGTGCCCTTCTCAAGGCGCATGGCCAGCACCGCATCCATCAGCAGCACCACCTCGTTTTCACTCATCCGGCAGTAGGGCTCGCGGTAGTCGAGGGCATGCCGGAATGCCCTGGCCCCAGCCCGGCTGAGGGTGTCGTCCCACGACACCGCGGTGAGGCCGACGGCCGCAAAAGCAGTGACGTCATTCATCAGGAATGGCGTAAGCGTTGGCCAACTGTCAACGAATGGTCGCGATCCCTGTTGTTAAAAGCGCAACAGCTCTGCGCAGATGAGTCGTTGCACCTAGTTGGCCTGTCGCCTCATTCCGGCAGGCGCTCCACGGCCACATGCATGAACCGCTTCACCATGGCAATCGGCCAGCCTTCCCGCTGCAGGTCTTCAGCGATCTGATCGATCTGGAAGCCGATCTCTTCGGCTACCAGCTCTTCCAGCAGCTGGTTCGAATGTTGCGTGGTGGTCATGGGCCGGCGCTCAAGCTCAGCAGCACTGCATCGGGCCTAACCCACCTCGGCTGTGTTTCGCCACCTTGATTTGGTCGCATTCGGTTGCAGGCTTGCGGCGCCGTTGCCAGCTTGAAGGCATGAAACAGGCTTCCCTGCTCCGGCGCATCGGCACCTACCTGCTCGGCTTGGTGGATGAGTACTGGGCCATGCGTCGTCCCTGGCAGTACGGCGCCAAGCAACCCCAATGCGGCCTGCAGTGCGATGGCGATCACTGCGAACCCGTCGACTGAGTCAGCCCTGCGCACAATGCGCGTTTACACGGGTTGCCGCTCCTCCATGTCCCCACAACAGTGAGGTCAGCCAAGGAGATGAGATGGAGTTCAAAAGCCGCATTTTTGCCACCTCGCGTGGGTCCACCATCGACGCCATCGGTGACGGCAAATATCTGGTGTGCAATCCGGCCTATTGCTTCATGGTGCATGGCCTGCGCCAGGCCCATGAGGCCGTGCAACGTCAGGAAATGCCCGCCCTCTGAGCCATGGCTGAATACCGGATTCACTGCAAGCACTGCGGCTATGAGGGGCAGGCCAACTCCCGTTGGATCCCCTTCGTGCAGGTGGAGAAGCGGGGGCAGGATTGCCCCCATTGCGGCCGCCCCACCCTGCTGGAGCCCTGGTGCAGGCTGCGGGCTGAGGCGTCCATGCCTGATTACTGAAAGGTCTGCCAGCTGCTGGTGAGCCACTGGGGAGCCACGCTCCACCAGATGGCCGTGGCCACAAAAATGGCGGTCAGCCCGATCAGGCTGGTGATCAGCTCCTCCTGCCGGTTGTCGGAGCGAAGTTTCCTGGCTTTGCCCACGGTTGTCCTTGGATGCTTCCCTCGGTGTAAGGCCTCGGCTCGGCATTGGCCATCGGTCAAAACACCCGGCCGCAGCTCTGGCGATGATGGGTTCAGCGTCAGGGTCCGATGAGCACCGCCACGTTTGCTGAGTTCGCCGAACGGGCCGACTACTCCCTGCTGGAAGCCCTCACGCCTGACCCGGAGTCCACAGCGGATGGGGAGGACCACCGTCCCCGCCAGGTGCTCTCGGGCCACTACGTGCCGGTGACGCCCACCCCGATCCCCGAGCCCCAATACCTGGCGCACAGCCGCAGCCTGTTCAGCGAGCTGGGTCTCAGCGACGACCTGGCCCAGGACGATCAGTTCCGCCGCATGTTTTCCGGTGATCTCGGTGTGGCCACCGGTCCGATGCGGCCCTGGGGCTGGGCCACCGGCTACGCCCTCTCGATCTACGGCACCGAATACACCCAGCAGTGCCCCTTCGGCAATGGCAACGGCTACGGCGATGGCCGAGCCATGTCGGTGTTCGAGGGCTTGTTTGAAGGGCGCCGCTGGGAGATGCAGCTCAAAGGTGGTGGTCCCACCCCTTACTGCCGTGGTGCTGATGGTCGCGCCGTGCTGCGCTCCAGCGTCCGTGAATTTCTGGCGCAGGACTTCATGCATGCCCTCGGTGTGCCCACCTCCCGGTCGTTGACGCTCTACGTCTCCCATGCCGAGACGGTGCGTCGCCCCTGGTATTCCGAGAACTCACGCTCGATGGATCCGGACGTGATGGTCGATAACCCGGCGGCCATCAGCACCCGGGTGGCGCCCTCATTTCTGCGGGTGGGTCAGCTGGAGTTGTTCGCCCGCCGTGCCCGCAGTGAGGCCCATCCCCGGGCGCATCAGGAATTGCACCAGATCGTGGTGCACTTGATCGAACGCAATTACCGCCAGGAGATCGATCCCGGCCTGCCCTTCAGCGACCAGGTTGTGCTGTTGGCGAGCTTGTTCCGTGATCGCCTCACGACCCTTGTGGCCAACTGGATCCGTGTGGGCTATTGCCAGGGCAACTTCAACAGCGACAACTGCGCCGCCGGTGGCTTCACCCTCGACTACGGCCCATTTGGCTTCTGCGAGCTGTTCGATCCGCGCTTTCAGCCCTGGACCGGTGGCGGCGCCCACTTCTGCTTCTTCAACCAGCCGGTGGCCGCGGAGGCCAACTACCGCATGTTCTGGAAATCCCTGCGCACGCTGATGGAGGGCCAGGCGGAGGCCCAGGCCCAACTGGATCAGTTGCTGGAGTATTTCCCCGCTGCCATGCAGGAGGCCATGCAAAGGATGTGGAGCAGCAAACTCGGCGTGCTCAGTGCCGACGACGCCCTGGTCCAGGAGCTCTTGAAGCTCCTCGTGGAGTCCAGCGCCGATTATTCGATGCTGTTCCGCCGCTTGTCGGATCTGCCCGAGCAGATCGATCCGCTGCGGGGCTGTTTCTATCTGCCCTTGTCGGCACCCCTCGAATCCCAATGGAACAACTGGTTGCTGCGTTGGCGTGCCCAGTGGCCCAGTGGCGTTGATCCGGCTCTGATCTCTGCTGGCATGCGGCGCGTCAATCCGGCGATCACCTGGCGCGAATGGCTGATCGCTCCGGCTTACCAGCAGGCCGCTGAAGGTGACACCTCCTTGATGGCTGAACTGCAGCAGCTGTTCAGCACGCCCTACGACACCCCTTCCGCCGATTTGGCGGTCCGCTACGACCGCTTGAAACCGCGGGAGTTTTTCAGCGCCGGTGGGGTGTCCCACTACAGCTGTTCGTCTTGAGCGCCGACGACGTTCTGGAGTTCTGGTTCCAACAGTGCCGTCCCTGGCAGTGGTTTCGTCGCCGCGACAGCTTCGATGCCCTGGTGCGAGAGCGATTCGGCGAGGCCGTTGAGCGTGCCCTCGCTGGAGAGCTGGATCACTGGAGCTCTGAGCCCAGCAGTGGTCTGGCCCTCGTGCTGCTGCTGGATCAGTTCACCCGTCAGATCTGGCGTGGTGAGGCCAAGGCTTTTGCCGGAGATCCTCAGGCTCTGAAGCTGAGCCTGGCAGCGCTGGAGCGGGGATGGATCGCAGCGGAATCTCAACGACCGCGGCGGCAGTTCTGGCTGATGCCTCTTTTGCACAGCGAAGACATCAGCGTGGTGGCCCAGGCCATCCCTTTGCTCGAGCACTTCGCGGACGCTGCCACCGCCGATGTGGCCCGCCGCCATCTCCTCCAGCTGCAGCGCTTTGGCCGCTATCCCCACCGCAATGCTGCTCTTGGAAGGGTGAGTTCACCGGAGGAAATGGTTTTTACGCAGCAATCACAATGTTGAGGGTTCCTCGCCTTCGTCCTTCATCAGGCGCAGCGCTGCATTCATCACGGCAGCTTTCACCGCCCGGCGCTCCAGCCCCTGGCGTTCGAAGTGCCGAACGATGCGCGACAGGTCCCACCAGACGGCCACTTCCACTTCATCCATCTCATTGGCGACGTGGAGAGTCATGGTTGCGCTGGGTCTTAATTCAGCTGTAGCTCCGTGCCAGCACCGCCTGAGGCGTCTGCGGAATGACTGCTGAATTCAGTTGCAATTCAGCCTGAACGGTCGTTCGTGGCTAGGCAGCAAGTGGATGCCTCCCTTCACCGTGCAGCACTACTTGATCGTTTGGACGTTCCCGACCGTTGAGGGGGCGTGGGAGTCATGCCCGGGCTTTGCTGACTACATCAACTCGGGAGCACCGGGAGATGCTTTCGACGGCTTTGCTCTCAAATACCGCGTCTGCGAACCCATCAGTGGTAGTGGTGTCGCCATTGCCGTGGCCAGTGACATCGGCAAGGTGTGGGCGCATCTCGGACCCTGGATCAAGGACTTCGGCATTCAGTTCGAGGTCACTGCTGTGGTGTCCGATGCCGAATTTGCTGCGATGTGGCCGATGGTGGAAGCTGCAGCATCCGTCAGCTAAGACGGCTGCCCAACACACCATGGCCCGGCCTTGACGCTTGCCCTGCTTGAGCCCCTGCTGTTTCTTGCTGCGGCTGGTTCAGCTGCAGCGGGATTGCTGATCCTTCAGTTGGGGCTGCAACGGGTGTTTTCTGTGGCACCGCGCTTGAAGCCGGGCCAGGACGTTGCTGCTCCGGACACGTCGCTGACCGTGGTGATCCCCGCCTTCAACGAGGCCCACAACATCGAGGCCTGTGTCGCCAGCGTTCTGGCCAATCAGCCCCCCTGCCGGGACTGGTCGCTGCTGGTGGTGGATGACGAGTCCAGCGATGCAACGGTGGACAACGCTCTCCGGGCTGGCTCTGCAGCGCCCCACTTCCGACTGATCCAAGCCGGCCCTAGGCCCGTCAACGAACGCTGGGTGGGCAAGAACTGGGCCTGCAGCAGGGCCGTTGACCAGGTCTCCAGCGATTGGCTGTTGTTCATCGATGCCGATGTTCGGCTCAAGCCCGATGCCCTGAAACGGGCTCTGGCTCAGGCCCTTGACGAGCAGGCCGATCTGCTGAGCCTGGCGCCGCGGTTGAGTTGCGGATGCCTGGCGGAATGGATGGTGCAGCCGATCATGGCCAGCCTCCTGGGCCTCGGCTTTCCCATCCTCGAAACCAACGACCCGGCATCGCCGGTGGCGTTTGCGGCGGGGCCGTTCATGTTGTTCAAGGCCTCCACCTATGCGCAGATTGGTGGGCACCGGGCCCTGGCTGGCGAGGTGGTGGAAGATCTGGCCCTCGCCCGTGCCATCAAGGGAGGAGGCCATCGGCTGCGTTATCTCCTGGGGCTTGATGCGGTTGATCTGCGGATGTACCGCGACCTCGCGGCGCTCTGGGAGGGCTGGACCAAGAACTGGTTTCTGGGCTTGGATCGGGACCCCGTCAAAGCCCTTGGCGCCGCTTTGGTGGTGGTGTTGATGTTCACCGTGCCCTGGCTGTTGCTGCCGGCATCGCTGCTGCTGCTCTGGCTCCAACCCCTGCTGGCTTCGGCTTGGTGGTGGGTGTTGGCGCTGGCGAGCTTGGCCATCCTTCAACAGCTGCTGCTGCGGCTGTGGACGCGCAGCAACTTTGATGTGCCCCTCAGCTACTGGTGGCTGATGGGAGCCGGTGGGTTGCTGGTGGGTGCGATTGGCCCTGTCTCGATCTGGCGCACCCGCACGGGACGCGGTTGGACCTGGAAAGGCAGGGATTTGAATTAGGTGTGGTGTCCCCTTTTGCGGGCATCTTCAGCCCGCCGCCGGATTGCGGCATGCCGGAATGCGTTTTCCAGCTTGGTCAATTTGGGTTGTTTGTCTTGCAGGGCAGCTTCGCCGCGGGCTTTGGCTGCGTTGATGAAATCGTCCGATTTGGTACCGCTGAGTCCACCCATTTCCATGCCTCAACTGAATCAAGCCTGGTTCCGTTGCGGCTTCGTTGGGCTCGAAGCAAAGGCTTTCTATCGAATTCAGGTTTGAACGGAATTGTTTGGTAGTCCTTGATCCCATTGATGAGCCATCCCTTCTGAAGGCTCGGCATCAGGCCGCTGTGTGCGAAGGTAAGCAGTCTTGATCAATTCTTTTTTTGACGATCTTTATCGGAAATCTCTCCTGGGACGCTGAGCGGGAGGATCTCATTCATCTGTTCGGTCAGTACGGCGAAGTGAGCAAGTGCTCCTTGCCCCTCGACCGGGAGACGGGCCGCAAGCGTGGTTTCGCTTTTGTTGACCTCAGCAGCGAAGCCGATGAGCAGTCGGCAATCGACGACCTGCAGAACGTTGAGTGGATGGGTCGCGCCATCTCCGTTCGCAAGGCCGAACCCCGCCGCTGAGCTTCACAACAGCTTCGCTTCACCTCACTGTCCAAAACCACGGTCGGTTGTGGATGGTGAGGTTTTGTCGTGCGTTGCGTTGGGATGTGGCTGTTGAGAGGCCTGCTGTTGTGAGGCCTGGTTGAACCGACTGTCGAGCCAACGCGAAACGATGTAGATCCCAATGAACATCGGGATGTAGATCTGATAGGCACTTTGTTGTTCAATCTCGAGCTGATTGACGACGGTCACAGCAGCGGTGCTGAGCACGAGGTAGATCCCGACGCGCCGAAACAGGGGTGATTTGAACAACGTTGTGAGAGCTCAAACGTTTGATCATGTTCTCCTGCCGTTGAACTCCCTCAACTGGGGGATGTGCCGGACGTGCCATACCTGCTGAATGGGGAGGCAATGCAACGCTCCGATGCCACCCGCCTATGACCTGATCATTGAGCGTGGAGGCTCGATCGTGGTGGAAACCATCGAGGCCTGTGACGAAGATGCTGCCTGGCGCGCTGGCCTGATGTTGCACATCGAGGCGCTGATGGTCGTGGTCTGCAGGGACGAACACGACCCCGAATCGACGCATGCTTAGGGTTTTCTTGAGAGTTGGAGCGATGTTGTGATCGGTTTGATCGCCTCAGGTTTGTTCCTGGTGTTTCCCTCAATTCCCGGAGCGGATCTATCCCTGTTCCAACAGCTGAACAGGGAACTCGGTGCCCTCTGTCAGGAGCCACCCGCTCAGGCCATCAGGGTCTGTCGCCTCCATGCCCGCCTGGTGAACGGCTGAGTCAGCGCTCGTCAGGCACCACACCACAGGCAACCCGTGCTCCACCTCCACCGAGGGGGGGCTCGTCCCTGTAGGTGTCGCCGCCTGCATGAACAATCAGGGCTTTCCCCTTCAGGTCAGCGGTGCTGAGCCGAGGCGCCACCACGCTGGTGTTGGTCTTGCCGTCGTCATCCACCACCAGCCTGCTGAGATCGCCCCGGTGACCGTTTCCGAAGGGGCCGAGGTGTTGCCCCGTTTCGTCAGGGTCCCAGTGACCTCCGGCAGCCAAGCCGGCAACAGGTGTGCCTTCGGCGCTTAGGCCCACGTCACAGCTTCCCGTGTTGTGGAGATGGAAGCCGTGTTCACCAGGGCTCAGCCCCGCCAGATCGGGGTAAATCACCAGGCCCTGGTCGGTGTCTTGCGCGGTGACGCTGCCGATCGATTCGCCAATGCCGTTGGCATCAATGCGTTGCAGGCTCACCTCCAGGGCTCCGCACCAGCTCGGTGTGAGCGTGAGCAGGCCGATGAGCAGAACGAGCTGG
This sequence comes from Synechococcus sp. N5, assembly GCF_900473925.1. NCBI lineage: Bacteria > Bacillati > Cyanobacteriota > Cyanophyceae > Synechococcales > Synechococcaceae > Synechococcus > Synechococcus sp. N5. The sequence goes on along the minus strand of NZ_UCNI01000001.1, from coordinate 662,600 downwards.
GCGAGCAGGCGACGCATCACAGAACAGCGGGTTCTTGAATTGTCGCCCCCGGTTGGTGCCGTCTGCGGTGAAGATGGTGCGTCGTTCAGCTGATGCTTGGTGATGCGTTGGGAGTACACCCAGTTGCGCTTCGTGCCCCGGGGGAAGTCGTGGACCGGGGAAATCGAGGAGCTCTGGCTGGATGATCGCCAGCTGATCTCCAGAAGTCATCCGCAGCGTGACGTCACCCTGGTGGGCTTGATGAATGAATTGGGAGAGCAGGGGTGGGAATTGGTGACCTACGCCCAACCCTTCACGGGCTACCACGGTGGTTGCTACACCTTCAAACGTCAGAAGTGAGCAGCTGCTTCAGAGTGGGCTGGCATTGATGTGCTGGGCCATGCCCATAAAACCGATCACGAGAAGAGCAACAGCAACGGTTGAGGCAATGGATGCCAAGCCCATTTGTGTTTGATCGCTTAGGCTTTTCATGCATCAACCTCGTTTTTCAGATGCACGAGAATGCATTGCTCGTAACAGCTGCCATCATCGAGATTGCAGAGGGTTAGGCATTCAAAATAGGCATTCACTTGTGATTCAGTGACGCAAGCTTGGGAAGGATTCGGTGACTCCAGGTTGGTATTCAGCACGTCTTTCTCAATTCGCAGAGCGACACTATGCCGTTTTTCTTTTTTGGGCAATGAAATTATTGCGGCGGGTAAATACCTAGATAAAATTACCTATATCAGATCGATTGTGATGGTCGGTCTTTGTTTTTGGGTTGATCCCTTGCTTCTTATGGTGAGCCGATGAGCAAGGGCAACCCCGCTGAACGGCTCGAGGACGAGCTCGATCGTGCCAAGGCCCGTGGCCGTTGGCTCAGTGACGATGAGCAGGCTGCGCTTGATCGTGAAGCTGATGCCGAAGCCCTTCGGGTGGAGTCCAAGCAACAGCGTGATCGCAAGCTGATGATCCTCGCCGGGGTCTGCCTGTTGATTCCGCCGTTGTGGCCTGTGGCCCTGGGGCTGACTCTGTTTCTTCTCTATCCAGACACCATGGCCAGGATCGGGCTGGCCGCCGCCATCACCTTTCTGGTGGGCGGATTGCTGTTGGCCGGCGTGCTTGGTTTGGCGATGGTTTGGTTGATTCAGTGGCTGTTCTGATCAGGTGCTGGTCTGATCAGCTCTGCCGGATCAGTTGCGTGATTTCACCACCGTCATGCCGACGGGGGCCAGGGCAATCAAAGCCAGCTTGATGTGCTGAATTCCGAATGGAATGCCGATGATCGTGACAAAACAGGCCAGGGCACTGCTGAGGTGACCCAGGGCCAGCCACCAGCCGGCCACAAGGAACCAAATCACGTTGCCGAGCGCACCCAGCGGGCCCGTCCCCAGATCACCTCGTCCTCTCAACTGGCGACGGCTCACCGCTTCGGAGCCGAAGGGCCAGAGCGAAAAACAACCGACCACCCAGCACGACCGTGCCCATGGCAGGCCAACGATGGTGATGGCGCAGATCAACGCGGCCAGCCACCAGGCCAGAGCCATCGGAAGTCCGCCGAGAACAACCCAGAGCAGGTTGAGGATCATCGAGATCATGTCTCCATTGTCACGGCAGGCCTAAAGCTCGTTCGTTAAATTCTGTAAAAGGTGTTTGACCGCGCATGGTGGGCAGTTACGGGATTGTGGGTTGTGGATATGTGGGATCCGCTGTCGCCACCCATCTCAGGCGCCAGGGCCATGAGGTTGTCGGCACCACCACCAGCCCCGGACGGTTGGCTGAACTCTGCGATCTGGTCGACCACCCCCGCCTCTACAGCGCTGGCGATCCGATGGCGGATGCCAGTTTCCTGGATCGGCTCGATGGGGTTCTGATTGCGATGGCGCCCACCACCGCCACCTTTGAAGAAGATCAGTACGAGAAGGTTTACGGCCAGGCGGTACCGGCCCTTGTTGAGGCGCTGCGTCAGCGCCAGGGACACCGACCGCTGCATGTGAACTACCTGAGCAGTGCAGGGGTGTATGGCGATCAGGCCGGCGCGATCTGCAATGAGCTGACCCCTCCGGATTGTTCCAACAACGCCAACGCTCTTCTGGCCAGCGCCGAGGCCTCTGTTCTTTCCTTGAACGACGCTTCAACCCAGGCCTGTGTGCTGCGGCTGGGTGGTATTTACGGTCCTGGCAAGGACATCCCGTCGTACATCCGCAGTGCTGCTGGGCAGCCGGTTCGCAAGAACGGCAACCACATCAATGCCTGGGTTCATCTTCACGACATCATTCGCGGTGTTGATTTCGCCTTCGGCCGGCGCCTCCAAGGCATCTACAACCTTGTGGATGATCTCCAGTTCACCCGGCGTCAGCTTTCCAACGCCTTGTGTGATGACTTCGGATTGCCCCCTGTGATTTGGGACAACCACGATCGCCCCGGCGCACGCATCTTCAATGCCCGTGTCAGCAACGCCCGGTTGCGTGAAATCGGATTCCAGCCCAGCGTCAGCTCCATGCTGGAACCTGTTGCGGCCTGAGGGGCCAACCCGGCATAGCGAAGCTGTTCAACGTTCGCGGCTGATTTGATTTTTCGATACAGATTGCGCATCGATTTCTCATTTTTCGTTGTTGTTGTAAAGCAGGATTGCGGAATCCACGTTCAACTTGCTGCGTTGATTAGACCCTGCACATTCAACGCGGCGGCGCTGTGAAAGACGAATCGTTCTGCATCGAATTTGCGTCCTCCTTGGCCTTGATGTTGCTGGAGCTCAACGCAGAACTTCTTGAGCTTGCAGACGAAGCCTCCAACGTCACAGCCGAGCTTTCTGTTGTTGAGCTTGAGCGTGCATGCTGATGCTGGATCGCATTCGTGCCGTCTTTGCTGATGCCCAAGCCGAGGGCATGGATCAGCTGTATGACGTCATCAATGCGGCGCGTGATCTTGCACCGGATTCAGATTTTCAGGCCTGCTACGACCTTGTAATGGCATCCGGCGGCCCTGAAGTGGAAACCTGGATCAACTTCACGGTGACCACAGCCACCCGCTTCGATCTTGACGATCAACCGGAGCCGGAACAGTTTCTTTCCGTTCTCGAGGAGTGTTGTGATGCCCGTCGGGAAGAGCAGCGGGCTCAGCCTTCGGAATAACGAAGTGCCTTGAGGCCCATCACCAGATGGGTGCGAAAACTTCCCAGCGCCATCACCTGCTTGGGCGATCGCGTGTCGCTCACTGCATCGCCCTGCCCTTCGATCCAGCGCAGCAACTCCTGGGTTTGGTCGGCCCATGCACTCAGTGCTGCGCGGAGCAATTCGTCATCGCTGAGCCGTCCTTCAGGAACGGCGGATGTGTCCATCGCCGCTTTCAGCAAGGCGTTGAGTTGCTGATGGCTCAGCGCGTCAGGAACAAAGGGATCAGGATCGATGCTTAAGAAAATCTTTAGGCGTGTTTCGACCGTAGTTCAGGGGTATCGGTTACGACCACCCGTGTTTTGGCTCATTGCGTCAGCGTGATCGAGCCTGATCCGGGTCAACGCTCAGCCCGCGGGTGGCGAGAGCCAGGCGCCGGGCAGCCAACAGGGCTGGATAAGCCAGTGCTGAACGTTGGTTGTCACTGAACAGCTTGGCCAGCAGTCCCAGCAGGGGATCGCTGGGGTTCATGCGCCGGCTGAGTTCCGCAATGGCTTCGCTGCCATGCCACGTCTGCTCTCCTTCGATCAGCACGGCGCCATTGCGCAGAGGCAGGCCGAGGGCATTGAGCTCGCGACGGATAGTGTGATCGGCGCGTCCGTCAACAATGCGCAGGTTGGGAACACCCGCCTGGAGCTCACTGCGGAGGGCGAACTCTCGACAGAATGGGCATCCGCCGTCGTAAATGAGGGTCAACAGCATTGCTGAATTCTGTCGCGAAGGGCCTGGCCCTGGCGTTGTTGATGCTCGGTCTGCTGCTGGCTCCCCAGCCGTCATGGGCCGATTGGATCTGCGATGGGGATCGGCTCAGTGTTGAGAGCACGCGGGGAGCCGTTGATCCCACCGGCCTGGCGGAAGGCATTCCCAACACGTTGGAGGGAACCCTGCCGGGGGACGGAGTGCTGCTGCGCTGGCGCGATGTGGAGTTGCAACTACCGCGCACCAACAATGCAGGTGCCCCCAGTTACACCGACGGTCGTTGGTGGTGGCGGGTCGTTGATCAATCAGCGCCGGAATTTTGGGAACGCCGCGGCACGGTGATCCGCCATCAATGTGAACTGATCTGAGCCTTCCTCCAGCTACCGCCGTTTTCGCTTGCGACGGTTGGCCTTGCGGGTTCCTCCATAGCGATAACCAGCTTGTTCGCGAAAGTTTGGCCAGCAGGTTTCGCACACCAGGATCCAGTCGGCGAGTCGGGCGGTCATCACCCGGAAGTGCACGTCTCCCGGCTGTCTGCAGTGATCACAACAGAATCTTTTGTTTTTCCACAGTTTTTCAACCGACTCCTCTGGCGGATCGGTGCCCTGAAGCTTCTCCTGAGGATTGCTTGCTTCGTTCACAGCAGGGACCGCTTCGTTGCCACTTGAGGCGTGTTCGAAATCACTGATGCATTTATTGCTTGAAAACAATGGTCAGCACAGCATTCTTCACATTGAGCGGCAGGATCTGCCGGGGACTGCCGAGCATCTGAAGCTTGTTTTCCACGCCGATGGCCAAAACCACTGTGCTCGCCAGGATCAGCTGTTTTGGCCCTGTGGAAAAGCTGTGTATAACTTTACGAATCGCTTGGAACTTGGGCGTTGATGGAGGCTTTTAGGGCGGCCATCTCGTGGGCGGTGAGGTGAGCCTCGACGGCCTCAGGGGTGTTGTTCAGATAGTGGATCCATGCCTCGTAGCACTGTTCCTGCGTTGCTGATGGGTTCCGACCTTCACCAGGTCCCGTGCTGACCAGAAGCTCTTCAATCCTGGCCAGCCGAGCTTCGATCCGGCTCAAGCGGCTGCCGATGGCATCGTCCTGTTGCGTCACCTGCGGATGGGCGGTGGTTCCCGTGATTGTTGCGGAGAGCCCCTGGGTTGACGCTGTAGTACATGCGAACTAAAACAGATGTACTGCTCCGAAACCCATGGCTGCGAGTTCTCCTTACGCCACTTTCCGCGCTGACGAGTGGATGCGTCATTCCTTGATTCGACCCCGCAAGGCGTTTCCGGCGGGAGCCTCGGCGGTGGCGAAGCCACGTGCCAGGCCCACCGCCACTGTTCGAGCCTGTGATGCCGTGCAGGGGGAGCTTTTTCTCTTTCCCGTCGTGATCTGCTGAGCCTTGGTCTCTGCGACAAACATTTGCAGGAGTCGCTGTTTGCTCCCTGTTCTGCCAGGGTGAGCAGTGGTTTTTATTGCCAGACCATGCTGTTGTTCGCCTCCCAGACAGCTCCAGGCGGTCCGACTGTCATTCTTCCGGCCCTGTTGATCACCGGACTTCTCGTTGCAGCATCCCAGGCGTTCGTTCCCAAGGGCGGCGACAAGAACTGAGCCCTGCCGTTTGCCTTATCGAAGGGCTGAGAGAACATCAGCCCCGAAAGCATTGGCATCAAATCCCGGCTTTTTGGGTGTCTGTCCCAGTTGCACGATCACCGCGCGCTGGGATGGAGCCACCAGAAGAAGTTGTCCCTGATAGCCCTCAGCTGAAAAGCTGTCATAGGGCAGATCCGGTCTTGATTTGCGGCGGCTGAGCCACCAGTGCGCGCCATAGGCCTGTTTTGATCCCCTCGACGCCGTCTGTGCCTGCCGAACCCAGGTTGAGGGCAGAAGTTGCTTGCCATCCCAGCGGACCTGATTCAAGTACAACTGGCCAAACCGGGCCCAATCGCGGCCGCTGGCCCACACCAGGGATGAGCCCACCAAGGTTCCACTGTTGTCGTTTTCGAGAACGGCAGTTGCCATCCCGAGAGGCCCGAACAATGCCTGCTTGGGAAAGCGCCAGTAGCGCTGATCGTCATCGATGGCATGTCTGAGGATCCGGCTGAGGATGTTGGTGGTTCCGGATGAATAGCTCCACTTTTTTCCCGGTTTTTTGCTGAGGGGGTGGCTGGCGGCGAACCCGGCCATGTCGGCTTCCTGGGTCAGCATCCGCACCAGGTCCGAGTTCAGTGTTCCCGTCGATTCCTCGAACGCCAGTCCGCTGTTCATGCGCTGCAGCTGATCCAGGCTGATCCTTTGGTGTGGATCCTGCGGATCACTCCATTCGGGCACCTTCGGTGGCTTGCCTGGATCCAGAAGACCTTCCTGGATGGCCCGTCCGATCAGGGCATGGGTGATGCTTTTGCTCATCGACCAGCCAATCAGTGGCATGTCGGGCTGGATGCCTTGGGCGTAGCGCTCGGCGATCACCCAGCCGTTCTGCACCACCACAACGGCGCGGGTGCGTTTGGGTGTGAGCGGCTCGTTCTCTTCAAAGGCGCGATCGAGAGCGTCCTTCAGTGCCTGCTCATCGATCTCCGGCGGTCCTGCGGCGGCTGTGTCACTCAGGGGCCAGGCAGAGCCAATGGGATGGGGCGTCGCGGAGTCAGGCTGGTTTGGCTTGGGCAGCCGGGGTTTTGGATGCCCATTGATCTGCCAGGTGCAGCCCCGTTCGCCGTTCTGAATCGCTTCAGCACGAATCAGCCCGAACAGGGCGTTGGCCTCAACGCGTCCAGCGTTTGGTTTGATCCGGGTGTGGATCATCCCCTGGCCGGCGGCCAGGTCTTCGTTGATCACCTGCTCTGGATCCATTCCAGCCATCAGCACGCTGCTGCAGAGCTGCTTGGCGCTGAAACTCGCCCCCGCCCTGGCGAATGTGATCAGGTTGCGCAGCGGAGGCTCCAGGCCTGCTGTGGCGCTGAAGGCCACGGCCGCCACGGAGATCACCACTGTCCGCCACTGCTGCTTTGTCACCCTCAATGGCCATGAAAAAAGCGGGGTTGTCCCCGCTTCAGTCATGGATACAACGTTGGCTTCAGTACACGTCGTAACTGACGCCGCGGTAACGCAGTTCCCGCCCACCGCTTGGGTGCTGTTGTGGGTCGATTTGTTCGTAGGCAACGCCGCGATAGCGCAGCACCTTGGTTTTGCTCCCCACCGGGGTGTGCACCCGGTCGGTGTGGCCCTGGTGGCGGTAGGCCCGAGCCATCTGGGTTCTGGCCGATTCGATGGCTTGATTGCGCACAGTCCGTGCCTTGATCAGTTGAAGGGTGTTCATCTCTCTCTTGCGCGGTGCCCACGCCCCCGTTGCCTGGCGTGGATCTGACTGCGGCCTGTTGGTGAGGCTCAACGTGAGTACACCCTAGTCCCATTTGGTATCAACGGCTACTGTTTTTTCTGCTTTTTTTGGGGTGGCGTTGTCAGCATGGTTCTGGATGAAGGCGGCGCTTGTCTGGGGCAGTTCCTCTGGTGTGCATCTGCGGGCCGTCTGCGGCCGGCAAGACAACCCTTGCCGCCCGTCTGTCCGAACAGCTGCGTGCCAGAGGGCGTCATCCCCTGCTGATCGCCTGCGACGACTACTACCGCTGTGGTTGGTCGCCCAGCTCGCGCTATGGCTTCGACACGGTGGATGCCATTGATGCGGATCAGCTGAGGTTGCAGCTCAGCGCTGTTCGCTACCGCCAGTTGAACGCGCTGCGCAGCTACGACATGCGCAGCCGCAGGGTCAGCTCCAGGTTGTTGCAGCAGCCCTATGACCTGGTTCTGGTGGAAGGCTCCTACGGGCCACAGCACCTGTTGAAGGCTGTGCCCATCTCGCTGGTTGTGTACGTCGAAACCCCACTGCTTCAGAGGTTGATCAAGCGTCTCTGGCGTGATGTTCGCGACAGGCAGAGGCCAGCTTCCTATGTGATTCGCCAGATGCTGCGCGAAATGCTCCCGGGTGAGCGTCGCTTCATTCACCCTTTGAAGCGTCGCGCAGATCTTGTTGTTCGGGGCTACAACTTCGATCTCGAGCCGATTCTCAGCAGAATTGGATAGCTGCTTAAGCGTTGATCAGTCTCAGTGGTTTGTTTCTGCGTAGGCCTGTGCGTCTGGAGGCTGATTGGCTGATGGTTTGCCCTGGCTGATTCCATCAGCGAGTCTGTTTTTTAGGGCGAGAGATCTTCTTTTTAGGGCGAGACAGCAGGCGCGAGATTTTCGCCATCCATCGATCCGGTGCTACTTGTTGCGTCGAAACAATCGCTGCTCTTTGCTTGGCTGACGCAGGGTTAGGGCCTGAAGGTTCTGATAGCGCCCAGCGAAAATCCATCAAGGATCGTGGCTTGCCTGCCGGGGACTGAGCCAGCACCTGCTGGCGAAGCTGACGTTGAGTGCGCAACAGCCTTCAAAGGCACCTGCTTGCACCATGGCTCAAGCAGGTCCTGTTCCGCCAGCAGTTCTGTCGTTCATCAGAGGCTTCCGACAGTGCCTGCCCAGGGGCGACAGGTTCAGGCCTTGTTTCCTTCGTCGTCCCAATACTCGATTCTGTTCACTTCAAGATCGTCTTGTTTGAGTTTGGCGGCGATCTCCTTGGCCCTCGCCCTCAGATACAGCTCATCGGTCACCAGGCTTTGGTAAACGATCTCCTCAAGGGTTTCTGCGGGAGCTTCTGAGACGATCTGCTTCACGTCGTCCTTGCTCAGCTTCACGTCAGTTCGAATGCTGACGGTCTGCTCGAAGTTGAACTCGATTTCGTTGATGACCGATTCCATGGGCTCCCTGGCAGACAAAAAGAAACCCCCGCCAAAGGCAGGGGTTCCAAAACGGCTCGCAGGAGTGTGTCCTTGTTTCCACCCTGTGAGGCGTTTTTCCTCACAGATCCAACATGCCATCCGATGCGTTTGCTGGGATTGCTGATGGACAGCCTCGCGGTTGGCCTCCGCGACCTGTCTCAAAGTTCAACCGCGTCGCCCCAGGCCGGAGATGCAAGGCGTTTCCAGCCCTGGGTCTGTAAGGACGCCCAGAGTTGTTCTGCTTCGGCCTTTCGCAGGTGTCGGCGTTCCTTCAGCAGGGGAGGGCCGTCAGGCAGGCGCCGGCCTCTGTCGATGAAGACCTTTGGCTCATGGATCCATCCCTTCTGATCGCGATGGAATCGCCAGATCCAGCGGTCGTCGCTGTCGATCAGCCAGCCCTCTCCCATGACCATGCTGCAAGTACATCAGTACTAGCAATGGTGGGTTTGGCTGGTCAAGTGGTCTTCTGGATCAGGTCCAGGCCAAAAAAAAGAGCAGGCCCCTCAGTCCGCCCCCTCCGTGACGCATGGAAAGCACCACTGCTTTCGTGATGCACTGTCCAAGACGATGGCGCTTTGGCGGGTATCGATCCGCACGTTTTTAGGCATTACTGCTTAGTAAGAACTGTTCTCATCCGCGTGATGATTCCGGAGGCGCGAGCATCACTGCCAACGCTTCGGGGAGTTGAACGAGCGCAGGTTCCCTCGCCTGCGCCTCCCCCAAACATTCATGGGAGCAGGGTGCGGATTCAGCTGCTTTGGCGCCGATGGGCTGATCCAGCTACCAACCGTTCAGGATCTTCCGCGTCATGGCCTCTTTCAACATCAGCATCGAGGGTGGTGCCAGCTTTTCGTGCCCTGATGACACATACATCCTCGATGCAGCCGAGGAGGCCGGAGTTGATCTGCCCTATTCCTGCCGGGCAGGCGCCTGTTCCACCTGCGCGGGCCGTTTGGTGAGTGGCTCAGTGGATCAGACCGATCAGAGCTTTCTCGATGATGATCAGATCGTCCAGGGGTTTGCCCTCCTTTGTGTGAGCTACCCCACCGCTGATTGCGTGATCAAGGCCAACGCTGAAGAGCTGCTGTCTTGATCAGGGCTTGCGGGTGATCACAGGGCGGCGGCGTTTCGGATAAAGCTCACGGCACATGGGGCAGACGGTTCCGTCGCAGCCCCGTGCTGTGCAGAACTCACGGCCCCAGAAGATGATTTGCAGGTGCAGGCGGTTCCAGTGCTCCTTGGGGAACAGGCGCTTGAGGTCCTGTTCCGTTCGCGCCACACTGCTGCCGTCGCTTAATCCCCAGCGTTGGGCCAGCCGGTGGATGTGGGTGTCGACCGGGAAGGCGGGCACGCCGAAGGCCTGGGCCATCACCACGCTGGCTGTCTTGTGGCCCACGCCGGGTAAGGCTTCGAGCTCTTCAAAGCTCTGGGGAACATCGCCGTCGTAGGCCGTCACCAGAATCTGGGCAAGGCGGCGCACGTTTCTGGCCTTGGTTTTGGCCAGCCCGAGCTGCCGGATGAACGCCAGGATCTGCTCCTCCTCGAGTTCTGCCATGGCGGCGGGTGTTGGCCCAGCTGCAAACAGCGCCGGCGTCACCTCATTCACCTTCTTGTCGGTGCATTGGGCACTCAGCAGAACAGCGATCAGCAGGGTGAACGGATCACTGTGATCCAGGGGGATCGGTGTTTCCGGGTACTGCTTGTGGAGGCGCTGCAGAATCACCTCCACCCGCTCAGACCTGCGCACGGGTGTTCAGTGGGTGAGGTGATCTTGGCGCTTCGGTGATTGCATCGCTTCGTTGCAGCCTTTCCCTGCCATTGCCGAGATTGTTTTAGGACCCAGTGATGCGATCCTCGATCAGGCCGCGTCGGCACGCATTGACTCTGTTGAATTGGAACCGTTCGGCAGCGTTGCTGCTGGTTGTGGTGGCCGTGATGCTGGCTTCCTGCCGCAGCCGAGATCAGGACGTCAGCACGGATTCACGCCCCCAGGTGCTCACCACCTTCACGGTTTTGGCCGATCTGGCCAGCAATGTGGCGGGTGATCGGTTGCAGGTGGCTTCGATCGTCAAGCCCGGTGCCGAGATTCACGGCTACCAACCCACCCCCAGTGACATCGAGCGCGCCAGCAAGGCGGATCTGATTGTTGAGAACGGGTTGGGGCTGGAGTTGTGGGCCCGGCGTTTCACGGCTGCAGCGGGGGATGTGCCCACCATCACCCTGTCGGAAGGCATGAAGCCTCTGCTGATCACAGAGGACGCCTATTCAGGCAAGCCCAATCCCCATGCCTGGATGTCCCCCCAGCGCACGATGGGCTACGTGGACCATCTGGAGCGGGCCTTCAGCCAACTTGATCCAGCCGGGGCTGAGGACTTTGCCGCTAACGCGTCGGCCTACAAAGCCAAGCTCCAGGCCCTCGATCAGGAGCTGCGCACGGCGATTGCCGCGCTGCCGGCCCAGCAACGGCTGCTGGTGAGTTGCGAGGGAGCCTTCACCTATCTGGCAGCGGATTACGGACTCGAGGAGGCTTATCTCTGGCCGGTGAATGCCGAAAGCGAGATCACACCCAAACGCATGGCACGGTTGATCGACACGGTGCGAGAGCGCGGGGTGCCAGCCATTTTTTGTGAAAGCACCGTGAGCGATAAAGCCCAACGCGAGGTGGCAGCGGCGGCAGGGGCGCGATTCGGTGGAACCTTTTACGTGGATTCCCTCTCGCCTCCGGACGGGCCTGCCCCCACCCTGTTGGAACTGCAGCGGCACAATGTGGGTCTGATCCGCAAGGGCCTGGACCTGTCCGAGAGCAACCGCTGATGCGCATTCAGGCCGACCAGCTCTGTGTGGACTACAACGGCACCGTTGCCCTGTACGACGCCAGCCTGCACCTGCCAGCCGGTTGCATCTGCGGTTTGGTGGGCATGAACGGTGCCGGTAAGTCGACGTTCTTCAAGGCTCTCACTGGGTTTGTTCGCCCTTCGCGCGGCAGAATCCGGATCAACGGCAGCAGCGTTGCTGAAGCCCAGCGTCATCAAGCGGTGGCCTATGTGCCCCAGAGCGAAGGGGTGGATGCCCAGTTCCCCGTATCGGTGTGGGATGTGGTGATGATGGGCCGCTATGGCGCGATGAATGCGTTGCGGATTCCCCGCAGCTCCGATCGTGTGGCTGTGCGGGACGCCTTGACGCGGGTTGATCTGATGGAGCTGGCCGATCGTCCCCTTGGCACCCTCTCCGGTGGTCAGCGCAAGCGCACATTCCTGGCCCGAGCCATCGCCCAGCGCGCTGATGTGCTTCTTCTGGATGAGCCCTTCAATGGGGTTGATGTGCGCACGGAGCAGCTGATGGCCCAGCTGTTTCTTCAGTTCCGCGACGAGGGCCGCACGATCCTGATCTCCACCCACGACCTGGGCCACGTTCGTGATTTTTGCGATCTGGTGGTTCTGATCAACAAGACCGTGCTGGCCTACGGGGAAACCTCAGAGGTGTTCACTCCCGAGAACCTCGCCATGACTTTCGGTGGCGTGCCGCCCGATCTGCTGACGGGCAACAGCTCCCCGGAGGAGACGTTCTAAATCAGAGCTCTCCCGCGTCCGTCGTCATGGTCCGAGAGGCGTCGGGCATCAGGGCAACGAGAGCCTGCTCCAGGTCTTGCATGAACACCTGCATCGCCTCGCGACGGTTGCTGCGGTACTGATTCAGGCGAGGCCGCACGGGCAAGGCTCGTCCGAGTTGCACCTCCACCCGTTGTGGGCCGAGGCTGGGCTGACCCTTCCAGGGCTTGTCTTCGATCCAGCCGATTGCTTCCTCCACCAGCAGCAACATCTCGGCAAAGCGGTCAAAGTCGGTTCGATCACTGATGTAATGACCACTCACGCTGGTGAAATGCTCCACCAGTCGCATGCGGGTGAGTTGGAGGTCGGCTTCCCGTGCCTCCCAGTCCGCCAGGCTCCTCTCCAGTGGCGGGAGCTGATCAACACCTTCCCTGTAGATCCGATCCCAGGCGGCCTGCTCGATCCGGCGGCAGCGCTCCTGAAGATTGCCAACAGCACGCAGGCCGAAATGGGTCTCGGCTTTGGCCAGGCCATGCCGGCGGTAGGCATCAATCCGTTCGCTGAAGGTCTGAGCTGGATCGGGCTTCAGCCGTTCGAGCTGCTCAAGAGCTTTGAGCAGATTCATGCCGATCTGGATCAGCCGGTCGCGGCTGGTGGTCTCTGAATTGTCCGAGCCGGCGTCGGGGGAGGGGATGCCGAGATGGCGTTCAAGGGACGCCAACCGCGCTCCGAGGGCGATCCAGTTGGGGTGCCTCCAGCTGTAGTGAATGCCGATGGGCAACACCTCCAGCGGCCGCTCGTCGTTGGCTTTCTCCAGATCGTCTGCGGCCCAGAACGCCAGCTGGGCCACCCCCGGCTCCAAGGGAGCCATCTCACCGGAGAGGTTGTTGGTGGCTCCTTCCGGTGCCACCACCAGCGGGTAGCGCCCCTGGGCCAGAGCCCCACGGGCCTGGGCCAGCGCTGGGCGATCCAAGCGGCCGCGATGAATGGCGATGCCGCCACTGCGTTGCAACAGCCAGCCGATCACCGGGCCAGCCCAGATCGGAATGCCGCGGTCGTAGAGAAACCGCAGCTGGATGGGTCGTGGCAGCTGCAGCTTGAGTCGCCGTGCTGCCTGGGGAATGCCGTTCCAGAACAGATCCGCCATCACCACCGGATCACGGGTGCTGGGGTGTCGAAAGGCGATCAGCAGATTGCAGCCCCCCGACTGCTGGGCTGCAAAGGCCTTGGCCAGGGCTTCTGCCGCATCACGATGGCTCAGCTCAAGGCCCTGACTGCGGAAGAGCAGGGGAAGCAGGCGGCTCACCACGGCCTGAACCATCCGGCTGGGACGGGTGGGCAGCCGGCGCAGTGCGGGACGAGCGTTCTGGGTGGAGGCGCGGGGCATCGAACCGACTGCAGCGCGCCCATACTGATCTGATGGAGCTTTTGCTGGAACCCCTCAGTCACGCCTTCATGGTGAAGGCGTTGATGATCAGTGCCCTGGTTGGGGGTGTTTGCGGGCTGTTGTCCTGCTTCATGACCCTGAAGGGATGGGCGTTGATGGGTGATGCCGTCTCCCATGCGGTCCTCCCTGGCGTGGTGGTTGCCTATGCCCTAGGCCTTCCCTTCTCCCTGGGGGCGTTCGTCTTCGGTGTGGGCTCCGTTGCCGCCATCGGCTTTGTGAAGCAGAAGTCGAGGGTGAAGGAAGACACCGTCATCGGGCTTGTCTTCACCGGTTTCTTCGCTCTGGGGCTCGTGCTCGTCTCCAAGACGCGCAGCAACATCGATCTCACCCACATCCTGTTCGGCAATGTTCTGGGGATCTCAGCGGGGGACGTGCAGCAGACCCTGGTGATTTCGGTGCTGGTGCTGGTGCTGCTGCTGCTGTTCCGGCGGGACCTGATGCTCTTCTGCTTTGATCCCACCCACGCCCGATCGATCGGGATCAACACCGGACTCCTGCACTACATGCTGTTGGGACTCCTCTCTCTGGCCGCCGTTGCCGGTCTGCAGACCGTGGGAATCATCCTGGTGGTGTCGATGCTCGTCACCCCCGGTGCCACGGCCTATCTGCTCACCGATCGGTTTGACCGGATGACGCTGCTGGCCGTCACCAGCAGCGTGCTCTCCAGTGTGCTGGGGGTGTTCATCAGCTACTGGACCGACAGCTCCACCGCCGGTTGCATAGTGCTGGCGCAAACCGCGCAATTCGTGCTCGCCTTCCTTCTTGCACCTGGGCAGGGGGTGCTGCGGCGTCTCTGACCAGTTGATGAGTGGATGAGTGGATCAGCGCTCGTCGTCGTCCCAGTCGTAGGTGTCGTTGAAGCGCTGAACGCCGGCTTCTCGAAAGTGAAAGTCCTTGGCGGAACGACCCTGATCAGATGCCGTTTGCTTGGAACCGTCCTGGTCCCACGGCTCGCGGTAATCAAGATCGTCCCGCATGTTCTGGAACGGCTCAGGAGGCTTCGCTGTCATCCCACTTGGCTTTGCCATCCAGCAGTTCGATCAGCTCCTGGAGTTTGCCCATGGTGACGCGCACATCGGCACCATCGGGCAGAACACCATCGGCCACCACGTTGTAGTGGTCACGGCACTGGTTGCGCAGCTCCTGCAGGCGCTTCTTGGTGATGGTCTTTTTCTGTTCTGCCGTTGCCATGGCGATTGCGTGGTCTGGCCCTCATCCCTAGCAGAGCAGGGTGCTGCCTACCGATCTACCCCGGAAGAACCTGGCGAAAGCCATGGGCTTCCACCACGTTGAGCGGGGTGTTGAACAGTTCACTCAGTTCGGCGGGCCGCAGCATCTCCCGTGGGCTTCCATCCCCAACAAGACGTCCCTCTGCCAGAAACAGCACCCGTTCCATCTCCGGAACGATCGTGTCCACCCGATGGGTGACCTGCACCACGGTGGTTCCCGCCTGGATCAAGCGCCGCAGGATCGCCAGCAACTGATGGCAGGCCTGGAGGTCGAGGGCACGGCTCGGCTCATCCAGCACCAGCACCTCGGGTTGGTGAACCAGGGCGCGAGCGATCAACAGGCGGCGCCGCTGTCCGTCCGACAGCTCTCCGCAGCAGCGTTCGCGGATGCCGTGGAGGTGCAGTTGATCGAGCAGATCCCGCGCCTGCTCCCATTGCCGCGCGCTGGGCTTCTGATCCCGGCCCAGCCGGGTGGCCCCAAAAAAATTGCTCACCACCGCCTCTTCAACAGCTGTTTTGGGATGAAGCCGCTGTTCCATGTCGCTCGACACCACCCCAAGGCGGCTGCGCAGCGCCCAGAGGTTCACCGTCTTGCTGCCAAACAACCGCAGATGAGCGTCAGGGCGAACGATGGGATACAGGCTGCGGTCGATCAGTTTCACCAGGCTGCTTTTGCCTGCGCCATTGGGCCCCAACACCGTTGTGGACTGCCGCAGTTTCAGTTGCAGGTTGAGCTTGTGCAGCACCGGCCGATCGCCCTGCCATGCCTCCACATTGCGGAGATCGAGCCAGGTTTCAGTGGTCATGGCCCTCCTGCAGCAACCGATCGATCACGATCGACAGGCGCGGAGCGACAGGCCGGAGCTCCTGCTGCCGCTCACTCCAGATGGCCTCACGCACCAGATCACTGAGGGGCAACAACTTCATCTCCTGGCCCTCCTTCAACTGCAGTTGGCTCACGGGCACGCTGAGCGTTCCGCGGAACACGTGGGCCACCCGGTTGCCGCTGTCATCGCTGAACCATGGTTCGAGCGGCACGCTGGGTGACCAATCGATCTCCTCCTGCAATTCGCGGTGCACGGCTTCGCTGGCTGTTTCTCCCGGATCGAGATGGCCGCCAAACAACCCCCAGTGGCCCGGATAAATGATCGAGTCGATGTCGTCCCGCAGTTGGAGCAGCCATCGGCCTTCCCGCTCGAGCATGGCCAGGGCGACGGCGGGCTTCATGACGCCTCCGGTGTCTTGCGGGACCACTGGGCCAGTCCACCGCCCCGCCCCCGCGCTGTGAGTGTTCTCTTCTGCTCGTTCAGTTCAATCAGGGCAAAGAAGGGCAAGCGTTGGGGTTCCGGTGACGGCAGGCTTCGCTGCAGCAGCACCTGATCGGACCAGCTCAGCTCCAACGACGTGAAGCTGAACATCAGCAGTGGTCTGGAACCCTTCAGCTGGGCCTGGCCGCTGAACCGCAACCGGAAACCGGCCAGGCAGACCTGATTCACGATGCTCAGGCCCTGGTCGCCGTGGCTCAAGGTCAGGCTGGCCTGCAGCCAACGCAGCAGCGTTGCGGTGCCGGGCGCCGGTGGATCCCCGCTGCGCGTCCAGGTCTGCTGCAACATCCAGCAGCCCGGCAGCTGCTCGATCTGAATGCCGCTGCCCTCACGGCGGCTCTGGTCTTCCCTCGCCAGAAGAGCTGCGGCAGGAGAACCAGGCAAGGCTGAGATCATGGGGCTCTGCAACACCCCCATCTTTTCTGAGTCGGCCCATGCAGCGCGACAAGCGCCGGACACCTCCCATAACGGACCTGCTTCTACGGGGACTGCGCATCGGGGCCAGCACCGTTGCCCTGGTGGAACTGCTGCGCAGTGATTGGCTCGGAGGGGGGCTCGCCAGCTTGGCCTGGCTGGTCTTCGTTCAGGTGGAGCGTCGCCGGGCGCCGCTCAAGCCTCCGTCCTGAGGATCGAATCGATGCAGTTCGGGTGCTGTCGGATATAGGCGTTGAACTCCATGGCCAGCAGACGGGCCTCAAAGGCATCGGTGGCGTAGAAGCAGGATTCCAGCTTTTCTCCGTTGGATGTCTTGTGTCGGACGGTGTAGGCAGCCCGTCCCTGAGCAATGCTGGCCATGGACTGATGAAGCAGTGGTTTCAAGCTGGCACTCCTGCCCTGAGGAATTCCATAACCATTCATTCATGTTTGCGTTTCAACGCTTCGTAAAGCTGTTTGAAGCGACCGACAGTCCGTCTCACCTCTCTGCCCGCATCCCGCTGCCCATGGCCTTCCCTGCTCTGGCCTTCAACGTTGCTCTCGCGTCATTCTTGTCCCTGATCGCAGGGCCTGTTCAGGCGGAATGGCAGCCGATGCAGGAGCCGGCGGTTTGGCAATCCCGTCGCGGCGATCTGCTGCCGGGCGACGGCTGGATCTTCATGGAAGCCCTCGACACCCCCGCGATCAAGGCGGCTGAATACATCCGGGCCCCCCAGAGCGTGGACGGTTCCGTTGAGGTGGAAGCAGGCCTGCTGATTCAGCGCGCTGGCCAGGACCGGTGGACCCAACGGGTTCTGCCGATGCGTGCCAACTGTGCCAAAGGGCAGCTTGAGCAACTCCAGGCCGATGGTGCCTGGACCGTCTACCCCGGTCGCGATGGAACCGTGGTTAAGGTCCGCTGGATCTGCGCATTGCGATGAGTCGGCCTGCTTTTCGTTACGAGGAACCGGAACGCTTCGGAGAGTCGCTCACCACAGCACGCCCCTGGAACCGGTCTGCCCTGACCGATGTGGAGCGGCTCAATGGCCGGGTGGCCATGCTCGGTTTCTTGGCTGCTGTGGTGCTTGAAAAGGCCACAGGCTTGGGAATCGCGGGCCAGCTTGGTGCAGCTCTGCGCTGGTACCTGCAGCTGGGTTGATTGATGACGGTTGTTCCTGTTCTGAAGGACTCCCAACGCTTCAAGTTGGATGCCACCGACGACGCGATCTTCTACAGCGAGCCGCGTTTCGTTCACCATCTGGATGCGGGTTTTCGTGCTCGGCTGACCGCCCTCTACCGCGAGCGCATTCCTCCTTGTGCTCAGGTGCTGGATCTGATGAGCAGTTGGGTGAGCCACCTGCCTGACGACGTCAGTTACGACAACGTCATCGGCCATGGCCTCAATGCTGAGGAGCTGAGTGCCAACCCCCGATTGGATCGGCACTGGGTTCAGAACTTCAACCGCGACCAAACCCTTCCGGTTGAGGATGCATCGATCGATGCCACCTTGATCGTGGCCGGTTGGCAGTACCTGCAACAGCCCGAGCCGATCGCCGCTGAGCTATGGCGGATCACCCGCCCCCGGGGCCAGGTGATCGTGGCGTTTTCCAATCGAATGTTCTTCACCAAGGCTCCCCAGGTCTGGACCGACGGTGATGACGGTGATCACCTGCGTTACGTCGCTGAGGTGTTGATGGCCCAGGGCTGGCCCCAGCCGGAGATCGTTGCCGAAGACACCCGCGCCGAGGGTGTGATGGGCTTGTTCGGCGGTAAGGGAGATCCTTTCTTTGCCGTCGTGGCCGAGAAACCTCTCTACTGATTCCTCGACTTTCCTTTGCCTTGCAGGGATGGACGTTGTTCTGAGTTGCGGCAGCGTGAGGCGAGAACCAGGATCTCCATGAGCTTCACCCTTCCGGGTCTTCTCCTCTGGCGCTTCAGGATCGTGTTGATCGGTCAGCAGGTGGTTCTTGAGGCTTCGTCTGAGGATCAGCAGCTGAGCACGGTTCTTGAACCTGGTGGAAGCCGCATTCGGCGTGGCTACGACCTGATCAAGGCTCCGCAATGTGCGTTGATCCGGTGAGCAGCACGTCTCGCCTCACCCAGCCCGTCGTCATCTTCGGTGGCTTTCTGATCACGCAGGAGGCCTATCGCCCCCTCGCTGATTGGATTGATCAGACCGCCGGTGCTGCGGTGCGCATCGTGCCTGCGTCTAAATTGGATTGGCTGGCCACCAGCTGGGGCTTCGGTTGGCGTCTCCTGCTTGATCGCGTTGATGCCGCTGTGCGCGAGCTTCAAAGCCATTCGCCTACAGGGCGCGTCACGTTGATTGGTCACAGCTCCGGCGGGGTGATGTTGCGGCCCTATCTGGCTGATCAGACCTTTCTGGGACGCCGTTACAACGGTGCAGCCCGGTGCAATCGCCTGATCACACTCGGTAGTCCCCATCAGGCCCTGCGTGCCACCCCATTGCGGGCTCGCGTGGATCGTGAGTTTCCGGGTTGCCCTGAAGCTGATCGGGTGGACTACGTCGCGGTTGCGGGTCGGCTTGATCCGCTGGGAGCGAATGCATCCAATTTTTCGCGCCGCAGCGCTGCCCGCAGCTATCGCCAGATCATGGGCGACCCGGATCTGCAGGGGGACGGACTGGTTCCCCTTCCATCAGCCCTGCTGCGGGATGCCCGTTCGATTGAGCTGGCTGATACGGCCCACGGCGGATTGTTCGGCCAAAGCTGGTACGGATCCACCGATCGCATCGAGCGCTGGTGGTCGCAGCTCGGAGACTGAACCAGTCGATCAGGCATTGTGGCCTGCTTCGGCGATCAGCTTGTGCAGGAAACGAAAGGGTTTGGGGGTCAGGCCAGGTCGGCCAAACGCAAATCCAGCAAGAAGCGCAAGCCGGGAACGTCAAACCATCGCCGCGATCAATGCCCGATGGGGCGCGACCCCGGCCTCGAGGCGATTCAGGCCAGACAGTGCCTCGGCCTGCCGCTTACTGGGCGATTAACTGTTGCCCAGGTGAAGCGGGCTCACAAGCTTCTGGCTGTTCAACACCATCCCGACAAAGGGGGCGACCCTGCGGTGATGACACGGTTCAACACCGCCCGCGATGTTCTGCTTGAGCCCGAGATGGAGATGCTTGCTGCCTGACGCCCTTGACTTGCGTTCAAGTGGGTTAGCTGCCGCTGCTGCGGCCCAGCACCAGCCAGGTGATCAGCATCAAGCCACTCAGGCTGACCACGGTGTAGATCCAATCGGCGTATGGCGTCCAGAACAGTCCCGCAACTGGGGCTGTCATCGGTCCCAGACCAGCAGGAGCACCACAAACAAGGCCCCGAACACGAGGAAGGGTGTGAGCAGCGTCAGCAGAGTCTGTGTTTCGATCGTTCCGGTTGCAGCAAGCGGATCATCCGGTGGTCTGTTTTGATCTGTCAAATCTCCGTTATTCACTGAGATTGAGGTCAGAGCTCGCGGCCAATCAACCTTCATCGGGATCGAGCAGTGGGATGAACAACCGTCAGCGTCAAATTCTTGTTGCTTTTTCGGCCTCGATGGGGCTTGGCTTGCTTGGCGGGTTGGCGTTCAACGTCACGTCCCAATTGATCCGGCCCGGCAGGATTGAATTGGGCCCGGCATCGCCGGGAGGGCCTGGCCGAGCTCCTGCGTTGCCTGAGCAGAACACAGGCTCATCCGATCCGAGCTGTGTTGTTCCTCCTGGAGGTGGTCCGCCTGTCACGACGAATTTCCAGCCCTGTTGATTGCATTGCAAGGACGGGTTTTATGGCCAAAGTTTCAAAAGAAAAGATAAAAAAGTGCTCTCGCGATACCCAGAATTGTTTCGGTTGTTCGCTCCGATACCGAAATTGAAGGCCGGCTGAGGTGATTGTTTGGTTCTCTTCCAGTCCATGCATGAACAGTGATCAGCGTCTCAGTTATCTCCACTTGATGAACAAAGCTGCTGAATCAGAAGACAGACAGAGCTATTTCTATTACCTCAAGCTGGCTGAACAAACCCTGCAACGCCAGGATCCCGAGGTGATCTGGAAGCCTGCAGGTTGATTCAGCGAATCATGTTGGCCTTGAAAAAACCAAATCCAAGGCCAAAGGATGAGGATTGATCGCGATGCAGCGTGACTGAAACATCGAAATCGAGAAGATCGGACTGTTCGATGTCTTCACGCTTCAAGTTGTGAGCGTTCTTCGCTTCGAAGCCATCGATGATTTCATCGCGATTTCTTTCCAGGTAATCCACCACCTGCTTCAGCACATGGTCACGCCAGGCCTCGCAGGCGTCTTTGCTGATTCGATCAGACATGGTGGATGACGCGGTGTCTAGAGATGGAACCCGTGCCCAAGGTTGACGCGGGTGCCGTGGTGATGCGGGTGAACCGGAACCATCCAAGGCGTTGGGGTGACGATGACGCGCCGGGGCATTGGTGAAACCATGGGGCCGTACAGCGGGGAATAGCTGCGGTAGTGCCTTCGGTAGTGGGGGCGGTAACTGTTTTCGATGGCCTTTCTGTAGCCATGCTTGTAGCCCCTGTTGTAAGCCTTCTTTTTTTGTGTTTGCGGGAGTGGTGGTGATGGTGGTGATGAGCGCTATGGGCTTCCACCGCAGGACTCAGGCCGACACCGGTGATGACCACCACGAACGCAGTGATGCCAAGACGTTGAACAAGCGACATGGGGCGTCGATGGACTGATGAGAACGTATTCCGGCTCTGCCTGCTGAACGTGACAGCACCTCGGTCAGATGTGACTGGATGCGTCTTGAGGTCGTGATCCCCTATTCGGCGTCTGTGCGTTGTTCGAGCACGAAACGCAGGGCCCACAGTCCGGCGTAGGAGCCCGTCAGCACGAGGAGGATCAGGATCAGCACGACACATCCTCAACGTGGTGGTTTGTTGTAGCTGAGCTGTGTTGGTTCTGTGGTCAGATCTTCCAGTAGCCGTACCAATCAGGATGGTCTGGGCCGTCGTCAACTTGGCCATCCGCGATCAGTTTCAAGTGCCACTGGCCATTGCCGTGAATCGGCAGCAGATCATCGAGCGCGCTGTCCATTTCGACAGGGTGAAGATCGTCCTTGTGCACCTGCTCCTGTCCGTTCAGCCAATGCTGCCGTGCCCGCGCCTTGGCGGAGGCTGAAGAGCGGGCCACGATCACCCCGAAGGCATGCTGTTCTGCCATCGAGGTGGGGTCATAGGCGCCAAGGTTGACGAACCACAGCTGCGGACCGTCAACACTGGATGGATCCTGCGCTCGCTCAACAACCTCAACGCGATAGCCATCGACATGGTCGATGCAGCGGTAGCTGTCGATGTGCAAGCCACGGCGGAGGCCGATCCATTCCTGCCGCAGCGCTGGCAGCGTTGCGTCGATGGTCTCGCCCACGACCCAGCGAACATCGTGCTGCTCCACATGGCAGCCCTTGCAACGGCCCCCCAGCACCACCAGGAACAGCTTCTTGGCGCTGCTCATCGCTGGGCCGGTGATGACGCGTCGGCATGGGCGACGACGGCACGGCAGTGGGCGATGAACTCCTCGCCGTTCCTCTCCCCTTTGGCTTCCTTGGTCTCCAGGCTGAGAATCTCAAAGGTCGCGGTGGTGCTGCTGCTCACCGGGGAGACGGTCGGACTGCGGTTTCCATCATGAAGGCGATTGTCCAAAGGCAGTCCGTCGTAGGGATCGGTGCCGTCACAACGCTGAAAGGCTGCATGGATGGCATCGATGGCCTCCCTCACCTGATATCTCGCCCCTCGCTTTCTGGCGCGCTTGGTGATTGTCACCGCCATGCGGTTCAGCAGCCGCTTGTAGCTGTCGGGGTCGATGTCCAGCCAGCTGGGGGGCGTGACCGACAACGGATTGCGTTCCATGCACCCCTTCGGTGGCTCCAGGTGTTCAGACTTTTTCGAGCCAGGCCAAGAACAACCGGCGGATTTCCTCTTCGTTGGTCACCCGTTCGCTCAGAGATGCCGTGACTGCGTCGGGGTGATCACGCTGCACGATCTGCTCAGCCTCGTAGGCATCCGCCGCTTCGACAGGCTTGAAGCCAGCGTCAACGGCCGCTGGAGCGCAATAGAAGACGGGGTAACGACTCATCGGGTTGCTGCAACCTCCAACCGATAGCAACGATTCTGCGATCGAGGGAATGGCTGCGGGGCTCACCCCCACATCTGTTGAGTTCAGGCATCTTTCTTAAGTCCTGAGCCTCAACAGGTGCTGATCCATACCTTTGGTGGTTCTTGCTGAGGAACCGTGGCTTTTGATTCTGGAGATAAAACGGATCGCTTCATTGCCGCAGCCAAGACACGGGCGGAAGCTGCATTGAACGAGCCAGCACCAAAACTGACGGCCTTGGAGAAGGGAATGTTGGAGTCGCTGCGACGGGGTGGAAGGCCCGTGCGTCATGGCTGAGCTCAGCGCATGAGCAGCCAAACGGCCAAAGCACCGCAACCAAACCCCTTGATGAACTGGGCCCAGGTGAGCCCGTAGGTATCGAGGGAAAGCATTCTCATCATCAGATTCAGAACCTCTTTGTGTTTCCGAATCAAGGGTGAGCTGTTGGCCGTGTTCAGTTGCGGAATCTGTTTGAGTTTGATCTCCCCGAGCTTGGCCAACGTTGCTGGTTGCGTGTGCTGCTGGAGCTTAAGGCGCGCCTGTTGGTCCGAAACGAACAAACCTGTCTTGGGCTGCTGTTCCTCGGGTGACACGTTGCTAGGCAGTGGAAGCTCCTCCAATTGATTCATCTTGAAAAGAGTCGTCAGTCTGTCGACGGGATTCCTGGTGAGTGCACTGCTGGTGTCCCCCGCTTTTGCCCAAAAAGTTTCGAAAGAAAACGTCCGTGCGCTGAACACCGCCAGGATGCAAGCTGAGTCCATCAACGGCGGACTCAACAACTACAGAGCTTCGAAATGCATGTACGCCACCGGTAAGGGAGGTTGCAACTGCTTGAAGAATGCAAGCGATGGCTACCTGTTCGTGTTTGATGGCGGCTCTCCAGGCTGGCAAGAGGCTGGTGGTCAACCCACTGTTGAAACTAAAATTCTCGTCTCTCGAGATGGAGCTTCGATTGTTGATGTTGTCTACAATGGTTCACCGCGTTAATTGAAGAATCCTTCCAAGAATGTGGTTTGAACAGCCCCGCTGCTCAGGCGGGGCTTTTTTGTGGCTTGATTGAGCTCCATATCATTCGGGTATTAGAAGAACTGCAATCGGTCTAAATAATGAATCGACCGCAAGGTGTGAATCCCAGGAGTGCACAAGATGCTGTAAATACAGGGGTTCAACTCATCAAATACAGCAAGAGAAAAACTCATGCAAACGATAAATATCCGTCTGAGTGCCTCGTTCTCCATCCGCGCCAATTCTGTTGTTGAGCCGTTCCTGCAGAGAAGATGGGGCCCAGCAGCTTCAACGGCCCTTGTCTTCCGGCTCAGCCCTGCCGCCCCTGCGCTTGGCCGTTGTGGGTCATGTCGAATGGGTGGAATTTCTGGCGGTGGATCAGTTGCCCCGCCCCGGGGCCATTGGTCACGCCTTGCGAACTCGGCAGGAACCTGCTGGTGGTGGAGCCGTCGTTGCGGTGCAGATGGCACGGTTGCAGCAGCAACCCGTCCAGTTCTTTACGGCTTTAGGTCGCGATTCGGTCGGTGAAGCCTGCGTCAAGCGACTCGAGGATCTGGGCCTTGAGGTTCATGTCGCCTGGAGGGAGGTGCCAACCCGTCGTGGCGTGAGCATGGTTGATGGTGAGGGGGATCGGGCGATCACGGTGATCGGCGAGCGGCTGACCCCATCACTGGATGACGACCTTCCCTGGAACGCCCTTGGCGAATGCGATGGTCTGTTCGTCACGGCCGCTGATGCTCCTCTGTTGAAAGCCTGCCGTTCTGCTGCAGTTTTGGCGGCGACCCCGCGCGTTCGTTTGCCCGTGCTTCAGCAGGCCGGGGTGCCCCTCGATGCCTTGATCGGCAGTGGCCTTGATCCGGGTGAAAGGGTGGAGTCGGGGCAGTTGAACCCAGCGCCCCACTCAGTGATTTGCACGGAAGGTGCCGCAGGCGGGATTAGTCATCCAGGCGGTCGTTATGACCCATCACCCCTTCCGGGGCCCTTGGTCGAGAGCTATGGCTGCGGTGACAGCTTTGCGGCAGGCGTGGTCACGGGTCTTGCGGCGCGCTGGCCCCTGGCGGAGGCCATCGCTTTGGGTGCCCAGTGTGGTGCCGCCTGTGCGACGCGATTTGGGCCCTATGGATGAGAGCTCGCCACGCGCGATGGCTCTCAATATCGACAAAAATGCACTGAAACACCTGTTGTTATGGCGCCCACCAAAAGAGAGATCCTTGCCGCATCGGCAGGCTGGGTTGCCGTCACGTTGAACGTGGTTCCGGGCTTGGGTGCCGGCTACCTCTACCAGCGCCGCTGGAAGGCGTACTGGATCACGTCTGCTTTGGCGACGACCTGGTTCGTGCTGGGTGGAGTGCTGGGACAGGGGGCTGAGGCTGCAGAAGAAATCCAAAACCAATGGATTGGCTTGCTTGGGCTCGTTGCTTTCGCAGCTGGAACAGCAGTAGAGGCTGGGCTCGCAGTGAAGAAATCGCGTCAAGAGAACTGAGGCGGGTTGAGGCCAGAACACTCAGCTTCTGATCAGATCGACGTCAGGTTTTCCGGTCTCCTCGCCTGGGTATTACCGGCCACCGCGACACCCACTCTTGGTGAGGCTTGCAGTGATCGCTACCCCTCGCGCCTGATCGCCTCGTCCTTCATCCGTTGAACCCGCTCCAAAACGGATTCATTGCTCATCCTGTTGTTCAGCCGTTCCACCAACAGTGGAAAGGCCAATGGGCTGGGCCGCGGAGTTTCAACGTGCAGCCATTCCTGGCTTGCGGCGCGTTCCAAGGCCGCCTCCAGTCGTGAGATCTCCAACTGGTTATCGAGCACCTCCTGCTGCGCCTGCAGCAGCAAGCGGTTGTTCGGCTCATGGCGGCTGAACACATCGAACAGCAGCGATGCACTGATCTGAAGCTGACCGGTGCTTTTGCTCGATCCCGGGAATCCCCGGTTCATCAGGCCTGCGATCTGGGCGATGGCGCGGAAGCGTCGCCGTTGCAGCTCGGAAAGATTCAGTGCGTTCTTCAGATCCCGCTCCAGCTTTTGGCGATCGAGCAGCAGATCGATGTGGTCTTCCAGCAACTCCGCCATGGGGTAGCTCTTCGGTGCCAACAGCTCAAAGCCGTAGTCGTTCACCGACACCGTGATCGTGCCCCGCTCCAGACGGGTGAGCCGCGACGCCCAGAGGAAGCCGATGCCCTCATGCACGAACCGCCCTTCAAACGGGAAGGCATACAGATGTGTGCCTTCCCGGGTGCGACAGGTCTCAATCAGCAGCTGTCCCACCGTCGGCAACACCGAGATGTCCTGTTGCCGATCAAACAGAGGCTTCAGAGCCTGCAGTTCAGCGTTGTCGAAATCACCACGGCTGGCGCGGTCCACCTCCAGACGCAGGTGATGAGTTAGCAGATCGGAGAGGGCCATCTGCCCCCCAGCCCAGGCAGGCACCGTGCGCGTTTTCTTGGTGCTCACCTTCACGTAGGCGGTCATGTCGCGCAGCCGCACGAATTCCAGCTGGCGGCCGGAGAAGAAGAACACATCCTTCGGCTTCAGCTGGCTGATGAAGGTCTCCTCCACATGGCCGAGCACAGCACCACGAACAAAGCGCACGGTGATCGCCGGTGCGGCTGTGATCGTTCCAACGTTGAGACGGTGCAGCCGGGCGATGGCCTTTTCGCGAACCCGGTAGCGCTGGCTTGTCTCCTCCCACTCGAGCTTGCGGTAGCGGGGGTAGGCCCCGAGGCACTCTCCGCCCTGCTCCAGAAACAGCATGCACCAGTCCCAATCCTCCTGGCTCAGCTCGGCGTAGGCCGCACAGCTGCGCACGGCCTGCAAGGTCTGCTCCGGATGGAAGCCAGGGCCGCAGGCCAACCCTGTGAGGTGCTGCAGCAGCACATCCAGAGGGGCTTTCGGCGGCTTGCGTTGTTCCACCAGCCCCTCCGCCAGTCCCCGACGCACAGCACTGAGTTCGAGCAGCTCGAGCGCATTGGTGGGCATGAACAGCACCTGGGATGTTCCGCCGGGCAAGTGCGCTGACCGCCCCGCCCGCTGCAGCAGCCGCGCCAGATTCTTCGGGCTTCCGATCTGTACCACCTGTTCCACGGGTTGGAAGTCCACCCCGAGGTCCAGGGAGCTGGTGCACACCACCCAACGAATGCCGCCGGCCTTCACGGAGGCTTCGATCGCTTCCCGCTCGCTGCGATCAATGGCGCTGTGGTGCAGGGCCAATCCCTCCTCCATTTCCGGGCAGGCAAAGCGCAGACACTGGTGCCACCGCTCTGACTGATTGCGGGTGTTGGTGAACAGCAAGGTGCTGATGCCGGGATTGAGGCGTGCCACCAGCTCCTCGTACATCCGCAACCCGAGGTGTCCGGCCCAGGGAAAGCCATCGATCGTCTCCGGAAGGATGCTCTGAATCTCCGTGCTGCGAGCAGGAGCGCCCCCGATCAGCTGTGGCTCACTTGCCGTTCCCAGAGCATGGCGCGCTGCCTGCTCGAGGTTGCCGATGGTGGCACTGATGGCCCAGGTCTGGAGCTGGGGGCGCAGCTGACGCAACCAGCTCAGGCACAGCTCCGTCTGGCTGCCCCGTTTGCTGCCCATCAACTCGTGCCATTCATCGAGGATCACCGTTTCGAGTTGGCCAAACAGCTCATCGGCCTTGGCGTTGCTCAGCAGCAGGGCGAGGGACTCCGGAGTCGTCACCAGAATCTGTGGTGGTGCCTTGAGCTGTTTGGTGCGTTCGCTGCTGCTGCTGTCGCCATTGCGGATGCCCACCCGAATCGGCCAGCCCATCGCCTCGATCGGTTCGCGGATCGCCAGCGACAAGTCGCGGCTGAGGGCCCGCAAGGGCGTGATGTAGAGCAGTCGTATTCCCTTCAACGGCTCCTCCTCCGCCAACATCCGCGCGATCGGTCCCATCACGGCGGCGAAGGTTTTGCCAGACCCTGTGGGCACTTGGATCAAGCCATTCCGCCCCGCTAGATAGGCGCTCCAGGTCTCCTGCTGAAACGGCAGCGGTGTCCAGTTCCTTTGCGCGAACCAGTCATGAATCGGCTCCAAGCGAGGGTCGTCGGTTGATGGTTTGGCCTTGGCCTTCGCTTTTGCCTTCTTTTCTGAAGCTGCCATCAGCGGTTCTCGATCAATGCCATCGCGGTCTGGAGTGAATCCGCTTCATCGGCGGGTTTGTCGCGTCGCCAGCGCAGGATCCGCGGGAAACGCACGGCGATGCCGGATTTATGGCGTTTTGAGGGGTGGATGCCCTCAAAGCCGATTTCAAACACCAGCTCGGTTTTCAGGGACCGTGCCGGCCCGAAGCGCTGCAAGGTGTTGCGTCGGATCCAGCGGTCCAGCTCGAGGATTTCGGCATCGTTGAGGCCGGAATAGGCCTTGGCGAAGGTCACCAACTGCGGCTCTTCAGCGTTGGTCCAGAGGCCGAAGGTGTAGTCGGTGAAGAGGTTGGCGCGACGCCCACTGCCGGCCTGGGCATAGAGGAGCACCGCATCGAGGGTCATCGGCTCCAGCTTGTGTTTCCACCAGTTGCCCCGTTTGCGGCCGCTCAGGTAGGGCGATTCCGACTGTTTGATCATCAGCCCTTCGGCGTTGTGCTGACGGGCCTGGTTGCGCTGTGTCTCCAGGTCCTCCCAGGAGTCGATCGACCAGGACGGGCTCTGCTTCAGCCGCCACGACTCGGGATGCTCGATGCTGCCCAGCAGCACAGCCAGCTGCTGCTGGCGCTGCCGTAATCCCTGCTGGCGGATGTCGACGCCCTGATGTTCCAGCAGGTCGTAGGCGATGAACCGCATCGGGCAATCCCGTTTCAACGTTGCTCCAACGCTTTTGCGGCCCAGCCGTCGTTGCAGCTGATCAAAGCCAAGCGGCGCGGCGGCGTCCTGTTGCCAGCAGATCAGCTCGCCGTCCAGAACGCTGCCGGATGGCAAGGCCTTGGCCACCTCCACAAGCTCAGGGAAGCTCTCGTTGACCAGCTCTTCTCCACGGCTCCAGAGGTAGACGCCGGAGCCGCGATGAATCAGCTGACCGCGGATTCCATCCCATTTCCACTCCAGTTGCCAATCCCTCGCCGATGTCTCCAGCAGTCGATCGGGTTCCAGGGGACTGGCGAGATAGAAGGGGTAGGGGGTACCGCTGGAACGGTGTTCATCCGCCGTCGCGCAGGCAGTGAGTTGCCTGAAGCGCTCTGCGGAGGGCTCAAAGCCGCCCATCAGCCGTTGCACCACAAGGCTTTCTTCGAGATCAAACGCTTCGGCGATGGCCCGGCTGATCAGGCCTGTCGACACGCCGACACGGAATCCCCCTGTGAGCAACTTATTAACGATGAAGTGCTGGTCGAGCGGGGTTCGGTGCCAGAGCCAGATCACGGCATTGGCCTGATCGTCGTCGCTTCTGGTGCTGATGGCCGGCAGCAGGGTGTCCATCCACCAGCTCAGGGGCATGTCTCCATCACCGCTGGGCAGATCCGGATCGCTTGCTTCGACGCGCTCTTGCACGGCGGGCCAGAGCAGGCTGATGGTTTCAGCTGAGTCGCCCACCTGGCCGTAGCAGTCGTCGATCAGCCAATCCGGAAGACCACCGCGGTCCCGCAGGATGTCGCGGAGTCGGCGACCGGTGATCAGGCGCCTGCGGCGCTTGCCCAGCAGCAGCATCAACGCCCAGGCTGCCTCCCCTGCTTCGACCCCCTGAAAGTGATCCACCAGTGCTTGCACCTTGGCCTTGGTGCCCGTGACCTGATCCAACTGATTGAACAGGTTCTGAAAGGCACGCATGCGCGCTGGAACGGGATGTATGGAAAGCCCCGCCATCCTGACAAGACATTTTGTGAGCAGTGCTGGAAATCCGGCGGAGACCTGTGTTGATCTGAGCCACAGATTCCTGAATCAGCCGGATGGCACTCCTCTGGGACAACCTCGCGCAACAACTCAGCAGCGTGCGCGCTACCGCCTCAGCCACGGCCGTCGTCACCCCCGTGGCTAGCTCCGGCACATCGGATGATCCATCCGACCGTCGTCGTCGTCTTCAGAAGGCGCTCGAGGCCGTGAAAGACAGCGGCAACGCCATGATGATCGAATCGCTCACAGCCGCTATCGAAGGTCGCGAAGCAAACCTCAACCTCCCCGAGCTTCCGGACGGCATCGCCAAGTTCTAGTCCGACTCTCCTTCGAACAGGGTGTCCAGCGGTTCCGCATCCACACCCTCCACTTCCCGCAGGTAACGGGCCAGAACGTCACTCTGTCCATGGGTGACGTACACCTTGCGGGCGCCGCTGTCGCGAACGGTCTGGATCAGTCCAGGCCAGTCGGCATGATCACTGAGCACGAATCCCCGCTCGTAGCCCCGCCGTCGACGGGCTCCGCGCACCGCCATCCAGCCGGAGGCAAAGGCTGTTTGGGGTGACTTGAAGCGGCGCATCCAGCTGGAGCGATGGGCCGACGGTGGCGCCAGGATCAATCGTCCCTCGAGCGGATCCTTGCGGGGCAGTTCGCTGACGGGACGACTGGGGATCATCGGAACCCCTGCCTCGCGGTAGTGGCGGGTCACGGTTTCAACGGCGCCATGCAGCAGCACCTCCTCCTCCACGCCGATAGCCTTCAGTTCAGCCAGCAAGCGTTGGGCTTTGCCGAAGGCATAGCAGAACAGCAGGGATGGCCTGCTGCGATCACGGCTCCACCAGGCATGGATCTCCTTGGCCACCTGCTCGCCGCTTTGCCAGCGATAGATCGGCATTCCGAAGGTGGCTTCGGTGATCAACACATCGCAGCGCACTGGTTCGAAGGGGTCACAGCTGGGGTCGTCATCCCGTTTGTAATCCCCACTGACCACCCACACCTCACCCTCTGATTCCAGACGGATCTGCGCCGAACCGAGCACGTGTCCGGCGCTGTGAAACGACACCTTGCATTGCCCCAGCCAGTGTTCTTCGCCGTAGGCCACTGGGTGAAGGGTGATGTCCTTTCCGAGCCTCTGGCGCAGCACCCCTTCACTGGAGGCCACAGCCCAGTACTCCCCGCATCCGGGGCGGGCGTGGTCGGCATGGGCGTGGGTGATCAGGGCCCTGGGAACCGGACGCCATGGGTCGACCCAGGCCTTCGCGGCACGGCAATACAACCCCTCCGGTGTGCGTTCGATCAAGCTCCGCCACCGATCGCTGCAGACAGTCTGAAAGGCCCCATACCTTGAGCGCGTTCGACCCGCTTGCCATGAAGCTGCTCGCTGCCGCTCTGTTTGTTTCAGCCCTGGCTGCGCCCAGTTCCGCTTTGGCTCAGAAAAAGATTCCCAAGGCCACAACCAATGCCCCCTGGGTTATGTCAACACCCTGGGCACCACCTGTGTGTCTCCGATCTATTACGAGATGAAGCCCACCAACGGTGAAGCCTGCCCCTCCGGCTGGATGAATGTTGGCGTTGGCTATTGCCGTAAGAAGTAATCAATTCAGTGGCTGAGGCCTTAGGCCACTCCAGCGCTCCAGGGTGTTGATCGATTGAACACCCTGGAGTCGCGTTGATCCCGGCCGTGTCCAGGTGGGGATGGATCGAATGTTTTCATCCCTGCACTGCCTGAGCTGGTCGGGGTACTTGTCGGGCAGACCGCATTCCACGTAGTTCAGGTTGGCTCCGGCCTGTTTGCCGAAGAGCTTCATCTGTTCTTTGCAGGCGGGGCACCAATGGGCTCCAAAAAACCTGGCGCCCACCGTGTTGAGTTGCTCGGCCAACTTGATCGTTTGTTCTGTGGACTCCGTTGCGGGCTCAGGAATCGGTTGGTCCCACGGTTGTGCAGCCGCTGCGGTGCACAACGTCCCTGCCATCGCTGCTACCAAGGTCAGAACCCTGATGCCCTGGGGCTGGATGACGGGGGCCATGAATCGCAGGGGTTGGATTGTCGAAAATTTATTCGCGTACCGCGTCGTTCCTTGATCTGTTGGTACGTCACCTGCTCATTTCGAGCATGCGCTGCATGGGTTTCATAGCCTTCAGACGCATCGATTCATCCATCTCGATCGCAGGCGTGAGGGTCTCCAGGCATGCCTTTAGTTTTTCAAGGGTGTTGAGCCGCATGTAAGGGCAGGCATTGCAGCTGCATCCATCGATCCCTGGAACGTCGAGCAGGGCTTTTTCAGGAACCCGCTGCTGCATCTGATGCAGGATCCCCGGTTCCGTCAGAACGATGAAGCTGTTGCAGGAGCTTTGTTCGGCGTAATTCAACAGTTTGCTGGTGGATCCAATGAAATCCGCCAGGTCCAGCAGATTCTGCTGGCATTCGGGGTGGGCGATCACTTCAGCCCCGGGGTGCTCGTGCTTGAGGGCCAGCACAGCTTCTTCGCTGAAGGTCTCATGAACGATGCAGCGTCCCGGCCAGAGGGTCAGCTCTCGACCGCTCTGTTGCTGAACCCAGCGCCCCAGGTTCTGATCGGGGGCGAACAGCACGGGCTGGTCGGCAGGCAGCTGATTCACCAGATCAACGGCATTGCTGCTGGTGCAGATCAGATCGCTTTGCGCCTTCACTGCGGCCGTGCAGTTGATGTAGCTCACCACGAAGTGGTCGGGGTGCTCTGCCCGGAAGCGGGCGAACTCATCGGCGGGGCAGTCGTCCGCCAGGGAGCATCCGGCCTCTAGATCCGGCAGCACCACCGTCTTTTCAGGACTGAGAATCTTGGCGGTCTCCGCCATGAAGTGCACGCCGCAGAACACGATCACGTCTGCATCGGTGCTGGCGGCCTTGCGCGACAGCTCCAGGGAGTCACCAACGAAATCGGCGATGTCCTGAATCTCCGGCTCCTGGTAGTAGTGCGCCAGGATCACGGCATTGCGGTCCTGGCGAAGCCGGTTGATCGCCGCAACAAGGGCGGTGTCAGCGCTCATCAGGACCGGTTCGGGGCAGGATGGCCACAGCCTAGGCATTCGCTCTGAAGCACCTGCGACTTGCCATTGCCGGTGATCTCCACGGCGCCTGGGGCGACGCGGATGAGCAGCTGCTGCAGCAGCTCAAGCCCGACGCTGTTCTTTTCGTTGGTGATCTTGCTGATGGGGATCTGCGTCTGACGCGCCGGATCACGCGGCTTCCCTTCCCCGTGGCCGTGATCCTGGGGAACCACGACCGCGGGCGTGATCGCAGTGGCGGCATCCTCGAGCAACAACACGCTGTGCTCGGCGATCTCCATTGCGCTTGGCGCTCAATCCAATGGCCGGAGCTTCCGTTGACGGTTGTGGGTGCGCGTCCCTGCAGTGCTGGTGGAGGTTTTCACCTATCGAAAGCGGTGGAGGCGGTGTACGGCCCGGTGTCGCTTCAGGCTTCAGCCGAGCGGATTGTGCAGGCCGCCGCTGATGTACCCGCTGATCAGCCCCTGATCGTCATGGCCCACTGCGGTCCCTCAGGCTTGGGATCCGAGGCCGCCAGTCCCTGCGGACGCGACTGGAAGACGCCGGCAGTGGACTGGGGGGATCAGGATCTGGCCCTTGCCCTGGACCGCATGGCCAAAGACCGACCTGCCGATTTGGTGATCTTTGGCCACATGCACCATGCCCTCAAGCGCGGCTCTGGTTTCCGCCAGACCTTGTTGCGTCATCGCCATGGAACCGCGCTGATCAATGCCGCCTGTGTGCCCCGTTCAGGTGTGGATGGGCAAGGTCGAACGCTGCTGCATCTCTCCTGGGCTGAATTCCAGGGGGCCCGTCTCACGCAGCTCGCCCATCGCTGGTACACCCCCGATGCTGAGTTGATCCATCAGGAGCAGTTGCCGATCGATGCTCCGTTGCCGTGCTGATCTATTTTTGCAGCAGCAGCCATGGCTTCGGCCATGCGGCTCGCGATGCTGCGATGCTCCAGCAACTGCGCCGCCTGCGTCCTGAATGGACCTTGGTAATGAGCTCGGGTCTGCCCTCCCCCGTACTCAACCTGCTGTTGGGGGATGCAGCGATTGAGCAGCGGTCTTGTCAATGGGATGTGGGCATGGTGCAGGCCGACGCGCTCGGTGTGGATTGCGCCGCCACCCTCAGGGCCCTGGATGAGCTGGAGCAACGGCTGTCGGCCCTGATCGAGGCTGAGGCTCTCTGGATTGCGTCGCAGGGGCAGCCGGTGTTGATCATCGGGGACATTCCCCCGGCCGCAGCCGCCCTGGCCCAGCGCCTCGATGCACCTCTGGTGTGGATGAGCAATTTCGGGTGGGATGACATCTATCGCCCCTTGGGCTCTGACTTCCAACGCTGGGCCGATGCTGCTGCTGAGGCCTACCGCTGCGGTGATCTTTTGCTGCGCTGCCCGTTTGACCTCGCCATGCACTGGGGGTTGCCTGAACAAAGGCTCGGTTTGGTTTGCGCCAGCCCGCGGCCCATTCCGGCGGATCTTGAGGCTTGCCTTGATGCCCGGGATGCTCCCCTGGTGTTGGTGGGGTTTGGAGGCCTGGGCTTGTCCCTTTCGCGGGATCTGTTTCAGCTCTGGCCCAACCACCATTTCCTGCTTCCGGCGTCAGCAGATGCCTCGCAAGCGCCTGAGTTGGCGGCGCTCCCCAACCTCACGTTTCTGCCGGATGGGCTGCGCCCCGTCGATGTGCTCGACCGTTGCTCCCGTTTTCTGGGCAAGCCGGGTTTCAGCAGCTTCTGCGAGGCGATGGCCCAAGGGGTTGGGATGCACGTCGTGGAGCGCAGCGGATTTGCCGAAGCTTCGGCGCTGATGGATGGTTTGCGTCGCCACGGCCAGCACCGTTGCCTCAGCCGTCAGGAGCTGGACACCGGCGCATGGCAGCTGGACCAGCCGTTGTTGGCGCCAAGCGAAGCTCCTCTTTCTGCATCAGGGGCTGAAGAAGCCGCTCTGGCACTGGTGGGTTGGGTTGTAAGCCGTTTTTAATTTTTGGTCTTTTTCATCACCTTTTTGAGCTGATTTGCCTGCCTGTTAGTGGTCTGTCCGATTATTTGACTGGCATATATACCTATTGATTTGAGCCTTTAATTCGAGAAGGTGACCTCGTGTGGAAATTTTTTCCGCTCGAGCATTTCATCCGCTTCTGATCTGCTCATCGTCCTCTTTCGAGGGCATGCTCCTTGAACGCTCTTTATGGCTATCTCTGCATTCATCGGTCGTCAGACGCTTCATGCGGCCGTGATCGTCGGAGTTCTGCCTGCCCTCAGTTCCCTTCTTCCTGCCCAGTCGAGCCTGCTCCCCCCCGCCTCTCGGGCGCAGCTGATCCATACCTCTGACTTCCAGCCCAGCCGGGCCATTCCCTACGTGATTACGCCTGAACGTCGGGCGATGCTCAACACGATCCGTTTTGCGGAAGGCACCTGGAAAGGTGGTCTGGATGTGGGCTATCGGGTGATGTTCGGCGGTGGCTTGATGCCTTCGTTCGACCGGCATCCCAACCGGGTGATCTACAGCTCCCGCTACGCCAGTGCAGCTGCGGGGGCTTACCAGTTCATGCCCTTCACCTGGAATCTGGTTCAGCGCAGCATCGGCGTGCGCGGTTTCGGCCCTGAGGCTCAGGACCAGGGCGCGTTGTTTCTGATTCAGCGGCGCAAAGCCCTGGGTCTGACCGATACCGGCGTTCTCAGCCCTCTGCTCGCCGCCATGCTGGCTCCGGAATGGGCGTCGTTTCCAACCCTCTCCGGCCGCAGTTACTACGGCCAACCCGTCAAGAAATACGCACGACTGCGTTCTTTCTATGACGTGAACCTCGCGGAGTTGCGGCGTCTGCGTGACGTCAAGCGCCAGGCGCTCGTCACTCCCCCTCCGGCCCTTTGCACCGGGTCGCGCATTGAATGCGCCACCCGGCTCTGACGGCATTCACGTTTCTCGACGTTCCTCAGCCGTCGGCGTCGTTCTGAAGTTTCCTGCCAACGGTGGCCTGGGCGATCAGATACGCGGCGATGCCTCCTGCCAGGAAACCGACCCCATTGCGCAGCAGGGGCATCACTTCAGACGTTCGTGTGATCACAGGGGCAACGCCGAAGACGCCGAACAGCATCACCCACAGCGGTGAGAGCAGCAGCAACCAGGCCCAGGCGATGGTTTCGCCCTCCTTGCGGGGATAAGCCGCAAAGCCAGCAATCAAACCGCCAAAGATTGAGGTGGTCAGCGTCCAAAGCCACTGTTCCTGAGGAAGGCCAGGAACCACCTGACAGCCACCACGGTCCAGACAGATTTCCACCGCATTGAGGGCATCCAGCACGGCGCCGTCTTCGCCGTGATCCTTTACGTAGTACTGGTTGCCGTAGCGGGTCTGCAGCTCCACCCAGTAAGTGCGCGGCATCATCGCGAAGTAGGCATCGCCAACGTTGAAGTTCAGCAGGTTCCCGCCGCGGGGGTCGGCCACCAGCAGCAGGCTGCTTTCATCCAGCCCCCAGAAATCGCGAATGGCCAGACCCGGTGTGCGTTCGTACTGGGTCAACACCCGCATCTTCCAGCCGGTGCGTTCCTCCACATCTGCCAGAGATGCCTCCAGCTGGGCCCGCTGGGTGTCACTGAACACCTTGGCGAGGTCGATCACCGGGGTGAGGTGATCCGGCAGCAGCTCCGGGTTGTCGTAGGCCTCAGCCGGGGTCACCAGAACACCCAGGCTGACCAGAGCCACCACGACGAGGCTCCACAGATGTCGGATGTGATGTGTTCCCATGGAACTGCTGCAGCGACCGGCATTCTCTCCAATGGAACCGATGGCTGCGTCCTGTCCCGACTGGTTGGCAACGCATCTGCATCAGGCGGGGGGTGCCGTTCCGTTTTCCCGGTTCATGGATCTGGCTCTGAACGAGCCGGAGCACGGCTACTACGGCTCAGGCCGTGCACGCATCGGAGCCCAGGGTGATTTCGTCACCTCCCCCTCGCTGGGCAGTGATTTCGCAGCACTTCTGGTCCCTCAGATCCTGGCCTGGCTGACGTCGATCTCCCGAAGTGATCCGGATCAACGCCTGTCGATCGTGGAAATCGGCCCTGGTGAGGGCCATCTGGCCCGGGATCTCGTGGCTGCGTTGCGTGGTGCTGATCCAGAGCTGTTGGCTCGGATCGAATTGGTGTTGGTGGAGGCCAATCCCGGCATGCGGCGGCGGCAACAGGCTCTGCTGCAGGAGGCGGATGATCTGCCGCTCCGCTGGAGTTCCCTGGACGCGTTGCGCCGCGCTCCGGTTCATGGGGTGGTGATCGCCCATGAGTTGCTGGATGCCCTCCCGGTGGAGCGCTTGATCTGGCGGGAGGGATCCCTTCAGCAGCAGTGGGTGGAGCTCAACCCAAACGGTGAGCTGCAAACGACGCATCGTCCTCTTCCCGATGGTTTGCACAAGGAAATCAGGCGTGTGTGCAGCCAAGGCGGCATTCAGTTGCCGCCCCCCGATGCCGAAGAGGGGTGGACCACGGAGTGGAACAGTGCATTGCCCGACTGGTTTGCTGCTGCTGCGGCCGCCGTGGATGCGGGCGTGCTGCTGGTGATTGATTACGCCCTAGAGGCCCAGCGTTATTTCACAGCCCGGCGCTCCGACGGCACCTTGATGGCTGTCTGTGCTCAGCAGGCGGGCCTGTCGCCCTTGGATCAGCCCGGCGAGCAGGACCTCACGGCCCACCTCTGTATCGAAGTCGTGGATGAAGCGGCTCAGCGCAACGGTTGGATGGTGGGTGATCAGGCGAAGCAGGGCGAGGCCCTGCTGGCCTTGGGGCTTGCAGAGCGTCTGCATGGACTGCAGCAGCTACCGGGCCATCAGCTGACAGAAGCCCTGCAACGGCGTGAAGCCCTGCTTCGCCTTGTGGACCCCGCGGGGCTCGGTGCGTTCCGCTGGCTCACCTACCGGCGCGGGTTGCCGGAAGACGGCGTCAGCCTTTCAGGCGCTCAAGGCAGCTGAGGATCTCGTCGCGACTGACGTCATCGCGAATCTCAACGGTTCCGATGCTGGTGGGCATAACGAAGCGCAGGCGACCGTCGCGCACCTTTTTGTCCCCCTGCAAGATGTCCAGAACCGCATCGGCGGCGAGATCGGGCCAGGCGGTGGGCAGTCCGGCGCTCTGGATCAGCCGGCGTTGGCGCTCGGCGTCCTCGCGATTCCAGCTGCCCCGCAGCACGGCAAGTTCACCCACAGCCACCATGCCAATGGCAACCGCCTCGCCATGCAGCCAGGTGCCATAGCCGCAGAGGGTCTCCACCACATGGCCGAAGGTATGGCCGTAGTTGAGGATCGCTCGTAAGCCTCCTTCCTTTTCATCGGCGGCCACCACCCGGGCCTTGGCCGCGGCCGATCGCTGCAGGATCGAGCTCAGGCGTTCCGATCCAAGCCCAGCGGGCGTGCTCGGGTCGGGGCAGGCCTCCAGTTCCTCGAACAGCGCCGTGTCACCGAGGATTCCGTATTTGATCACCTCAGCCATGCCGGCCCGGAACTCGCGTTCGGGCAGGGTGTTCAGGGTGGAGGGATCGATCAACACCAGCCGCGGCTGGTGAAAGGCGCCGATCAGGTTTTTGCCGCGGGGATGGTTGACCCCGGTCTTGCCACCGATCGATGCGTCCACCATGGCCAGCAGGGTTGTGGGCACCTGCACCACCTGGATGCCCCGCAGCCAGGTGGCTGCCGCAAAGCCGGTCATGTCTCCCACAACGCCGCCGCCGAGGGCCACCATCAAGGAGCTGCGTTCGAGCTTGGCGTTGTAAGCCGCATCGTGGATCTCCGCCACCGTGGCGGGTGTCTTCTGGGTTTCGCCGGCGTCAATCACCAACAACTCCACGCTGAAACCTGCCGCTCTGAGGCTGTTCAGGCAGGCGTCGCCATAGGGGCTGGCCACATCCGGATTGCTGACCACCAGCACACGCCGACCAGCCTGCACTCCAGCGTCCAGCATCTGCTGACCAAGCCTGGCCAGGCCGCCGTCTCCAATCACCACGTCGTAGGGGTTGCGGTCCAGCGCAACGCGGATGTGATGCAACGGGGTGATTGTGGTCATGAAACCGTTGGAACCCACCTACTCTCGCAACAGTGTCGCTGGTCCTGTGCGCGAAAGATCAGTGCGCAACTCCCTTTCGGCCTGGGCGTTCCTGTTGCCGGCGGTGGTGCTGATCAGTTTGTCGGTGCTGGTGCCGGCCCTGATGGCTCTGGTGATGAGTTTCACCGCCACGGGGCTGGATGTCAGTGAACCCCTGCGTTTTGTTGGTTTGGCCAACCTGGAGCGCCTGCTGTCGGATCCGATGGCGCGGCAGGTGCTGGTCACCACCTTCCTTTATCTGGTTGGTGTGGTGCCTCCCATCGTTCTGGGGGCGCTGGCGCTGGCGGTGCTGGTGAACCAGGGGCTGCCCGGTCGGTCTTTTCTGCGGGGCGCCTTCTACACCCCGGTGCTGGTGTCGATCGTTGTTGCAGCCATTGCCTTTCGCTGGCTCTATGCCGAGAACGGACTGATCAATGGATGGTTGAGTGCCCTGCTCGGTGATGCCTTCAGCCCGATTGGTTTTCTCACCACGCCGCAGCTGGCCCTGCCCGCCGTGATGTTGGTGACCCTCTGGAAGGGGCTTGGCTACTACATGGTGATTTTTCTGGCGGGTCTGCAGGGCATTCCACAGGAGCTCTATGAGGCTGCGGAGCTGGATGGCAGCGAGGGCTGGAGAAAGCATCTCGACATCACCCTGCCCTTGATGAGTCCCTACGTGACCTTAGTCGCTGTGGTGTCGTCGATCGCGGCCACGAAGGTGTTCGAGGAAGTGTTCCTGATGACCCAGGGAGGTCCTGCGGATGCCACCCGAACCATCGTTTATTACGTGTACGACCAGGCCTTTGCCGAATTGGAGATCAGCTACGCCTGCACCCTGGGCCTGGCGCTGTTCCTGTTGGTGTTGCTGTTCACCATGATCCGGTTGGCCTTTGCCGGCGATCGCCCCCTGATCTGACGCTGTCATCGACCCTGCAAACTGGCAAGCTGCTGACATCAGCTCGGACACGATGATCGGCGTTGTTGGAGGTGGTCAGCTGGCACGGATGCTTGTGCAGGCCGCCGCGCAACGCGATGTTCCCATCGCTGTTCAAACGTCCGATCCAGCTGATCCCGCGGCTGGTTTGGCCTCGCGCCTCGTGGCAGCGGATCCCCGGGATGTGGCAGGAACCCGGGAGCTGGTGGTGGGTTGTGACGGCATCACCTTCGAGAACGAGTGGGTCAATATCGATGCCCTTCTGCCGCTGGAGCAGCAGGGGGTTCGTTTCCAGCCCTCGCTTGCTGCGCTTTCGCCCTTGGTCGACAAGTTGTCGCAGCGCCAGCTGCTCGACGATCTGGCGATCCCGAGCCCGCCCTGGTGTCCGCTCAGTTTGATTTCACCGGCCCAGCCCGCGCTTCCTCAGGGCTGGACCTTTCCGGTGATGGCCAAGGCCTCCCGTGGTGGTTACGACGGCAAGGGCACGGTGGTGTTGCGCGACATCGATGGCCTGGCGCAGTTGTTGCGGGCGGTCCCTGCCGACGACTGGCTGTTGGAATCCTGGGTGGACTACGAGCTGGAGTTGGCTCTCGTGGTCAGCCGCGATCAGCGCGGCCGCATCCGCCATTTTCCGCTTGTGCAAACCCACCAACATCAACAAGTCTGTGACTGGGTTCTGGCTCCTGCTCCCGTGGATCCTTCGGTGGCTGCGCTGGCTTACAACGTGGCGGCCTCTCTGATGACGAAGCTCGGCTATGTGGGGGTGCTGGCTCTGGAGTTTTTCTATGGGCCCGCTGGCCTGCAGGTGAATGAAATTGCTCCACGCACCCACAATTCCGGGCATTTCTCGATCGAGGCCTGCACCAGCAGTCAGTTCGATCAGCAGCTCTGCATCGCGGCTGGTCTTCCCGTGCCTGATCCCGAGCTCAAAAGCCGTGGTGCCTTGATGGTCAACCTGCTCGGCCTCGACCCCGAGCGTCATCCTTCTTTGGATCAGCGGCTTGAGTCCCTGGAGGCCGTGCCGGGGCTTCACCTGCACTGGTACGGCAAGTCACCGGAAACGCCGGGCCGCAAGTTGGGGCACGTGACGCTGCTGCTTGAGGGTGACACGCTCCTCAAGCGGCGCGATGAGGCTGAGTCAGCACTTGCCGCCATTCGCCGGATCTGGCCCCTCGAGAGCGAGAGTCAGGACTAGGGTTGGTAGCGAACTGCTGTGTTGGTGACGGCCTTTTTCTAGTGCTCTGATCTGACTCTCTTTCGACTTGGGGAGACTGTCGTGACGGTGACGTAGACCGGCCATGCAGCCGGAAACGAAACCCCACTTTGTCGCCCCTTCTGGTTCTTCCAGGTCGACCACTGGGGCTCGCACGGCATGGCGGTTCACCCCTTTCGCTTGATCAATGTGGTGGGTGCCTTGGACTTCGCCAAGCCATCACAAAACCAATATCTCCAAGTTTCGGCGTCAATATTCTGAAAGATTGTTTTTTGGACTTGGGTTATCGGATGACTTTTTTGTCTACTCTCTAGGTTCTGATTTAAAACGTCTCAGCTTTGTTAGTGGGGTAGGCCCCTCATCAGCCAAGACTCGACCACAAAAAACAGAAGGAAGAATGAGCCGATGCTGATCACCAGTAGTTTGCCATTCATGCTGAAATTTTTCGCTCTTATTGCACTCTAGATACGTTTGTCTGGGTTGGAGTGGAGATTTTTGGTGGAGCTAGTTTTCGGAGTGGTTGAACTCCTGGAGCGCGTACTGGGCGAGGCATTTGTTTTTATCGGTGTCGGTCAGCGAGATGGTGGTCACGCTCTGATGCCAGTTTCGACGATTGATTAATTCGTTGAATTCGGTCAAAGCGTCTTCGAGGTCATCGAAACTGCCCATGCTCTCCATCGTTTGTTGCCCTTGTTTGACGGCAATTTCGAGGGACATGGATCGATCGCTGCAGACATCAAGGCTACCCCTGTGCAGTTGTGTAGTCGATGATGCTTACGGCTGTGTGAACAAAGCTTGTCAGCGCTTTTCCTGTCCTTAGCTTTTGTTTGGTTGCAGTGCTGAGATGCGTGATCCACGCCTGGACGAACTGATCCAAATGGAAACCTGGGATTGGTGGAAAGCTCAGGTCTTTTATTTGCGCGAAAAGAAAGATTATGCTGATGCGGAAGCGCTGTTCATGGAATTCAAGATTCCTGCATCTGACTCCAAGGATTGATGCCGCTGGTTGATGTCACTTGTTGATGCAACTGTGCATGGATTGAGGGAACCCATTTCGTTCTCCCATTGAGTTGGTTGGCTGTCGGTGTTGTTGAGAATCACTTTTCCGCATCGCTTCACTGTTCATCCTTCCGTGCTGGTTTCTTTCTTCTCATCCGTTTTCGGCCTGCTGGCAAGCGCACTGCTTGTGGGTTGTTTCGGCAGCACCGCGGCTGACGCTGTCACCTTTTTGCCGGATGACGCTTTAGTCGCATGCCGGGCCATCCTTCCCCAATGTTTCCGCCGATCTGATTGGGCTGAACTCTGTGCCCGAGATCCCAGCGTTGCCGATGGTCATCCTCAGGCCTGTCGTGCTGCCGAATTCGAGTCAGGCCAACCCCTTCAGGGGCGGTGATGCAGGACGGCCTGTTCCAGGTCTGGCCGACTCATCGAGGTCACCACAAAGACTTCCTGGGCGGATGTCCCCTTGCGGGCCACCAGCTTGTATCCCCCTGTGATCGGGGTGGACACCCTCAGCTGCAGTTCAGGACTGCGGCCACGCACCCGGCTGATCACGGCAGGGGTGATCGTCTGGATCTCCGTCTCGTGCGACAGG
The DNA here is from genome assembly GCF_900473925.1 of Synechococcus sp. N5. NCBI lineage: Bacteria > Bacillati > Cyanobacteriota > Cyanophyceae > Synechococcales > Synechococcaceae > Synechococcus > Synechococcus sp. N5. The sequence continues at coordinate 620,207 of NZ_UCNI01000001.1, read as the reverse complement.
GCCTTCAGCCATGGGATCAAGCCGTCCACATAGGTGCTGTGGGTGATGACGACCCGGCCCAAAGCTGAATGAAAACCCGAGAACTGGTGAAAGTTAGCCACTTTGGCTATGCCAGAGAGAGCGCTCCGGGGCTGTGATGCTGAAATCAGTAGACGCTCTCCGCCACGTGATCAGCGGACCGCTGCAAGATGCATGCGGCCCTCAGGCCCGCATGCTCACCGCTGAGGTGCACGGAACGGAGGTTCGGGGCCTGGCCTTGTGCCCTGGCCGGGTGGTGCGTTTCGTGATGGACGAGCAGCTGCAGCGTTTGCAGGTGGCTGATCTGCTGCGCCTCACCAAAGCCAGCCGTAAGCCGGCGGCCTGACTCAGCAGCGTTCCAGAGGGGCCATCGTTAAGCCCTCGGCCTGAAGCTGCTGGTGGTACAGCTCGGCCTGCTCCAGGGGGCCGCACCAAACTTCAGCCGCACCCTGCCCATCAATCTTGTTGGCGAGGTTCCATGCCTTGTCCTCACTCATGCCGGGAATGATCTTGCGCAGGCAATCCACCACGTGCTGGAAGGTGTTCACATCGTCGTCCAGAACGATCACGCGAGCCTGGGGGTAGCGCTGTGTTGTTCCCTGACGCTCCAGCACTGCTGATGAACCTGGGCTGGAGCTGGTCATGACAGATGCCTTCGGGCGGACGAAAAGGTGCCGAACCCTAGGTAGGATCTTGACAGTCAAGTGGTCAAGCGCATGTTGTTCACTCTGGGTTGGGCGTCCTTGGCCGCCATGTTCAGTTTCTCCATCGCCATGGTCGTCTGGGGACGCAATGGTGACGGCACCCTGAACTTCTGATCGAATCTGTGCTTCAAGACGCACCCCTTCTCAGCCAGACCCTGGCGGTCACGGCAGCTGTGCTTCTTGTCTTCGTCAGCGTTGCCGTGATCTATCTCTCAACGATCGAATGGAGAGACCGTCGACGCCGTCAAGGTTCAACCAAGTCGTCGTCCTGATTACGTCCGTCCGACGTCAACTTGGACTTCATCCCTGCACAGCCCTTCTCCTGGGGTTGTGCTTTTTTTTGCCCGTCCTGCTGCTGGGCACCCAGCCTGAAGACGCCTTCCCTGAATCGCCGTGGAACAGCAGAGCTGTTTGAGATCAGTCGGCGGGCACGGTTGGTTCAGAGTTTTGAGGCGGACCCCGCTGCACCGGTGCCGAAGCTCTCGCAGCAGCGGCTTGGTGCTTCGGAAGCTCCTGATCGATGGGCCCGTCATGGTCGCGGCACCTGGTGGCTGATCTGGCTGGACGACGGTGAACCCCTTCTGGCTCTTCCGTCAGCACCGCATTCGTCTGCTCTGGATCTGCTGTTCGCTGATGAACTGCACCGCAGCAGTTTTGATCAACTTCCGTCGCTGAAGCGACGGGAGCCCTCGGCTCTGGAACAGCGCTGCTTACGGCTGCCGACCAGCGGATCGGCCGTTCAGTGGCAACCCTCAGGCTTGGCTTCGATCAGCGGTTCCCTTTTTCCCGCCTTGGCGAGCGTGTCGCATGGCTGTCTGCGTGTTGCCCTCCGGGGCGATCGTCTGATGGCTGCAGGGCCTGTGGCCTCCAGCCCTTTCGCGGCCCTGCAGGTTCACCACTCGGAACGCCAAGCCAATTTCGTTCGCTTCGATCCGTCGTCGGCTTACCTGGAGCTCAACAGCGTTTCCCTGCAGCCGCTGCTGGGATCCTTGTTCAACAATTCACTGTTCGCCCAACAACTCGACAGCCGCTACGGATTGCCGAAGCAGTTGCGCGACGTTCTGCTCAAGGCACCTGTCCTTGTGCGGTTGGATGCGCTGGAGGGTGGTCGTTCCCAGGCTGCGATTCAAGCCAGGTTGATGCTGGCTGCTGGTGAAATCGATATGACAAAGCGAAGTCTTGATGCCGTTGCCACCGCCTTGTTGAAGCGCGGGTTTCAACGGGTTGAACGTCCTCTGTTGTCTCCCGATGGTCGGCCCTCAAACCATGTGGCCGTTGTTTGGTTGGATCCCCAGGGTCATCCGCAAGGTGGTTGGTCACTGGGTCCTGCACTCCGAGGTCAGGTGGAGTTGCTGCTGGCCCTGGGGGATGCCCCGAACCTCCGCAGCAATCCGCTGAAACGGATGGGCCAACAGCAGCTTCGCCTTCGCGCACGACCGGATCAATTGGCTCGGTTGGGGTGGCTCGGACCGGGCTGGCCGCGGGTGGTTGGCAAGGCACCTCAACTGGAGCTTGAGATGACGGCACTGCCGAAGCAGCAACAGCCCGGATGGCTTCGGCTTCAGCTGGACGTGCGTTGAGCCTGCTCTTCCAAGCGACGTTCCTTCTTGCGCTTCTCGGCAGCGATGGTCTCTTCCACCAGTTCAACGGCCTGATCCATCCGTTCACTGTTGGAGCCAAACAGCGTTAGATCCTTCTCAACGCGATCGGTGGGCAAACCGAGTCCCTCAGCAAGTTCCTTGCTCTGTTTGACGATGGCCTCGGTGTCCGTACCGGTGGCATCCGCTGTAGCCGCCTTGAGCAGGCTCATCAGTCCAACGGCCATCAAACGGGAGTAGTGGTTGCCCTCGTTGAGGCTGTGGGATGACAGCAAGCTTTTGAGGCTTTCGAGATCCTTCCCTTTGGCCTGGTCGACCAGCAACGCGTTGGTTTTGCGCAGCTTCGCTGCGTCGAAGCCATTGCTGCTGCACAGGGCACTGAACAGTGCTTCGGTCTGCGCTTCAGGCCGATAGCCCTTGCTGAAGGTGTCAAACACCGTGCAGAGCCCAACGCTGAACAGCCCGTTGGCTTCAAACCGACTTTGATGGCTCAGCAGATGCAGCTCCACCAGCAGCTCATCAGCAAGGCGGCGGTACAGCGGCGCAATGACGTGGGGAAAGGCCTGATGAAACGCTCGTTTGCTGTCGGCGATGGTCTGACTTGCGGCCAACGTGCAGTCCATGAATGTATGGCCGGAACCCTAGCGCCGCAGACATCGCCGTTAGGATTGCGCGACCCTGCTGATGCTCAGATGATCCCCATTGTGATTGAGGAGTCCGGCCGGGGAGAAAGGGCCTTTGACATTTATTCCAGGCTTCTGCGCGAGCGAATCATCTTCCTTGGTGAGGCTGTCACGAGTGACTCCGCCAACCGGATCGTGGCCCAGATGTTGTTCCTCGAAGCCGAGGATCCCGAGAAAGATATCTACCTCTACATCAACTCTCCCGGCGGGTCGGTTTACGACGGCCTCGGCATCTTCGACACAATGCAGCACATCAAACCGGATGTGCACACGGTGTGTGTCGGCCTTGCCGCAAGTATGGGAGCTTTCCTGCTCTGTGCCGGCACCAAGGGCAAGCGCAGCAGCCTGCAGCACTCCCGGATCATGATTCACCAGCCCTTGGGTGGTGCCCAGGGCCAAGCCAGCGACATCCGCATTCAGGCGGACGAAATCCTCTTCCTCAAGGATCGCCTCAACAAGGAACTGTCTGATCGCACCGGCCAACCCCTTGATCGGATCCAGCTGGACACCGACCGTGACTTCTTCATGTCACCCACCGAAGCGGTGAACTACGGCTTGATTGATTCGGTGATCGACAAGCGTCCCGTTCAGGCTGTTGCTTGAAGAAGGGAAGCTCTAAAAACAATCGTCCCAGCAAGATCTGTCCGGTCTGCGAGCGTCCCTTTGAGTGGCGCAAAGCCTGGAGAAATTGCTGGGATGAAGTTGTGTACTGCTCCGAGCGTTGTCGACGACGCAAGAACAAATCCAATCCATAAAAAAAAGCCCCCGTCTGAACAAGGCGGGAGCTTTTTATGGCTCGACCCAGAATCAGTCGAGGCTGACGACGGTGCGGTCTTTCTCAGGAACAGCGGTGAATTCAGCCAGAACAGCCTTGAACTCATCACCATCCATGGTTTCCTTTTCGATCAGCAGTTCCACCAGGCGATCCATGGCTTCGCGGTTAGCAGTCACGATCTCCACGGTCTCGTCATAACAGCGCTTCACCATGTTGCGCACTTGAACATCGATCTGTTGGGAGATCGATTCCGACACGTCACTGCGTGACATCAGGTCGCGCCCCAGGAACACTTCCTGACTGCCGCCCTCGAGGGCTACAGGGCCGAGATCACTCATGCCGAGTCGGGTCACCATGTTGCGGGCCATCGACGCCACCTGTTGGATGTCGCCACCGGCTCCGGTGGTGACTTCCTGGTGTCCGAACACCACGTCCTCTGCTGCACGACCACCCAGGGCTCCCATGATGCGTGCCTTGAGCTGGGCACGGGTGACCAGGGTTTGCTCCTCATCCGGGGAGAACCAGGTCAGGCCTTGGGCCTGGCCACGGGGAATCAAGGTGACCTTCTGAACAGGGTCGTGGTCTTTGACCAATGTGCCGATCAGGGCATGACCGACTTCGTGATAAGCGATCAGACGCTTGCTGCGACCGTCGGTGAGGGGACGACCCTCCATGCCAGCGATGATCCGATCCACAGCGTCGTCGATCTCGCTCAAGCCGATGGCTTCCTTGCGGCGGCGGGCGGTGAGGATGGCCGCCTCGTTCATCAGGTTGGCCAGGTCTGCACCGGTGAAACCAGGGGTGCGGCGGGCGATGCTTTCGAGGGACAGCTCCTCTTCGAGCTTCTTGTTGCGGCAGTGCACATCGAGGATGGCCAGGCGACCCTTGATGTCGGGGGCGTCCACGGTGACCTGACGGTCAAAACGGCCGGGACGCATCAGAGCTGAGTCCAGAACGTCGGGGCGGTTGGTGGCGGCAATGATGATGATGCCGCTGTTGCCTTCGAAGCCATCCATCTCCGTCAGGAGTTGGTTGAGCGTCTGTTCGCGTTCGTCGTTGCCTCCACCGATGCCGGCACCGCGCTGGCGGCCGACGGCATCAATTTCGTCGATGAAGATCAAGCAAGGGCTGTTCTCCTTGGCCTTCTTGAACAGATCGCGGACGCGGCTGGCACCCACGCCAACGAACATCTCAACGAACTCAGAACCAGAAAGGGAGAAGAAGGGAACGCCCGCCTCACCGGCAATGGCCTTGGCCAGAAGGGTTTTGCCGGTGCCGGGAGGGCCGACTAGCAGGAGGCCGCGGGGAATCTGAGCACCCACTGAGGTGAATCGCTCGGGCTGCTTCAGGAAGGTGACCACTTCCTGGAGTTCCTGCTTGGCTTCGGTGACGCCGGCCACGTCATCGAACATGACGCCGGTCTCCGCTTCCATCATGAAGCGGGCTTTGCTCTTGCCGAACTGCATGGCCTGGCCAGGGCCGCCAGGCATGTTGCTGTTGCGGCGGGCCAGGAAGATCAGGGCACCGATCAGCAGCAGCGGGAAGGCCAAATTGCCCAGCACGCCGAGGGCCGGAGGTGCTGTGCGGGGAGGATGAATATCAAAGCTGATGCCTTCGGTCTTCAGCGTGTTGATCAGCTCAGGGGCCAGACCAGGAAGGTCAACGCGCAGGCGTTGAACGCGGTTGTCGAGGTCGGGATCGACAGCTTCAATCACGGCGTTGCGGCCACCGTCGTAGATATCAACGGCTGTCACGCGACCGGCCTCGACGTAATCGAGGAAGCGGCCGTAGCTCATCCGTGCCACCGCGGCATTGCGGGGAGCGACGGTGGTGCCATTGCTGTCCTGGCTGAGGCCGTTGATGCCTCCGTTGCTCACCACCTGCCAGCCGATCAGCAACACGACGCCGATTGGCAGCAGCCAGAGGGCAAGAAGGCGCCAGCGCTGATTCATGAGCTGAAGAAATTCGTTAATGAGTGTAAAGGAGTTGGACTGATTTCTGAGGTCTGATCAAAGGCTTCTCAGGGCAACAATCGGGTCGAGCTTTGCGGCTCGTCGGGCTGGAACAACTCCGAAGAACAGCCCGATGGATCCTGAGAGTCCAACGGTGACCACCACCATCGTTGCGCCGATCGTTGCTGGCAGGGGCGTGACCGCCGCCACGAGGCTCACTGTTCCAAGACCCGCCAGCGTGCCGATGGCGCCGCCCAGGCTGGCAAGCACCAGGGATTCCACTAGAAACTGCTGCAGAACATCACCGCTGCGGGCCCCCAGGGCTTTGCGCAGACCGATCTCCTCGGTGCGTTCGCTGACGGACACCAACATGATGTTCATGATCCCGATGCCTCCCACCAGCAGGGAGATCCCACCAATGGCCCCGAGCATCAGGGTGAGTCCTCCGGTGATGGTGCCCACGATGGTGAGAGCGTCCTTCTGGGATCGCACCACGAAATCGTCGTCCCGGAGAATCCGGTGCCGCTGCCTCAGCAGGTTGTTGATCTGAAAACTGGCTGCGTTGATGCTGTTTTCATCCCTGGCTTCAACACTGATGGAGTTGAGGCTGACGCCATAAATTGGATCCCGACCGGTGATCCGGTTCACCATCGTGGTGATGGGGATGTAAGTATTTTCATCCTGGTTGCTGCCGAACACGGCTCCTTTGGGGGCCATCACACCGACCACCTCAAAGCTTTGATTGCCGATGCGCACCTGCTGGCCAATCGCTGAGCCAGTGGGAAACAATTTGGTGCGCAGATCAGAGCCGAGCACGGCGATGGCTTTCGCACCGGCCACGTCCTTGGCGTTGATGAAACGGCCCTTGGCCACGTCGAATCCGCGCACAGGGGGGAACTCCGATGTCGCGCCGAAGACCGCACCCGTGGAGCTGCGGGCTCCGGCCTGCACCACCTGATTGGTGTTGATCACGGGCGCCACGCGCTTGACGCTGGGAACCTGGGTGGCGATGGCTTCGGCATCTTCCAGCACGAGCGTTTTCGGTCGCGTGACTCCTTGGCGTCTGGCGTTTGTGTTGCCCGGAACCACAAACAACACATTGGCGCCGAGATTGTTCAACTGGCCTTCAGCCAGCAATTGCGCTCCCCGTCCAACCCCAACAAGGGTGATCACCGAGGCGTTGCCGATCACGATGCCTACCATCGTGAGCAGGCTGCGCAGGCGGTTGCTCCGCAGGGTGGACAGGGCCATCCGCACCGTTTCCGTTGCGGGCATGCGCCGGTTCATGGTGTGGCGTCGCTCAGATCAGTGTCGCTTCAGCTTCGTTGCCAACGATGCTCACCTTGACCAGATCTGTGGATCCGGAAACACCGGTATGCGTGCCTGCGGACTGCACCACGAGATCACCCTCTTTCAGAAGATCGAGCTCCTTGGCTTTGACCATCGCCGCCTGGAAGGTCTGCGTGGTGCGTTCGCCCTGGGGAATTACCAGCGGTGTCACGCCCCAAACCAGTTGCAGACGACAGGCAACCGTGCGATCAGGAGTGATGGCAAGGATCGGTGCCGCAGGCCGGAACTTGCTCACGTTGCGAGCTGTGGCCCCGCTTCGCGTGAGGGGAAGAATCGCGGAGGCATTGAGCTGGCTGGCGATGGTGCTGACCGCACCGCTCAAGGCGTTGGGAATGGTGCTGGGCAGGTGGCTGTCGATCGAGCGTTGGGGATAGTCCTTCTCGATCCTGCGAGCAATGGTGGCCATGGTTTGAACGGCCTCCACGGGGAAATCCCCCACCGCGGTTTCGTTGGAGAGCATCACGGCATCGGTGCCATCCAGGATGGCGTTGGCCACGTCGCTGACTTCGGCTCGGGTGGGCCGGGGGCTGGAGGCCATGGAATCCAGCATCTGGGTGGCCGTGATGATCGGGATGCCCAGGCTGTTGGCCTTGCGGATCAGTTCCTTCTGCAGTAACGGAACTTCCTCGGCCGGCATCTCCACGCCAAGGTCACCGCGGGCCACCATCACGCCGTCACAGAGCGGCAGGATCGAATCGATCTGATCGATGGCCTCAAACTTTTCGATCTTCGCCACCACAGGGGTCTCGTGGCCCTGTTCGCGGATCAGTCCGCGGATCTCCTCCATGTCGGAGGGATTGCGCACGAAGCTGAGGGCCACCCAGTCCACTCCCTGGCTGAGTCCGAAGGCCAAGTCCGTCTTGTCCTTGTCCGTGAGGGCGCGAACGGACAACTGAACGTCCGGGAAGTTGACGCCCTTGTTGTTGGAGAGAACACCGCCCACGGTGACGGTGCAATGCAGGGTCTGCTGCGCTTTATCGACGGTATCGACCTTCATCTCAACGCGGCCGTCGTCGAGCAGGATCCGGCTTCCTGCGGTGACTTCGTCCGCCAGCTTGTCGTAGGTGACCGTTGCGATCGTCTTGTCGCAGCTCACCGGCCGTGAGGTGAGCGTGAACGGATCACCGTTGGCCAGGGTGATCGGACCCTCAGCGAATCGCCCGAGCCGGATCTTCGGGCCCTGAAGGTCCTGAAGGATGCCGATGGTCTGCCCCAATTCCTCAGACACCTGACGAATCGTGGCGATGCGAGCGGCGTGTTCGCTGTGGTCCCCGTGGGAAAAGTTCAGCCTGAAGGTGGTGGCACCAGCCTTCACCAGCTCCTTGATCCGCTCCGGGCTCTCGGTGGCAGGGCCGATGGTGGCCACGATCTTGGTCCGTCGGTTCAGGTCGAACTGGCCCATATCGCGGCTGAAAATCCCTGCGGAAACTACCATCCGGGCGTTTCCCAACCGGCCCCATGGAGATGAATTCCTATCAGGACGCCGCCCGAAAGACGGCTGCCTACCCGGATGTGGGCCGTAATCCCATCTATCCGACCCTCGGTTTGACCGGTGAAGCCGGCGAGGTGGCCGACAAGGTGAAAAAGGTGATTCGCGACCGTGGCGGTGTGTTTGACGCCGACACCCGCGAAGCGATCAAGTTCGAGTTGGGAGATGTGCTCTGGTACGTGGCTCAGCTGGCCAGCGAACTGGGTTATGACCTGAATGAGGTGGCTGACGCCAACCTGCAGAAACTGTCGAGCCGGGCTGCTCGTGGGCGCATCGGAGGCAGTGGTGACCAACGTTGATCTCCTGATGCTCCGTCGATTCGCTTCCGTATTGTTCTGCCTGCTCCTGCTGCTGGGGCTGGCGCTCCCCTGTAACGCCGCTGAACTGCAGCTCAGTGAGGTTCGCCTTGATCCCTGTGGAGAGCTGGATGCCGGCAATCAACCTGAATTAAGCCGACCGGTTGGTGCCAGCTGTTATGTGCTGACGGGAGACGTTGAGAACCGCAGCAAGAACAGCGTCATCGACACCGATGTGTATGCACGGATCCTGGATGCCAGTGGTGAACCGGTTCTTCCCAACAGAACCCGGGTGGGATCCATCGGGGATGTGAACCCTGGTCACTCCCCGTTCGCCCTGCGAATCTCAGTGCCGGCCGGAACCCCAGGGCCGTTTGTGATCAAAAATCCCCGTGCCCGTGGATTCAATGCTCCAGTCCGCAGCCGCGTTGATGTTGACGAGGATGACTTGCTGCCGTTGGAACGGGGCATTAACCAACAGTGATTACCCAGAGGTGATCACCAGCTGGAGCCCGACATGTAGAAGGCGCTGATCGACTGCCCCACCAGGCTCTGCAACAGGTTCAGGGCCAGGAAGGCCAGGATGGCGGAGAGGTCAATGCCCCCCAGCGGTGGGATCAAACCTCTGAAGGCGTTCAGGTAAGGGTCGGTGATCGCACTCACGCTGCTGAGCACCGGATTGCCCCAGTCCAGATTTGGGAACCAGCTCAGCAGAACCCGCACGATCAGCACCAAGGAATAGATCTGCAGGGTTTGGGACAGCACCTGCAGCAAGGTGACGGGTAGAGATTCCATGACGGGAGCTGATCTGCTCTGACTTTATGCAGCTTCCGTCAGATCGGTTGCCCCGAGATCAGGAAGCACGGAGAAGGTGCGGTGAAATTTTTCGGTGAGGGTGAGCCAGTAGGACCGCCCCTCGCTCTGACGACGCCGTTCGATGAAGTCCTGCGCCAGAAGTTCCTTGATGTGGTCGTAGGCCCCCGAGCCCCGCAGATCCACAAGATCCGATTGAAGAATGCGTTTCTTCAGGGCAATGGTGGCGAGGGTTCGAAGGGTTGCTGTGGAGAGATTTACCGGCAGCAGGTCTTTGACCAGATCGCCCATGCCCGGCCGCAGCTGCAGCCCGTAGCGACCGCTCTGTTCAACGACCTCCAGGGCACTGTCCCTCTGGGCGTAGGAGGCCGTCAGGGCGACGAGGGCTTCTTCAACGCTTCGTCGGTCGGCGTCGGCTAGCTCGGCCAGTTCCCCGATGCTGACGGGCCGACCCTTGAGATAAAGAATCGCCTCGAGCCGGGTGGGCAGGGATGGAGACGTCATCACAACCCCTCGAGAGCACTCAAGTTACCGCCCTGAAACTCAGAGGAACAGGCCATAGGCCGGGTTGTTGGTTTCATCCCAGTGGCGATAGCCAAGGGCATTGAGGAATTCGGTCCAGCCCTGCATGTCCTGTTCCGGCACCAGCACGCCAACAACGATGCGCCCAACGTCAGCGCCATGGTTTCTGTAGTGGAAGATGCTGATGCTCCAGCCGGGGTGGAGAGCATCCACGAAGCTCATCAAGGCACCCGGGCGTTCGGGAAATTCGAAGCGATACAGCAGCTCTTTGCATTCGCCGGCACAGGCCGTGCGGGCTGAAGCCGGCAGACGGCCGCCCACCATGTGGCGCAGGTGAACCTTGGCAAATTCGTTGTCGCTGAGATCGAGGCAGGGGAAGCCGCCACGCTCCAGCTGGCCCAGCAGGGATGCACGGTCGTTGTCATCGCTCACCTGCACACCGATGAAGATCTGCGCCGAGGCGCTATCAGTCATGCGGTAGCTGAATTCCGTGAGGCTTCGCTCCCGCAGCAGTTCGCAAAGCCGCCTCAGGCTGCCGGGTGATTCGGGAATCTCCACGGCCAGCATTGCTTCGCGCTCTTCCCCGAGCTCAGCCCGTTCGGCGATGAAGCGCAGCCTGTCGAAATTCATGTTGGCCCCGCAGGCCACCGCCACCAGATTGCGCCCCGCCAGCTGGCGATCGGCCACGTCCTGTTTGAGTCCTGCCAGCGCCAGAGCACCGGCGGGCTCAAGGATCGAACGGGTGTCTTCAAAAACGTCCTTGATCGCGGCACAGATGGCATCGGTGTCGACCCTCACCATCCGATCGACGAACTGCTGGGCCAGCGCAAAGGTGTGTTCCCCCACCTTTCTCACGGCGACACCATCGGCAAACAGCCCCACCTGTTCCAGTTCCACCCGCTGCCCTCGCTCGAGGGAGCGACTCAGGGCATCGGCATCAACCGGCTCCACGCCGATCACCTCCGTTTCCGGCCACAGCCGTTTCACGTAGGCGGCGATGCCCGCGATCAGGCCACCGCCACCCACGGCCACATAGATCGCATTGGGTGGCTGCTCGGCCTGGCGCATGATCTCCATGCCAATCGTTCCCTGGCCTGCGATCACTTCCGGATCGTCGAAGGGGTGAATGAAGGTGAGCCCCTCGGCCTTGCAGCGTCGCTGCGCTTCCGCGGAGCACTCGTCGTAGGTCTCGCCATGGAGGACCACGTCACCACCCAGGGCCCGCACGGCCCGCACTTTCACCTCGGGTGTGGTGCTTGGCATCACGATCACGGCCCGACAGCCAAGGCGCTGGGCACTCAGGGCGACGCCCTGGGCATGGTTCCCGGCACTGGAGGCAATCACTCCGCGCTTGAGCTCGTCTCTGCTGAGCTGCGCCATGCGGTTGTAGGCGCCGCGCAGCTTGAACGAGAACACCGGCTGGAGATCCTCACGCTTCAGCCAGACCGTGTTGTTCAGCCGGCGGCTCAGATTGGGTGCGGGATCCAAAGGGGTTTCCCGCGCCACGTCGTAGACGCGGGCACGCAGGATCCGCTGCAGGTAGTCGGTCATCTCACCATTCTTCCAAGGGTTCGATCCAGACAGGATCCGGGTTGGTTCCCGTAGATTGCACGTATTGGAGTTGGCAGTGCATGCATCTCGGAGATCTGAAGCATCCGAATGAACTGCACGGACTCAGCCCGGCCCAGCTTGAGGACGTGGCTCGGCAGATTCGTGAGCGGCATCTGCAGGTGGTGTCCACCAGCGGTGGCCACCTGGGGCCTGGCCTGGGGGTTGTTGAGCTGACCCTGGCGCTGTACCAGACGCTGGATCTCGACCATGACCGTGTTATCTGGGATGTGGGCCATCAGGCCTACCCCCACAAATTGATCACCGGCCGGTTCAACGATTTCGACTCCCTGCGCCAGCAGCACGGGGTGGCGGGTTACCTCAAGCGCACAGAGAGCGATTTCGACCACTTCGGAGCGGGTCATGCCAGCACCTCCATCTCAGCGGCGCTGGGCATGGCCATGGCGCGGGACAACCGGGGCGAGTCGTTCAAATGCGTTGCCGTCATCGGTGATGGAGCCCTGACAGGCGGCATGGCTCTGGAGGCCATCAACCACGCCGGACACCTTCCCAACACGCCGCTCCTTGTGGTGCTGAACGACAACGACATGTCGATCTCTCCGCCGGTTGGTGCGCTCTCGAACGTGCTGAACCGTGCGCGGCTCAGCCCACCGATGCAGTTCCTCTCAGGGAGTGTTGAGGAAAGCGTTCGGCATCTGCCCTTCATGGGTGGAGAGATTCCTGCGGAACTCAACCGCCTCAAGGGCAGCATGCGTCGCCTCGCGGTTCCCAAGGTGGGTGCCGTTTTCGAGGAACTTGGCTTCACCTACATGGGGCCGATCGACGGCCACGACATCGGTGAAATGGTGCGCACCTTCCAGGCAGCTCACCGTGAGGGTGGCCCTGTGCTGGTGCATGTGGTCACCAAAAAGGGCAAGGGCTATCCCTACGCCGAGGCCGATCAGGTGGGCTATCACGCCCAATCAGCTTTTGATCTCGGAACCGGCAAGGCGATTCCGTCGTCCAAACCAAAACCCCCCAGCTACAGCAAGGTGTTTGGGCAGACCCTGGTCAAGCTGTGTGAGCAGAACAGTCGGGTGATCGGCATCACTGCGGCCATGGCCACCGGTACCGGTCTCGATCTGCTTCAGAAGGCCGTTCCGGACCAGTATGTGGACGTGGGCATCGCTGAGCAACATGCCGTCACCCTGGCGGCAGGCATGGCCTGCGAGGGGTTGCGTCCTGTCGTTGCCATCTACAGCACCTTCCTTCAGCGCGCCTATGACCAGTTGATCCACGACGTGGGCATCCAGAAGCTGCCGGTCACCTTCGTGCTCGATCGTGCCGGCATCGTTGGTGCCGACGGGCCGACCCACCAGGGTCAGTACGACATCAGCTACATGCGGGCCATTCCCAACTTCACGGTGATGGCACCGAAGGATGAGGCTGAGCTGCAGCGCATGCTCGTGACCTGCCTGCAGCACGACGGGCCCACGGCGTTGCGGATTCCGCGGGGCTCCGGAGAAGGCGTGCCCTTGATGGAAGAGGGTTGGGAATCGCTGCCGATCGGCCGCGGTGAACTGCTGCGGGAAGGCGACGATCTGATGATCGTGGCCTACGGCTCGATGGTGGCTCCGGCCCTCGCCACAGCAACGCTTCTGGAGGAAGCCGGTCTCTCCACCACCGTGATCAACGCCCGCTTCCTGAGGCCCCTGGATCAGGTGCTGATCCATCCATTGGCACGTCGCATCCCCCGCGTGGTCACCATGGAAGAGGGAGCCCTGCCCGGTGGTTTTGGCGCAGCGGTTCTGGAGTCGTTGATCGATCAGGACATCAACGTATCGATGTTGCGCATCGGCATCCCCGACCAGCTGGTTGATCACGCCACGCCGCAGCAGAGCAAGGAAGCTCTCGGCATCACTCCTGCCCAGATGGCTGAACGCATCCTTGAGCGCTTCAGCAACACCTCTGGTGATCTGCCAGCCACCGCTTCGGTCAAGGCCCTGCAGGCCTGAAGCTGAGGGCTCGGTGTCCGTTCTGATCGTTGGCGCGGGACCGTCCGGTGCACGTCTGGCGATTCAACTGGCGCGGGCGGGTGCTGAGGTGACCCTGGTGGATCGCCTGGCTGATCCCCATCGCCATGCCTATTCCAGTGGCGCCCTGCCTCTAGAGGCTGTTCGTCGCTTGGGTCTGCCGGATGACGCCATTGCCGCCACCTGGCAGGGCTGGCAGCTGCACGATCCCTCGGGTCTGGTTCATCAGTGGTGGTCGTCCGGCGATCTGGGGGTAGTCCTCGACTTCGGCCGGCTTCGGTCCTGGCTCTGGGAGGAAGCGCGCCGCCATGGTGTCGAGTTGATCCAGGGCTGCCGGGCCACGCTGAGCACGCTCACGGCCGATCAAGCCAGCGTGCGGTTGCAAACACGTGATGGGCGTTCGTCATTGCGCTCACCGCGCTGGCTGATTGATGCCACCGGTGCACGCCGAGATCTGCTGCAGCAGGCCGGCCTCAGCCCCAATCCCGAGGATCCTCTGCTGCAGGGCATCGGCGTTGAGTGGTTGCTGCAGACCGATGACCGTCAGGCGGCTGCCTGGCGGGATCGGATCAGTTTCTTTCTGGGCACCGCCTGGATCCCCCATGGATACGGCTGGATCTTTCCCATGCAGGGGCAACGGCTGAAGGTGGGGGTCTGTCACCTTCCACCGGAGGATCGTCCGAGTCCCGGCAGCCTGGCTGGGCCCCTTCAGCGCTTGATTCAACGCTGCGGCTTGAGCGCCTGCCCGGTGCTGGATCGCCATGGCGGGCCGGTGTCGAGCAGCATCGCCCGCTCCGAACCTTTGGTGGCTGGTGCCCTGCTGGCGGTGGGGGATGCGGCCAGTTCCGCCAATCTGCTCGGGGGAGAAGGAATCCGCCATGCGATGGATAGCGCCGATCAACTGGCCGAACTGCTGATCGCTGAAGGGATGTCTGGGGACTCCACGGCCATTGCCTTTCGCTACCAAGAGCAACTCAAGGCCCAACGGAGTTGGCGTTGGTTGGTGTCGGGCCGGCTGGCGCGGCGCACCTGGTGGGGCCTCGACAATCCAAGGGCGGACCGACGTCTGGAACGACTGATCAATGGGCTGTCTGCGACCGCAGAAGCCCCTGCTCTCTCAGAGCTGTTGTTCAACTACAACTTCGAGCGTTACGGCCTGCGCCTGCTGCCGTATCTGCTCTGAGCCAAGGGTGTTTCAGGGAGGAGACTGGCTCCTCCCTCAAGAGATGTGCTTCAGAGCACGCCGCGGGCGGCCAGACCCTGGATGGCGCCGATGCCAATGATGTGGCCGAGGCTGGTGGTGCCGAGCAGGGCTGCATGACCCATGCCGCCGAAGAAGGAAGCGTTGGGGAGTGCGGCGCCAACGTTGGGGTGCTTGATCGTGGCCTTGCCGACCATGATGGCAACCACATTGCAGAGGATCATCACCAGGGCGACCTTGGGAGACCAGGACACGGAGGCGGGAGCGATCGCGAAAAGGTGGGTCAGCATTCGAGCCAATGAGCGACACCTCATCTTCCGGCGCTAGCGACGCCTTGCCTGCCTCTCTTAAGAGTTGTTCACCCTTTTTTGGGGTTTGGGTACAACAAACCGATCATCAAAACCGTGTTGCTGAGGCTGAGAAAGGCTTCTGCCCCACCGTGCAACCAGTCAATCTCCACAAGTTCCGCTGAGCAGCAGCGCAGGGCGGCAATGGCGGCACCAATCGTGACGGCCACAAACAGCAGGGTGAGCTGAAAGCCCCGCTCCGCCATCAGCGGAAGTGCCTCACTTTTCCGCAGCCAGTGCAGAAACAGGAGATAGGGGATCAGCGAGGCGGCGAACAGTGGTGCGGGATCGAAGTTCATGGAGCACTGACTCCGTCCGCCTGCCGGCGTCGTTGGAGCTGCCAGGCCGCCAAGGCCAGGGTGCAGTTGCCGATCACGGTGAACAGGGCCTGAAGGGTGACCAGCCCCCGAAGCGCTTCGCTGTTGTCAAACAGATGCCAGGTGCAGGCAGCCATGGCACTGACCAGGGCCGGAAGCATGGCCCAGGCAAGGCCCTGTAGCCCACGCCGATGCATCAACACGATCGCCACGCACCACTCCACCACGGAGGCGACATGGATCCACCAGGTTCCGAGCGACAACGCGTGCATGCCCTGAATCCTAGGAATCGGTTGATAATGCCCGAAGTGAACAGGCTGCTGCCCGTGGTCCGCCCCACTGCGCCTGTATTGCTGCTTTGCGGCTACTACGGAGAGCACAACCTCGGCGACGATGCCCTGCTTCAGGTGCTGGTGTCGTCCCTTCCCCAGCCGCAGCAGCTGCTGATCACAGCCCGCGATCCAGCTCCCGTTCTGGCCTTGGCTCCGTCGGCGCAGGCGGTGAACCGCCGTTCCCTGCGGCTCTGTCTTCGTGCGGCCCTGAGAGCTGATGTTCTGGTGCTTGGTGGCGGGAGCCTGCTGCAGGACAGCACCAGCTTCAGCAGCCTCGTTTATTACCTGCTGCTGATGACGGTTGCCCGCCTCGGTGGCGCCGAGGTGGTTCTCTGGGGGCAGGGCCTTGGACCCCTGCGGCGTCGGATTAGTCGCCTCTTGGTTCGCACGGTGTTGCCCTTCTGCAAGGCAGCAAGTTGGAGGGATCAGCGCTCCTTTGATTGGGCCCGGCGTTGGGCCCCCAAGCTGCCGATGGTTCTGGCCGCCGATCCGGTCTGGCAGATGCCGGCGCGCCCTTGGCTTGGCGGCGACGCGATCGTGCTCAGCTGGCGTCCCACACCTTTGCTGGATTCTGCGGGCTGGCGTTGCTTAACCGAAGCCCTGGATCGGCTCAGTGCCGATTTGGATGCGCCGGTGATCTGGCTGGCCTTTCATCACCATCAGGACGCACCCCTGTTGCAGCACCTGAGTGATCAAGGTCTGCTGCCGGCGCGATTGAAGGCGCGCAGCTCAACCCTGGTGCCCCAGTCCCTGGAGGCTGTGTCCGATCTGGTGCAGCGGGCGCGCCTGGTGCTGCCGATGCGGTTGCATGCCCTGATCCTGGCCCGACTGGCCAACAGCCCCATGGCTGCCCTCAGCTACGACCCGAAGGTGGAGGCTGCAGCGGCCATGGCCACGGTGCCCTGCATCCCCTTGCGCTTGCTTCCCTCTGTGGATGATCTGCTGACGCTTTGGCGGGCCGAAGTGGACCGTCCAGCCGATCCTGATCAGACCGAAGCCCTACGCCGCCAGGCGTCAGCGCACAGCGAGCTTCTCAATCGGATGGCAGCCGATCTGACGGCAAACGACGGCCGCTGACGGCATCGAAGCGATGCTCACAAGCGCTGGGCCAACTGATGCGTGGCTCAGCCTCGATCGCTGTTTCTCCGGGGCAGACCAGCCGCAGGTCGCCGCGATCGCAGCGCACTAGCAGCATCTGGTTGGCTCCGAACCATTCACGGCTGAGGATCGTGCAGGGTGAGCCTGCGGGATCGAGCCTTAGATCGTCTGGTCGGATGCCGGTGATCACTCCATCTCTGGCTGGCAGCAGATTCATCTGCGGGCGGCCGATGAACTGAGCGACGTAGGTGCTGGCCGGTTGCAGGTACAGCTCGCGGGGTGTTCCGATCTGTTCAATCCTTCCCTCGCGCATCACAGCGATGCGATCCGCCAGCGCCATCGCCTCTTGCTGGTCATGGGTGACGTAAACCACAGGCTGCTCACCGCCGATCATCAGGCGGCGCAATTGAGGCCGCAGGTCCTCACGCAACTGGGCATCCAGATTGCTCATCGGCTCATCGAGCAGATAAACGAGGGGGTCCCGCAACAGGGCTCGGGCCAGGGCAACGCGCTGGCGCTGGCCGCCGGACAGTTGTGACGGCCGTTGCCGGGCTTGCTCGCTGAGCTGCAACACCTCCAGCACGCCGCGGATTCGTTCATCGCGGGTGGCGGCGCTACCGCCCCGCATGCGCAGCCCCAGTTCGAGGTTGTCCCACACATTCAGATGCGGGAACAGGGCATAGCTTTGAAACACCATCCCCACCCGGCGACGCTCAGCGGGCACGTCGACCATCTCCGCACCATTGATGCGAATCGACCCTTGATCGGGGTGATCGAGCCCGGCGATCAGACGCAGGGCCGTGCTTTTCCCACAGCCGCTGGCCCCAAGCAGAGCGACGCATTCGCCGTTGGCCACATTGAGGTCGAGCTGGTGGAGAACCTGTCGCTCGCCGAAGCGCTTGTTGATGGCCCGAAGTTGCAGTGTCATCCCTTGATGGCTCCGTTGGTGAGTCCACTGACGATCTGGCGCTGAAACACCAGCACCAGCACCAGAAGAGGAATGGCACCGAGCACGGTGGCTGCCGCGTAGGTGCCGTAGGGGACGGAATAGGTGGATGATCCCGCAATGCGGGCCATCGCCACCGGCAATGTGAGCAGATCGCTGCGGCTCAGCCAGGTGAGCGCCACGGGATATTCGTTCCAGGCGAACAGGAACACCAGGATTGCCGTGCTGGCGGAGGCCGGGGCAATCAAGGGGAGCAGCACCCAGCGCAGCCGCTGCCACAACGACAGCCCCTCAAGCTTTGCTGCGTCTTCGAGGTCGTTTGGCAGGGCTTCGAAGGCCGCGGTGAGCAGCAGCAGGGCCAGAGGCATCGACAAACCGCTGTAGGGAATGGCGATGGCGATCAGGTTGTTGCCGAGGGAAAAGGTGCGGGCCAGTTCGAGCAGTGCCAGAAACAGCAGCACATAAGGGAAAAGAGCGGCGCCCACCACGGCAGTGCGGAGGATTCCTTTCAACCGCTGAGGCAGCTTTGCCAGTCCGTAGGCGGCGGGGATGGCCAGCATCAAGGTGAGCAGGGTGGTGAGGGAAGCCGCCAAGCTGCTGTTGAGCAGGTAACGCCAGAAGGGCGGATCGGTGCTGAGCAGATCCCGGTAGTTGTTGAGCGTCCAACGGCTCCAGAAGCTCAGGTGGTCATTGACCAGAGCATCTGCGGTGGTGAAGGAACTCAGCAGCTGCCACAGCATCGGAGCGAGGGACCAGACCAGCAGCAGAGCAATCCAGAGCGAACGACGTGTCATCGGTCCACGTGTCATCGATTCATGGGTCATCGGTCGAGGGAGCTCAGCAGACCGAAGCTCCTCAGCAGCAACGTGCCCGCAAGAATCAGCGTGGTGAGCAACAGGAATCCCGCGAGCATCACTGTGGCGCTGTAGCCGAAATCGAGGAAACGCATGCCGTTGAGGTAGGCATAGAGGGCGATGCTTTCGGTGCTGCCGGCGGGACCGCCATCGGTGAGCACCTGCACCAGATCAAACACCCCGAAAGCCTGGGCCAGGCGGAACAGGAGGCTCAGCAGGATGTAGGGGAGCAGCAGCGGCAGGGTGACCCTGCGAAGCGCCTGAAGGGGCGTTCCCCCTTCCAGGCGAAAGGCGCTGTAGAGGTCGTCGGGAATGCTCTGGAGTCCCGCCAGAAGAATCAGCGTGATGAAGGGCGTTGTTTTCCAGACATCCGCAAACACGGTCACCAGCCAGGTGATCGATGGGGTGGACAGCAGATCCAGGGAGTTGAGGCCAAGGCTTCTTGCCAGCACCTCGATCGGGCCGTAGGGGCTGTTGAAGATCCAGCGCCAGCCCAGGGCCATCATTGTTGTGGGCAGGACCCAGGGCAGCAGGGTCAGGGCGCGAACAGCTCCCCTGCCGCGCCAGCGTTGATTCAGCAGCAGCGCAATGGCCAGGGCCAACAGCAACTCCAAACCCACTGAGATCAGGGCGAATCGTGCGGTTTGTCCGGCATCCAGCCAGAAGCGCTGATCAGCCGCCAGTCGCCACCAATTAGCACCGCCGTTGGCCACCGGTTCAAGGCCGGTGAGAACGGAATCAGCGTGGAAGCTCAGCCAGGCGTAGCGAAGCATCGGCCAGCCGAACACCACCGCGATCAACAGCAGCGCAGGTGCAGCCAGGAGCATCGTCATGGCGTAGCTCCCGCAGCGCGCAGCAGAGTCTGGCTCCGCTGCTGACTGGTGGCCATGGCCTCATCGGCGGACCCGACAGCGGTGAACAAGCCGTTGAGTTCCCGCTGCACCACATCGCTCAGCTGGGCATACAGCGGGGTTGGCGGTCGAACCACCGCATGGTTCAAGGCCACCAGCAGATCCTGCAGCACGGGAGAGGCCTTCAGCATCTCCGGGTCGTTGAACAGATCCGCCTGAATGGGGGTGTAGCCGTTGTTGAGAAGGCGCTGCCGCTGGGCGTCTTCGCTGGTGAGGTAGCGAATCGCTTCCACCGCTGCTTCCTTGTGCTGCGATTGGCGCATCAGGCTCAGCCCCCAGCTGCCGAGGGTGGCTCCGGGGCGTTCACCTGGTTGCGCCACCATCAGGCTGACGCCGACGTTGCCCTTCACCGCGCTGTCGTCCTTCTGGAGTTCAGCCCAGGCGTAGGGCCAGTTGCGCATCAGAGCGGCATCACCGGCCTTGAAGGCCTGAAGCGACTCCGCCTCGGCGTAATTGGTCACGGCGTAAGGGCTGACGCCTTCGCTGATGAGACCGTTCAACCAGGCTGCTGCGGCCGTTGCCTCAGGCGAATCGAGCTCCATGACCTTGGTGGTGGTGTCCATCCAGTCACCGCCGAAGCCCTGCAGCACTTCAAGGAAGTCGCAGCTCAATCCTTCGTACTGACGCCCTTGCCAGACAAAACCGTTGGCAACGGCCTGGCTTTCAACGAGGCGTCCGGCAACCTCCACCAGCGCGTCGGGCGTTGTTGGTGGCTGCTCCATCAGATCCGTGCGCCAGTAGAGCAGTCCCACATCGGCCACCAGCGGCCAGCGGTAGAGATGGCCGTCGTAGTCATTGCCGAGCCGAGCACCTTGAACCAGCTGCTCCTGGTCGCCTTGACCAAACCAGGGATCCAGGGCTTCCAGCCAGCCGGCGGCGGCATATTTCGGCAACCAGGTGACATCCATCAGCAGCGCGTCGAACGGCGCATCACCCAGCAGAAGACTGCTGATCGCCAGGTCTGAAATCGATTCCGTGTTCAACGGACCGCGAATCAAGCTGAGATGAATCCGGCCGAGATGCTCGCGGTTGAAGGCTTTCACCAGATCGGCACTGGCATCGGTGAAGGATGACGGCATCAGGATGCTCACCTCCTCCGCGCGCGAGGTGGCTGACCCAACCAGAACACCCAGTGCAATCAACAGCGCCAAGGCACCGCCTGCGAGCCAGCGGCGCAGTTTCATTGCGGGGTGGAGGGCGACAGGCCAGACATTTGTTCCTCGGCCCAATCACTCACCGTGTAGTTCTCAACGGCATCGGTCATGCGGCTCATGCGGTCGCGCTGCTCGTCTTCATCCATTTCCAGTGCCGATTCGATGGCCTCATCCATGCGGCGATTGGAATAGGGATTGGTGAGTACGGCGCCATCCAGCACAACCGAGGCTCCGGTGAATTCCGAGAGCACAAGAACGCCGCCACGGTTGCGTCGAGCAGCGGCGTACTCCTTGGCCACCAGATTCAGGCCATCCCGCAGCGGAGTGATCCAGCAGACATCGGCATGGCAGAACCAGGCGATCATTTCGTCGTAGGGGATCCGGCGAGTAGAAAAGCGGATGGGCACCCAATCGATCTGGCTGAAGCGGCCGTTGATCCGCCCGGCCATTTCCTCGATTGAGCGTTGGGTGTCTTCGTAGATCTTCATTCCACTGGCAGCGGCCACACAGGCCAGCATCAGCACCACCTGGCCGTGCAGATCCTTGCGTCGTTCCAACAGACGTTCAAACGCCAGCAGCAACTCTTCGTTGCCCTTGGTGTAATCCACCCGACTGGCAGAGAGGATCAGTTTTCGGCCTTTTTTGGTGTCTTGAACGATCAATTCGCCATGACTTTCAACCGACGGGCTCCAGCACAATTCCTGAATCAGATCCGGTGAGGTGCCCACCGGAGAGCTGAGTAGCTGAATGGTGCGACCGTTGTGCTCGAGGTGACTGGTGACCGTGCCTTCCGAAAGGGCGGTTCCGACCTCAATGAATTTCTTGTCCACCGGCACTTTGGGCCCTCGTTTGGCGCCCACCAGGGTTGTGGCAGCGCGGGCAAAGTTTTCGGTGTAGCGGGGAATATGGAAGCCGACGACATCACAACAGAGCAAACTTTCCAGGATCTGCTCACGCCAGGGAAGTATGGCGAAAACATCATTCCCCGGGAAAGGAGTGTGATGGAAAAAGGCAATCTTCAGGTCTGGACGTTCGGCTCGGATGTAACCGGGAGCCAGCCACAGGTTGTAGTCATGCACCCACACCGTTGCACCCTCGGCGGCCTCAGCGCATGCCGCCCTGGCGAAACGTTTGTTGACCTCTTCAAAAATCTTCCAGTTGGCGTTGTTGACATTGAAATAGGTTGGAAATGTATGAAGTATTGGCCAGAAGCATTCTTTGGATGTGATGTGATAAAAACTGGAGATCTGCTCATCTTCCAGGGGGATTCGGCACAGAGTAAACGGCGAAGGATTATCCATCTCAAACCGTTCTGTGCCTTCATTCGACTGATCGTCGACCCGTCTCCAGGCAATCCAAGTGCCTTTTTCGCAGCTACGGAAGAGGTTGCGAAGGGTTGGAATAATTCCGTTAGGGCTTTTCTGATCGACCCATATTCTTTTCCCGTTCTTGTCTTTTGATTCGTCGAACGGCGTGCGGTGATAGAGGATTACAAATGAACTCTGACCCGCACCCATTTATTCGAACAACGCTTCGTTCGGTCCACCATTCAGCAAAAGCCCTCTTTTGTCAAACGGCGGCTTTGGTCTGAAAAGACACCAACGAATCCAGCACCTCGCGGGCGTGACCGTTGGGTCGAACCGCCACCCAGCGTTCGCGCAAGACCCCGTCCGGATCGATCAGAAAGGTGTGGCGCAGCGAGTACGGCGCCATCCACGACCCGTAGGCCTTGCTCACGGTCCCGTCGGGATCGGACAGCAGGGGGAAGCTCAATCCTTCGCTCTCACAGAAGGATTCATGGTCGTCAACGCTGTCGGCGCTGATGCCGATCACTTCCGCACCGGCCTGAAGGAAGTCGTTGTGAAGGCTTTCGAAGCCCCGGGCTTCGATCGTGCATCCGCCGGTGAAATCCCTTGGATAGAAGTAAACCGCGAGCCAGCGGCCGCGCAGATCACGGCTGCTCCATTGCTTCCGATCGGGTTCGGACTGACTGGATCCGGGCAGATCGAAATCAGGCACGGTTGTACCCGTTTCCAAAACAAGACCCCCGAGGGCCGAAGCCCGCGAGGGTGTGAGCGTCAAAGCTGCAAGGAAAAGGCCGGACTTGATTAGTAATTCCCGCCGATTCACCCGTTCAAGATCTCAGATCTTGGCCAGGTTAATGCCCAGAGACTTGGCGTAGGCGCCCAGGCCTTTCTTCTGGATGGTTTTGAGGGCGCGGGTGGTGACACGCAGCTTCACCCAGCGGTTGCCTTCCGCCCACCAGAGGCGACGCTGCTGCAGGTTTGCCTGCTGCAGCTTCTTGGTGCGGATGTGGGAATGGCTCACGGCCATGCCGTTGTTGGCGCGAGTACCGGTGAGCTGACACACCCGTGACATGACGATGTCCTTCTACTGAGAGGTTGTTTGGAGCTGAAAAGCCAGTTCCAAACAACTAATTTAGCAAAAGGTCTTCAGGTCAAAGTCCTCTCTGCATCAAGGCACCCATCAATTCAGTGCTGCGGGTCTGGAAACCGGCCAGCTCATTGGGCTCCAGACCCCCGACGCCCAGGCGCGCCATGTCATACAGATAGCGGGCCACATCCTCGGCCAGGCTTGCGGTCGTCGATGTGTCCGCCGCTCCTACCAGCACGCCACCGGCACGCAACTTCAGCATCCCCTCCACAAGGGGGTGGCGCCGGTTCACCAGCAGCACGTGATGCTCGGGAAGGCCCGGCAGGCGTTGTTCCATCAAGGCGCCCATGTCGTTCAGCCGGCGCATCTGTTCCGGCAGAAGAATCATGGCCGGCGGTGCCCCCTCGGCTTTCAAGGCCTGCACCTGAACGGTCACCTTGTCGTTGGCGAGGGCTGCTTTGATCAGATCACGCAGTCGGTCTGACTCCGTGGTGCCGTCCTGATCGGTGAGTTCGGCATCGTTGTCCTTCAGGCTTTCGTCCAGTTCCGAGTCGACGCGCTGGAAGGTGAGTTCCTCATGGCGATGTTCCAGCCAGGGGATGAACTGGGTGTCGATCACCGTCTCCAGCTTCAGCACTTCCGCGCCCTGGGAGGTCCAGAGGTTGAGCGCACCGGCCTGGGCAACGTCATCGGTGCTGTAGAGCACACGCTTGTTCTGATCCGCGGCCAATCGGCTGCGGTACCCCTCCAGGGTGGTGAAGGCACGGCCATCGCAGGCGATCGGGTCAGCGTCGTCCCCTTCCCCTGCTGCAGCGGTGGTGGCGAACAGGATCAGTTCAGACACCTGTTCGGCGAACTTCTCGTCCTCCATGGCGCCGATCTTCACGAAGGGTGCCAGGGCATTCCAGGCTTCGGCGTAACCCTTGGGATCCTCCTTTTTCAGGTTCCGCAGCCGGTCGGACACTTTCTTGGTGACGAAGTTGCCGATGGAGCGAACGCGTCGGTCGGTTTGCAGAGCACTGCGGCTCACGTTCAGGGGGATATCGGGTGAATCGATCACTCCCCGCAGGGGCAACAGGTAGCGCGGAACGACCTCCTTGATCGAATCGCTGACGAACACCTGGTTGCAGTACAGCTTGATTTCCCCCTTCTCCCAGTCGGCACGTCCGGTCTGCTTGGGGAAGAAAAGAATGCCCTGGAGGTTGTAGGGGTAGTCGGTGTTGAGGTGAACCCAGAGCAGGGGATCGCCCTGGAAGGGATAGAGGTAGTGGTACAGGTCGATGTAGTCCTGATCACTCAGATCTCTGGCGCTTTTGCGCCAGGGGGCATCCATCTTGTTGATGGTTTCCCCTTCCAGCTGCACCGGCACTGCCATGAAGTCGCAGTAGGTGTTGATCAGGGTGCGGATCCGAGCCGGTTCGAGATATTCGAGCTCGTCCTCCATCAGATGAAGGATCACGTCCGTACCGGGCTGGTCTTTCTCGGCGGCAGTGAGGCTGAAGTTCGGAGAACCATCACAGCTCCAACGCACGGCCTCAGCCTCGGGCCGGGCTGAACGGGTCAGCAGCTCAACCCGCTCGGCCACCATGAAGCTGGAATAGAAGCCCAGGCCGAAGTGGCCAATGATGGCGTCATTTTCCTGCTTGTACTTCTCCAGGAAATCCTCGGCGCTGGAGAAGGCCACCTGGTTGATGTAGCGCTTCACCTCATCGGCGGTCATGCCGATGCCGTTGTCGCTGATGGTGAGCGTTTTGGCTTCTCGGTCCACACTGATCCGAATGGCCCCGTCATCCCCTTCACTGCAATCGCCGGCCATCGCCGCCATGCGGCGCTTGCTGATGGCGTCAACGCCATTGCTCACCAGCTCCCGCAGAAACACCTCATGGCCGGAATAAACGGCCTTCTTGATGATCGGGAAAATGTTTTCGGTGTGGATCTGAATCTGACCCTGTTCCTCCAGCACCGCCATTCCTTTGCTGCGAAAAACCAGACACTAGAGACAGGTTTTACCCGGGCTCAACGGCTGTTTCAGGGGGTTCCCCGTACCTTTTACCGACGTCCCTTGGTCCAGCTCAGGGCGTCTTCTGCAGGTCGGGGCGCTCTTCTGCGACGATGGCCCCCTCAACGGGACACACCTGCAGGCAGATACCGCAATCGATGCAGGTGTCGAAATTGATCCAGTAGAAGTCAGTGCCCTTCTTGTTCTTTCCTTTGCCTTGGTCGATACAGGCCACAGGGCAGGCATCAACGCAATCAGCGATTCCCTCGCAAACGTCAGTGACGATGGAATGAGCCATGGAGGTCCTGCTGCACAGCGGGATCCTAAGGATCGACCCAATCCAGCTGCAGACCACCCTGGGCCTTCGCCAGCTGCTCAGCCTCCTGCTTGGACGCCAGGGGTTCCAGGGCCATCACGGCGGTGCGTCCCTGCTCGTGCCAGCCGCGCTGACGCTCCATCGCGGATTCCAGATTCGAAGCCGTTGAAAAAGCAACGAGAACATCGGACTGCTCCTGTTCGGCAGCATCCAGGTCTGAAATCAGTTCGCGGATCGGATCGATCGCGAGGCTGAACCCAGCGCCAAAAGCCCGGTCATCCGTTGCGCCGCAACGGCGCACCAGATCGTCGTAGCGGCCGCCGCGGGCAATCACCACCGGTGAACTGCGGCCATCACAGACCAGCTGGAACACCAGGCCGGTGTAGAGCTCGAAATGGGGTTGAAAGGTTGGATCCAGCTGGATCGTCACCGCCTGAGCCTGAGCTGCCGAGGCGAGATGGGCACAGAGGCGCCGCAGCTCATCGAAGACCGGCTGTTCCCCGCAGAGACTGCCGAGCTGCGTCAGCACCTGGTCGGGGGTGCCACGGCAGTCCAACAAGGAGAGCAGCCTGGTCTTCTCAGCGTCGGCCAGATCGAAGCTCTCGATGGCCAACCGGTCGAAATCGATCAATGCCGTGCGGATCTGATCACGCAACGCACCGCTGAACGGACGGAGCACCAGATCCATCAGAGCGGTGTGCCCCAGCAACAGCCTCGGTTTCTGGCTGGCCTGCAGCCCCAGGGTCTGAACGGAGGCCATCAGCAGGCTCAGCAGCTCCATCTCCGCTTCGCTGCCACTGACACCGAACAGTTCAACGCCGCTCTGAAGGTTTTCCTCAATGCACTGACCACCCTCATCGGCGGAACGGGTGCGGAACACCGTGCCAGAGGCCCAGAGCCGCAGCGGTCTCCGGCGATCTGCAAATCGGGTGCAGGCGGCTCTGGCGATGGATGCTGTCATCTCCGGGCGCAGCCCGAGGGGGTCATCAGCCACCAGACGAACAATGTCTGAGCTGTCGATGGCACCGCCGGCCATCAGGGTGGCCAGGCGTTCCACCCGGGGGGGCGAGACCTCGTCGTAGCCCCAGAGGCGGTAGACCGACGCCAGACGTTCCGTCAGCTGTCGGTTGGTCTCCACCTGACGTGGATTCAGATCCTTTGCGCCAGCTGCAGGTTGCAGCGCCATCTCACGTCCTCTCGGCCACGCCTCAGGATCCCATGGCCGTGACCTCGGGCGCTCCGAAGGCGGCTCCAGGGAGTGGTTGCACCTGAGACAGCCCCTCGGTGATCGCCGCATGCAGGCTGGCGCCAGCGGCAACGACCCGGCCACTGGAGAGGTTGAAGGGTCTATTGCCATAGCCGGTGACGGTTCCACCGGCCAGATCCACCAACGCCACGCCAGCGGCCAGATCCCAGGGAGACAAGCCCCGTTCCCAATAGCCGTCCTGGCGGCCAGCGGCCACGAAGGCCAGGTCCACCGCTGCAGCACCGCCCCGGCGCACGCCGTGGGTGCGATGGGTGAACCAGCAGAACTCGGCGTAGTTGTTGTCGAGTCGGGTGTGCCGGTCGTAGGCGAACCCGGTGACCAGTAGGGAGTCTTCGAGCCGATCGCAACTGCTCACCTGCATTGGTCTGTCGTTGCAGAACGCTCCGACCCCCGGTGCCCCCCAGTACATCTCCTTCAGAAAGGGCACAGCGATGGCCCCGAGGATGGGCTGCTGGCCCAGGGTGAGTCCGATTGAGGTGGCAAAAAAGGGGTAGCCGTGGGCGAAGTTTGTGGTCCCATCGAGGGGGTCAACACACCACCTCAGGCCGTCCTGCTGACCGGCTGCCCCGCTTTCCTCCGCCAGCACGGCAATCTCAGGGGTTTGCTCCGCCAGCAGCTCCAAGACGATGCGTTCGGCAGCAAGGTCGGCATTGGTGACCAGGTCGCCGACGCGGCCTTTGCTTTCGATGGACGACAGGCGCCCGTAGTGGCGCATCAGTTCCTGGCCACCGGCATCGGCCGCTGAGCGGGCCACGCCGACAAGACGCTCCAGATCGCTTGGGTTGAGACCGGCTTCGTGGGCGGCACGGGTGCAGATCGATTTCGGCATGTTCACTCCTCCTCGAGGGGAATGCGAGCAGTGACGCGCCCTTTGCCGAAGTGGCGACCGAACTGGAGCTCGTACACCTCATCCTCATCCTGGGTTTCAGCCTCCAGGGGCCCGATGGCGCGGGCCACGCAGAGCAGGCCGTAGCCCTTGTCCCTCAGCTCCCGCGACAAACCCATGGCTTCGCGCTGGTCGAGGTTGCCGCTCTGCACGCGAACGGCGCACTCCGTGCAGCATCCGTTTCTGCAGGAGAAAGGAAGTGGGTCACCCTGCTCTTCGAAGCTGTGAAGGATGTAGTCCCCCTCAGGGACGTCGTGGGTGATGGTGCGACCCTCCTGGCGCCAGTGAATCGTGATCCTGTGGCTGGGACGCATGAAGGTCTGCTGGCAGTGCCCTGCTACATTCTCACCTGCCCCATTTAGCCGGTGGAGAGCTGGCCGAGTGGTCGAAGGCGCAGCACTGGAAATGCTGTATAGGGGCAACTCTATCGAGGGTTCGAATCCCTCGCTCTCCGCTTCTCCGGTCCATCAGGACCGGATTTTTTTTGCCCTTTTCGAGGCCTGAAGGCCCAATCACCGCCTTACCTGGGGCCGGCTCGGCGATCAGCCGAAACGACCGGAGACGTAGTCCTGTGTGGCCTGCTGTTGGGGTGCGTTGAAGATCTTGTCGGTCTCGTTGAATTCCACGAGGTAACCCACTTTTCCGGTTCCGCCTTCAACGGCCTCTGCGTTGTAAAAGGCGGTCATGTCGCTGACGCGAACGGCCTGCTGCATGTTGTGGGTGACGATCACGATGGTGAAGCTCTTCTTGAGCTCATGCATCGTCTCCTCGATCTTCAACGTTGAGATGGGATCAAGGGCTGAGCAGGGCTCATCCATGAGGATGACCTCTGGCTGAATCGCGATCGTGCGCGCGATGCAGAGGCGCTGCTGCTGTCCGCCTGAGAGCGAATACCCGCTTTCATTCAGCTTGTCTTTGCACTCATCCCAAACCGCCGCCTGGCGGAGGGAACGCTCAACAAGTTCATCCATGTCTCCGGTGTAGCCATTGATCCGAGCGCCGAAGGCGATGTTTTCGTAGATGCTTTTCGGGAATGGGTTGGGTTGTTGGAACACCATTCCGATCCGGCGACGCACCTCCACGGGATCAATCTTGGGCCCATAGAGGTCTACGCCTCCAAACAGGATGTTTCCCTTCAGTGAGCAGCCTTCGATCAGATCGTTCATCCGATTCAATGAACGAAGCACCGTGGACTTTCCACATCCGGATGGGCCAATGAAGGCTGTCACCTTGCCGCGGGGAATCTCGCAGTAGACGTTTTTGACGGCTTCGAAATTGCCGTAGCTGATCGTGACGTTCTGCAGGGAAAGGGCGACGTCTGTGTTGTGGGACTCGGTGGCTTGGGGCTGTTGAAGAGTCGTCATTGTTTTATGCAGAAAAAGGTTTATTTGGCAGCAAATCGCGCCAGCCAGCGAGAGAACAGGTTCAGGGCCAGGATCATCACGACGAGCACAAACGATGCGGCCCACGCCAGCTCGTTGTGAAATTCGTAGGGCATGATCGCGAAGTTGTAGATCATTACCGAGAGGGTCGCGATTGGAGCGAAGATCCCTTCGGGCGTAAGCAGATCCGACCAGAACGGTGAGAACAGAGCGGTGAAGATCAAGGGAGCTGTTTCCCCTGCTGCTCGGGCGATGCCCAGCACAACCCCTGTGGCTATCGGGGTTAATGCGGCAGGCAGGGTGATGCGAACAACGGTGACGAACCGGGATGCCCCCACGCCGAGGGCGCCACGCCGGAGATCGTCGGGCACCAGCTTTAGGCCTTCATCGGTGGTTTTGATCACTGTGGGAAGCATCAGCACCGCCAGCGCCATGCCGCCGGCCACGGCGCTGTAGGCGTTTCCGAACAGGATTCGACTGGTGACGATCGTGCCGTAAATGAAAACCCCGGCAATGATCGATGGCACCCCGGCCAGCACATTGGTGCCGAAGCGAATGAACTGAGCGAACCATCCCGAACGGGAGTATTCAGCCAGAAAAACTCCGCCGCCGACGCCCACCGGAACGGCGATCAGTGCAGCGATGGCGGTCACCACCAGCGTTCCAACGATCGCATTGGCGATGCCGCCGTCTTCGAGGCCTGGCGGTGGTGGAAGTTGCGTCAGCAGGGCCAGGCTGATCTTGCTGCCCCCCTGCACGAGCACGTAGCCCAGCACAAGGATCAGGGGCAGAACAGCAATCGCGGCAAACAGGGCTGCCAGAAACGAGAGCGCCCTGCTGCTGATGTTTCTGCGTTTAAAGGGTTTGTAGCTGAGGTCAGAAGCTGACTTGGCCTTGTTGTGGGTGAGCGTCTGTGTCATGTCAGTACTTCAGGCTCAAACGCTTCACGATCCACTGGGCAAAAATATTCACGCACAGGGTGAGAACAATCAGCACGAACGCTGCGTACATCAGTGATGACACCTGGGAGCCATCCGCCTCACCAAATTGATTGGCCAGCATCGCTGCGATGGTGTTGCCAGGGGCCAGCAGCGAAACGCTGAAGTTGTTGGAATTTCCGATGATCATGGTCACGGCCATGGTTTCGCCCATGGCCCGGCCCAAGGCCAACATCACACCACCAATGATTCCGGAAATCGCTGCCGGGAGAATCACATTGATGATGGCTCCCCAGCGGGTTGTGCCCACCCCATAGGCCGCCTGGCGCAGTTGCGGCGGAACCTGATTCAGGCAATCACGGGAGATCGCCGTGATGATCGGCAGGATCATCACCACCAGGATCAACACGGCGGGAATGGTGCCAGGCCCCATCGGTGGGGTGCTGAACAGGGGGAACCAATTGAACAGCTGATAAAGAAGTTCCAGCCCAGGCCTGATGAACGGTTCCATCACAAAAATGGCCCAGAGGCCAAGCACCACCGATGGAATCGCCGCGAGCAGTTCCACCATCAGGCCGATCACGTCCCTGATCCGCTTGGGAATGATGTTTTCGGTGATGAAAATGGCCGTGCCAACACCGAGGGGCACCGCGATCATCAACGCGAGTAGTGACGTGATCAAGGTGCCGTAGATCGCGGCTCCGGCCCCGTACTGATCGTCCACGGGATTCCAGTCTGAGGTGACCAGAAATCGCCATCCGTAGCGGGCCATGGAATCCAGGCTTCCCTGGAAAACCACCACAAGGATTGAGAACAGAACGATCGCCACAACGGAGGCCATGGCGATGGCGAGATTTCTGAAACTGATGTCCACCAGCTTTTCCGCTGGTGGACGGCTTCGGAGCAAGTAACGACTGTCCGGGTCGGACATGCATCCAATGGCGCGCCCTTACAACGTATGACCCGAACCGTTTGGGGGCATTAACAACCGCTCAAGGGAGGGACTGGAGCCGGTTTGAACCTGCCGTTAGCGTGGGGATCAAGTTTTCAGGGATATGGGGCGGATCGTCGGAATCGATCTGGGGACCACCAATTCGGTTGTCGCTGTGCTGGAGGCAGGTCGTCCCCACGTGATCGCCAATGCCGAGGGCGGCCGAACCACCCCATCCGTTGTCGGATACACCAAGGATCAGGAACTGTTGGTGGGTCAGCTGGCCCGGCGCCAGCTGGTGCTCAGCCCCCGCAACACCTTCTCCAACCTGAAGCGGTTCGTCGGCCGGGACTGGGACGAACTGGAGGACAGCAGCCTCTCGGTTCCCTACACGGTGCGTGCCAACGACCAGGGGCAGGTTCGGGTGCCTTGCCCGGTCACCGAGCGGGAATACGCGCCCGAAGAACTGGTGGCCAGCATCATTCGCAAGCTTGTCGATGACGCGTCCACCTATCTGGGTGAACCGGTGGAAGCGGCGGTGGTGACCGTGCCCGCTTACTTCAACGACGCACAGCGCCAGGCCACCCGTGACGCCGGACGGCTGGCGGGCATCTCGGTGGAGCGCATCCTCAATGAGCCCACCGCAGCTGCTCTGGCCTATGGCTTTGACCGCAGCGCCGTCAAACGGGTCCTGGTCTTCGACCTTGGTGGCGGCACCTTTGACGTGTCGCTGCTGCGCATCGCTAACGGCGTTTTTGACGTCAAGGCGACGAACGGCGACACGCAACTCGGCGGCAACGATTTCGATCAACGCATCGTCAACTGGCTTGCCGATGCCTTTGAAGAGGAGCACAAGGTTGATCTGCGCCGCGATCGCCAGGCCCTGCAGCGGTTGACGGAAGCAGCTGAGAAGGCGAAGCAGGAACTTTCCGGCGTGCTGAGCACCCCGATTTCGCTTCCCTTTATTGCTACCGGCAGCGATGGTCCGCTGCACATCGAAACCCGCCTGGACCGCGCCACCTTCGAAGGGCTCTGTCCCGATCTGCTGGATCGTCTGCTGAGTCCTGTCCAGGCAGCGCTGCGCGACTCAGGCTGGTCGGCTGACGACATCGATGACGTTGTGCTGGTGGGTGGTGCCACGCGGATGCCGATGGTTCAGCAATTGGTGCGCACCCTCGTGCCGATCGATCCCTGCCAATCGGTGAATCCAGATGAGGTGGTGGCCATCGGTGCTGCTGTACAGGCCGGAATCCTCACCGGTGAACTCAGGGATCTGCTGCTCAACGACGTCACCCCCCTGTCGTTGGGACTGGAGACCATCGGCGGATTGATGAAGGTGCTGATTCCCCGCAACACACCGATCCCCGTGCGTCAGTCCGATGTGTTCAGCACCTCGGAAGCCAATCAGTCGTCCGTGGAAATCCATGTCTGGCAAGGGGAGCGCCAGATGGCGACGGACAACAAATCCCTCGGACGTTTCCGGCTCTCCGGGATTCCACCGGCTCCGCGGGGGGTGCCGCAGGTGCAGGTGGCCTTCGACATCGATGCCAATGGCCTGCTGCAGGTCAGTGCCACCGACCGCACCACCGGCCGCAAGCAGTCGGTGTCGATTCAGGGCGGCTCGAACCTCAATGAGGAGGATGTGACCGCTCTGCTGGCGGAAGCGGAGGCGAGGGCTGATGAGGACAGGCGCAAACGCAATCAGATCGAGCGCCGCAACCGGGCTCAGACCTTGCTTGCCCAGGCGGAACGGCGGCTGCGGGATGCCTCGCTCGAGCTGGGGCCCTATGGCGCTGAACGGCAGCAACGGGCCGTTGAAATGGCCATGCGTGACGTGCAGGACTGTCTCGCCAATGACGACCTCCAGGAGCTTGATCTCTGCGTGAGTGGTCTCGAGGAGGCGTTGTTCGGGCTGAACCGCCGGCTGTCGGCGGAACGTCAGGCCGATGGCAGCCCGCTTCAGGGGATCCGCAACACCCTGGGCTCCCTCAAGGATGAGCTGTTTGCCGATGACTGGGACGAAGACCCCTGGGGTCCCCCCAGCCGTCCGGGTGACCGTGGCCGTGGTTTAAGCCGGCGTGAACCTGCACCTTGGGACGATGACATCTACCGCTGAGCCTGATTACTGGTCTCTGCTGGGGGTTGATTCCGACTGCACCGATCAGCAACTGAAACGGGCCTTTCGCCGGGAGGCGCGCCGCTGGCACCCCGATCTCAACAGCAACGATCCCGTTGCTGAAGAGCGCTTCAAGCTGGTGAATGAGGCCTATGCGGTGCTCAGCGATCCCCGCCGGCGTGAGGCCTGGCAGAGAGGGGGTGGTTCCCGTGCGGATGTTGCAGATCCCTTTGCCCAGGGCTTCCCAGATTTTGAGGACTACCTCGATGTGATCTTCGGCGGTGGAACCGGTCGTTCCTCAGTTGAGGTTGAGGACGAGCCCGATCCCCCCTTCCGAAGTCCGGTGTCGGCACCGCCGCCGCCGCCCCCGGTGCGTGCCGTGGAAGATCTCGAGTCGGTGGTTTATCTCACTCCGGATCAGGCTCTCCAGGGAACCGTTGTGGAACTGACGCTCGATGACGGCACCGTGATTGAGCTGAACACGCCCCCCGTTGCTGGGGATGGCTGGCGTCTGCGGCTTGAGGGCGTTGCCCCCGGCGGCCGTGATCATTTCCTGCAGCTCCGGGTCGTGACCGATGACGGCCTGCGGATTGATGGTCTGCGGGTGCTCTACAAGCTGATGCTGTTCCCACCGGATGCAGCCCTCGGTTGCGCCGTGGATGTGCCGACCCTGGATGGCCCTGTGACGCTGCAGGTTCCTCCAGGCTCATCCAGTGGACGTTTGCTGCGGCTGCGGGGGCGCGGGCTGCAGCTGGATGACGAGCGGGGTGACCAGTTGGTGGAGATCGTTGTGGTGATTCCGTCGGATCTGGGTGATGCGGAACGGGCCCTCTACCGACGTCTTCAGGAACTGGTGAGCGAATCCGAGCAGGGTGGTTGACGATGGGTGAGACTCCGGTCCGGTTGATCTGACGGTTTTCCCGATGCGCGTCCACGTCCTGCTCTTTGATGCCGGTACGGATAGCGAAGGCATCCACTCGCTTGAAATCGCTGGACGAACCGTGGTTCTGCTGTTTGAGAACCCCGACGATGCCGAGCGTTATGCCGGTCTTCTGGAGGCCCAGGACTTTCCGGTCCCGACAGTGGAGGCCCTCGATCGGGAAGACGTGGATCTGTTCTGCCGTGAGGCCGGTTACGAGGCCCGGCTGATCGAGTCGGGCTTTGTGCCCAGCAATGACGAGGAGCGTCTGTTTATGGCGCCCCCCCAGAGCAACCGCGATGTGAGCAACTGGAAGGACGAGGCTGTTTCTGACGGCGGGGTGGCAGAGCAGCAGGGCGTGGAGCCGGCGCGCCAGGGACTGGAGACCGAACCGGAATCGAATCCTGAACTGGATGAGCTGCGTCGGCGCCTGGAGGGTCTGCTCTGAGCCATGGCCGTGTTCGACCCCGATCTGCAGCCCTCCAGCGACCGCGGCCACCTGCTCACCGAGCAGAGCAACCGGCGCAGTTCACGCCTGGATCAGCTCGACACCCTGGCGCTGGTGGAGTTGTTTGCAGACGAGGATCGTCGCCCCCAAGAAGCCGTCGCCGCGGTGGCTCCGGCCCTGGCCCAGGCTGTTGATGCCGTTGCCGCGCGCCTCCGTGCCGGCGGCCGGCTCTTCTACCTGGGTGCTGGCACCTCCGGACGACTGGGGGTGTTGGATGCCGCGGAATGTCCGCCCACCTTCTGCAGTGATCCCCAGCAGGTGCAAGGTGTTCTCGCCGGTGGTTCCGCCGCGTTGCTGCGCAGCTCGGAAGGGCTTGAGGACATTGAGGCCGCCGGACGTGCCGATCTCGAGGAGCGGGGCTTCTGTGCCAAGGACTGCCTGGTGGGCATCGCCGCAGGCGGCACCACCCCCTACGTGCGCGGTGGGCTGGCGTTTGCCAAAAGCATCGGAGCTCATGCCATCGCCATGGCCTGTGTTCCAACGGAGCAGGCGCCCCTGCCCTGCGACATCGACATCCGCCTGCTCACGGGCCCTGAGCTGCTGACGGGATCCACCCGGATGAAGGCTGGAACCGCCACAAAATTGGCCTTGAACACCCTCTCCACCGCCGTGATGGTCAAGCTGGGCAAGGTCTACGGCAACCGCATGGTGGATGTGGCCGCCAGCAACAGCAAGCTGGTGGACCGTTCCCTGCGGATCCTGCGGGATCTTGCCGGTGTGGAGCGGGAGCGGGGGCTGACGCTGCTGGAGGAGGCCGGCGGATCGGTGAAACTCGCCCTGTTGATGGCCGCTGCAGCCTTGTCGGTGGACCAGGCCAAGGCTCATCTGCAGCAGCACAACCAACAGCTGCGGCCGGCCTTGGCCGCCTGCGGCGCTCAGCTGGCGGAAGCCTGATCGAACGGTCCCCAGTAGGGGGCGGTGAATAGATCAAGGTTGGACCGGGTCTGTTCCGGGACTTGATCTTTGGGGGTAATCAGGGCGTTGGCGAGGGCTGTGTGGGCCGGCGAGGCGGGAGGGTCCTGTTTGAGCCGCTGCATCAATCCACTCAGGATCGGTTCGGTGGCTGAGGCATTGGCCTGAAGGTTGCCGATCACCATCTCCACCGAGACAGCGTCGTGATCCTCATGCCAGCAGTCGAAGTCGGTGACCATGCTCAGGGAGGCATAGGCCACTTCGGCTTCCCGGGCCAGACGGGCTTCGGTGTGATTGGTCATCCCGATCACCGAACAATCCCAGGAGCGGTAGAGCTTGCTTTCGGCCTGGGTGGAGAAGGCGGGGCCCTCCATGCAGAGATAGGTGCCACCGCGGTGCAGCCGTCGACCCTCCGGCAAACCCTGTTCGGCGGCATCGGCCAACAGGGCACTCAAATTGGGGCAGAAGGGGTCTGCAAGGCTGACGTGGGCCACGCAGCCGTTGCCGAAGAAACTGGCGGGCCGGTCCCGGGTGCGGTCGATGAACTGATCGGGCACGACCATGTCGCGCGGCTGCAGATGCTCCTGCAGGGACCCCACCGCCGAGAGCGAGATCAGCCAGCGCACCCCCAGGGAACGCATCGCCCAGATGTTGGACCGGTAGGGCACTTCACTGGGAAGTAGATGGTGATGGCGGCCGTGGCGGGCCAGGAAGACGGTTTCGACGCCCTCGAGCTCTCCCAGGCGCAGTTGATCGGATGGTGCCCCGAAGGGTGTGTCGACCGTGCGTTCCTCCATCTGCCGCAAGCCGGGGATCGAATAGAGGCCGCTGCCGCCGATCACACCGACGCGGGCTTGGGAGAGGTCGGGCATGGTCGGCGTCTCTTTACACTCCAATTTTGCTCGCGCCACCATGACCAAGGCCTTGATGGACACTGAAGCAGGCCTGATCGAGCTCGAGCTGTTCGAAGCCGATGCCCCGAACACCGTCGCCAACTTCGTGAAGCTCGCCAAGGATGGCTTCTACGACGGTCTGGCCTTTCACCGCGTCATCCCCGGCTTCATGGCCCAGGGGGGATGCCCCAACAGCCGTGAAGGCGCCCGCGGCATGGCCGGTACCGGCGGCCCCGGCTACCAGATCGATTGCGAGATCAACCAGCAGAAGCACCAGGCCGGCACCCTGGCCATGGCCCATGCCGGTCGCAACACCGGCGGCTCGCAGTTCTACATCTGCCATGAGGCCCAGCCTCACCTCGATGGCGTGCATACCGTCTTCGGCCACACCGGCAACATGGATGTGGTGCTGAAGCTGGCCAACGGCTCCAAGATCAACAAAGTGACGATCCAGGAGGGCTGATCAGCTCCGGGTCCAATGCAGCAGTGACGGGCCGTTTTCCAGCAGTTCGTCACTGCCCAGATTGATCAACTCATTGAGTTGATGCTCCACCCGTTCTAGGGTCTGGGGCGGGTGCAATGCCATCCGCTCCGTGGGAACGCGCATCAGACCCACCCGCTCGGTGGCCGCCAGGGCCGCCAGGCTCTTGAGCAGGGGGACTGCATCGGCGCCGTCGGGAATCAGTTTCCAGACGAATTGCGGTCGATCCCACAGCGCTAACAAGCGGGGTTCATGCAGTGCCTCAAGGCTGAAGCCATGGCGCTGGGCGATGGCTTCCACTTCCTGGCGAATGGTGGGCCAGCTTTCGGGGCCCACGTTCACCGCCAGAGCCAGCACCACACAGGGACTCTCGGATTCGAACAGATGCCCGAGCTTCTCCCGCTTGGCCGCCAGGTAGTCGGCGTTATGGGCACCGGGGTCCATCACCAGCGGCACCCGCTCCTCCACCTGCAGGCCATAGCCGCCGAGGCCGGCGATCTTGCGTGGGTTGTTGGTGAGCAACCGCAGCCGATGGATGCCGAGGTCGGAGAGGATCTGCGCGCCCACGCCGTAGTTGCGCAGATCCGCCGGGAAGCCAAGCCGCTCGTTGGCTTCAACGGTGTCGAGCCCGGCTTCCTGGAGGCTGTAGGCCTTCAATTTGTTGATCAGGCCGATGCCCCGCCCTTCCTGGCGCAAATAAACGACCACACCCTCGCCCTCCGCTTCGATCTGACGCAGGGCCGCCTCGAGCTGGGGCCGGCAGTCGCAGCGCAGTGAGCCGAAGGCATCGCCGGTGAGGCATTCGGAATGCATGCGCACCAGCACGGGTTCGCTCAGGGCATTGGGCTCACCCTTGATCAGGGCCACGTGTTCTGAGCCATCCAGTTCGTTGCGGTAGCCCACCGCCTGAAAGCTGCCGAAGCGGCTGGGCATCTGGGCCTGGGCCATGCGGCGAACGAAGCGCTCGTTCTCCAGCCGGTAGCGGATCAGGTCAGCAATGCTGATCAGCTTCAGCCCCCAGCGATCGGCGTAGCTGCGCAGCTCCGGCAAGCGGGCCATCGAGCCATCGCTGTTCTGGATTTCACAGATCACTCCGGAGGGGCTGAGGCCCGCCAGCTGAGCCAGATCCACGGCGGCTTCGGTGTGACCGGCCCGTTTGAGCACGCCGCCGGGACGGGCGCGCAGCGGAAAGATGTGCCCAGGGCGGCGCAGTTCCGCTGGCCGTGTGGCTGGGTTGAGGGCCACCTGAATCGTGGCGGCCCGGTCTTCGGCGGAGATGCCGGTGGTCACCCCATGTTCGATGCCGGCATCGATGCTCACGGTGAAGGCCGTTTCGTTGGCATCGGTGTTGCGGTCCACCATCAGCGGCAGATCCAGTTCGTCCAGCCGCTGTCCCTCCATGGCTAGACAGATCAGGCCCCGTGCCTCGGTGGCCATGAAGTTGATCGCTTCCGGGGTGGCGAACTGGGCCGCGCAGATCAGATCGCCTTCGTTCTCCCGTTGTTCGTCGTCCACCACGACAACGCATTCCCCATTGCGGATCGCCGCCAGGGCGTCGCTGATGGCATCAAACGCGATCGGTTCGTTCGCGGGGTCAAGGGAACTGGGGTTCAGGAGCCTGGTCGCCGGGAGATGACTTCATTATTGATCTCTGTACGATCGACCGTTGGCTGGTTGGTTCAATGGCAGGCAGGACAACGTCGGCGGTTGAAGCGATGGCAACGGTGAAGGGCGGACGGGTTGCTGTGATCGGCGCCTCCGGCTACGGCGGCCTGCAGACCATCCGTCTGCTTCAGGGCCATCCTGCCCTGTCTGTGAGTTTTCTTGGCGGTGAACGCAGTGCTGGCCAACGCTGGAGCTCCGTCTGCTCCTTCCTGCCCCTGCCGGATGACCCAACGGTGGAATCAGCGGATCCGGATCGGATTGCGGCCTGTTCCGATTTTGCTGTTCTGAGCCTCCCCAACGGCCTGGCCTGTCAGTTGGCACCGCAACTGCTGGAGCGGGGTGTGCGGGTGGTGGACCTCTCCGCCGACTTCCGCTACCGCTCCCTGGAGCAGTGGCTGCAGGTGTACGCCAAAGAGGCCGGCTCCCTCAACCGTCAGGACGCTGAGCTCTGCAGCAGTGCCGTCTACGGCCTGCCGGAATGGAACGGCCCCGCCATCGCTGACGCGAAGCTTGTTGCCGCACCGG
Source organism: Synechococcus sp. N5 (assembly GCF_900473925.1). Taxonomy (NCBI): domain Bacteria; kingdom Bacillati; phylum Cyanobacteriota; class Cyanophyceae; order Synechococcales; family Synechococcaceae; genus Synechococcus; species Synechococcus sp. N5. Next base: position 581,134 of record NZ_UCNI01000001.1, on the reverse strand, counting down.
GTTGCTTCCCCACCGCCAGCCTGCTGCCTCTGCTGCCGTTCCTCAAGCAGGGCCTGATCGAGACCAGCGGCATCATCATTGATGCCAAGACGGGCACCTCCGGCGGAGGGCGCGTGCCGAAGGAGGCGATGCTGCTGGCGGAGGCCTCGGAATCCATCGCGCCCTATGGCGTGATCGGCCATCGCCACACCTCTGAGATCGAGCAGATGGCGATGGAGGTGGCTGGCCAGGAGGTGCGGCTTCAGTTCACGCCGCATCTGGTGCCGATGGTGCGTGGTCTGCTGTCCACGGTGTATGCCCGCCTGCGCGACCCCGGTCTCACCGCCGAGGATTGCACCACGGTTCTGGAGGCGATCTACCGCCACCACCCCTGCGTTCAGGTTCTGCCGGTGGGCACCTATCCCGCCACCAAGTGGGCGCGCCACACCAACCGCGCCCTGCTGTCGGTTCAGGTGGACACCCGCACCGGCCAGCTGGTGTTGATGAGTGCCATCGACAACCTGATCAAGGGTCAGGCCGGGCAGGGCTTGCAGTGCCTCAACCTGATGGCGGGCCTCGCTCCGGAGACGGGGCTTCCCTTGCAGTCGTTCTATCCCTGACGCCAGGTGGGCTTCAGCTCAGCCAGTGCCCTGGGCAGGAGCAGGTGTTCCTGCTCCTGAATCCGTTGGGCGAGCCTGGCGTGGTCATCCCCATCGAGAACTGGAACAGCGGCCTGGGCCAGGATCGGACCGGCATCCAGTTCCTCGGTGACGATGTGCACCGTGCAGCCGGTGACTTTCACCCCGGCCTGCAGGGCCTGCCCGATGGCATCCAGGCCACGGAAGCTGGGCAGCAGTGAGGGGTGGATGTTGATCAGGCGATCGGAATAGCCGCTGACCAGCACCTCGGTGACGATCCGCATCCACCCCGCCATCACCACCAGTTCCACCTGGTCGGCGCGGAACAGGCGCACCAGTTCGCCGTCCAGCTCGCGCCGGTTCTTGATCAGGCGATGGTCAAGCACCGACACCGGAATGCCGAGACGCTCCGCCCGCTGCTGGGCACCACAGCCCGGATTGTTCACCACCAGCCGCTGGATCCGTGCGTTGAGAGTCCCCGTCTGAATGGCCTGGGCCAGGGCCTCGAAGTTGCTGCCGCTTCCGGATGCCATCACCCCCAGCTGCAGCGGGGCCTGGTCAGCTCGAATGTTGTGGCTAGGGTCTGTCAAAGCGGGGTTCGGTCCATGTCCCATCTCTCCATCCTGCCGACTGTCTTCACCGACCTCGAGCGTCTGGTTCAGGCCCTTTGTGATGAGGGCTTCACGGTGGAGCGATCGACAAAATTGCAGGGATTCGCGGACGACTCCCATGCCGTGGATGTGCTCGCGTTTCAGGGCTCAGCCATGCCCCTGGGCTGGACCCAGCGGGAGGACGGAACAATCGTGATGCATGGCGACATCCAACGGATCAGCCGCCAGCCCGGGCTTGAACAGCGCTTGCAACGGGTGACGCGCCGCTACGCGCTGCTCCACGCTATGGACGAAGTGCGCCTTGGTGGCATGGGTTCCGCTGAGCTGATCCTGCAGACCAACTGACGTGTTCGAACCGGTTCAGATCCGGCTCGATCTGAGCCATCCCGAAACACAGACCATCGCGGTGTCCATCGAGTGGACACCGCAGACCCAACGCCAGACCTTCCAACTGCCGGTGTGGACACCGGGGTCCTACACGGTTCGTGATCACGCCCAGCACTTGCACAGCCTGCAGCTGTTGGCCAATGGTGAGGAGCTTCCTGTGCGTCGCATGGCGCCGCACCAGTGGCTCTGTGATCTGCCGGACCTGAGCCCGCTCACGCTCAACTATCAGCTTGAAGCCCGGGATCTCACCGTCCGCACCGGGTTGCTGGATCCTGATTTCGCATCGCTCTGTCTCGCTGCTGTGGCGATGGACATCGACGGCTGCCGCTGGTCACCACACCACGTTGCCGTCATGGCTCCGGAGCACTGGAGTGTGCATCTGCCGCTGGAGTCCAGCGCTGAGGGCTGGGTTGCTGCCGATTTCGATGCCCTCGTGGACTGCCCGCTGCATGCGGGGCCTTTTCAGGCAGAACCCTTCATGGTGGAGGGCAAGACCCATGAGCTGTTGCTGATCGGAACGCCACCGATGGGTTGGCCGCCGAACTTCATCAGCGACATCGAAAAGGTGTGCAGTGCCACCTGTCGCTTGCTGGGAACCCCTCCCCCGGCGGGGGACCGCTACCAGCTTGTGTTGCAACTGCTTGATCAGGGTTACGGCGGCCTCGAACACGATCACAGTGCTGTGCTGCAGTTCAGCTGGTCGGCTCTGGCCAAGCCCAAGGGGTACCGGCAGCTGTTGCAGCTGATCGGCCATGAATACCTGCACCAGTGGAATGTGCGACGGCTGCGGCCCGTTGAGCTTCGCCCCTATGACTACGGGCAGGCGGTGATCACCGAGGGCCTCTGGTTTGCCGAGGGAATCACCAGCTATTTCGACCTCAGCCTGCCCCTGCTGGCGGGATGTTCGGATCGACCGACCCTGCTCAAGGATCTGGGGGAGGAGCTGTCCAGCGTGCTGATGTCCCCCGGTTGCGCGATCCAGTCGCTGGCGGCCAGTGCCCGTGAGGCGTGGATCAAGCTCTACAAAGCAACGCCAGCCTCACGGGACAGCCAGATCAGCTACTACCGCCTCGGTGCGGCGGTGGCCTTCTGCCTGGATGTGCGCCTGCGGCAGCGCGGCCACTCCATGGCCGCGATCCTGCGGGAGTTGTGGCAGGGCCCTGGCTGTCAGGCCCGTGGCTACAGCCGTGATCACATCAAGGCGGCAGTGGCTCGATGGGATCGCGATCTTGCCTCGGATCTGGATCAATGGCTTGACCAGCCCGAGGCCGTTCCCCTGCTTGATTGCGTGAAGGCTCTGGGGCTGCGCATGGACCCTGTGCCGCTCAAGCATCCCGACCATGGACTAACCCTCAAGGATGCTGAGGGCGCCGTTTTGATTCAGCGGGTGCGGCGCGACAGTCCCGGACAACAGGCAGGGCTTGTGGTGGGTGATGAGCTGTTGGCGATCAATGGCTACCGGGTGCGTCGCAGCAGTGACCTCGCAGTTCTGCTTGAGAAGCAGGAGTGTGTGCGCGTCACCTATTCACGACGCAGCCTGCTCAAGGAGACCCAGCTCTTCCCTGATGCGGGTGTGGACCATTGGACGTTGGATTGGGATCCTGGGTGCACAACGGAACAACGGCAGTTGCGGGATCGATGGTTCGAGATCGTCTAAGCCGTTTCTGCACCGGTGTGTGGAACCGCGTTGAACAGCACCGTCCGCTCTCCATCGGCGTTGCTGCAGCGGGGACGTTGGCTCTGGGGCTGATCAGCTGGTCGTTGATGGAGCAAGGGAAGCTCTCTTCTGTGGGGATGGAGCGTGGTCGCCAGCGGGAGAACAACCCCTCCTCTTCGGTGCCCTTACCACCGAAGTCGCGCTCCTGGAGATCGCCCCTGGCCCGGCAGTGTTCGGGTGTGGACAGGGCATTGCGGTCGCGTTTGAACCAGCTCGATGCCCGCTCGAGTTCCTGGCGGGAGTTTGTGGAGATCGATCCCACCAATTTTGGTGAGCGTTACGACAAGGACGCCTACGGCCGTGTGATCGACGCCACGCCGAGGGTGGTGGTGCTGCACGAAACCGTCTACTCCTTGAGCTCCGCTCTGAACACCTTCATGACGCCCCATCCTCGTGATGAAGATCAGGTGAGTTATCACACCCTGGTGGGCCAGGACGGACGCGTTCTGGATCTGGTGGATCCCTTGAGCCGTGCCTATGGCGCAGGTTTTTCAGCCTTTCTGGGGGAGTGGGCGATCACTAACAGGAAGCTCAAGGGTTCCATCAACAACTTTGCTCTGCATCTGAGCTTGGAGACACCACCATCAGGCGCGAATGCCAACCGTTCCCACGTTGGCTACACCTCCAAGCAATACGACGCGCTGGCCCTGGTGTTGTCGGGTTGGATCCGCTCCTTCAATCTGCCGCCAGCGGCGATCACCACCCATCGCCATGTGGATCTGGGCGGAGAACGGGATGATCCCCGCAGTTTTGACTGGTCGAAACTTCAAACGCGGCTGGCGGCCCTCGGTGACCTCTGCGTGAGTTGATGCATCGTTAGCGTTCGCATTACTGTGTATTGCATCGGTGAAAACGCTCCCCAGCGAGGATCTTGATCGCATTATCGAAATGGCCTGGGAAGACCGCACGCCCTTCGAGGCGATCGAGTTTCAATTCGGACTCTCCGAGCCGCAGGTGATCGCAGTGATGCGGCAAGAGATGAAAGCGTCATCGTTCAAGCTCTGGCGCAGGCGAGTCAGCGGCCGCAAAACCAAACACGCCGCCACCAGCCGCTCTGATCGATTCCGGGCGAGCTGCCACAAGTGAATGGACCCCGATTCGGTTCAGCGCAGCTCTGAATTCTGCACAGGGGAAATGCGGAGCTATTTATCTACCTAAATTAAAGTATTAGATCGCTTTTGATAGATTCTCATTGGTAGTTAAAGCTCGAGGACTGTTGTGCATTACAGGAATGGCTTGGTAAATATGCTTTAGAAAAAGCCAGTAAAAGTATTTCTTTGATGTGCTTTTTGAGGAGTTGAGAGTTGTCGGCTAAAGCCCGTAGGGCTTGCATCCACCGGCAAGTGCATTCATGATTTTATCCTTTACCAGGAAAGATTTGCTGCTTGAAGAGCTCGCCTCAAGCTTGTTTAGTTTATGGTTTAAACGTGAAGAGGCCATTCTCAATTCTAGGCAAGCCATTTTGTAATTTTCAAGACTGCCAGTCTTTGAAAATTCTTCGAGGTGATTGTGATATCTAAGCATCGCATGTTCGGCTTGTGCTGACACCTCAGAAGCGGCCAAAGGAAGCGTTGGCAGGTTCAGCAGCAATACCAACAGTGGAGGCCTCATTTGCTGGGGCTCGAAGTCTTCACTCGATGCTGGGTCTGCTCTCCGCCTAGCGTTGATGTATTGGAGATTTTGCAAGAAAATGAAATTTTTTGGCACTCTGCGTTCTCTTCCTGCCTTTGCTGTAGAGCGCTTTTTAGAGATAAAGTAGGGTCCAAGGTAATAATATTAAAGTGAATATGAATTTATGAGTCGAACACTGCCGATCGTCTTTGTTGGAGTTGAAGAGAATAATTTTGGCAGAAATGTTATTCCATGATGGGTCGTATGCTGCCTGATAGAAATATCCTTAGTGCAAAACAATGGCGGGGCTTGGGTAAGCATTGATGGGTTGGATGGAGGTTGGAAAGTTCTTGTAGTAGCTTGAACCTTTGGTATTTGCTTGGGTTTGCTTTTGCAAAGATGCGTTAGAGCTTCTTGTTTAGTTTGATGATATTCATTTCTTGGCCCCATGCAAGCAAGTTATTAGCAGTATCGCATAAGAATAAATAGCGGTTCCATGCTTCAATTACGCTGTCTGCTTCTTTTATGTATGTGGCCATAGCATGATGTGATCGCACAAACTCGCAGGAGGCTTTAACGCTTTGGGGTGTCATCTCATTTTCTTTGATCATGGTTATCAATTGAAGACCCCAGAAAGCATGTGCCACCCCATTTGGCTGACAAACTGCCCGATCAAGAAGGTCGAGGATGGCTCTTAGTTTTGCTGCTCGTGCGTCGTCCATGCCATAGGCATAACACGCGTAATTTTTTGCATGCAAGAAAAAAGCCGGCTCATGCCGGCTTGTCGTTTAAATGGTTTGAATTTGTTGATCTGCCTATGCTTCTTGTTGCGATACACAGTTTTTGTATTCCTCCCAATTTTCCACCACTTCTCCGCATCCATTCACGACGCAGTGAAGCGGATCATTGGCCACCATGGTCCGAAGGCCTGTGCTTTCAGTGATCAACTCGCTGATGCCTGGGATCAGTGCACCTCCTCCAGCGAGAACAATGCCATTGGTGTAGACGTCGGCAGCCAGTTCTGCGGGGACATTGTCGAGAACTTTTTTGATTGCATCGTTGATAAATCGCAGGGGTTCCTGGATCGCTTCGCATATTTCTGCAGAGGTGACCGTAACACTTTGTGGTAGTCCTGTTTGGCAGTTCAAGCCGCACACTTCGATTTGATTGACTTCTCCAGATGAACCTCGGTGTGCTGATCCAATGGTCAATTTGATATCTTCCGATGTGGTTTCACCCACAATCAATGAATATTTCTGCTTCAGATAAGCAGCAATGCTTTCGGTGATCTCATCGCCAGCTACTCGTACTGATTCACTTGTAACCGGAGCACCAAGGCTGAGAACGGCAACATCTGTGGTTCCACCGCCAATGTCCACGATCATGCTGCCCGTTGGTTCGTTGATCGGCAATCCTGCGCCAATCGCTGCTGCAACTGTCTCATCAATGAGGTGAACTTCGCGTGAAGCCAATATTCCTGCTTCGCGAACTGCAAGCCTTTCAATATCAGTGATACATGAGGGAACACCGATCACCATGCGAGGAGCATTCGCATTTTGTGTATTGCTGCTTTTCATGAACGACTGCATCATCAAGTCTGTAGCTGCTTTATTGGCAATCACACCGTCGCGTACAGGTCTGACTGTTTCAATATTTTCAGGCGTTTTGCCTATCATCTGTTTGGCTGATTTTCCGGCCTTGAGTAGTTCGCCGTTCTTCTTGTTGATGGCGACAACAGAGGGCTGGTCAAGGACGATTCCCTGCCCCGATAGGTACATCAATGTATTGGCTGTACCGAGGTCAATGCCGATCGAAGCGGGCTTGCGGAAAATTCCGAACATTTGAGGCTTGGGTGTCCATTTCGAACATGCCCGGTTTGAGTTTTTACTCCCATCGGCTTAATTAATTTTTTGGATTTCTAGCGTTGTCCTTCACCTGCGCCGCTACATGTGGTGGCTGCATTGTTGCTTGTGCACTCGACTGAAGCATCCTTTCGACTTTTCTTCTGCTGCCCGGGATGAGTATTTGTGCCGTCTGCATCGACTGGCGTTCTGGTTGGCAGCTTTTGAAGGTTTATGGCTATCGGTTGGGTAGTCATCGAGGTGCCCATGGATGACAGGACGCTTTACGGGGGCCAAACGCGAAATCGTTCGCGTTTGAAGGGTCATGTCGGTTTACTTCGAGGCTTTTCTCCCGGCGGGGGGCGTTATTCGATCCAATTGACTGAGGCTTAGCAATGCAACACATGCCATGCAGGGCTCCGTTCAGGCGTTTCCTATCAAGGCGAGGTAGGCCCACGCCTCCTTCGCGACACCTGGTGATGACGTGGCTTCTCTCTCTCGGAGTGGCAACGTTTTGCGTTTTGGTTAATGCCCTCACATCGGCTGGATGACCAAGGGTTGGTGCAACATCAAGCTCTTCAAGTGACTAAAAGCCCACTTCAGCCACTGCAACTTCGCCGCCATCAGCCGCTTCGATCGGTTCACCGCAGGACGCCCCGCAGGATCCCTTCAACAAGACCAGCCGGATTCATGCCCCGGGGGAAATTTTGGGGTGCGTTGCGGTAGCCCTGGCCTGAGATCAGGCCTTCAGCCACCTGCCCCATCACGCCGGCATAAGGGTCATGTCATCGGAACGCCGGACCGGAGTGGTGAAGGCCCTGACGCAGCCATAGAAATCCCTGGCGTCTCTGCACTGTGCTGCCACTTCGGCGTCCACCCGAGCGAGTGCGGTTGATGGGACAAGGAGTCCAAATGCCAGCAATGGAAGGAGCTGTTTCATCGGTCTGCCCTGCTGGATCGATGCTTCAACAGAAAGGGGGGCGCCCACATCCCCCGTATGGGGGAGAGGCAGAGCTGAAGAACTCCTTCAACTGAGAGATATGGAGACGAGGGCTTGGGTTGGGCCGCTCATGCAGCCAAGTGCTCGTCGTGGATCCCTAAACCGTGATGTCGGGATTCGGTTGGCGACCGCCGTAAATCAATCCGTGCAGTTCAGGGTCCTGCATGTAGCCCAACACCCGTGCTGGGTAATCCAATTTTCCGTTGTGGAGATAGGTGAGGGTGGCGATCGCCTTGGCATCCAGGTAGGAGCGACTCGCCTGCAGCATCAAGCTCTCCGGCAGACCAAGGGCCAGCTTCAGCCGTTGAAACTTGGCCGCCAGCAGGGTGATGTTCATCTCAGGGTCCAGCAATTGATTGCGGGCCCAGGTGATCTCCTCCTGTGTTGGGTTCGCCGGCAGCCGGTTCTGATGGATCAGTTCCGAGACGCTGATCTGGGCCGGTCCGTGGGTCTTCACAAGACCGGAATGGGTGATGAAAGAGAGGCTCTCCCCCGGCTTGGAGTGCTGAATTTCGTCGAAAAGAACGGCGGTGATCAGCATTGGATTCACCTGATGCGCCGTTGCCTGGCGCAGGATGACCGGCTTCAGCTCGCGAAGACGATCCAGGGTGGATGCGCGCAATGGTTGGAGCTGATCTATCCCGCTGGTGAATAGCTGGGCCAGCTGCGTCTGGGGGCCGTGCACCCCGAAGCGCCGTTGCAGCAGCTTCAGTTCGTCGGGTGTGAAGTCGGTGGGCTCGAGCCTGTCCTCCACCAGAACAGGCGCTTGATCCCCAACCTCAGCAACCGGGTGTGACCACTGGCCAACCAGGCACAGGCTCGCTGCCGTCGCCAAAAGAGCTGTTGTCCATCGCAATGGCTCAGCCATGGGGGATGGAAATGGGGTCAGGGGACATGAAACTAGCTGTGGTGTCCTTTTATGCGGGCAACCCGTCAGATTCTGGATACGTTCAGCAGGACTGCACCGTCCGCCAGGCATGAGCTTTCCGGATTTCAACGCTTCCGACGCTCATATTCAGTGGCAGAGGTTCTGCGATCTCAGCTGGTATCACGATGATCTGGGCGTCTGGCTCGACATCAGCCGGATGCATGTGAACGCCACCGATCTGCAACAGCTGCAGCCGCGAATGGACAAGGCGTTCGCAGCGATGCAGGAGCTGGAAGCCGGCGCCATCGCCAATCCTGATGAGCAGCGCCAGGTGGGGCATTACTGGCTGCGCACCCCTGAACTCGCCCCCTCGTCAGAGCTTCAGCAGCACATCTCCAGGGAAATCGATCTGATCGCCGCCTTTGGGCGGGATGTGGTCAACGGAACGATCAAGGCCCCCAATGGCGAAGCCTTCACCGATGTGCTCTGGATCGGCATCGGCGGCAGTGGTCTGGGCCCCGCCTTGATGATCAAGGCTCTTCAGAATCCGGGCGAGGGGCTTCCGTTTCATTTCTTCGACAACGTCGATCCCAATGGGATGAGCAACGTCCTGGCGGGGTTGGAGGGTCGTCTCGACCGCACCCTGGTGGTGACGGTGAGCAAGTCGGGGGGGACACCCGAACCCCATCTCGGCATGGAGCAGGCTCGCCACCGCCTCGAGGCCGCTGGGGGCCAGTGGGCCGGCCAGGCCGTTGCCGTGACGATGCTCGACAGCAAGCTGGATCAGCAGGCCCAGAAGGAAGGTTGGCTCAAGCGCTTCGACATGTTCGATTGGGTGGGGGGGCGCACCAGCATCACCAGTGCCGTTGGTCTGCTGCCCGGTGCCTTGATTGGCTGTGACATCCGCGATTTCCTTACCGGCGCCTCTCAGATGGATGCCGCCACCCGCGCCGCGGATCTGCGCCGCAATCCAGCCGCCCTGATGGCCGCTTCCTGGTTCGTGGCCGGTGGTGGACGCGGTCAGCGCGACATGGTTGTTCTGCCCTACCGCGATCGTCTGGAGGTGTTCAGCCGTTACCTCCAGCAGCTGGTGATGGAATCCCTGGGTAAGCGTCTCGATCGCAACGGTGACGTGGTGCATCAGGGCATCGCTGTGTACGGCAACAAAGGCTCCACCGACCAGCACGCCTACGTGCAGCAGCTGCGCGACGGCGTCGACAATTTCTTCGCCACCTTCATTGAGGTACTCGAAGACGTGAGCGATATCCCCACGCTTGGCGGGGAATGCCCCGGCGACTTCCTTGATGGTTTCCTGCAGGGCACCCGCTCAGCCCTTACAGAGGGTGGCCGCCAGAGCATGACGATCAGCATGCGCCGCTTTGATGCACGCCGTCTCGGCGCCTTGATCGCATTGTTCGAACGTGCCGTCGGTCTCTACGGCGAACTGGTGAACATCAACGCCTACCACCAGCCCGGCGTGGAAGCCGGCAAGAAGGCGGCGGCGGCGATTCTTGACCTTCAAGGTCGTGTGGAAGCGATCCTGGCCGACGGTGTGGCCCGCTCCGCCGATGAAATTCGCCTGGCTCTCGGGGATGGCACCGATGAATCCATCTTCTGGATTCTGCGTCACCTCACCGGCAACCAGCGCGGCTTCAGTGCCCAGGGCGACTGGAGCCAGCCCGCCTCGATGCGCTTCAGCAAAGGCTGATCCCGCCTGGGATCAGGGCACCAGGTTCACCAGTTTTCCGGGGACCACGATCACCCGACGGGGGGTTGCGCCCTCCAACCATTTTTCGGCCACATCGCTGGCCAGGGCGAGCCGTTCCAGCTCCTCCTTGTCTGCGGAGACCGGAACCTGCAGCTTGCCTCGCACCTTGCCCTTCACCTGGATGACCACTTCAACGTTGGCCTGCACCAGTGCCGTTGGATCCAGAACCGGCCAGCTTTGACGGTGCACGCTGCCGCTTCCCCCCAGACGGCTCCAGAACTCCTCCGCCAGATGTGGCGCGAACGGAGCCAGGAGGCGAACCAGTCCGGAAAGTGTTTCCAGCAACACAGGTGCACTCAGGGCCTCGATGCCCGTGGAGCTGATGGCATTGGAGAGCTTCATCAGCTCGGAGATGGCCGTGTTCAGCTGGATCTCGTCGCTGAGGTCCTCGCTGACGGCTTCGATGGCCAGGTGCAGCGCCCGACGTACGTCGCTGTCGGCATCGCTCAGATCGGCTGGCCGTTGCATCGGCTCGAGTGAGTCGATGCGGGCAGCCCCGGCCTCAACAAGGCGCCAAAGACGTTGCAGGAAGCGGAACTGGCCCTCCACATCGGCGTCATCCCACTCCAGATCCTTCTCCGGCGGTGCCTTGAACAGGATGAACATGCGGGCTGTGTCTGCGCCGTAGCGGTCGATCACTGCTGCGGGGTCAACGCCGTTGTATTTCGACTTCGACATCTTCTCGAACAACACCTCGAGCTTGTCGCCGGTGTTGGGATCCCGGGGGTCTTCGGGATCTGCCACGTCCGCTGGAGCGATGTACTTGCCGGTTGTCGCATTGCGGTAGGTGATTCCCTGCACCATGCCCTGGGTGAGGAGCCGTTCAAACGGTTCGTTGATGTCGATCAGGCCGCGATCTTTCAGCGCCTTGGTGAAGAAACGGGCATAGAGCAGGTGCAGGATCGCGTGTTCGATGCCGCCCACGTATTGCTTCACCGGCAACCAGCGGTTGACCGCCTCCTTGCTGAAGGGTTTCTCGGTGTTGTGGGGATCGGCGAAGCGCAGGAAATACCAGGAGGAACACATGAAGGTGTCCATGGTGTCTGTTTCCCGCTTGGCCGGCTTGCCGCAGCAGGGGCAGGCCACATTCACCCAGTCGCTCTGCTGGCTCAGAGGCGAACCGCCTTTTCCAGAGAGATCAATGCCCCGGGGTAGCTCCACCGGAAGGTCCTCGCGGGGCACCGGAACAGCACCGCAGTCATCGCAGTGGATGACGGGAATGGGGCAGCCCCAGTAGCGCTGGCGTGAGATCAGCCAGTCGCGCAGGCGATAGGTGACCTTGCTAGTTGCCCAACCCTGCTCGGCGCCGTGGCCGGTGATGGCGCCCTTGGCTTCGCTGGAGGCCGTGCCATCGAAGCTGCCGGAGTTGATCAGTGTTCCGGCATCCGTCCAGGCCTGACCGGCCGCGATGGCTTCAGCAGCTCCTTCGGCGTCGATCACCTGCTGGATCGGCAGACCATTCGACCGGGCAAAGGCGATGTCGCGTTGGTCGTGGGCCGGAACGCCCATTACGGCGCCCGTGCCGTACTCGGCCAGCACGTAGTCGGCGATCCACACCGGCAGCACCGCCCCCGTCAGGGGGTTGATCACATGACTGCCGATGGGCACCCCCCGTTTGGGCCTGTCATCACTGGTGCGTTCGATCGTGCTCAGACGAGCCACCTGCTTGCGGAAGGCCTCCACCGTGCCCTTCTGTTCAGCGCTGGTGAGGCTGTCCACCAGCTCGTTTTCCGGTGCCAGCACCAAGTAGCTCGCCCCAGCGAGGGTGTCGGGCCGAGTTGTGAACACCGTGATCGTCTGATCCTGTGCCCCTTCAACGCTGAAGCTGATCTCCGCCCCTTCCGAGCGACCGATCCAGTTGGCCTGCATGGTGCGCACCCGTTCCGGCCAGCCCTTGAGGGCGTCCAGGTCGTTGAGCAGCGGCTCGGCGTAGTCGGTGATGCGCAGAAACCACTGATTCAGCTGCCGTTGTTCCACCAGAGCTCCGGAGCGCCAGGAGCGGCCGTCACCATCCACCTGCTCATTGGCCAGCACGGTCTGGTCGACGGGATCCCAGTTGACGGTGGCGTTCTTGCGATAGGCCAGCCCCCCTTCGAGCAGTTCAAGGAACAGCCACTGCGTCCAGCGGTAGTAGTCGCTGTGGCAGGTCGCCTGTTCGCGGCTCCAATCGATTGAAAGGCCAAGGCGATCCAGCTGCGCCCGCATCTGATCGATGTTGCGGTCGGTCCACTCGCCGGGGTCCACATTGCGTTCGATTGCCGCATTTTCAGCGGGGAGTCCGAAGGCATCCCAGCCCATCGGATGCAGCACCGCGTGGCCCCGCATGCGTTGAACCCGGGCGATCACATCGGTGATCACGTAGTTGCGCACATGGCCCATGTGCAGGCTCCCCGAGGGGTACGGGAACATCGACAGGGCAAAGAATCCGGGCTTCTCACCACCTTCTTCAGTGGTGTCCACCCCATCCGCCTTCCAACTCTCCTGCCAGCGCTGCTCCAGCGCAGTGGGGTAATAACGACCGTTCTGGGCACTGGCGTCGACGGCAGGGTTGGCAGCGTTCACGGAACCAGCGCTCGGCAAGGTTGCGATCGTGCCACATGCCTGGTGTTCAGCCGAGGGAGCGGATCACGCTGATCTGCCGACGGTTGATCAGCACGGGCCGGCTCGCACCCGCCCGTTCGATGGCCAGAAATTCAGGGTCCTGCCAGATCAGACGCCCCTCGATGGGCTCCTGTCCCACCACAACAATGCTGAGGGGGAGCTGTTCACGAATCCAGCTCTGCAGCAACCGAACCCCCGGAAGGCTTGGATCGAGTGGAGATGTCTCCATAGGATGCGGGGGCAATACCGGCCACGCATGCTGCAGTTCAGCAAAGATTGGCAGAAATGAGCCTATAACTGGGTATTGGGCGTTGAAATCGCTCAATACCAACCAAATACCAACTTTATTTCAGGTCCGTGCCGCGGATTTCGCAAAAACAAGCTGTCCTAAATGGGCGAGGAGCTGTTGTTCAGTACGCCTCAGGAAGCAGTGCTGAAGGTTGGTTCTACAGGGAGCTGGTCCCTGGGACTAAGTCCTACAGAACAAGGCGCATAGAAGGAGCCCAGACGCTCGAGGAAGCCGTCTCAGCAGCCACTGATGTGGCATTCCAGCTGAACTCCGCTTCAGCAGGCTCTGAAGCGGTTCTAGGGGGTGTTCTTAGGCGGCGAACCGGAGCAGACAAGCAAAACGTCACTTCTTCAGTACGCACACCAAGGTCTTTAACCATGGAATCGGCCTTAGGGGGATTCGAAAAGGAGGAGCTTCTCCGGGTTAAAGCAGGTCACATCACTGAGGAGACCCACCGGAACAAGATCCGAACGCTCAGGAAGCACCTAATCCCTTTCCTGGAATCCAAATACGTCGTTCAAACCAATCAGATCAGGCCTGACAGCTTTCAGGACTACGCACTGTGGCGAGCGAATGCGTCTCCTTTGAGCATCAATCGTGAAATCGTTCAAATTCGCGACTTCCTAAGGAACTATCTGGTCAGGCATCGCCTGATGCCAGCTGAACTCCTGGCTGATAAAGGACTCTTTAGGAAGCTTCCGATCCGACAGACAGACCTAATGGCAAACCCAGCCATTAACCCTGAAGACTGGAAGCTGATCATTGACTGGATACGTGGTCCGTTCCGCAAGGAGGTGGAAGAGGACTCAAATCACAAGTGGCATTACTGGAGAACTGCTTTCTGGCACTTTGCTCTTCTGTTGAAGAACAGCGGTATGTCGCCTGAGGAGGCGATCAAGCTGAAGTGGAAGCAGATTGAGTTCCGCAATGAACCCAGAAGAACATCAAGAGGAGGTACCGAAGATTGGATTGTTACCTACATCAATACAGTCAGATCAAAGACGAAGCAGGCAAGGGAGATCCCTTGTAATCAGGGGAGAGAATTGCAGCGATGGCTTGAGTTCCAAAGCCAGTACATCAAGGACAACAACATTTCAACAGAGATAACTTTGGATACGCATGTGTTTGGACAGCCAATGAAAGATTGGCGACCTTGGGAGCGGAATCAATTTGGTAAAGCATGGATAAAGGCAAGGAATGCCGTAGGACCACAACTTAAGGGTCATAAGTTTTCAAAAAAACCTTACACGCTTTATTCATTACGATCTACTTTCATCGAAGATCACCTTGTTAAAGGCACTGACATCTTTCTCTTATCTAGAATTGCTGGTCATGACGTGAGGATCCTTCAACGTCACTACGAAAGAATGGACATCCGATTGAGATCACGCGAAATCACACAGATTGAATTTGGAAAAACCAAGGATGAGTCACTGTTGATAAATCCATTTGAATAGAGTCCACTCAGAATCGCCCACAAGTGGCTCCAAGAAAACCGAAGCATGAATCCCCTCACGCACACTCATCAAGAGGCGTTACAGGGGCTTCTAAAGACCTCTCAGGATCACATTTATCAAGAGCAATTATCTCCGCATAGAACAGATACATTGCACCGACGATGCAAGCGGTAATTGCAGCAACAGTGCCGAACTGCACGAGGAACAGATTGAAGAGCATTTCGTTGAGCATTGATCCTTCCTTCTCTCTGCATTCTTTCTACTGCGGATCATCTGGAACGTGCAGTTCGCATTACCGAACCAATCCCTTCCGTATACAGAGAGAAGTTCGATTTCCGGTGTATACGAGAGAGAGGCTCTCTAACCCGTTATGTCTACAGGAGGAGTTAACCCCTGCCGTATAAGCAGAAAGAAGGACGGTACCCGGTTAATACAGGAGAACCTCCAGCTCCCTGCCTTCTCCAGGGAGAAGCAATCCCTGATGTATAGAGGGATAAACTCTTTAACCCGTTATGTATAAGGGGGAGAAAGTGATCCCACATGTATACAGGGAGAAGCGGTAGGACATGTATACAGAGACAACACCTGAACACTTGGTCAAGCTGGACCTTAAACGCAGCAAACAATCTGACTACAACGACAATTGACCGTCCTGTGAGATAGCAACGCAGGCATGCCGCCAGTCATGGGTACTGGTAAGAGCTATCAACACGAGATGCTGCACCTCTTGGGTAATGCATTATTGATGGTCTTCTTTCGAGGTTTGGGGTCCTTTTCTTCTTCGCCGTAAACGTCCTCAGTGAAGCCCTTATGGGCAGCATCTCACTGGACATGCCAGGCAAGACCAACCTTATTCGCCATTCATTAATGGGGGGTAAGGGGGGTTTTACCTTTCTTCTTGTCCAAACCTTCCTAGTGAATACCATTACAGCAGTCTTGCTGGATGAAGACAGTGAAGGAAAAGATCTTGAACAAAAGCTAATACGGTAAAAAATGACAGAACCAATTACAAAACTAGACGATGCATTCGTGACCTTCTACGAATACGCAACGGGCAACTTTTATCTTCGGTTCAAGGAAGGCGTTAGTCGTGACACACCAATGAGCCCAAGGCTTGAAAAGATGAAGATCCTGATTACTGACAATTATCCCAACAATAAATGAACCATAACACTTACAAGCAACTTGAGTTTGAGCCCTATGTTGAACATGGTGTTGCCAAGCTGCGATACAACGAACCACTTACAAAAGGGATGTTTCCAGAAGAGGCTCAGTACTCTCCAGAAACTCCAAACTGGGTTCTACATTCATTGACGTCAGATTGATATTCAACCCACTTTGAATTGATGTCAGATGCTCTTTGAATGCATTCCTTATAGGTAGTTGGCGTCCTTACCAGATTCTGATCTTCAGTCTCGGCTATGGCTTGGACCGGAAGCGAAAGAAGAATGACTGCTAAAGCCGACTTCATTGCTTTGCTCTTTCAACAGAGGGCGATCTCATTATCTCGTCTTTTATGAATCCTGCTACTCCCGCAACCAATGGAATCGTCATCCCAGCAACAGCAAGCAAAGCCATGGCTTGGATGAACCATTTTGGTGAGAGTGGTTTGTCTTCCATCAATCAGTTTATCCTGATTTCATATGCACTTCTCAGTAGGTGAAGAAGTGCCTCTCTCTTTTGCTCAAGATCATTCTCCGTAACCCGGATTCTGTATTGCTTCCATCGAGAATCGTAATCAAGGCAATCAAGTTCAGCGGATTCAATGAACTGATCGTTCTCTTGTGACTTTGGAATCTTGATATCCAGTCGTAGGACTGATTTCTGCGGTCTGCAGATTGCAAAATTATTTGCTCTTCCGTCAATCCAAAATCCCATATAATGCTTGTTATAACTGAATTCCGTAGAGCTAGGCAGGAACTCTGAGCATATCGCCAGTATCTTATCGGCCAATGAGATCGTTTTCTTACTGCCTCTGTTCTCCCAATAAGAGCGATCAGTTATTTGGGCAACCTCTTCGTCATCGTCTACAAATCCTCTTGAGACAGTGTCCAGGACAGTGGTGAAGTGCAATCCCACTCCCTCTCCTGTCTCGATAGCACTGAATTGAATAGCCATAATTGGGATATGACCATTGAAGAGGCTAATTACGTTTAGGAATCGACTTGTTATATCCTCGGCAACTATTACAGCCGTGTGATCATATTGAGGATACCTTTTCCTTTCAATATCCCAATATTCGATTGTTCTAATTATGTGTGATTCATCTGAGGCTCCCAGTTGTATTTCCACCTCATAGCGGCCGTGACCATCCGCTTCTTGCAGCAGTAGATCTAGCCGACCTGCATTCCTATGGACTCTCTCTTTGTCTTTAAGGACGACATCTCCGATCCCCAAGATCGATGGGTCATCAGCAATAACGTTCTGTACCCAACGCTCATTTAGCGATGGGTGGTTCTTCAGCTGTATTTGACGGAGCTTGACGTGCTGCATCAAGACGACGCGCTTACCCCTCATTTTGATGCATGAATCCAGTGCCTGTCAGCCTTTTGATGGAATCACTGGCTCCGTCACTTGAGCCAGAGCCGTCATCGCTGTAGGGTCGCGATCTAACGATTAGGTCGTATGAAGCCGGAAGCGATCACTGAACCCAGGTTCCCGAAGAACCCTGAGTCACAGGTGCTTCGGAAGACATACAACGACCTACGCAAGACAGCGATCAGCATCAACCGCAGTCGTGGTCAGATCAGGGCTGATCGTGACCGTCAGCTCGCCATCGTCGTTGAGCAGCAAGAGAAGCTCAGGGCTTTTGCCGAGGAGTCCGGCCTCCTGTTCCAACAGAAGGCAGAGCTGAACAAGATCCTGAAGCACTACGCCGAGTCACTTGAGGTGGTCGAGCAAGCAGGCGATGAGCTTGAGCTTGCAATGGAGGACTTCAAAGGCGGTATCGCTAGCTGGCAGAAGCTCTTCGCAGCCTTCAGTCGCTTCATGGCATTCCTGCGGCAATCTCGCCAAGGTGCTCGTACTGCTCCCAAGGTGATTACCGATGGGTCTGGCGAGTGACCTCAAGGCAGCTGTAGCAGCGGTCAACGAGACCGATAAAAAGCTTGCTCGCCTAGTAGGTCAACACATCGAAGACACTGCAGCTGGCCTGCAGGAGCTTCGGACTGCCATAGAGGCCAAGCAGCTAGCACCCGCAAACTTCCGTTCTCTTCCACCAGCACAGGCATCAGAGCTTCAGAGCTTGAAGGTTCCTGAGCTCAAGGCAATTGCTACGCGTATGAACTTGCCTGGGAGGAGTAAGGCCAAGAGAAAGGCAGACATAGTTGCATTCTTGGTAGAGCACAAGGCGCCTATGGCTCCTTCTTATGAGCAGCTCTTAGCTTTTTGGGTCGAGCACAGACAGTAAATAAGCACGCCAGATAAATTATCCAGCGTGCATTGATAGGGCTATTCAAAAATCAAATTCGTCCTCCGGCTCAATGTCAGGAACATCTTTTTTGAGCAGCTCGTCCAGGCGTTGAGCAAGCTCATTGCCATCACCAACGGCTAGGGATTCCCCACCCCTCCATTCAATTCCTTCTATATCTGATCCAATGGCATTGAGCATCAGTCCAAAGATCTTGGCTTTCAACTGATCGGTTTGGTAAGTCCATGCCAAAGCTCTGAATCGAAGAACTTTCTTGCCATTCCAAGTTCCTGAAAACTTGATAGCTGAAATTTCTTCTCCCATCAAAATGTTTGGCAGAAAACCAGCGGGAAATTCGTCAATAAATACATCACAGGAATAATGACTTTCCTTGTGGTAAACAAGGATGGCAATAGCAACGCCCCTATGGGTTTTCCTCTTGTCGATGACTTCATCGACCCGGACCTCGCAGATTGGGTTCAGCATTCGATCAACCTCCAAACAGCTGCTCTGTCATGTCTTCGGATTCAGGGCTTTAACTCCAATCCGCTGGGTAGAGCTTTGTCCTAGTGGCGGTCAGATCAGGCCTGTCCTCTATGAGTTCCTTGGCTGCCCACATGCCTCTGACTACGCGGCAGACGCCTTCCTGGTCGCAAACCCTGTAGTACTCAAAGCCCTGCGGGGCGGCGGTGAGTTTTGTTGCTTTCATGCTCTGCATCCCTGCTTCCTTTAGGAATAGGCAGCAAATCGAGTCCCGTTTGACTCAACCGAGACAAAAAGTTCAGCTTGTCACATATCCCTGGGTGTCTTAACGAAGCGGGTTGCGACAGGTAAAGCTGCTCGCTCTAGCCAGGGTCAACCGAACTTCGATCGTCGGTTTTACTCATTGCAGTTCACCTGTACTACTGCTTACCTGGTGAGGTGCGACAAGAGAAGTGGAATGTTGGTTGATCATTCGGTCGTCACAGCACGGCCTGACCGCGACCCACTGTTCCTGCACGTCAAAGCAGGGGTGACCGTGATCGTTGAAGAGAACGGTGATTGGTGGATGGGCGATGTCGTGTTTGTCGAGGGTGGAGCAAGGAACGCCAAGGTCCCGACCCTCTTCCAAGTGGAAAACGTGGACACTGGTGTGATCCGTTGGATCAACGCCGATCTGGTGACCCATATCGTGCCAAGAATCCACGAGCCAGTGGCGGCCTAGCAGCCCCTTCTATCGGCGGGGCTGACTTCCAACAGCCACTACCGAATCAAAGATGTGGGGCGACGGAACCGCGAGGAGAACGCTGTTCTCCCCGAGCGATGCGGTATCCGTATGAACAAGCTCGCTGCGATACAAGTGCTTGTCGCAAATGCACCAACTCTTTTCAGAGATCTGAAGAGCGCAGAAAGCTCCCCCTGGCAATCGCTCATGCCAAGGGAGCTATTTCTGCCAGCCACCAGGTCGCTCTCCCGGTGCTGCCTAGACAGTGCCACGTATTACGTGTTTGCTGCCCGGATCCCAAATATGGGGGCTAACGCCGGGGTTTGCAGCGACTTTTTGGACAGGTTTTAGTTTCCGGAAAATCTTCCGTGAACGTCTGTTCAGTGGTATCGCCTACTACTGACGAGACGTCTCTTGGCTTCTCAGAGCGATCTCTCATCCGACGATCACGGTGGGCGTTTCAAGGGTCTGAGCCGACCTGTATCAAAAGACCCGCTTATTGGTTCAAAACGCCGTTAGCTTCATCGGCATGAAACACCTGAACACGGCTGACATCAGTGCTTCGTACGGCGTCCTGCGCGTTCGTGCCGCTGTGGTGATCGCCGCTGTCATGGCTGTGCTGGTTTTCGTTGGCGGCGCCAACGCCTGTCACCACAACGCCGAGACAGCTGAGCAAACCTCCACTGAGGTTCCTCAGAAAGCTGACGAGAAGGCTGAAATCGAAGCCTGATCAGCAATGGAGCTTCTTGGCTTTCTGCTGGGCGCGATTGCGATTGCCTTTGTTATTGCAAAGGTGATCTTCAGCAGTAAGGCGAAGACGCCTGCATCCACCGAGCTGCCGGAAGACAAGAGCGACGACGACAGCTGATTTTTCGACTGAACGTCGATCACCTTGGGTGTTCTACAGAATGCGTGCAGCACTCCTGCTGAAACTGCTGCAGAACCTGTGCCTGGCTACGTTTTTCGCAGTCGGTTTGTATAGAAGGTCAGAAGGGTTGGTATCAAAGATTTTTTAAACTGGATGCACCACCGGATTGAGCGGCGCGGTCGAGTCGACAGCCGGTATGCGTGAACCCGAGTCACGCGATCTGTTGAAGGCCAAAAGCGCCTGATACCAACCAGATACCAACCGCTCAAAACCGCCCAAATCCCAGCTATATCAACAAATGCTTCAGTTCAGCAAATATCAGGGACTTGGCAACGACTTCCTGATCGTTGAAGGCCGGCAGGGACAACTGCCCGATGCCATCAGCAATCCCGATCCCGCCTGGGTGCGGCGCATCTGTGATCGGCGCTTCGGCGTTGGTGGCGATGGCCTAATTCTGGCGCTGCCTGCTCAGGCGGAGGGAGAACTGCGCATGCGGATTCTCAATGCCGATGGCAGTGAGGCCGAAATGTGTGGCAACGGCATTCGCTGCCTGGCCCGCTACCTGGCCGACACCGACGGTGATGCCCCAGGCCGCCGCTGGGACATCGAAACCCTGGCGGGAATGATTCGCCCCGAACTGGTGGCCGATGGCCAGTTGCGGGTGGACATGGGTCCTCCTTTCCTCACCTCCGAGGGCATCCCCACAACCCTGATGCCCGAAGACGGCCTGCCGCAGGGGGTGCTGCTGCTGGAGGGAGAACAACTGAAGGTGGCGGCCGTCGGCATGGGCAATCCCCATGTGGTGGTGCCCGTCGACGACCTGGCCAGCATTCCCTTTGATGCCTGGGGTGCTGCCCTGGAGGTCCATCCGGCCTTCCCGGCCAAGACCAACGTTCATTTCCTCCAGGTGCATAGCCGTGAGCGGCTGGAGATCCGGGTCTGGGAACGGGGTGCTGGCCCGACATTGGCCTGCGGCACCGGTGCCTGCGCCACCCTGGTCGCGGCGGTGCTGCTGGGCCTCGCCGATGACTGCGCTGAGGTGGTGCTGCCCGGCGGTCCGCTGATGATTGGGTGGCGTGATCGCTCCGGTTCCGTGCTGATGACGGGACCCGCCGAAGCGGTGTTTGACGGGGTGCTGACGCCCGATCTGGTGCCGGCAGGATCCTCGATGGCTTCGACCAGCGAAGCCCCTGCCGCTCCACCTGCACCGACGGCCGCAACCGACTTCGATTGCTCCAAGGATTGCGCTGAGCAGTGTCAGCGCCCCGACCGCTGTCTCCGCGATGAGGCGCAGCAGAAGGTGCAGGCTTTCCTCAGCAGCACGTCCCTCGACTCGATGCTCAATCTCGCCAGTGAGTCACTGGAGCAGCGCACCAAGGCGCGGTTCGAGCGTGGAACCCCCTGAGCTCTACCTGGATGCTGCTGCCACGACACCGCCCCTGCCGGCGGTGATCGCGGCGATGCAGCAGTTGCAGCAGACGGCCTGGGCCAACCCCAGCAGCCTCCATGGGGCTGGGTTGGTAGCAGCTGAAGCTCTGGAGCGAGCGCGCTGGAGCATCGCCGAGCGCTTTGCTGTCAATCCTGACCAGTTGATCGTCACCTCAGGGGCGACGGAATCCGTGCACCTTGCCTTGCTCGGCAGTGCCGCCGGTCTTGTCCCGGGCCGGTTGGTGATCTCTGCGGTGGAGCATCCGGCGGTGGTTGCTGCGGCGCACCAACTGGAAGCCCTGGGCTGGAGCATTGCCGAATGGCCCGTTGATGGGCAGGGCGTACTGCGGCTCCATCAGCTCGATCGGTTGTTGTCCGCTCCAACCCGATTGGTTTCCCTGATTGCAGCCCAGGGCGAGGTGGGTGCACTGCAACCGATCAGCACGATTGCTCGGGCCTGCCGCGAGCGCGGCATCGTCATCCATAGCGATGCCACCCAGCTTGTGCCCCAGGGTTGCTTCGCCTTCGAGCGGCTCGGCGTTGATCTGCTGACCCTCTCCGCCCACAAGTTCCGCGGCCCCCGGGGCGTGGGCCTGTTGATTCGTGCCCCGGGTGTGGACCTTTCACCGCTCCAGGGCGGCGGTGGACAGGAGCACGGCCTGCGCTCTGGTACCGAACCTGTTGCGTTGGTGGGCGGCATGGCCGAAGCCCTGATGGCCCTTCCCAGCTTTGACCCCGTCAGCCAGCAGGTTCCACCGGGCAGCTCAACTCAAATCCGTCGTCAACGGGATCAATTGCTCGAACGCCTGCTGGCGCTACCCCAGCTTCAGCTCTGCGGCCCTTCTCCCGATCAGCGTCTGCCCCATCACATCGCGCTGTTGGCCAAAACCGTTGGTGGACAGCCGCTGCCCGGACGCGATCTGGTGCGACGGCTGGCGGCGGCGGGGGTGGCCTGCAGCAGCGGCAGTGCCTGCAGCAGTGGCAGCAGTGCCGACAGTGCTGTGCTCACGGCCATGGGCATTCCCGGGCCTGAACGTCAGTCGGGCCTGCGGTTGAGCCTTGGCCCCTGGTTGTCGGATCAGGATCTCGACGCCGTTCCCGGCCGTTTTGCATCCGTGCTCGAGGCATTTTCCTGACATGCTTTGGCGATGACTCAATCCGATGCTTCCTGTCTCGCCCTCCCCGCGGATCTTCTCGCCGCCGAGGAGGCCATGCTGCAAGCCGCCCTGGCGGCCGTTGGATCCGGCGACGGTCAACGTTGGGCCGCAAGCCTCCGTTTTGAAGGGCTTCGCCTACTTCCGGTGGCGGTACGGCTGGCCCGAGCACTCATCGCTGCCGGTCAGGACCTGTTGATGGTTTGGCCCGATGCCGGCGCTGCCGCCCTGGCCCGGCGCGATGCGGAGGACCTCAAGGAGGTGATCCTTGATTTCAATCAGCTCAAACGGGCGGAGAGCGATGCCCCCGACACCCGCCTTCTGCTTGCGGTGAACCCCTCCCCTGCGGATTACGAGGAGTTCCAGGACTTGTGTGAGAACCACGCAGGAGTGGTTCTGATGCTGAATGGACGTCTCGAAGACGCCGCCGTCGGCATCGGTAGCGTGGCCCGGGAGCGCCGAAAGGGTTTCGTGGCCAGCTGGCAGCAGGCCTACTGGCTCCAGCCCCTGGAGGGAGGCGCGTTGATGCGCTGCTTCCCCGATGACTGGCGACTCTATCGCCAGGATCCCGATGGTTACCGGCAATTGGAGGTGCTCCCCGAACGTCCGGATCCCGACACCACAGCAGCACTTCTGGCCGGTGAAGATCCCGACAGCATCAAGCAACAGCTGTCCGGGGTCGACCGCTTCCTTGATGGTCTGCGCAATTGAGCCGCCTCTGGCTTGATCCAGGCTCAGACCCTCCTTAAGGTTCAAGCCCAGGCTCCCCTTCGATGGTGCTCAACAGGCTTCGATCCCTTTCACCCATCGATGCCGTGGCTGGAGTCGTCGCCTTGGCCGCTCTGGCCGGGGTTGTCTGGTCCCCAAAGCTCTCGAATGAGGTCGCCAAGGCCACTGGTGCTGTGAAACCTGTGCAGGTGAGCGTTGATGTGGTGCGGCTGTACAGCGCTGATCCCGAGCAGCTGCTGAATTCAGTGCGGGAGGAAGCAGCCCTCAACATCGTGATTCGCAATCAACCGGCCGGACGGGTGAGCCTGGTGTCGGTGGATGACGTCACCACTTCACTGACGGCGGTGCAGCCCGATGGTTCGGTGGTGCTCGCCGATGCCCCCGCCACGGCTCTACCCCGCCATGCCCGGTTTGTGATGGAGGCGCAGGCTGAGATCAAACCCTCCGGTGTTGTGATCGGTGGCACCAAGCTCAAGGTGGGTGTGCCCGTTGAGCTGGAGGGTCGCCTCTACCGCTTGAACGGTGTCGTGAGCGGAGTGATGCCTCTGTGATTCGCTCTGCCCTGGTTTCCCTGCTGGTGCTGGTGCCCCAGTTGCCCGTTAGGGCAGCGACTCCACTGTTGGCACCACCTCCGGTGGTGCAGCGTCAGGGCCAGGCCATGCTCAGCGGCGGTGCACTATGTCCGGCCCTGCAGACGGCCCTGGAATCAGCGGTGGGCACGGAAGAGCGGCTTTGGAGCGTCAGCGTTGTCGATCAACGGGGTCAGCTGCTGGCTGATCTCAACGGGGGGATCCCCCGGATTCCTGCATCGAATCAGAAACTGGTCAGCACGGCCTTTGCCCTGGATCGCCTCGGCCCCGACTTCCGTCTGAAGACGCAGCTGTTGCGTCATCCCGATGGATCACTGGAGATCGTGGGGGAGGGCGATCCCGACCTCAGCATTGCCGAGATCCAAAAGTTCGCCATGGTGGCCCTCGGCCAGGGCGGCTCCAGCAGCACCTCCAGCTCCGCCTCTGCGCCGGTTCAGCTGATGGTTCGGGAGGAACCGCGTCAACTTTGGTGGCCTGCCGATTGGGATCCTGCGGATCGCTCTTACGCCTACGGCGCACCGATCACCCGCCTTGCTCTCACCAGCAACGCCCTGCACATGGCGGTGATGGATCCAGCGGCACGGCTGCAGCGGATCCTCAACTCCACCGCGCATCAGCAAGGGGGACAGATCCGCCTGCAGATGGTTGATCAGCGGACCCGAGAGGCGGCCCTTGCTCGGAACTGGCGAGCGAGTGTTGTCCTGCACAGCGAGGATTCCGCGCCGATGCACGCCCTGCTCAGCCTGGCCAACACGGAGAGCCACAATTTCACCGCTGAGGTGCTGATGCGTGAAGCGGCGGACGTTTGGGATGCGAACCGTGCGTCCATCGCCACCACCCGCTGGTTGCAAGCCCAGGGCATCCCGATGACGGGACTTCGGCTGCGGGACGGCAGCGGACTCTCACGGGGCAACCGTCTTACAAGCCGTTCCCTGTCTGTGCTGCTGTGGCGCATGGCGCAACACCCCTTGGCGGCTTACTACCAGGCCTCGATGGCGATTGCAGGCCAGAGGGGAACGCTGCGCAACTACTTCTGGGGCACAACACTTGTGGGTCGCTTCTGGGGAAAGACCGGCACCCTTAGAGGAGTTCGTTCGATCTCCGGCATTCTTGAAACTACCAATGGACCGCGTTACGTGAGCATGATTGCCAACGGGTCCTATGCACCCAACTCCGTGATGGGCCAGATCCTGCTGGCCAGCCAGCGGATCAGCCGTTGCCCCGCATGGACCGCAGCCGTGACGCTGCCCGCTGAGCCCGACTGAACGGAACGGTTTTGCTGTCGTCGCCAGCGTTGGCGCCATGGGCCGCAGAGCGGATCGTCTGAATCTTGGAGAGCTCCTGACGGCCGGCCATGACCACCTGGGCCATTTCCTTGAGGCGAACCTCCAGCTCCCCCAGGGTCTGCTCGGCGTAACGGTTGGCCCCGTCCTGAACGCCGGCTGCTTCCTGGCGGCTGCGTTGGATCAGAGACTCACACTGCTGTTGGGTCTGCTGGCGGAACTGCAGCGCGTCGTTGTGAATTCGCTCGGCCTCATCCCGGCCTTCCTTCTGCAGACGCAGGGCTTCACGGCGAATCGTCTCCAGGTCCTGCTGCGCCTGTTGGCGGCTGGCGTCGAGTCGTTCAGCGTGTTGGCGCTTCAGCTCGATCGCTTCTTGATCCAGCTGCTGGCGACGCTCCAGTGCTTCTTGCTCCAGCTGCTGGCGGCGTGAGGCGAACTGCTGTTCCAACTGGGCCAGTTTGCTTTGCATCTCCTGCTCCAACTTCGCCCCCTGCTCGCGCGTTTTCTGGAGCAACTGCTCACACTGCTGGCGGGCTTGCTCACGCATCTCATTCACCTGCCGTTCCGCTTCCTGGCGGATGGCTGCGTTGTTCACCAGCTGCTCGCGCTGACGCTGGGCCTGTTCAACGATCTCCTCGGCGTTCCTGCGGGCGGTGTTGATGAACTCGTCCCGGCGATCCAGCAGTTTGGCGGCCCGCTCCAGCTCCTTCGGCAATTCATCGCGGACGGCATCCAGCAGCTCGACGGCATCCGTTTCGTTGACCAGACGTCCGCCGGTGAAGGGCAGCCGACTGCCCTCCAGCACAACTTCCTCCAGCTGATCGAGTTGATCGAGAACGGAGAACCGGACGTCGTTCATCTCAGTTGGCATGGAAAGTTGAATTAAAGAGCCTGTTGAGGTCCTTCGCCACCTCTGGCGGAACCATGTGGTCGATCGATCCACCGAAGCGGGCCACTTCCTTCACCACCGAGCTGCTGAGGAAGCTGTGGCGGGCCGTCGTGGCCATGAACACCGTTTCCAGATCGTCTGCCAAGGAGCGGTTGGTGTGGGCGATCTGCAGTTCGTATTCGAAGTCACTCATCGCTCGCAGGCCCCTCAGGATCAGGTCGGCGCGATGGGTGACGGCACAGTTCACGGTGAGGCCATCGAAACTGATCACCTCAACGCCGGAGAGGTGGCCTGTCGAAGAGCGGATCTGTTCTATCCGCTCTTCGACACTGAACGCGGGTCGTTTGCTCGGATTGCTGAGCACCGCGACAACCACCTCTCCAAACAGGCTCACCGCCCGCTCGATCAGGTCCATATGACCATTGGTGAGTGGGTCGAAACTGCCGGGGTAGAGCGCCCGCATCGGGAATCAGCGATGGGCGGATCCTATGCAGTGGATCGCTGTTTAGATTTCAGCCAACGCATCCGTGCCATGAGCCTCGACGCCGACGCCAAGAAGGTCCTGCTTCGCAAGATCCCCCATGGGCTCTTCATCTGCGGCGTTCGCAACGGTGATGAGGTAAACGGATTCACGGCCAGCTGGGTGACCCAGGGATCGTTCGAACCGCCCTTGGTGGTGATGGGTGTTCGGGCTGACAGCAGCAGTCACGCCATCATCGAGGCCACCGGTAAGTTCTCGCTCAACGTGCTGCGGGCCGATCAGAAAGATCTGGCAGCCGTGTTCTTCAAGCCCCAGAAGGCACTTGGTGGTCGCTTTGAAGCGGCACCCTTCGAGGAGGGCGAACTTGGTCTTCCTCTGCTCACCGATGCCGTCGGTGGTGTGGAGTGCGAACTCGTGGGCTCGATCAAGCATGGTGACCACACCGTTTTTGTGGGCGAAGTGAAAACGGCGCGCCTGATCGCCGATGGCGAGGCCCTGAATCTGGCCAGTACCGGCTGGAATTACGGCGGCTGAGCTGGCCCGGTGGATGCCGCCTCCGGTGCACCGCTGCTGACGCAGCCCGAGCGTCTTGAACGCCGGCTCAAGGAGATCCCCGCTGAGCCGGGTTGCTATCTGATGCGGGACGGCGACGACCGGATCCTCTACGTCGGCAAGTCGAAGGCGTTGCGCAGCCGCGTGCGCAGCTATTTCCGCAGTCGGCATGATCTGTCGCCACGGATCCGGCTGATGACACGCCAGGTCTGTGAGATTGAGTTCATCGTCACCGACAGCGAGGCGGAGGCCCTCGTTCTCGAGTCGAACCTGATCAAGAACCATCAGCCGCACTTCAATGTGCTGCTGAAGGACGACAAGAAATACCCCTACCTCTGCATCACCTGGAGTGAGGCCTACCCGCGGATTTTCATCACCCGTCGCCGTCGCTTCCGAAGCCCCCTGGATCGCTTTTACGGGCCCTATGTCGATGTGGGGCTGCTGCGCCGCACCCTGTTCCTGGTGAAGCGAGTGTTCCCACTGCGGCAACGACCCCGGCCGATGTACCCCGACCGCACCTGCCTCAATTACAGCATCGGGCGCTGTCCAGGGGTCTGCCAGGAAAAAATCAGCTCAGAGGACTATCACCGCACCCTGCGCAAGGTGGCGATGGTGTTCCAGGGCCGCAGCGATGAACTGCAGCAGCTGCTTCAGGAGCAGATGGAGCGGTATGCCGAGCGAATGGACTACGAGTCGGCGGCCCGGGTTCGCGATCAAATTCAGGGGCTGGATCAGCTCACCGCCGATCAGAAGATGAGCCTTCCGGATTCCTCCGTGAGTCGCGATGTGCTGGCCCTTGCCTTCGATGAACGTTTGGCAGCCGTGCAGCTGTTTCAGATGCGCGCCGGGAAGCTGGTGGGACGTCTCGGCTACACCGCTGACGCCTCAGGTCTGGAACCTGGACTGATCCTGCAACGGGTGATCGAAGAGCACTACAGCCAGGTGGATTCCGTTGAGGTGCCTCCCGAGTTGTTGGTGCAGCACGCTCTGCCCCAGCAGAAACTGATGGAGGATTGGCTCTCGGAACAGCGCGAGCGTCGGGTGCAGATCCACTGCCCGCAGCGCCAGCAGAAAGCCGACCTGATCGAACTGGTGCAGCGCAACGCGGAGTTTGAGCTACTCCGCGCCAAGCAAGGTCAGGAGAAGCAGTCGTTGGCCACGGAGGATCTGGCGCAACTGTTGGAGTTGCCCACCCCGCCGCGGCGGATCGAGGGCTACGACATTAGTCACATCCAGGGCAGCGATGCCGTGGCCTCCCAGGTGGTGTTCATCGACGGGCTGCCCGCCAAGCAGCACTACCGCAAGTACAAGATCCGCAGCAGCAGCATCCGCGCTGGCCACAGCGACGACTTCATGGCGATGGCGGAAATCATGCGCCGTCGTTTTCGGCGCTGGGCCCGGGCCAAGGCGGAAGGAGTGGATGTGGGTGCCCTGCGTCACAAAGGTGGCAGCGCTCTGCAGACCGACGGCCTCAACGACTGGCCCGATGTGGTGATGATCGACGGCGGCAAGGGCCAGCTCTCTGCCGTGATGGAGGCCCTGCGCGAGCTTGATCTGCACGAAGATCTCAACGTCTGCTCCCTCGCCAAGCAGCGCGAGGAGGTGTTTCTCCCCGGCGAAAGCCAGCCGCTGGAGAGTGAACCGGATCAGCTCGGAGTTGTGCTCCTTCGCCGCCTTCGCGACGAAGCCCACCGTTTCGCTGTCAGCTTCCATCGCCAGCAGCGTGGTGAGCGCATGAAGCGTTCACGTCTCTCGGACATCCCTGGGGTTGGGCCCAAGCGGGTCAAGGATCTCTTGGCCCACTTCCATTCGATTGATGCCATCCAGCTGGCATCGGTTGAGACCCTGTCCAAGGCCCCTGGCGTCGGCCCGGCTCTGGCCCGCGACATCCACGATTTCTTCCATCCTTCCGACGATGGAACCGACGCTGATGCCAGGGCTGCTTTAGAAGAGCAGCCTCAGGAACTCTCCGCATGATCCGTCATCTCTGCATGGCTCTGGCAGGAGTGCTTTTTCTCGCCACTCCGGTCTGGGCATCTCCCGGGCTCTGCACCGGGCCTGTGTGTGCCGACGGCATCACCCGCAGCGCCAAGAACCACTGGCAGTTGGTGCTGCGGCTCAACGATCAGCAGGGCCATCGCGAAAAAGTGGTGATGAATTGCCGGGCTGGTCAGCTGAGCCCCATGGAAGGGCCCGTGGATCGCGCCTACGCCACCGCCCTGGGTCGACGCGCCTGCCGTCTTGCTGGGGAGGACAGCTGACGGTGGATCTCAGTCTCGTTTTTCCCCATCAGTTGTTTGAGCACCATCCCGCGCTTCAGCCGGGACGGGCCGTGGCCCTGATCGAAGATCCGCTGCTGTTCGGCACTGATCCCCGCTGGCCCATCCAGGTACATCGACAGCGCCTGCTTCTGCATCGGGCCTCGATGAATGCCTATGCCGAGATGCTTCAGGCCAGGGGCTTCACCGTGTTGCGGGTGCTGCAGGGGCAGGCGGCCAGCACCACTGAGATCCTCGGGGATCTGGTCGAGCAGGGCTACCGGGCTTTTCATCTGGCGGATCCGGTGGACGATGTTCTGAGCCAACGGATCTCCGCCTTCGCCTCCCGCCACGGCTGCGGTCTGGAGATCGTCGCCACCCCGATGCTGCTCACTCCAGAGGCCGTCATCGAGGACCATTTCGCCTCCGGCAAGAAGCCCCTGATGGGTCGCTTCTACGAGATGCAGCGCAAGCGACTGGATCTGCTGATCAATCCTGATGGTGGTCCTGTTGGTGGCCGCTGGAGTTTCGATGCCGACAACCGCAAGAAGCTCCCCAAAGGAATCCTGGTTCCAGAGCCCCCAGCCGAACGCTCCAGCGCAGCGAACGCCATCGTTGAATCCGCCCGGAAGCAACTCATTCGGGAGGGGGTGGTCGGCATCGGCAGCTGGGACGGGTTCCATTACCCCGTCACCCATGGCGATGCAGCCCGTTGGCTGGATCAATTTCTCGAACAACGCCTGCGCCAGTTCGGGGCTTACGAGGATGCGATCAGCACCCAGCACCAGGTGATGTGGCACAGCGTGCTCACGCCGATGCTCAACATCGGTCTGCTCACGCCGCAGCAGGTGCTGGATCGAACGCTGGAGCGGGCTGCAGCCGGTGACATCCCCCTCAATTCATTGGAGGGATTTCTGCGTCAGATCGTCGGCTGGCGAGAGTTCATGGCCGCGATGTACCGGCGCCATGGGGTGGAGATGCGCAACGGCAATTTCTGGGGCTTTGACGATCGCCCGATTCCCTCCGCCTTCTACACCGCATCCACGGGTCTGCCCCCGATTGATGACGCCATCCGCCATGCCCTGGAGACCGGCTATTGCCATCACATCGAACGCCTGATGCTCCTGGGGAATGTGATGCTCCTCTGCGGATTCCATCCAACCCGGATCTACACCTGGTTCATGGAGCTGTTTGTGGATGCCTACGACTGGGTGATGGTTCCCAACGTCTATGGCATGAGTCAGTTCGCTGATGGTGGCATCTTCACCACCAAGCCCTATCTCTCCGGCTCGAACTACGTGCGCAAGATGTCGGATTACCGCAAAGGCGAGTGGTGTGACATCTGGGATGGCCTGTTCTGGACGTTCATCCATCGGCATCAAGACTTCTTTCGGCGCCAATACCGGCTAGCGATGATGGCCCGCAACCTGGATCGCATGGCTCCCGACGTTCTGTTGGCCCATCAGCGTCGAGCCAGCGATTTTCTTGACGCGCTCACCTGAACCCTGCGTAAGGTCGCCCCAGATCAGTTGTGTTGATGACGTTTTCGCCCGAGGCCTACCTCTGGTTCAAGACCCTGCACATCGTTGGGGTCGTGGTGTGGTTTGCGGGCCTCTTCTATTTGGTGCGCCTGTTCATCTATCACGTTGAAACGGAGGAACTGGCGCCGGAACTGCAGCAGCCGTTCCGCGATCAGTACACCTTGATGGAGAAACGGCTCGCCAACATCATCACCACGCCGGGAATGGCTGTGGCGGTATCGATGGCCATCGGGTTGCTGCTGGCCCAGCCCTCCTGGCTTCAGCAGGGCTGGATGCACGCCAAGCTCGTTTTTGTGGCGGCCCTGCTGGCTTACCACGTGTTCTGTTACCGACTGATGGGCCAACTCCACGCCGGCACCTGTGCCTGGTCAGGCAAGCAGCTGCGTGCCTTGAATGAGCTGCCCACGCTGCTGCTGGTGATCGTGGTGATGCTGGTGGTGTTCAAAACGCAGTTCCCCACCAGCGCAGCGACCTGGTTCATCGTCGCCCTGGTGGTGTTCATGGCAGCGTCGATTCAGTTCTATGCCCGTTGGCGTCGCCTGCGGGCCGAAGCCTCCGCCAAAGCCTGAGATGAGGGTTGAGATGACCCACCCCCTCCAAGCAGTGCTCGAACAGGTGGGACCGTCGAGCTGTCCCACCACGCACAACTTCCACTGCCACACCATCTGCAGTGACGGCAGCCTCGAACCGCTCGAGCTCATCCAGCAGGCCACCGAGCGTGGGCTCAAGCACCTGGCGGTGACGGATCACCACAGCAGCCATGCCCACCGGGAGATCCAGGTCTGGCTGGATCAGAAGCGTGCCAGCGGTGTTGAGGTCCCCACGGTGTGGAGCGGCATGGAAATCAGTGCACTGCTGAAGGGGTGCCTCGTTCATGTGCTCGCCCTTGGCTTCGAGCTCAACCACCCTGCGCTCCAGCCCTACAACCGTGGTGATGCCGTCGTCGGTGAACCGCTAAGGGCTGAGGCGGTGGTGAAAGCCATCCATGAAGCCGGTGGATTGGCAGTGTTGGCCCATCCCGCCCGTTACCGCCTGGGCCATGACGTGCTGATCGATGAGGCGGCCCGGCTTGGTTTCGATGGTGGTGAGGCCTGGTACGACTACGAGATGCAACCAACCTGGTCCGCCAGCCCGTTGATCTGCGAGGCCATCGATCGTCAGCTGAGCAACCTTGGCCTTTTGCGTACGTGTGGCACCGATACCCATGGAATTGACCTTTGCGGCCGCTAAGTTCATTTCATCTCAGTTCCGGTCGACATGGGCTTCTTGGATCGTCTGCTGAAAAAGGATTCCGCAGATTCCGACTCCACGATTCAGCCGCGCAAGCCGGCAAAGGAGAAGCCGGCCGAGTTCTTCCTTGATGCCGACGCTTCCTCCTCCCTCGGGGATGTGAACTACATGCGCGAGTCGAAGACGATTCGCCGCACCTTCCCCGGCACCGTCGACAGTCCCGGCACCAAGGAGCAGATCATGGAGGTGGCTGCCGAAACCGAGAAGCTCGAGAAGCGCAGCGAAGGCCTGGGTGGCGTCGTCAAGAAGGAAGAATCAATCAGTCTCAACGCGGGCATTCCCACGCCAGTGAAGAAAACCTTCGCTGAGCAGGTGAGCACCGAGGAGATGAGCAAGCGCCTCAAGGGCACGGCCATCACGGGTGTGAACACCCCTGCTCCTGCCGGTGCTGCTCCCCTCGGCCGTAAGGAAGAGCTGAATCCCAAAGAGGAACCGGTGGCCAAGGCTGGATCCGCTGCGCCTTCCTCCAAGCCTGGATCGATCGATCCGTTCCGTCAGATGGTTCGCGACCTCAACAAATAGGGCTTCCCCGTTCAATCTGGGCTTCGCTGCTGATCACCAGCTGTTGCAGGTGAAGCAGCTGATCTTTCGTTGCTGACGTCCAAAGGCCTCGATTCGAGGCCTCCAGCAGCCGTTCGGCCATATCCCTCAGCACCCAGGGGTTGCTCCCCTTGAGGAAGTCGAGAATTTTCGTCTGGCTCAGCCACTGCTCACAAAGCGCGCCGTAACACCAATCGGGTACGCGATCGGTGGAGGCGTCGTAGGCAAAAAGGTAGTCCAGGCTGGCCCCCATCTCGAAGGCACCCTTGTAGCCGTGCTGCATCATTCCCTCGATCCAGCGGGGGTTGAGCATCCGGCTGCGCATCACTTTGTCGAGTTCCTTTTCAAGGCGGTGCAGACGAGGGCGTTCGGGGCGTGAATGGTCTCCGAACCACAGTTGCGGCCGTGCTCCTGAAACCTCTTCCACCGCTGCACTGAGGCCCCCCTGGAACTGGTAGTAGTCGTCGGAATCGAGCAGGTCGTGCTCGCGGTTGTCCTGGTTATGGAGCACCACCTGCACCCTGCCCAGGGCTTGCTCGAGGCCGGAACGATCAAGGCTGGGGGCAGCGGCACCGTCGTACGACCATTGGCTCCAACTGAGAAAGGCCTGGCCCAGGTCTGCTCGGGAATCCCAGGCGCCACTGTCGATCAGGACTTGCAGACCGGCTCCGTAGGCACCGGGGGGGGACCCATAAATGCGGCCCTGGGGCCCGCCTTGACGGGTGAGCTCAGCCAGGGGATTCAGTTCATCCGGTTCATCAAGGGCCGCCACCATCGACTGGGCCTGATGCACCCAGCCAACCAACTGGGGGAAGGCGTCGCGAAACAGTCCGGAGATGCGCAGCACCACATCCACCCGCGGTCGACCCAGCAAACGGGCTGGGATCACCTCCAGGTCCACCAACCTTCGGGTGGGGCCGTCCCAAACCGGTCGAACACCGATCAGGGCCAGCAGCTGAGCGATGTCTTCTCCGCCATTGCGCATCGTTGCTGTTCCCCAGACCGATAACGCCAGATGGCGCAGCGGTTCCCCCTGCTCCAGCAGATGGAGATCCAGTAACTGCTCCGCCGATCGTCGCCCCAGATCCCAGGCGGCTTCCGTGGGCAAGCCCCGCAGATCGACGGAATAAAAATTGCGGCCGGTGGGCAACACATCGGGGCGACCACGACTCGGTGCTCCTGAGGGTCCCGCAGCGATGCGCTGCCCCTGAATGCCCCGCAGGAAGGCCTCTTTTTCAGCTGAGGCACAACCGTTCAAGCGGGGCCAGAGGTCGTGGTGCAGGTTCTGCAGGCAGGGATCCTTTCGGCTCCAGGTCCGGAACGGTTTCGCCAGTCCGTCGCCCTGTTCCCCATGGATGATCCATCGGATCAACAACTGGGCCTGCTGTTCCAGCCAGGCGCAACCATCCCCCACCCGTCGGCAGTTCGCGCCACCCAGCAAGCTCAGGCGGGTCTGATCCGCCTCCGAGAGCTTGTCGCCTTCGTCCTGCTGCCAGGGGTCAAAGCCCAGTTCTGCCTGCAGGGCCATGGCCTGCAGCAAGCCGGGCTGCCCCTTTCTGGGGGGCCGGGCCAGGGCGACCAGCAGCTCATCGGCGGCTTCTGTCGATGGCGCCACACCAAACCGATGCAAGCCCGTGCGGATCTGCGATTCCTTGAGCTCGCAGAGATAGGTCTCGGCCTGATCCAGACAGGTCTCCAGCAACTCAGGTTGGCGGCGAATCTCCGCTTGGCTGGGGATTCCAGGCCAGTTGAGGGACAGCAAGCTGGAATGCACTGCCTGTTCCAGCACCCGGGCCCGCTGGCCGCCCAGCTGCCTCACCTCCACCAGTTCATCCAGCAGGCCCTCCAACCGTTGCAGTGGTCCGTGCAATCCAGCACGCCCCAAGGGCGGTGTGAGGTGGTCCAGTACCACGGCATGACCCCGTCGCTTGGCCTGAGATCCTTCGCCGGGATCGTTGACGATGAAGGGGTAGAGGTGAGGGATCGCTCCCAGGGCCAGCTCGGGGCCGCAGGCATCGCTCAACCCCACCGACTTGCCCGGCAGCCATTCCGCACTGCCGTGCTTGCCCACATGCAGCATCACCTGGGTCTGATGCATGCAGCGCAGCCAGAGGTACTGAGCCAGATACCGGTGCGGTGGCGGCAGATCCGGTGAGTGGAGATCGGCGATCTGATCGGCGTCATAACCGCGATCCGGCTGGATCAGCACCACCACATGGCCGAAGCGCAGGCCATGAATGGCAAACCCCTTGTTTGGATCCAGATCGCAGGCGGCTTCTGGAGGTCCCCAACGGGATTCGATCAAGCGTCGAGCCGATTCCGGAACGCTGGTCCACCATTTCTGATAGGTGGTGAGGGGCAGATGATCCAGCGCTGGGCGGTGCTGACCTTCCGGTGCATTGGTGCGGCCGGACAACAGCTGTTGCATCAAGCCATCGCCTGAATCCGGCAAGGCTTCCGAACCGAGGTCATGGCCGGCGTCAGCCAGCCAGCGGAGCATCCGCGCCGTGCTGTCTGGCGTATCAAGGCCCACGCCATTGGCCACACGACCGTCGCGAACGGGATAGTTGGCCAGCACCATCGCGATGCGCCTCTGGGCACAGGGGGTCTGTCGCAGCTCCACCCAGCGACGGCTGTGCTCGGCCAGCCATGCGAGTCCAGATGGATCCGGCTGCAGGCAGGGAATGGCCGTGGCCAGGGGGCCGGTGGTCTGCAGGTGGTCACGAAAACCGCAGGGCCGCGTGGTGATCCGAGCATCCAGCTCCGGCATCACCACCTGCAACGACAGATCCATCGGATTCAGCCCCTGGCTGCTCTCCAGCCACTGGGCCCGGCTGCGGCTGCTGCTGAGCAGTTGCAACACCGGTCGATCGAGCCGATCCCAGAGAGGGCTGCCAAGGCCGGCCTGTTCGGTCTGCACCGAGGCAAAGGACGTGCCCGCAATCACCAGCTGAGCGTTTTGCTGATTCAACAGGTCGTGGACGCCGGCCTGCACAGCCGGGTTTCTCAGGCTGCTGACCCAGAGCAGACAGGGCCGCAGTCCCTCCTTCCGAAGTGCGGCCGTGAGGGCATCCGCCAGGGCAAGGTCTCCGGCTTGAAACTGAGCCCGATAGAGAACAACGCCCACCGCAGGCCAGGCTTCGTCGCGCCAATCCCAGGGCATCGGATCGGGGCAAGGCACCACCGCAACGTTGTCGGGTGATGGGGGGGTGCCCTCCAGCAGAGCCTCGAGAGCTCCAAGGAACCGCCCCATGTTGTCGATGCCCCCTTCCCGCAGCAGTGCCGACAGCTGATCGGCCAGTTCAGCGCTGCAGGAGCCCAACCCATGCAGCTCGTTGTTCTGATCAGCCGTTCCGGCAAGGACGATCAATTGTCGCTGCTTCGCTTCGCTGCACCAGCGCTGCAGTTGCTCCAGGCCGTAGCTCCAGTGCCCACGGCTCCCGAGCAGGCGCACCACGATCAAGTGCGCCGCCTGGGCGGTGGTGTTCAGGTAGTGGTCCAGCTGCGCTGGGTGGTCCAGGCAGCTAAGGGGCAACGCCCGGATCCGCTCGTTCCAGGCCGGGTTGCTCGATAGGCTTGCGTCCAGGCAGCTGATGTCTGTGCCTGCGCTGGTGAGGAACAGCACATCCGCGCCCGGCTGCTCCACGAGCACCACATCTTCCGGTGGGTCCAGACCCGGACAGGTGGCAAGGCGATGCATGACCCCATTCTCCGTGTTGCGGTGCGCGGTGGTGAGAAGATTCAGCGATCGGATCCATCACGGTGATGCATCAGTTCCTGCCCTATGCCTGGTTCCAGGGCCAGTGCGTCCCCTTCGAGGAGGCCAGGATCTCCATTGCCACCCATGCCCTGCACTACGGCACCGGTGCCTTCGGCGGCATGCGCGCCATTCCCGATCCTCAGAACAGCAACACCATGCTGCTGTTCCGTGCTGATCGGCACGCCCGGCGTCTCAGTCAGAGCGCCAGGTTGCTGCTCACGGATCTGAGTGAGGACACGATCCTCTCGGCGCTCAAGGCAATGCTGCAGGCCAACAAGCCTGATCAGCCGATCTATCTGCGGCCCTTTGTGTACACCAGCGATCTGGGCATCGCCCCGCGCCTGCACAACATCGAGACCGACTTTCTGATTTACGGACTCCCCCTGGGGGATTACCTGTCTCCGGAAGGGGTGAGCTGCAGGATCAGCAGCTGGACCCGCCAGGAGGACCGCTCCTTGCCGCTACGCGGCAAGATCTCCGGCGCCTACATCACCAGTTCCCTGGCCAAGACGGAAGCCGTGCAGAGCGGTTTCGACGAAGCCTTGCTGTTGAACAGTCGCGGCAAGATCAGTGAAGCCAGCGGCATGAACCTGTTCCTGGTGCGTGATGGCCAGCTGATCACGCCTGGAGTTGATCAGGACATCCTTGAGGGCATCACCCGCGCCAGCGTGATTGAGCTGGCCAAAGCGATGGACATTCCTGTGATTGAACGTCCGGTGGACAAAACCGAGTTGTTCATCGCCGATGAAGTGTTCCTGTCCGGAACGGCCGCGAAGGTGACGCCGATCCGTCAGATCGAATCAACGGTGCTGAAAGCCAAGCGTCCTGTGATGGATGCCCTGAAGGCCAAGCTCGTGGCGATCACCGAAGGACGGGATCCCGCCTATGAGCACTGGGTGACCCGTATTCCGATCTCCTAAATCAACAGCCTGAAGTTCGCCCTGAGCTTTTCTTAAGATTGGGGCTTCCACGAGGGTGCATGGATGGTGGTGACGCAGGCAGATCGGAAAGCCACCACCTCTGCATTCCTTGAGTACCTGCATGGGCCAGAGCGTCCTGTGCTCGTGTTCGACGGTGCCACTGGCACCAGCCTTCAGGGGCTTGGGCTTACGGCGGAGGATTTCGGTGGTCCTGACCTGGAGGGTTGCAACGAGAACCTGGCGGTCACCAAGCCGGATGCAGTCAAGGCAGTGCATCGCCAGTTCCTCGAGGTGGGCTGCGATGTCATCGAAACCGATACCTTCGGCGCTGCATCGATTGTGCTGGCGGAATACGGCCTGGAAGACAAGGCCTTTGAGCTGAACAAGCGGGCAGCCGAGCTGGCTCGGGAAATGGCTGATGAATTCAGCACCCCTGAGAAGCCACGTTTCGTGGCGGGCTCCATGGGGCCCACCACCAAGCTGCCCACCCTTGGCCACATCGATTTCGACACGATGCGGGATTCGTTCCGGGAGCAGGCTGAGGGACTGATCGCCGGCAACGTCGACCTGTTCATCGTCGAAACCTGTCAGGACGTGCTGCAGATCAAGGCAGCACTACAGGGCATCGAAGCGGCCTTTGCCGCCACCGGTGAGCGGCGGGCCCTGATGGTTTCGGTCACGATGGAAACCACGGGCACCATGCTCGTCGGCACGGACATCGCCGCTGTGGTGTCGATTCTTGAGCCATTCCCGATCGACATCCTCGGCCTGAACTGCGCCACCGGTCCGGAGCAGATGAAGGAGCACATTCGCTACCTCTCTGAGCATTCCCCCTTCACCGTCAGCTGCATTCCCAACGCCGGACTGCCTGAAAACGTTGGCGGGGTGGCCCATTACCGCCTCACGCCGGTGGAGCTGAAGATGCAGCTGATGCACTTCGTTGAAGACCTCGGCGTGCAGGTGATCGGTGGATGCTGCGGCACCACTCCCGCTCACATCGGCAGCCTTGCGGAACTGGCGCAGGAGCTCAAGCCGGCTGAACGCCATTCCCGCTGGGATCGCGCCAGCGCGGGGGATGTGCGCCCCAGCCTCAATTACGAGCCCGCAGCTTCATCGATCTATGGCGTCACGCCCTATCACCAGGACAATTCTTTCCTGATCATTGGTGAGCGGCTCAATGCCAGTGGCAGTCGCAAGGTGCGCGAACTTTTGGCGGAGGAAGACTGGGACGGGCTGGTGTCGGTGGCCCGCGGTCAGGTGAAGGAAAACGCCCACGTCCTCGACGTCAACGTCGACTACGTCGGTCGCGATGGCGAACGGGACATGCACGAGCTGGTGAGCCGTCTCGTCACCAACGTCAACCTGCCCCTGATGCTCGATTCCACCGAGTGGCAAAAGATGGAGGCGGGTCTGAAGGTGGCTGGTGGGAAATGCATTCTCAACTCCACCAACTATGAAGACGGTGATGAACGCTTCTTCAAGGTTCTGGAGCTGGCCCGCCGCTACGGCGCCGCTGTGGTGGTCGGC
This sequence comes from Synechococcus sp. N5, assembly GCF_900473925.1. Lineage (NCBI taxonomy): Bacteria > Bacillati > Cyanobacteriota > Cyanophyceae > Synechococcales > Synechococcaceae > Synechococcus > Synechococcus sp. N5. The sequence continues at coordinate 541,944 of NZ_UCNI01000001.1, read as the reverse complement.
ACGATCGATGAAGACGGGATGGCCAGAACAGCCGAGAAGAAGTTCGCCATCGCACAGCGGGCCTATCGCGATGCCCTCGAGTTCGGCATCCCCGCCCATGAGATCTTCTACGACCCCCTGGCCCTTCCCATCTCCACTGGCATTGAGGAAGACCGGCTGAATGGTCGCGCCACCGTGGATGCCATCCGGATGATCCGGGAGAACCTCCCCGGCGTGCACGTGGTGCTCGGGGTCAGCAACGTGAGTTTCGGCTTGTCACCGGCGGCCCGGATCACCCTCAATTCGGTCTTCCTTCACGACTGTTGTGAAGCCGGCATGGATTCGGCCATCGTCAGCCCCGCCAAGATCCTCCCTTTGATCAAGATCAGCGACGACCACCAGAAGGTGTGTCGTGATCTGATCAGTGACAACCGCCGTTTCGAGGACGGCATCTGCGTCTACGACCCGCTCACCGAACTCACCAAGCTGTTTGAGGGAGTGAGCACCAAGGAAGCCCGTGCATCAGGCCCCTCGCTGGAGGATCTGCCGATTGAGGAACGGCTCAAGCAGCACATTATTGATGGTGAGCGCATCGGCCTGGAGCCCTCCCTGGATGAGGCGTTGCAGACCTACCCCCCTCTGCAGATCATCAACACCTTCCTTCTGGATGGCATGAAGGTGGTGGGTGAATTGTTCGGCAGTGGCCAGATGCAGCTCCCCTTCGTGCTGCAAAGCGCCGAGACGATGAAATCCGCGGTGGCTCACCTCGAGCCGCACATGGAAAAAAGCGAGGGCGAGAGCACAAGCAAGGGCAAGTTCCTGATCGCCACGGTGAAGGGCGATGTCCACGACATCGGCAAGAACCTGGTGGACATCATCCTCACCAACAACGGTTATGAGGTGATCAATCTGGGCATCAAGCAGAGCTGTGAAGCCATCGTTGAGGCTCAACGTGAACATAAGGCCGATTGCATCGCCATGAGCGGTCTGCTGGTGAAGTCCACGGCCTTCATGAAGGACAACCTCCAGGCCTTCAACGATGCGGGAATTGATGTTCCTGTGATCCTCGGCGGTGCGGCGCTGACCCCACGCTTCGTGCAGAAGGATTGCCGTGAGGTTTACGACGGCAAGGTGATCTACGGCCGTGATGCCTTCGCTGATCTGCGCTTCATGGATGCGTTGATGGATGCGAAGCGCAGCGACAACTGGACCAACACCAAGGGCTTCCTAGCTGATGCTCCCCAGGGGGTTGGCCTGGATGAAGAGTCGACAACCTCCGAGAGCGCTGAGGAGACATCCACCTCCTCATCGGATGCTCCGGCTGCGGATCTGCCGCCGGTGAGCTCAGATCGATCCGACGCTGTCCCCGCTGAAACCGCACCGGTGCCGCCCTTCCTCGGCTCTGCGGTGATCACTGAGGCCGACATCGACATCGCCGAGGTCTTCCACTACCTCGATCGCAATGCCCTCTTCGCTGGCCAGTGGATGCTCCGCAAAACCAAGGAGCAGAGTCGGGACGACTACGAGGCGATGCTTCAGGAGAAGGCAGAGCCGGTGTTGCAGGAGTGGATGCAGCGCTGCATCAACGAGTCACTGTTGACCCCCCGGGCGGTGTACGGCTACTTCCCTGCGGGACGCGATGGCAACAGCCTGCGGGTCTTCGATGCCGACGGCACGCAGGAACTTGGGTGTTTTGAGCTTCCCCGTCAACGGTCTGGCAACCGCTACTGCATTGTCGATTTCTTCAACGATCTGGACGCTGAGGGACGCCCAACCGACGTGCTGCCGATGCAGGCCGTGACCATGGGCCAGAAGGCCTCTGTGGTGGCGCAGGAGCTGTTCAAGGGCGATCGCTACAGCGATTACCTGTACTTCCATGGCCTGGCGGTTCAGATGGCCGAAGCGATGGCCGAATGGGTGCACGCACGGATTCGCTCGGAACTCGGTTTCGCAGATCCAGCTGGGATGCCCCTGCGGGATGTGTTGGCGCAGCGCTACCGCGGCAGCCGGTACTCCTTCGGCTACCCCGCCTGCCCGAATGTGGCCGACTCCAGGCAGCAGCTGGACTGGCTCGGAGCTGAGCGGATCGGCTTGAGCATGGACGCCAGCGACCAGCTCGAACCGGAGCAGAGCACCACAGCATTGGTGGCGCTGCACTCCCAGGCCCGTTACTTCAGCGCCTGAGCCCTGAGGGGCGTCCCATAGCCTGAGGCGCCCTGTTTGTGTTCACCATGGCCATTGCCGGACCGGATGGTGTTGATGCCGCCATCAAAGCTGGTGTGGATCTTGATGGAAGTCCAATCCCTGAAGCGATGCTCGCCCTTTACAACCAGGTGATGGATCTGGAAAGTCAGCGCGCCCGCAGTGGTGTTCTGAAATCGATGCGCAACAGGGTGGTCAAGACCGGAGCCAAGCATTTCGACAAGGAAACGCTCAATCAAAGGCTCCTTGAGGCCGGGTGGGACGGTCTGAAGGACAAGGAGATCGCTTTCTTCTACGGATGATCTCCTGCTGACGGAGAAGCACCCTCTGCCGGGCTCAGTCCTGGCAGAGCTTCTCCATCGTGTCGATCACCTCTTGCTGGAACGATTCCAGGGCACTGGACTCGCTCAGATCAAGGCCTTCGCCAGCGGCGTTCTGGGCCAGGTCCTGGAAATGAAAGGCTCCCTCTCCATTGGCAAGGAACTCGATCGCCGAACTTTCACCGCTCTCGCGAAACGCATCGCAGAGCGCCAGAAAAGCAGCGTCTTCAGTGAACTCCCAATCCATCGAGTGGACATGACTGAATGACCTTTAACCCGCTCCCCCAGGGGTTCGTCAACCGTCTGAAGTCAAAATGTGCCAGTCCTTGGGCAGACTCCCCCTCAAACGAGCGCTCAGATGTCCAGCAGCAGCCCCGAATTTCCGCCGGCCAGGAACGTTCTTGGCGACCCACTGGAGAGTTGCAGTTGTGAACCGATGACGGGTTGGTATCGCAATGGTCTCTGCCAAACCGATCCATCGGATCTCGGCCAGCACAGCATCTGCTGCGTGATGACCGAGCAATTTCTCAGTTACAGCAAGGCCCAGGGCAATGACCTGAGCACACCGATGCCCGCGTTTCAGTTCCCGGGCTTGAAACCAGGGGACCACTGGTGCGTCTGTGCACCGCGCTGGAAACAGGCCTACGACGATGGCGTCGCACCGCTGGTGCGCCTGGAGGCCACGGAAGACACAGCTCTGACGGTTGTCAGCCTCGAGCAGCTGAAGCAGCACGCTCACCAATCGATCGACTGACCGTCCCAGGCGAGAAAGGCTCCTGATTGTTCCGGGGTCTGTTGCAGCAACACCTCAACCAACTGACGCGCAGCCCGTTCTGGAGTGAAAAGTTTGTCCGGTGCCACGAAGCTCTGGAAAGGTCGAGACAGGGCTGTGTCGGTCGTACCGGGATGCAACAGGCTCACGGTGGCCAATGGCCAGCGGCGGGCCCATTCAATGCTCAGGCAGCGCAGCAGCTGGTTCTGAGCCGCCTTGGCCGCCCTGTAGCCGTACCAGCCCCCGGTGCGGTTGTCGCCGATGCTTCCCACGCGAGCACTGAGGCTGGCGAAGTGAAAGGGTTGATCCCGCTGCAGCAAAGGCTCGATCGCCTTTGCCAGCAGGATCGGTGCCATGGCGTTGATGCCGAATTGCTCCTCCAACTGAGAACGATCGATCTGTTGAAGACGTTTTTCCGGTTGAAGCCCAGGACCATGCAGACGGCCGCTGCAGTTGAACACCAAACGCAGGGGGAGCCCCTGGGCTCGCAGGCTTGAGCTCAGACCATCCAGATCACTGTCGTTTTGGAGGTCCAGTTGCAGTGAGGAGGCCGGAGGTCCATGACGTCCAGCGGTCAGCACCTTCAGCTCAGGGCAGGTGCGCTTCAGTTCTGCTGCCACCGCCGCTCCGATGCCGCCGGGGCCAACCACCAGAGCCAAGCCAGCCCAAGTGGTCAGAGCTTCTTCGACCATGTGAACTTGCTGCGAAGAGGAGACCGTCTAGCGGAAATCAGGCATCATCGGCTGGTGGCTCTGACAGCAGTTCTGGTGCCGATGCGCTGTCATTTTTGGCTCCCGGCCGCGATCGGAAGTCTTTTCATGGCGGCTTTGATCGGCTGGTTGGTTCGGCCGCTCTCACAGCGGCCTGATCAGCTCAGATCAAGCTTGGCTGATCTGCTCGATCACGATTCAACCGTTGGTTCGAGTGTGGTTCCAAAGGTGCCGCCTGGTGCTGACCATGTGCTCCTGGAGATCCGCGTCGGTTTGGTCAGCCAGAGCCCTATCACCGCCTTCCGACCCGGAGCCAACGTGCTCTGTCGCTACCAGCACGGCGATGTGATCCTTCCCCAAGACCTGATGAAGAGGATCGCTTCCTCACCTCAGCATGAGATTCATTGCTCCGGTGGACCTGTTCAGATCAATCAGAAGCATTATCAAGGCGATGTATCACTCCTGAAAGGCCAAGCTGATTGGCTGCCGGTGGTCTCGCTTGATCTGGAGACCTACGTGGCCTCAGTGGTTGGCGCCGAAATGCCCAGCAGTTGGCATGGGGAAGCCCTCAAGGCGCAAGCCGTTGGAGCCCGCTCCTATGCGATGGCCCATCTCGCCCGACCGGCAACGACGGCCTATCACCTGGGGGATACAACCCGTTGGCAGGTGTTTGCAGGGGAGCAAAGCACCACCCCGGCCAGTCGTTCAGCAACACGGGAAACCCGCGGGATCATCCTGAGTTACGGCGGCGGCATTGTGGAAAGCCTTTATGCGTCAAATGCGCAGGTGAGTGCTGAAGCCCATGGCCATCTCGGCGCCAGCATGAGTCAATCAGGGGCACAGCAACTTGCCCATCAGGGACTCCCCTTCAATGCCATTCTCGGCAGGTACTACGCAGGAGCCTTGCTGGCACGGTTGACATGGCATGACCAGTGAACTGCTTCGAAAAGCGATGGAGGTCACGGTTGCATCGACCGCATCCGGAGCTCTTGTTCCGCTCGACACCTCATTGAGCCATCTGGTCGGGGAAAGAGGCTGTCGCTTTGAGTTGCGCCACCTCCTCAGCGCCACACCAAAACACCTTCGAGCATCGGGTCCAAAGCCGAATCCGTTTCTTCCCTGGGACCAACGTCTGGAGGTTGACCGGATCGGTGAATCCCACGTCGTGATCCTGAACAAATATCCCGTTCAGACCTCCCACATGTTGCTCATCACCCAGGACTGGCAACCCCAGACCGGTTGGTTGTCCCTGGAGGATTGGCACTCCCTCGCCAGGATTGATGCCACGACGACGGGGCTGTGGTTCTTCAACAGCGGGCCTGATGCCGGCGCCAGTCAGCCCCATCGACATCTGCAGTTGTTACCGCGGTTAGAAGGGGAGCGGATCTGTGCACGGGACGATTGGTTCCGTTGCTGTGCGGCTGGCACAACCACGTCTGCTCAGGATCCTCTGTTGCGCAGTGCACGGGTCGCACCGATCAGTTCAACCCTGACGGGTGAAATGCTTCAAGCGTTGTATCTCGCCCTAGCTGAAGACCTCGGTCTGGGGCACCCCAGCACCGATGACTGCCCGCGAGAGGCTTACAACCTGTTGCTCACACGGCAGTGGATGGCCATGGTTCGCCGCAGCAGGGAGGGAATTCACGGCTTCAGTGTCAACGCCCTCGGCTTCGCCGGATCCTTGTTGAGCACTGATGCCTCCGATCGAGAGTGGATTCATCGTTTTGGACCGGAGGCCCTACTTCAAGCTGTTGTTGACACGCAGGACTGAAAAGTTCAGTGGTGGCACGGATGCTGTGGCTTGCTTCTCTCTGCCAAGGCTGGAGATGCAACTCACAACCATCCATTGGACAAGACCTGCCTCAAGCGTCGGAACCGTCAAATTCAGGACAACCAGCATCTGGTTCAACCCATTGCCCGTCATTACGCCCAACAGACAGGCCTAGAAAGCGACGATCTCCTGCAAGTCGGATGTCTTGGCCTGATCAAGGCCTATAACCGCTACGACGCCCAGCGGGGAACTCCCTTTCCAAGCTTCGCCAAGCCGCACATTCGCGGAGCCATTCTCCACTTTCTTCGCGACAGAGTCGGATTGATACGACTCCCCAGGGCCGTTGAAGAACGGGCCATGCAGATGGTGCGCAGTTCGGAGGGCTCTGCTCTGAGCCCAGCCGATGCTCTCGTGGTTGACCACTACCGCAGCAAGCAGCACTGAGTGGAATTCAACGACGACCTTCTCGATGACACAGCGCAAGGTATGGATTTGGTCGAACGTTCGGAGGCCTGGAGCAGGGTGAACAAGCTCTTCCGCAACCTTGCAAACGACGACCAATGTGCCCTGCAGATGGTCGTCATTGATGGGATGAGTCTGAGGAAGACAGCGCGACTGCTTGGGATTTCAGCGATGACAGTTCAGAGGCGCGTGAAACGCGGCCTCAACACCATCGCGAAGAGTTTGAACGCCGATCAGCCGGACGCCTGAGCATCGCGATCCATCTGTTCCTGAAGAGTTTTGATGGCGGCATTCAGGGCCGACAGCTGCCGTTCAGCACCATCACGCCAGAACCGCAGCATCGACAACTTCCGTTCCTGATGCTGGCGACGAAGGCTTGTGTGATCGGTGCTGGGGCTGCAGCAGAACGGAGGAAGCATTTCAGCGTCGACGCTGAGCGCATGCTGACCGATTTTCAGGCACGGTGTGACTCATCAATCTGTTGGCTGTCTCAGAAGGTGGAACTACGGTGTGAATTGAGAGCATCCAAATCGTGGTGTCGACGTTGCTCCGAACACCACAACGGCAAGCCGCATGAGTCTCAGGCAAATCCCAATCTTGGTCTTGACCTGTGTCTCGCTTGCGGGTTTTGAGTGCGTGCCTCAGCGCAACGCTGAGGCCTACGTCGCGCTCATGGCAGGTCAAAAGGCACGACCTCTCAACGGCACCTTCAACAACGTTCCGGTTCTTCATTCCAATCAACCGGAGATCGTCACCGGTCCAGGAATCCTGGTGAACACGGCTGCGGGTTCAGCAATCGCTGCGGAGTCGAACCAGCCGCTTCGCAATGCCGCCCACACCTTCAACGGTGAGTTCGGCGTTCATATGCATCACAAGTATTACCCCCAAGACCAAGCCAAGTTGGGGGGGCGTCGATCCAGAGGCTTGATGACCTTGGCTTTGATCGCGACGAATCCCGGGTCAAGCCCGATCACACTGAAGTTCGATCGAGGCTCCGTCAAAAACAGTTTTGAAGCGCCTTATCACCCGAATCGTTTGATGGGGGTCAAACCCCTTGGGAAGCGTCCTTGGAACACAGGGCCAGGCGATGCCACCGCCGTTCAACTGCTGCGCGGTGAACTGGACCGGAAATTACCCGAACAGGTCGTGATTCCGGCAGGAGGGCAGAGGGTTGTTGTGCGCACTGTGCTCCCTGCCCGTGGCATTGCCAACGGGCTGCTAAGAGGACGCAGCAACGGTCCTTTCACGATGGCTGTCGTTGCCGCCGAGCAATCAGCACAGGATGCCGATCTGTTCGCGGTGCTGCAGTCGGGGCGGCTGGCGCCGGGAAGGATTTATCTCAACCGGATTCGCGAGATCCAGCTGGGTCGTGTTTTCTCCCGGGTGGCCGGCGTTGCCCTGGGCGATGCCTACAAAGCTGAGATCAGCCATGACCTCAACCAGGGGCCACTCCACGTGCCCCTGACCAGCACGAAGCGGCATCACTTCGGCACCAGCGACGTTCAGGTCAATCCGTTGACCACACGGATGGTTGATTCCGCTCTGAACAACGTCGGCACCTATGGGGTTCGCTATGACGTGACCCTCAATGTTGCTGGTGCAGGGCCCCATCAACTGGTGCTCAGTCACCCGGTTGTGTCTGGCAAGAAGACGTTCACAGCCTTCCGTGGATCACTGCAGATTCGTCAGGACCGAACCCTGCAAGAGGTTCACGTGGGCATGCGCTCAGGGGAGAGCCTGGCTCTGGCTGATCTAAACCTGGTTCCTGGCACGCGCAAGGCGGTGAAGGTGAGCTTGGTTTATCCGGCTGATGCCACCCCAGGCCATCTCCTCAGTGTGGTTCCCGTTCAGCAGTTGGCCATGCTTCATCGCCGCAAGCAACAACAGCGAGATGCCCAGGTCAAAATCGCTGACAGTAAATCCCGCTGGGTGGGCCCGAAGACCGCTCCTCCTCCGCCTGAAGCCAAGCCTGTTGTTGTGAACCCTGCAGCTGCGAGGCCAGCACCTGTGAGGCCGGCTTCTGTGATTCCTGCTGTGGTGCCTGCCACCCGACCCGGTTACGGCGATGTGATTCGATCTCAGCAGCAGTGGTTGCTCCAGCTTCAGGGTCGATAACCTGCCCAAAGGTGGATTGAACTTTTGAGCGGCGAGGACTCAAAACGTCAACGCATCTCTGTGGAGATGTCAGAGCCCATGGTCGCGTTGATTGACCAGCTCAAGGGTGAATACGGAGCCCGTTCCCGGGGCCGGGTTCTCGAAATGCTCCTCCAGGATCTGCTCGACCCTGGGGATGCAGCATCGGATCCTGAGGTCGATCCTCTCAAGGACGTTGCTGAACCAGCGGTCGCCACTGGGGCCGATGAGGTCACCAGTCTCGTTCTGATCTCAACGGGGAATCAACAGCAAGGGGGTGAAGACGCTCCAACCTCGGCCTCTGGGCTTCCTTCGGGAGGTGGCTCCTCAGGCATCGACCTGCCGGGGTTCGTCAGCAAGCGCACCAGTCAGCTGAAAGCGACGCTTCGCTCTCCGCAGCAACGCGATTCCCCTCAGAACGACCCCCTTGTCTCAACGGTGGACCTCGCCGATCTAAGAGAGGCCAGTGCTGCCGCAGAAGAACACTGGAGGTCCCTCTATGGCCAACCACCGGGCCCAACAGTGATTGAAGCGGCCATGACATGGCTGGCCCGAGATGTCTGGTCCAGCACCGATGCCAGTGATGGGCGTCCATTCACCTGGTCTGCTGCCAATGCAGCCGTTGAGACACTCTGTGCCAGCTGGGAGTCCAGCGATCCATCGCTGGGTCGGGTGATGGTCGTGGCTGGCGCTCTTGAGGATCCCTTTGCAACATCCTCGTTGGCAGAACGGATGCCGACCCTGATCCGCCGCTTTGTGAACCGTTTCCGCCGCAGCAGACAGGTCACCTCCTTCGAAACCCTTGAGTCGACCATGACGGTGCATGGGGCTCTAAAGCTGTTGGGTTTATCAACCCAAGCAGGGACTTCGGTCACGCTCAGCTCCATCCGGGAGGCTTACAAGCAACGGGCGCTTGAAGAACATCCTGATGCGGGTGGTTCCACCGATGCGATGCGCCGACTCAATGAGGCCTATCGGCTCCTGCGTGAGCTGTACAGAAACCGTTGATCACTTATCTCGACTGAGACGCAAGGCAATTCCAAGCACATGTCTTGGCTGAGACGGCTGCGTTGTTATTCATGGCCAGCTCCGTGGCTTCGAACAATCAACCAAGTACTGAGGGCCAACATGGCCACGGAGCCACACAGCGCCAGTAGATAAGTGGCGTTGTTCACCTCGAAGCCGATGGTCTTTTTGAGCGCGGCAACAATCAGGCCCACAACAATCACATTGGACAGATTGTTCTTCAGGCTTTGGAGGCTGTTCACCGAGAGAATGTTGGTGTGCTGCTCTTCGCCACCCTCCAGGCGTGGATCAAGGTCTGAAATCACAAGCTCGTAGATGCCATAGCCAAAGATCAGCAGGGCGATGCCGATTACGAAGTAATCAACCCCTCCCACCATCTGGGCGATGGTTTTGGCCGCAACGCTCTTGGTCGTGAAGGGAAGGGGCATGATCACAAGGAAAGCGTTGAAGACCTCAATCGCTCCAATGACGAAGCAGCCAACGCTTCCGAGCAGGCTCAATACCACCGGAACGATGCTGATCAGCCGGAATTTCCAGATCAGGTTCAAACCGACGTTCAATCCATCGCGCCGCCACGGTCCTATCCGATCATCCGCTCGCAGTCTGATCAACAGAATCTCAGGTCTTGACTGCGACACGTTTCAGGACCCAATAAAAGTCTTGCCTGCAATGCGCGCTAATCCTCAAGATTCAAAAAATGGTGGTTTTTATTTGCCGCGCATCCGAGATTGTCGCAGCACCCTTCCTTCTGCAAAAAACCATTGTCTTGATGGCTTTACCTGTAGTCCACGGCCAGTCCAGAGATGGCCTGTGACCATCAAAACCGTCTGAAAACGGTGGTTTTCAGTCTTGCGTACCTGCTATAGACACAGGTACGCAATAAGGGCTCACGATTTTGGACCTTGAAACCTCCAATCCGGACCAGTGTCCGGCTGTTGATGCGGGGATCGCTTCACAGCTTCCATCACACATATCTCAATCATCATGAAGTCAGAGACAAGTACCAAGCGGCGCAGTATGGACTTGGTATGAGTCTTGATTGATGTCTCACCCGGGACGAATTGACATTACGAGGCCTAGGCCAGTGCTGTTCAAGAATGTCGACCTATGGATAGGCAGAGACCTGACGCCCTCGAGCAGCCGATCGAATCATCGAGAGGATGCCTTGCATGACTTCAGCAGATGATTGGCAGAAAATAAAAAGCAGATTTTCATCTCTTAGGTCTCAACTGAGGCGCATTTCAGGTCTTGAAAGCTGTCTCAGTCAAGACAAGTGGACAATAAAAAACCGGGCTCGAGGGCCCGGCTCTTTTGAACACGTTCAACGTTGAATCAGGTGGACGTCTGCATGCCCTGAATCAAGAAGTCGAAATACGGAGACGTGAGCTTCACCTGCTGTTCCGACAACAACGACAGGGACGCTTCCTTCATGCACTTCATGGCTTCAACCATTCCGGGCATCGGAACACCAAGGCTGTTGTACATCTCGCGAGCACCCACCAGACCGATCTCCTGGATCATTTCGGTGCTGCCGGCCAGAACTCCGTAGGTGATCAAACGGAGGTACCAGCTGTAGTCACGAAGGCACTGGGCCCGCTGGCGCTGACCGTAGGCATTGCCGCCAGGGGCGACGTACTCAGGTTTGCGACCAAACAATTGCTTGGCGGATTCGTCGACGATCTTTTTTTCGTTCTCGGTCAGAACCTTGACCACAGAAACGCGCATGGCGCCTTGGTCGAGGAAATCCACCATGGTGCGGAGTTCTCCGCTGGTGGGATACCGCAGATCGTCATCGGCCTGGAGGATGAGATCCCGGACAACGCTCATGGAACTGGGCAGGCTTCGTGGAGTTTAGTGGTCTCGACCCGTTCACCTGACCCATCACCGCCCGGGTGTTACGCCATTGCAATGGCAGGGAATCGAGAGCATGACCAAAGTCGACAGCCCGAACAGCAGTGAACCGCGGCCCGGGCTCACAATCGAGCTCGAGGCTGTTGACCTGGATCGCGACGGCAAGGGTCTGGCCCGTTGGAACAACTGGGTGATCGTCGTTCCTGATCTCTTGCCGGGGGAGCGTGCCACGGTCCAGCTGCAGCAACGCCAGAAGTCGCGCTGGTTGAGCCGTCGGGTGGATCAGATCACGTTCTCCGAAGATCGGCGTCGCCCTCCCTGCATCCTTGCCGATGACTGCGGTGGTTGCACCTTGCAACGCCTTGATGACCCCGCCCAAACCCGTTGGAAAGCCCAGCAGATTCAACAGACCATGCAGCGTATCGGGGGCATTGACGTTGCCCCTGCGCCCACGCTTGTTGATGCGGAACGCTGCTTCGGTTACCGCAACAGGGCCTTGATCCCGCTGAAGCGAGACCAGAACAGACGCTTGAAGGCCGGCTACTTCCGACCGAAGACCCACAAGATCGTCAACCTGAACCACTGCCCGGTGCTCGATCCACGCCTGGACGCGTTGGTGGAGCCTCTCAAGCAGGACCTGGATGCAGGGGGGTGGCCTGCCGACCATGACCTGCTCGAAGCCCAGGGGCTGCGCCACCTCGGGCTTCGTATTGCCAGCGCCACAGGAGACGTGTTGATCACGCTGATCAGCAGCCATGCTCAGCTTCGAGGCCTTGAGGACCTCGCACAGAGCTGGGTGGAGCGTTGGCCCGCGGTGAAAGGGGTCTGCCTCAACCTTCAACCCAAGGCCAACAACCTCGTGCTCGGTCGCACCACCCATTGCCTCGCCGGTGTTTCCACCATTGAGGAACAGTTCTGCGGAATCAAGCTCGCCCTCAGCAGCACCACCTTTGTTCAGGTGAATACGCCGCAGGCGGAACGGATCGTTCAGCGCCTCACAGACTGGCTTTTGACTCAGTGCGCTGGAGCACGGGTGGTCGACGCCTATTGCGGCGTCGGAACCATTGCCCTGCCCCTGGCCAAGGCCGGTTTTGATGTTCAAGGTCTTGAACTCAACCCCGACTCGGTGGAGCAGGCCCGGCTGAATGCCATGCACAACGGCCTTTCCTCCCGCTGTGCCTTTGATGCCGGCGATGTGGCCGACCTTCTCGCTGCTCAGCTGGACGACTGTCAGGCGCTGGTGTTGGATCCCCCGCGCCGGGGGCTCGATCGACGCGTGGTGGACAGCATCCTTGAGCGGCCACCTGCCGTGATGGCTTACCTCAGCTGTGACCCCGCCACGCAAGCTCGGGATCTCAAAGCACTGCTCGCCCCATCAGGCCCCTACGAGCTGGAGATGCTCCAGCCCGTGGACTTCTTCCCCCAGACAACCCACCTCGAATCGTTGGCGCTGCTGAAACGGGTCAGCTCCTGAGCTCAGCCTGAAACTGCTTGCTCAAAGCGGCACGCACCTTGTCGTGAACAGGCTGAATTTTGTCGTCGGTGAGGGTCTCGTTCTTGCCGCGGTAGCGCAGACGGAATGCCTGACTCACTTTGTTGTCGCCCAGCTGTTCGCCCTCAAAGCGATCCACAAGTTCCACCTGCTCCAGAAGGGGTTTGCCCGCCTTGCGAATGGCTTGGATCAGATCAGCAGCTGCATTGGATCGGTCGACGATGACGGCAAGATCCCGCTCGCTGAAAGGCACGGTTGGGTAGGGCTTGAAGGCCGGCGTCCAACGGTTGCTGCGGGTTGCAGCATCCACCAGTCGTGTCAGATCCAGTTCAAAGAGGTATGTGGCTTCTGGGAGATCCAGCTCCTCAGCCATGGCTGGATGAAGCTGACCGAAACAACCCAAGGGGCGCCCTTCCAACACCAGGGTGGCGGCACGACCCGGATGCAGTCGTGCGTCATCCGTGAGGCGACGGTCAGACAGCTCCAGCTGCAAGGCCTCCATCACTCGGGTGAGAACGCCACGGGCCTGGAAATAGTCGGGCGCCTGCGGCTTGCCGCTGGTGGCCCAGGTAGAGAGGCGTCGATCTCCGCAGATCACGCCACCAAGAATGGCGGTCTGGCTGACGGCTTCCGGTGAACCGCTGTAGGTGTTGCCGATCTCGAAAACAGAGCAACCGCGCTGTGATGCCTTCAGATTGCGAACACAGATCTGCAGGTGCTCCTCCCAGAGGTTCGTGCGCAGATGGCTTGTGTCGGCCAACAACGGATTGCTGATGGCGATGCGCTGTTCCTGCTCCGAAGCCGGGACGAGAGACAGGGTGGTGACCTCCTGTAGCCCTGTGGAACAGAACAGCTGCCGCAAGCGCCGTTCCGCCTGCTGGCGCGGGGTGAGGGCACCGGGCTCCAGCGGATCCGGCAGGTGAGCCTCAAACCGATCGAAGCCCACAAGACGCGCCACCTCTTCGATCAGATCAACTTCACGCTGAAGGTCTTGCCGTCTTGAGGGCGGTGCAATCACCTGCCATCCCTGCTCATGGGCTGAGAGCTGGCAACCGAGGGCTGTCAGGCAGTTTTCGATGCTGGTGTCATCGAGATCCTCCGGGCCATCGGCAGCATCGAGGGGGCCAAGCAGTTGATGGAGGGCACTGCGCCTCAACAGCACCGGTTCCGCTTCTGCGGGACCGTTACCGCCCACCCAGCGGCCGCTCTCAGAGCAGGAAAACTCCTGACTCAACAAGGTCAAAGCGCGGGCCGAACAAGGCAGGGTCATTTCCACAGGCAACCCTTTTTCGAAACGGCTGCTGGCATCCGTACGCAAGCCCAGGGCACGGGCCGACTGACGAACCCGCGGCGGAGCAAACAGAGCGGATTCGAGCCAGATGTTCCGGGTACCGGCAGTCACCCCACTCTCGAGACTCCCCATCACACCAGCGACGGCGACAGGCCGGTCATGGCAGGTGACGACCTGCACACGGCTGTCGAGGGTGCGCTTCTGATCATCCAGACCCACGAAAATTTCCCCATCGCGAGCGGAACGAACGGCAAAACTCTTGGCGTCTACCGGTTGCCCGGTCAGTTGTTCCAGCGCATCGGCATCAAAGGCGTGGAGGGGCTGCCCCTGCTCCAGCATCACCAGGTTGGTGACGTCAACCACCGCATTGACGCTGTTCACGCCACCACGCTCAAGGCGCTGCTGCAACCAGGTGGGTGAGGGCTTGGATCCGTCCACACCCTCGATCCTGGTGATCGAATAGAAGCACCCGTCCAGTTCTGCGTTCAGCGGAGTGGTGCTGGGATCCAGATCCAGCTCGGGCAGGCTCAAACTGCCACCGGTCAGGGCCGCCACCTCGCGGGCAATACCCACCATCGAGAGGCCGTCGGGGCGATTGGCGGTGATGGCCAGCTCCAGAACGGTGTCGTCGAGACCCAGCAGGGGCGCAACGGGCGTCCCGTTGGCCGGCAGCGACTCCCCAAGCTCATCCAGGATGGCGATGCCGTCGGACTGCTCCGTCAGGCCCAGCTCCGTCAGGGAGCAGATCATTCCGTTGCTGGCCACACCCCGCAATTCACCGGCTTTGATCGTCAAGCCAACGGCGGGGAGGGTGGCTCCGACCATGGCTACCGGAACATGGATCCCGACACGCACGTTGCTGGCACCACACACGATCTGGATGGGTTCCTGAGCTCCCACATCCACCGTGCAGACGCTGAGCTTGTCGGCATTGGGGTGTTTCTCCCGTTCCAGCACATGGCCGACCACCACGCCATGGGCCCGGGCGCTGAGGTCATCAACGTCGTCCACCTCAAAGCCCGCCATCGAGAGGCGCTCGGAGAGATCGTCCACGGACTCATTCACCTGGACCAGCTGCTTCAGCCAGGAGATGGATACCCGCATCGGATCTAAGCCAGACAGCGCGCGATCTTAGGAACTCCCCTTGGGAGAGCTGCTCTGCACCTGTCGGGTCAGGAGGTACGATCGGTGTTTGTAATTTCGCTTCGCACCTGCGGCGCTACGTCCTTTATGGCCAAGAACAAGGGCGTCCGGATCGTTGTCACTCTCGAGTGCACCGAATGCCGGTCCGTTCCCGCTTCCGAAAAGCGATCCCCTGGCGTGTCTCGTTACACGACTGAAAAAAATCGCCGGAACACCACTGACAGGCTTGAGCTGATGAAGTTCTGCCCTCAGCTCAACAAGATGACTCTCCACAAAGAGATCAAGTGAGTTTTTTGCTCATTCAGCCTTTCAACTGTTCCTGATTCATGTCCAGCTCCTTCTTCAAGAAGCGTCTTTCGCCGATCAAGCCCGGTGATCCCATCGATTACAAGGATGTGGATCTTCTCAAGAAGTTCATCACCGAACGAGGCAAGATTCTTCCCCGTCGCCTCACCGGCCTCACCGCCAAGCAGCAGCGCGATCTCACCAACGCCGTCAAGCGTGCCCGCATCGTTGCCCTTCTGCCGTTTGTGAACCCCGAAGGTTGATCCTCGGGCGTTGAACAATTCAATCCAACCCGGAGACACCGTCGCGGTTGTTCTCAAGGGTTCTCCTCTCTTCGGCCGTCTTCTGTCCATCAAGGGCAGCAAGGCGGTTCTTTCTTTTGGTGGTCAACGTCGTGACCAGGGACTGCCCCTGCGCGATCTGATTGCCATCGATCCCGAGCATCTGTTCGATGGCAGTGAACTACCTGCCCCTGAGCAGGTGCAGGACAGCGCTCCATCAGCGCGGGCCATTGTGGAGGCATGGCAGCTGTTGGAAACGGATCAACCGGGGGGATTGGCTCGGCTGAGCCTCTGCGAGCTGGGCGAGTTGGTGTTGACCCCGCTCAACCTCGCTGGTCTGGCAGCGCTGTGGGCCTGGCTGCATGGAAACCAACAGTTGTTCCGCTGGCGTCGTGACCGTTTGATCCAGCCACTCTCCCGCGAAGAGAGGGCAAGCCTGCGGCGCCAACGCCGAGCTGAGCGGCAGGCGCAACAACATGAACAACGGCAGCTCGCATTGCTGCGGGCAGAGCGAGCCCTCAGCGACGCTGAACGCCTGGAGCTGGACCCGGTTTGGGACGAGCGCTTCAGCCACTGGATTCAGTTGCTGAAAGACAATCCCGCTGCGGTTGGTACCGACCTGGATCTCCAGCAGTGCTCGGCAGCGTTGTCGATTGGATCAGATGCCGCCGATCTGCGTCAGTGGTTGATCGTGCGTGGGTTGCTCGATCCCAATGAGCCCATTGGCCTGAGGGGCAGCGTCTGGTCCCGCTGTTTTCCCTCTGATCTGGTGGAGGAAGCGAATCGTCTTATTGCTCTTTCGAATGAAGAGCGACCTGGGGATGAGCAACGCATCGACCTCACTCACCTGGCCACTTACAGCCTGGACGATGCGGGCACTCGAGAAATTGATGACGCGCTCTCGCTGGAGCGTCGTGATGGCGTCGATTGGATCTGGATCCACATCGCTGATCCCAGCCGTCTGATCGACATTGACTCCCCCCTTGATCAGGAAGCCAGACGTCGAGCCACCAGTTTGTATCTGGGGGAGGGTGTGATGCCCATGCTCCCTCTGGAGCTGGCGGCCGGTCCCCTCAGTCTTCGGGCTGGACAGCGCTGTGCAGCCCTCAGTGTGGCCGTTCGCCTCGATGAGGATGGTGCTGTGGCGGAGCAACGGATTGCGCGCAGCTGGATCCGACCCCGCTATGGCCTCACCTACACCGATGGTGATGAGCTGATCGAGTTGGCACCCCCAGGGGATGAAGCCCTCTCGGATCTCTCGGGACTTCTGATGTTGCGCATGCGCTGGCGCCGTTCCAAAGGAGCCGTGATGTTTGACCGGCCTGAAGGACGCTTCCGCCGCAGCGATGGAGCCTTGGCGCTGCAGGTGATTGACCCTTCACCCTCCCGCCTGATGGTGAGTGAAGCGATGCTGCTGATGGGAGCTGTTGTGGCCGGCTTTGGGCAAGAGCACAGCCTGCCGTTGCCCTTCCGCAGTCAGCCTGCGGCGGAGCTGCCCTCCAGCGATGAACTCGATCGAATCCCCGAGGGACCAGCCCGTGATGCGGCGATCAAGCGCTGCTTGAGCCGAGGCGTGCAGGGAACGCGAGCCATGCCCCATTTCAGCCTCGGGCTTGAGGCCTATGTGCAGGCAACCTCACCGATCCGACGCTACGCCGATCTCGTCGCCCACCGGCAGATCATTGCCCAGCTTTCGGCGCTTGCACCGATGGATGAAGAGCGTCTGCGGGAAGTGATCGATGACCTCGATGATCCATTGCGCCAATCCATTCAGATCAGCCGTGAGGATCAGCGCCACTGGCAGCAGGTGTGGTTCGCCGAGCATCAGAACACTGTTTGGTCAGCCGTGTTCCTGCGCTGGCTGCGCCCGCAGGATCGCTTGGCCCTGGTTCATGTGAGCGAGCTGGCCATGGATCTGGTCGGTTGTGTGTCTGCAGACAACCCTGCTCCTGGTGACGCTCTTGAACTCAGGGTGGGGCGTGCTGACCCGGTACGCGGTGAGCTGCAGCTTCAGTTGGCTTGATCCAGAACCCCGGTGATCCGCACCCAGGGCCCCCAGGGATTCTTAATGCCGCGGAGGTTCAGGGTTCGGCCCGAATGATCCTCGTTGGATAGCCAGCGATGGATTGCCGGTTCCAGGGTGATCAGAGGCCAGATCCCTTCAGCGGTTTCCAAGTGGTAGCCCTCATGGAGGTTGCCGGTGAGCACGCCACTGAAGCCAACCTCATCAGGCTGATTTGGCGCCTGGTTCACGCCAGGGGGAAGCAGAATGCTGGCCCTTGGGCCTGAAAGGCGGCCCATGGAGTCCAGGTGTTCAGGCTGAGCCAAGCCCTGCTCCTGTGCCTGAACCCAGTGCGGATGCCAGAACGGCCAGTCCCAGATCGGGAGAACTGCTGCAGGGGCCTGCGGCTCATGGATCAGGGCTGACTGGATGGCCTCAACCTGCAGATCAGCAGGGTCACACCCCTGGCAAACCGCCATGGCCGCCGCCAGACCCGCCACCTGGCCCAGGTTGAGGATCAAAGGCTGCAGGCGCGTGGCCCCATTGGCCATGTGGCTGACGCTGAAGCCTTTCTCTGCCATCACAAGGTTGGGGATTGAGTCTGTGATCAGGGCATCGAAAGGGATGCAGAAAGGCGTACCGCTCCAACGTCCTCCCCAACGCACACTTTTTGGCGCGAGAGGCCAGTCCTCGCCCGGGTAGTGATGGTCATTGGCATAGGTGCCCACAGCGATGCTGGTGCAGCGACCCTGGGCATCGATGGGGAGCGGTCCCCGTCGGGCTTCTGTGGAGATCGGCAAGAGGTCGCGTTCCGTGACCGTTGTGCGACCCATCAGCCGCCGGCCTTCTCGCCAGTACGGCATCAAAGCCAGGCTGGGATCGGCTCCGGGGAAGGCGTTACCGGCAGTGATCCAACCACCGCTGCATTCCTCCAGGGCCGCCAGGAAATCCTTGCTGTGCCGTTGCATCTCCTGGGCCAGCTCCGCACGAACCTCGCCATCAGCACTGATGGCTCGATCGAGGCTGATGTGCCAGTCGTTGCCCTCCAGGGGCCAATTGAGCATGACCAGGCCGCTGGGCAGACGGCCATAGGTGATGGTTTTCTCGAGGCCGAAGCTGGCGGTGCTCCGATCGAACGGAATCCGCGGGATCGCTGCGGCATGGCGCGGAGCGAGTTCCCCATGCAATTGGCCCATCACCACCCAGGTGGGTGACTGAATCGGTTGCTCTTGAAAAAATGCTTCGCTCTCAAGCCGGGACTGCTCGGGGGCGCTGGGTTCATCCCAGATCTCCTTGGCTTCCCACCCCCAGCGGAAGGGGGCGGACGACAGGGCAAGCAGATCACCCAGATCGCTGCCATCCACAAACACGTCGGCGGAATAGTTTTCGACGCCATTGGCGCTGTGGATCTCCACAGACTGGAGGCGACCCTGCTGGCCGTGAACCTGTTCCAGGCTGCTGTGGGGACGCCACTCCAGCCTGGGCTCAGCCGCCACCCAGCGTTGCAGGATCCGTTCGGCTGTTTGCGGCCTGTATCCGAAACAACTCACCCAGTTGTGGTCGAGCCCGCTCGGCTCCTCCAACTCCAACTCCCGCAGAAAGGCGCCCCAGATCCCGGTTTGCCAACAGGTGAGTTCATGGCCATCCGGGGCACAGACTCCTGCTGAACTCACCATGCCCCCCAGCCAGGGGCCAGGGGTGAACAGTGTCGTGTCTGCTCCTGATCTTGCGCTCTGCAGCGCAGCAGCAACGCCGCCGCAGCCACCACCCCAGACCACCACGTCGCGGTGCGTCATGACGAGGGCCGGTTGGCGTGGAGCGAGATGGGCATGCTCGTTAGAGTCTGTCGTCGCTGCGGTGCAGCGGAGTTCGAACTTTTCTGATGCCTTACACCCTTACGACTCCGCTCTATTACGTCAACGATCGTCCCCATCTGGGCAGCACGTACACGACCCTGGCCTGTGATGCCTTGGCTCGTTTCGAGCGGCTGCAGCTGGAGAAGGTGACCTTCGTGACCGGTGTTGATGAGCACGGCCAGAAGATTCAGCGCACGGCAGAACGTCAGCAGCTGAGCCCCCAGGACCACTGCGACAAGATCAGCAGCCGGTACCGCGATCTCTGGAATCAGTGGGGGATTTCTGACGATCGCTTTGTGCGCACAACCAACCCCCGCCACCTGGAATTGGTGGAACAGTTCTACGAACGGGTCAAGGCATCCGGCGACATCGTTGTCGGCAAGCAGACCGGCTGGTACTGCGTCGATTGCGAGGAATACAAGGATGATCCGGCCGAAGCGGAGTCGCCCTCCTGTTCGATCCACCGCAAGCCTCTCGAGTGGCGCGATGAGGAGAACCTGTTCTTTCGGCTCTCCCGCTATCAATCCGCCATTGAGGAGTTGGTGGCGCGCGATGACTTCATCGCCCCAGCCAGCCGACGACAGGAAGTGCGCAACTTCGTCGCTCAAGGTCTGCGCGACTTCTCCATTTCGCGGGTGAATGTGTCCTGGGGACTTCCGGTCCCCGACCATCCAGGCCACACCTTCTATGTCTGGTTTGATGCCCTGCTGGGTTATCTCACAGCGCTTCTTGATGATGGAGAAGCGGTATCGCTCGATCGGCTCGCCTCCTGCGGTTGGCCCGCCTCCGTGCACGTGATCGGCAAGGACATCCTTCGCTTCCACGCTGTGTTCTGGCCTGCCATGTGCATGTCTGCAGGACTGCCGGTGCCGCAAAAGGTGTTCGGCCATGGCTTCCTCACCCGTGAGGGCCAGAAGATGGGCAAATCCCTCGGCAATGTGCTCGACCCCGAACTGTTGCTGGAGCGATGCGGCAGCGATGCCGTTCGTTGGTACCTCCTTCGCGATATCCAATTCGGAGACGACGGCGATTTCCAACAGCAACGCTTTGTTGATCTGGTCAACAACGATCTGGCCAACACCATCGGCAACCTCCTGAATCGCACCTCGTCGATGGCGCGCAAATGGTTCGATGACGGCGTTCCCCCGGCAGGAGCAGCCTCAAGTGCTGACCATCCCCTGGCCCTTAAGGCTGCGGAAACCGTCAGCACGGTGATGGAAGCGATGCCGAAGCTCGCGTTCAAGACCGCGTCCGAGTCGATCCTTCAGTTGGCCATTGCCGCGAACGGTCATCTCAATGACACGGCTCCCTGGAGTCGCATGAAGGAACCCGGTCAAGAGCAGAGCGTGGCCGAGGATTTGTTTGCTGTGCTGGAAACGACCCGCGTCGTTGGACTCCTGCTTGCCCCGCTGTTGCCCGACCTCAGCGAGCGGATCCTGTCTCAACTTGGGGAACGCCTGGATCCAGACAACTGGTCGAAACAGCTGAATTGGGGCAGGCTGTGCAGCGGTTCCGCGCTGCCGAAGCCAACACCGGTGATGCAGCGGTTGGAACTGGATGAACCGCTCTGAAAAAAGCATGTTGGGTCGCTGGTCACGTTGTGGTCTGACAGCAGCCCTTGTGGCGAGTGCATGGCTCACCGGTTGCACAACGCGGCGGCCGATTGCGCTTGAACCCACGCCGTCCTTTGTCTTCCGGTCGCTGGATTTGAGCCAGCGGGCCGTCGATGGCAACCGTGACTGGGATCTCATCAGCCCCGAGGCGCGCTACGACCTAATCAGTCGAACCATCCGTGCGCGAGGTCCCGAGGGCGTTCTCTATCGAAATGATCAACCGCACTTCAGGATCACCGCCGATCTCGCCACGGTGTTGCGGGATGGTGAGCTCGTCGTTCTTGAAGGATCGGTCCAGCTGCGGCAGTTGAACCAACGGGGGCTGACGATTGAGGGAGACAATCTGATCTGGACGCCATCGCAGTCACGGATGGTGATCAATCAACGGCCCAAGGCCAATGATGGTGAAACGCAAATTCGTTCACGTGAGCTGGTGTTCCAGCAGGACACCGAGGTACTGGAGTTCAGCGGCCCAACCCAGCTCAACCGTCTTGATGAAAGCAGTTCTGCTTCCACGGTGGTGAAAGGTGGTAACGGCACCTGGAATCTGAAGAGTGGTTTGTTCCAGGCGCCTGGTCCGGTGCAGGCCATCCGCAGCGATGGCCGCACGCTCAGTGCTTCAGGACTGGATGGCAACACCCGCCAGGGTTACTTCGACCTACAACAACCGGTCACGCTGGTGCTGGAAAGCGACCGCGGTCGGATCAGTGCCGGCCGGACGCGTTGGCTTTTTTCGGCGGAGCAACTTGAATCCGATCAACCCATTCAGGCTGAGTTGAAAAACAGCAAGGTGCAGGGCAGGGGGTTCAAGCTTGATCAGCGCACTGGCACCGTGATCATTTCCAATTCATGTCGCGTTGAGCAGACGTTGGAAACATTGACGGCCCAACGCTGCGCTTGGAACTGGCGGAGTGAACGGGTTGTTGCTGATGGCGATGTTGTTCTGCAGCGGACCGAACCGGAGCAGATCACGCGGGCTTCGCGCATGGAGGCCAAGATTTCGGACGGTGGTGCGATCCGCTTCGGCCAAGCCGGAGCGAGGGTTGAATCGACGATCAAGCTGAGTCCGGCGGCACAGGAGAAGCCTCGCCGGTCGCAAGTGTCGTTCTGAGCCGCTTGGTCCAGCCTTCAATCCATCGCTCATCGGAGCGGGTGAAACAACGGGGCGACCATCCCCCCACGATCACGGCTCCCTCCTTCCCCATCGGGCAAACAACGATGGCTGGAAGTGACGGCAGCATCGCGTCGAATTCCGCTCGGCCCGGAAAGAGCGTTGTGTTGACCAAGGAGATGGTTTGCTCACGCTCCATGGCCCGTTGTGTGATCGCTCCTGGCTCGAAAGCCTCCTGAGTGATCAGGCCCCGACGCAGCACAACCTGATGGCGCCAGAACACGAGCACGGATGCCGCTGGCGTCGCCGTCAACAGCATGTGGCTGCCCCAGGCCAGCTCCTGTTGTTGGTTTTCGCTGAACTGATCCGCCATCAAAAGTCCCTGTTCCCCCTGCAACGGAACTTTCTCTGCTGACTTGGGGTTCGCCCGTGTCCACAGCACCGCCACCAGCATCAGGCCCACCGCTGCCATCCCCGCCAGAACTTCGGCCCGTTGAAATTCCGGTGTCACGGTCTGCGCTACCCCTGCATTGGTCACAGTCAGACCCAGCAACAAGAGCGCACAGATCAGAACGGCTCGGGCGGGACCTGGCATCAACAGAGGGTGCTGTCAGAACGCAATCATCCTGCTCAAATACCGACATGTGCGTCTCTGCCATGACGACTCCCGAGGCTTTTGCCGCTGTTGCCCTTGCCGCTGTTGCCTGTGATGGAAGGCTGGGGCGGGATGAGGCCCATGCCCTGCGCCGTCAGCTGGAGAACCGGTCGCTTTACAGCGACAGCTCTGAAGCGGCCATGGGTGAATTGTTCGACCGCCTGCTGTTGCTGTTGCGGGAGCAGGGAGTTCAGGGCTTGATCACGTCCGCCTTACCTCAGCTCAATCGAATTCAGCAGCAGTCCGCCCTGGCTGTGGCAGCGCATCTGGTGCATGCCGACCACAAGATCACAGCGGAGGAGACCGATCTCCTGGACCAGCTCACCCGTCAGATGACACTGCCCGATAACGAAGCCCGCATGGTTGTTGAGGCAATTGCAGCTTTGAACCGCGACATGCTGGACAGCTAACGGCAGACTGAGGCGGTAATAACGCTTGAAGGGATGCCCCGTTACGCCCGACGCCTGTTGGCCAGTTTCCTCAGTTTCGGGGTCTGTCTTCTCCTCTGGGCCCCTGCCAGCCTGGCGATCTCACCTGCTGCACTGGGTGAAAGCCTGCCGGATGCGTTGGTGATCGACGATGCCGACGTGTTCAGCCGCGCCAGCCGTGGTGAATTGGAAACGAGATTGCGCAGCTTTGAAGATCAACGGGTTGATGCCCGCTTGATCACGATGCGGCGTTTGGATTACGGCATCACCTTGAACAGCTTCGGTGAAGAACTCCTCGAGACGTGGAGCTCACCCAGCGGCAATCCCTTGCTGCTGATGTTGATCGAAACCTCCAACAAGCGTTCCGCTGTGGTGGCCAATCAGGAGCTTGAGGCACAGCTTCCTCCCAGCCTGCTGAAGAGCACCGCCCGTACAACGATGACTCTGCCCCTGAGGGAGGGCGATCGTTATCGCCAGGCATCCGTTGATGGACTCACCCGACTTTCAACCGTCCTCTCGGGTGGCGAGGATCCCGGCCCGCCGAAGGAGATCGAACGGGTCACCCTTCCCACCAACATTCCCACCAAGGCGGAAACCGCTGAAAGCGATGCCACCAAGTGGGTAATCATCCTGTTGGTGCTTGGAACCATCATTCCGATGGCCACCTGGTGGGTGTTCTCGCGCTGATGACCCGACTGCGATGAGCTGACTGCAATGAGCCGCCGTAACTGGATCAACCTGTTCAGCAACAGCCAAGCGATCGAGCTCTCCAGTGATCTTGAGCGTGGCTACGAGGCGGCTCTGCTTATCCAAAGCCTTGAGTTGGAGTACTACGGCGACCGGCAGATTCGGCCGGAGCTCAAGCTCTCCGTGCCGCGCTCTGTTCAGGCCACGATTCTTCGCCGCTTCAAAACAGCGCTGGCCATCTGCCGCAATTCAGCAGCGACTCTCTCGAAACAACGGGGCCAACTGGATTCCCAGGAGTTGCGACAACTTCAACTGATTGAATCCGTCGTGAGCCGCTATGGATCGAGACGAACCAGCAGTTCGCCGTCGATCAGCCGCTCACCGGATGCCCTCCCCCGATCGCTTCTGGGTGTCTTCGACAGCATTCGCCTCCAGTTGGATCCCTCAACGGAAGACAGCGTCGTTGCGGGGTATCGACGCCGCCGGGACAGCACGCTGATTTCCCTGAGGGTTCTGCTTCTGCTCGTTCTGGTTCCCCTTCTTGTTCAGCAGATTGCTGGCACCTATCTGATCTCGCCTGCGGTCAATCAGTTTTCCCCCGAACTCCCTTTCCTGAGCTACCCCAAGCCTCAGCTAGAAGAGAAGGCGGCTGAAAAACTTCGGCTTTACAAGCAAGAACTTGAATTCGATGCCTTCCTCAAGGGCGTGCAGCCCCTTGAGGATGGTGCGCTGCGCGACAAGCTCACCGAAAAGGCGACTGTTCTTAAGCACGATGCCGATGAGGAAAGTCTCAAGGCGATCAAGAATGTGTTTGCGGATCTGGCGGGCCTGATCGCTTTCGCCGTGGTGTGTTTTCTGAGCCGCGATGAACTGCGTGTTCTGCGTGGATTTGTTGATGAGGCGGTTTATGGGTTGAGTGATTCCGCCAAGGCCTTCGCCATCATCCTGTTCACCGATATCTTCGTTGGTTACCACAGCCCGGAAGGTTGGCAGGTCTTGCTGGAAGGGATTGCCGAGCATTTCGGTCTTCCCTCCAGCCAAAGTTTCGTCAACCTCTTCATCGCGACATTCCCGGTGGTGTTGGCGACGATCTTCAAGTATTGGATTTTCAGGTACCTCAACCGTGTGTCTCCGTCTTCCGTCGCGACGCTGAAGGGAATGAATGGCAGTGGTTGACCCCTCCTCCACAGTGGAGCCCCCCGTTGCCGGCCAGACCAGCCGGCTGATCCTGGTGAGTGGGCCAACCCGCAGTGGCAAGAGCCGTTGGGCTGAGCACCTGTTGAAACACCACCCCGTTGTCACCTACATCGCCACGGCGGCCGCCCGGCCGGATGACCGTGATTGGCAAAAGCGTTTGGAGGCCCACCGGCAGCGTCGGCCCGACCATTGGAGCGTTTCTGAATGTGGGGCAGAGCTGGTGAGCGTGATCAACGGCCTGGCTCCCGGGCAATCCGTTCTGATTGATGCCCTCGGTGGCTTTGTTGCCCACCACCTGGACCTCACTACCCAGGAGTGGGATCACCTCTGTGAACAGCTGATCGCCTCGATTAGGGCATCGCACTGCACGTTTGTTCTGGTGATCGAAGAGACAGGGTGGGGGGTTGTTCCCCCAACACGCATCGGAGGCTTGTTCCGTGATCGTCTCGGAACCCTCGCGCAGGTACTTGACCCCGTTGCTGACGCTGCCTGGCTCGTTCTCCAGGGTCGTGCACTTGATCTTCATGCCCTTGGCCAGGTGGTGCCATGACTGAGATCGCTCCCCTGCAGATTGCCCTGTTCGAACCTCAGATCCCTCCGAACACCGGCAACATCGCCCGCACCTCGGCGGCCTTCAGGGTGCCGTTGACCCTGATTGAACCCCTCGGCTTCAAGGTGGATGATCGGAGCGTTCGTCGTGCCGGACTTGATTACTGGCCCCACGTTCAGCTTTCCATCGCTTCGAACTTTGCCGAGTTCCAAGCTGAGCTTCGTCCTGAGCAGAGGTTGATCGGCTGCAGTCGACGTGGTGGTTCATCGCTCTCCTCGTTCACGTTTCAACGGGGAGATGTTCTGCTGTTTGGTCGGGAAGATACGGGGCTACCGGAACCGATTCGCGAAGCCTGCGACAGCATCCTCACGATCGCCATGCCAGGAGCTGCTGATGACGCAGGCCAGGGAGGTGTTCGCAGCCTCAATCTTTCCGTGGCCTGCGCCCTGGTGACCTACGTGGCTGGACAACAGTTGCGGTTGTGGTGATCCCACCACTGCTCCAAAGCCCCTTGCGCGGGGATGTTCGGCTCGTTACCTTCAACGCGTCTCAGTGGTTTCATGCGCGCAACGCTTGCTCTGGCAGCTGCTGTAACCCCTGTTCTGTCCCTGGGTATGTGGAGTTCTCTGCCCGGGATTGCCGATAACGCCACTTTTCATCTTGCCGAGCTGCCCCCTCTGCCAGCTCTCTCCCCGAACAATCCCGTTGCTGTTGTCAGCAAAGTCGACTCCAGCAGTCAGGTCTGGTTCCAAGTTGTTCGTGCCACGTCCTTGCGGCGTTATGCCGAGCTGTTGAAGCTCGATCGTGAAGAGCTGGCCTCGTTGAACAACGTGCCAAGCTCCCACGTTTTTGAAAAAGAGAGTTGGCTTTCCCTGCCGGACTCTGCACGGGTTGTTGCCGTGACGTTGTCGTCACTCAACCGCTCCAGTGAACGTGAGACGCTTCCGTTGGTTGCCCCACCTCCGCTTCGAGAAACGGCCAAAATCAAGACCGGAGACTCTCTGGCGTCATTCCTCAAGCGCCACGGCGTGACGCAACAGCAGCTGTTGAGTTGGAATCCAGGCCTTCAGCTGAGTGCTTTGACGATTGGCCAGGAACTGCAGATCGCTGAAGCCACTTCGGGTCAGTCGCTCCTGGCTGTACGCCCCCTCAGCAGTGGAGGTGCTGCATGGCCTGATCGTCCCCTGTCGTCTTCAGCCGATCAGCCCGACAGCCTGAAGTCGCCGTTTGTTGGTTACCAGTGGCCCACAAAGGGAGTTTTCACCTCTGGTTATGGGTGGCGCTGGGGACGCATGCACAAAGGCATTGATATCGCCAACAACACTGGCACCCCCGTTGTTGCGGCCCGTGATGGGATCGTTTCATTTTCCGGCTGGAGAGGTGCCTACGGGTATCTGGTTGAAATCGCCCACAGTGATGGCGAATTCACGCGTTATGCGCACAATAGCCGTCTTTTGGTCCAAAAAGGGCAGATTGTTCCCCGTGGGTCTCGCATTTCACTGATGGGAAGCACCGGACGGAGTACCGGACCTCACCTTCACTTTGAAATCCGTCGGGCCGGTGGCGCTGCCCTAAATCCCCTGGTCAAACTACCGGCACGCAAGGCCTGAATCAGGCATGCCCGAACTCAACGAGAGTTCGAACGAGCTGATCAACAGCATGAATCAATAAATGTCAGAGGGGAGACTTGAACTCCCGACCTCAGGGTTATGAATCCTGTGCTCTAACCAGCTGAGCTACTCTGACGCAGGCCCTTCAGGCCAGTACCCATCATACATCTCAGGGGTTCTGGCTCAGCGCATGTCGATGGCATTGAGGCGATCGCGGAAGGATTTCGGTTGATCGTCCTTGGTGAGTGGGGCTGCCGTCTCAACAACAGGTGTTGGAGCTGGAGCTGGGTCCGGCTCGATGCTCCGCGTTGCCGTTGAACGTCGGGTTGCGCCGCGATTCCCGCCCAGAGTCTTCAGCTGACCAGTGCGCTGGTCTCGATCCAGGGGTTTCTTGCGCAGATCGCCCTTCAGCTGGTTCAACAGACGGAAATGTCCGGTGGAACTGAACTTGCGCAGGAGCGCAGGATCCCAGCTCGTGAGTTGGTCAGTCATCAACTGAGTTTATGGCGACGGATGGCTAGGGTCGTGATAGGTTCAATCCTGAAACTGGAAGTCGAATCGACTACGTGTTAAGTCGTTTGCGTCCTTCAGCTCACTCATTCACCTCCCGAACATGACCGACACCGGTTGCTTGCGTGTGGGCCAGCAGGCCCCTGATTTCACAGCCACCGCTGTGGTGGACCAGGAGTTCAAGGAAGTCACCCTGTCCCAGTACCGGGGCAAGTACGTGGTGCTGTTCTTCTATCCGCTGGATTTCACCTTCGTTTGTCCTACTGAGATCACGGCCTTCAGCGACCGCTACGCCGATTTCTCCAGCAAGAACACCGAGGTTCTCGGCGTTTCCGTGGACAGCCAGTTCAGCCACCTGGCCTGGATCCAGACCCCTCGCAATCAGGGTGGCCTGGGCGATATTAACTATCCCCTCGTTGCCGATCTGAAGAAGGAAATCTCCACGGCCTACAACGTTCTCGACGAGGCTGAGGGTGTTGCCCTGCGTGGTCTGTTCATCATCGACCCCGACGGTGTGATCATGCACGCCACCATCAACAACCTGCCTGTGGGACGGAACGTTGATGAAACCCTTCGCGTTCTGCAGGCCTTCCAGTACGTGCAGTCCAACCCCGACGAGGTTTGCCCTGCCAACTGGACTCCTGGTGAAAAGACCATGAAGCCTGACCCCAAGGGATCCAAGGAGTACTTCTCCGCCATCGGCTGATCGTTCGATCAACCCGAACGGTCAATTCGTTTCGCCCTGCCCGTCAAACTGGTGGGGCTTTTTTCATGAGTTGATCCAAAGCAAGATTGAGGTCGCGGTCCATGGCAACCAATCGGCCGTCACTCACAACAATTCTGGCCAGAGAAGGCAGCCCCACCTTCTTGGTGCGCAGATACACCGGTTCCACATAGAGAAGTCCGGAGCCCACGGGAAGCACAAGAAGATTTCCCTGCAGGAGTTCCAGATCCTCCTGATCCCATAGACCAAACTGCTCGCTCACATCTGGATCCTGATGAATTAGAGCCTGAACCTGTTCCGGCCCGGGAATGTATTTGTCTTTGGGAAAGTCGATCAGTTTCAATTCACCGTAGTGATCGCCATCGTTCCGAGCCACCAACCACGCCGTGAGATTTGGCCTTGATAAGGGGGTCAGGGGTTGGAGCAGCAGAAATTCAGAATTGTCGTTGCTTTGAAGCTGAGCCGTGATGTGATACGGAGCAACATCAACTTTGCGGCCGCCGTAGATCTCGCTTGGCACCTGCCAAACATCATCACCGTTGTAGAAAATTCTGGGATTCGAAACGTGGTACCGCTTCAATTGGTTGACCTGGGCATTGAAGAAGTCCTCAGGAACTCTGCGGTGATCAAGAAAAGGCTTTGGCATTGCCTCCATCGGCTCCATCAAGCCTGGAAAAGCCTGAGCCCAGGCCATCACGATTGGATCCTCAGGCTCCGAGATGAAAAACCGAATGCTGCCGTTATAAGCATCAACGATGGCCTTCACTGAGTTTCTTAAATAGCGATCGGGATCATCTGCTGATACCGCTGCGCTGTAGGGCAGGGTTGAACTGTGGGTGTAACCCTCGACAACCCAATACTGATGTTGGCTGTGTTGTTCTGAAGTTGCCTTGGTGGTGTTGGAGCTGTCTTGCTGAGGGTTTGGAATGGAGATCAGGTAGGGCTCACCACGAAAATCAATGAAGGGAGCGATGGCCTTAACCCGACTGCGCACATCACGCCGGATCAAAAGTTTGGAATCAGCATTGATCGTTGTGGTGATCAGCAGTCGAGGGTCACGCAGATAAACAGCCGCTGCGAATCGTTGAAGCCAGGATCCAATCGGTACTCCGCCAGAACCCTGATAGTGCGTCATCACATTGATGTCGCCTTCGGGGTAGTCGAATTCTTCAATCTGCGTTGGAGCGATGGCATAGGGCGAAGGAAGCATCCCGTAATAGATCGCTGCATCACCAACGGGGATGGCCTTCTGCACCTCCGATCGTTCAATACCCAGTCCAGGATTTCCCGCAATGACTGTTTCTGGGCCAAGACCTTTAATGAAATACGAGGGAAGGCCATCACTGCTTCTGTCATTCACAGGGCTGACGGTGAATCCATAGCCGTGGGTGAAGATGAAGTGACGGTTCTGCCAGGTTTTGGATTGACGCGGTAACGCGGATTGATCCAATTCGCGGGCCGAGAGGATCACTTGCTGCGATGAATCGCTGTTTTCATTCAGCGGGTAGCGATCAACAGCTGCATTGGAAAAGCGGTAGTACACCCTCAGTTGCTGCAGTTGCCGGTTGGCTTCCAGCAGAGGGCTGCTGTCCCAGAGACGCACATTTTCGAGCGTGCTAACACCTTGCTCGCGATCAGCGGCGCTGAACCTTGTCGGGTCGACGACCTGACTCTTGATCTGATCCAACTGAAAGCCCCATTGCGTGGCCTCAATGGCGTTGTTCAGATAGCGCTCTTGCAGTGCAAATTCCCTTGGCCGCACCACCAGCCAGCGCGTTAACGGAGTTGCCACCGTTTCCAACACCACAAGAGACACCAAGACCAGTGCGAGGCCCTGACGGAGGCGTCGCCGGCACGGGACAAGAAGTGCACATGCGATCAGCACCAGCAGCAGTGTTGCGAAGCTGCGCAACGGAAGGGTCATGTGGGCCTGGAGCCAGCCCGCCCCTGCCACAAGGCCGTGTTGGGTCCACAGCAGCTGATGCCTCGATAACCACACCTGCCCCGCCGCTCCCAACAGGAGAAGCGCCGAAAGCAACCTGATCAGTTGGATCTGTCGCGAACAGAAGGCTGGACTGGCCCAGTCAGAAATCGATTTTGAGCTCGCCAGCACCCGCCAGAGCTCAAAGGCGAGGGTGAACGCGGCAGCCAAGAGCAGTAGGTCCAGGGCCAGATGTAAGCCGGCAAAACGCCCCAAGCCGAAGCTCAGATCCGCTCCCAGCAAGGGGTCTCTCGTGGATTCATCGGGAATCCATAGCGCCAGCGACCAGATGCCCCACGCCCGGCTGACGACAGCCACCAGCGAACCCGCCATGATCCGTGCCAGCCACAGCCTCAACCGCGGCCAGGCCATCGCAAGCCCTATCGCCCCTGCCTGAACAAGTCCTGCAGCTGAGCTGATGCGGTGCTGGAGCCCCGCAACTGGCTGCCATTCCCCAAGCTGAAACGGATCGTGGATGGCCAACGCCAACAGATCCAGCGTGAGCAAGGCACTGATCAGCACAGCACCACCACTGATCAACAGCGTGAATCCAAAGGACCATCCGGTCAGGCTCATCGCCTTGGATGAACTCGAGCTGTGTTGCCTGAATTGCCTTGACCAGGCCTGGGCTGCCAGCAGCGGCAGCATCGCCACACCCGCAAAGAGAAGCTGCAGAAGCCAGCGCTTGAGGAGAACGTCGCTCCAGGCGAACTGATCGAACCAGAGCCACTCGATCTGCATCCGGGCTGCAACAACAACCAGCGGCAGCAGAAGGAGGAGGCGTCTCATGGGAGGCCAGCGATGTCTCTGAATCGATCACCGTTGATCGTTTCCTCGGCAATCAAAACGTCCACCAGTTGATCCATCAACTCACGGCGGGGCTCAAGCAGGGCGATGGCCTGCGCCAGAGCACTCTTGGCGAGCTGGCGGATTTGAGCGTCAATGGCCTGGCCAGTGGATTCGGCGTATCCCGGCCGTTGGTTGAACCAATCGCGCCCCAGAAAAACCTCCGTACCCGGACCCTCGAGGGCCATCGGTCCGAGGCTGGAAAAGCCAAAGCGCGTCACCATCTCCCGTGCGAGTTGCGCCACCATCTGGAGATCTCCACTGGCTCCCTGGGTGATCTCGAGCGACCCGAAAACCACTTGCTCAGCTGCTCGTCCCCCCAGGGCCACCACCAGATCAGCGAGGCAGGAGGAGCGGGTGATCAACCCGGAATCAAGCACTTCCTCGTCAGGCATGAAGCGGGTGTAACCACCGGCCCTTCCCCGGGGAAGAATCGTGACCTTGTCCACCGCATTGGCCGCTGGAAGAAGACTGGCCACCAGGGCATGACCCACCTCGTGATAGGCGATTAGCCGTTTTTTGGCGCTGTCCTGCAAGGGACGATTGCTCAGCCCCATGGTGATCCGCTCCAAGGCCCCCTCCAGCTGGAACTGACCGATACGGAGCATGTTCTGGCGGGCCGTGAGGATGGCCGCTTCGTTGAGAAGATTGGCGAGGTCAGCCCCGGAAAAACCCGGCGTGCGGCTCGCCCAATCCGATAGCGAGACCGCGTCGTCGAGGGGGCGAGTTCTCGCATGAACGGCGAGAATTGCCTCGCGACCTCGGCGATCGGGAAGGCCCACATCAATGCGCCGGTCGAAGCGTCCTGGACGCAACAGTGCGGCGTCGAGCACGTCGGCACGGTTTGTGGCCGCCAGCAGAATCACACCGGAGTTCTCCTCAAAGCCGTCCATCTCCGTCAGGAGTTGGTTGAGGGTCTGCTCCCGTTCATCGTTGCCGCCACCGATACCAGCACCCCGCTGGCGACCCACAGCGTCGATTTCATCAATGAAAACGATGCAGGGGGACTTTTCCTTGGCTTGGCGGAACAGATCGCGAACCCTGCTCGCACCAACACCCACGAACAGCTCAACAAACTCAGAGGCCGCGATGGAGAAGAACGGCACGCCCGCCTCGCCTGCAATCGCCTTGGCAAGAAGCGTTTTCCCGGTTCCAGGGGGGCCGACCAGCAGCACTCCCCGCGGAATCTTGGCGCCCAGGCGGATGAAGGCCTCGGGCTGCTTGAGAAAGGTGACCACCTCCTCAAGTTCCAGCCGCGCATCGTTGATGCCGGCAACATCCTCAAAACGAAGCTGAAGGTCTTCCTGGGGTTTCAACCGAGGTTGACTACGCCCAAACCCAAGAGCTCTGTTCGCCATTTGAGCTGAACGCTTCAACAGAAACGACAAGCCGACCACCACCAGCAGAACCAACATCAGGGTTCCCGCCAGTTCGCGTCCTGCTTGTTCGCGGCGGATGTCAACAACCGTCAGGGGCGTGCCGGAGCTTTCAGCGGCCCGAAGAATTTGGTTGTCGTTGGCGAAAACAGGAACGGTGACCCGTCGGCCATCGTTGTATTGGACTCTTACCTCCCGACGACCGGGTACAAGATCCAACTGTTTGATCTCTTTCGCATCGATATCTCTCAGCAGGGTCGAGTAACTCACCGTGTCCTGCTTCGTCCAAAAACCCTGTATCGAAGAAGGTTGAGCCTTCTGAGGGGCCGCGGAACCACTGGAGTCGTCCGAACCTGGTGCCACGTCTTCATTGCGCTGCACGGAGCCTAGCGATTTGACGCAAGGGGGTTCCAAACGAGACAATCTCGGTTTGGAAATTAACCAGGCGCAATGGCCGTCCCGAAGAAGAAAACATCCAAGGCCAAGCGCAACCAGCGCAGCGCCACCTGGAAGGCCAAGGCAGCCGTTGCCGCCCAGCGCGCCATGTCCATCGGCAAGTCTGTGCTGAGTGGCCGCGCCCAGGGTTTTGTTTATCCGGTGAGTGAGTCTGAAGACGGCGAATCCTGAGTCGAACTCGGGAGGTGGATCCGCCGCAGAGTTCGATCCGGATCCACCTCCACAACAACATCCGCTCGCATGGTGTGAAAACTGCTCGATGGCAGCGAGCAGAGAATCATGCGGATAAAACGATCCAATTCGGCATTCGACAGCGACGCACAGCGTTCCTCTTCAAGGGTGGCTTCCTGTTGGCGCTTCCATCGCCAAGGAGCGTTGAAGTCGGTCGCTCGCAGTTGCCAGAGTTGATCGAAACACCTCCAGGTGGGTTCGTAGTGGGCGAGCACGGGTTGCAGCTTCAGGCGCCACTCCCACTCCTGCGCCGTTAGGGGGCTCTCGAGATGGGGCTCATCCGCAGTTGCGTCGTCATTTGGGCTGCAGCCCACAAACCAACCCTCAAAAATCAGCAAGTCGGCATCGCAACGGCGCCAACCGCTTCGATCTCCTCGGCCATGGCGTTTGGCTTTGTCGAAGCAGGGCATCAGAACGTTCTCACCCTGTCGCCATGTCTGAAGACACTCCTGCAGGAGCTCCAGGTCATGGCTGCCAGGAAGCGCGCGAGGCACACCCCAGGGGTTGCCCTGCATTGCCGCATCAAGCCGTTCGGCCTCGAAATAAAAGTCATCTAGCGAAACCACCTGGATCGAGAGGTGAAGTGCCCGTGCGGCAGCTTCAATCCACTGCCCCAGGGTGGTTTTCCCGCAACCTGGCAAAGCACTGAATCCGAGCAGTCGGCGTTGTCCCTGCCATTGCTGGCCCAGGTTCAAAAGCGGCAGACCAACAGACCACAGCCAATCCGGTGTCGCGTGAGGATGCCAGTGATCGATGGCGACCCGATGCCACCCAGAGTTGCGCTGCAGTGCAGACCAACTCGGAAGGTCGCCCAACTCGAGATGGTGCAGCAACCGCTGCTGATCCTTGCTGGGGATGACGCGTTGGCCCTCAGGATCCAACTTTGAACGCCTCCAGAACAACGGCGTAAACGAATCCAAGCCGGAGGTTGTCCAGCCAGGGAAGACGACGGCGCCCAAGAACCATCAATTCACAGGCGATGAGGGCATAGAACGCTGTGGACGTCCTGAGTTCAACAGCATCCAGGATGTAGACGGGAAGGTTGCTGCCAATGAAAAATCCGAGCAGCAGCAGCAACAACGAAGCGCTGCGGCGCCACCAGGGGCCAGACCAGGACCGCCGGATCCCAGCGCCCCACGCGTTCTGAAGCCCCGCCAGACGTGTGCGCTGGATTGAGCTCATCGATCCGGCACCGACAGCAGGAACTCCAGATACTTCAGCGTTACTGCCCCCTCATGGCAAGAGGCACCGGAAAGCACGGTTGCTGGCTGTCCAGGGTCCCCCAGGTGATTCAACACCGCAGCAGCCTCGCCTCCGGACTCACGTAGAGCATCGGCATCCCAGGGGGAAGGGGTCAGCAGACAACGCAGACCTGCGGCTCTTGCCGCCGAAAGACCTGCCGCAGAATCTTCGATGGCAAGGCTGGCAGCACTGTTGGCCCCACTGCGTTCGAGAGCGAGTCGGTAGCCGTCCGGTGCTGGCTTTCCCGAAGCAACGTCATCCGATGTGACCACCCCATCGAAGCTGGGGATTTGCTTCTGGATCTGTTCCAGCAGAGCCATCACCGACGCCGATCCGCTGGAGGTGACGATCCACTGCTGCACGCCGGCCCTGTTCAACTCCTGCAAAAGCCTCTTCACTCCGGGACGGAGATGCACATGTCCTTGGCGGACCCGTTCCAGGTAATGGACGCGTTTGCGATCACGCACTTGGTCCAGTTGGTTCTGGCTGAGATGCACCCCACATGTTTCAGCGTGGAGTTTCACCCTGCGCAGCCCGCCAGGAATCGCCAGCAGCCTGTTGTAGAGCGCTTCATCCCAAACAAAGGGAAGATCCAGTTCCTGGAAGGCCATGTTGAAGGACGGTCGATGACCGTCCATTTCCGTGTCGGCCAAGGTGCCATCCACATCCCAGAAGACCGCTGAAAGCCTGTTCACCTTGAGGAGCAGCAACGGCACAATGCTGGGACATCACCGCCTGTTGCGTTCCCTTGCCGGCTGTTCCGCTGCATTGGTCCTGGTCCCTTCCAGCCGTGGTGGAACCATCGCCATTGCAAGGGCTTGATTTGCCGCTGTCGCTGCGCTGTGTGCTGCGGCGCAGGGGATTCAGTTCCACATCCGAGGCCGAGAGCTTTCTCTCCCCTGGTGATCTACCGCCTACACGTGATCATTTCCCCGATCTCGAGCAGGCCTGTACGCGCTTGGTAAAGGCCTGCCGTTCCTGTGAACGCGTCGCCATCTGTGGTGATTACGACGCCGATGGGATGACCAGCACTGCGTTGTTACTGCGGGCGTTGGCCCCGTTGGGTGCTGAGCCGGAACCCGCTATCCCCTCGCGGATGGAGGAGGGATATGGCCTCAATCCCGCCATGGTGCAGCGGCTCTACGACGATGGCGTGCGATTGCTGGTCACCGTTGATAACGGTGTTGCCGCGAGGGAAGCCCTCGAACTGGCCGCAAGTTTGTCGATGCAGGTGATCGTGACCGATCACCACACGATCCCGGCGCAACGACCGCCCATGACAGCGCTCATTCATCCGTCCACCACCCCAGAGGGCTCGCCTTACCGCGGACTCGCCGGTGTGGGGCTGGCCTATGTGCTGGCCCATGCCGTTGCCGATGTTCTGAACAAACCAGAAGCCATCCGCGTGGCCCGGGATCTGTTTTGCATCGGCACGGTGGCCGATATGGCTCCTCTGGTGGGGGCTAACCGCAATTGGTTGCTGGAGGGGCTGAACCATCTGCATCGCTCCGAGTGCAAGGGCGTGCAAGCGCTTCAGCGCCTGGCGGGTCTCGGGGAACGTCCGCTGACGGCAGAAGACATCGGGTTTCAGCTTGCACCGCGCATCAATGCAGTGGGCCGCCTTGGGGAACCGAGGCTTGTGGTGGATCTGCTCACGGCTGAAGATCCCGATTCAGCCATGGCCCTCGCGCGCCGTTGTGATGATTACAACCGCCAGCGACGGGATCTCTGCGACGCGATTGAAGCGGAGGCCGTGGCGCTGGTGGAAGCGGAGTCCAGTGACACTCTCCCCTCATTCCTGCTGTTGGCGCAAAGCCACTGGCACCACGGGGTGATTGGCATTGTTGCTGCACGGCTGATGGAGCGCTACCACCGCCCCACCGCTCTTCTGGCCGGTGATGGAGATGGAAGTCTGCGGGCTTCGGTACGGGGACCCATCGGCTTCGCGGTGGATCGTGCCCTCTCCAATTGCAGTGATCTACTGACCCGCTTTGGAGGCCATCCCGCTGCCGGGGGGTTCACCGTTAAAGCGGAATTCGTGCATGCCCTGCATGAGCGCCTCTGCGCCGAAGCCGATGGCTGGTTGATGACCCAGGCCCAGGGGCGTCCCGTGCAACCTGATGCTCTGCTGCACCTGAAGGATGTGAACTGGGATATGTGGCGCCACCTGCAATCCCTGGCCCCCTTCGGCATTGGTCATCCCAAACCGCAGTTCTGGTCACGGGGGGTGAGCGTTGAGGATCGGCGCGACCTCAAAGGAGGACACCTGGCCCTGACGCTGCGCCAGGGTGAAAGTGAGCGTCGCGCCATCGCCTGGCGATGGGATCCAGCCGCGCCTGTTCCCGCATGTTGTGACGTGGCTTACAGCATTTCGATCAACCGTTGGCAGGGTGAACAGCGGCTGCAGCTGGAGCTCAAGGCCATCCGTGCACATACGGAGTTGGTGTTGATCGACCGCGGGACACGGCAATACACCGCCCAGTTGACGGAAAGTTCAGGTCTGAAGCTCACCAATGGCGAGGGTGAGACGCTTCAGGCGAGCATTCAACAAGAACAATCCCTCACCAGCGACAACGACCTGGCGAGGGATCAGCGGGTGATTCAGTTGATCGAGGAAGCCTGCCTGGGATTGGGGCTACGTCCTTGAAACGAGGCGATCAGAGTGCGCCGCGGCGGTAGAAGAGGATGAAGATGACAGCGGGTCCGGCAATGGTGATCATCGCCAGGGCGGCAAAGTTGGCGATCAGGTGAATGTCAAAGCCCATGGCGATGCAGCGCTGTCCAAAATCGTTACGCCTCCCAGGCTACGGGGCTCTGACCCAGGAGCGACGGATTGGTTCTGATCTCTGTGATGGCTTGTCACAGCTTCAATCATGAGCCGTGAGACGCCGCAATGGTCCTGCATCAAACACTGTGGAGCCTGTTGCCGACTCGCTCCGGAGGAACGGGCTGATGCCCTGGCGGCCTTGAACGACGAGCAACAACGCACATATCTGGCCATGGTTGGCCCTGACGGTTGGTGCATCCACTACGACACGGGCAGTCAGCGCTGCAGGATTTATGAGGAGCGTCCTGATTTTTGTCGTGTCAGTGGTCTGGGCCGTCTTTTTGACGTTCCCGATGATCAGTTCGATGCCTTCACCATCACCTGTTGCCAACAACAGATCCGCAGCACCTATGGC
Source organism: Synechococcus sp. N5 (assembly GCF_900473925.1). Taxonomy (NCBI): domain Bacteria; kingdom Bacillati; phylum Cyanobacteriota; class Cyanophyceae; order Synechococcales; family Synechococcaceae; genus Synechococcus; species Synechococcus sp. N5. The sequence continues at coordinate 503,969 of NZ_UCNI01000001.1, read as the reverse complement.
GGCCGCAGTGGCGTGATGCGTAGGTTCAAGCGCGCTCAGACCTCGGGAGGTTCTGTTGACGAGTGAGCAAACAAGCCCTGAGTCGCGCAGCTTTGCTGCCGTGCTGTTCAGCACCTTCACCACAGTGTTTGTGGCTGAACTGGGCGACAAAACCCAGTTGGCAACGCTGTTGCTCTCGGCCCAGTCCGGCTCTCCTGTTCTGGTGTTCATCGGTGCCGCGCTGGCGTTGATTTCATCCAGTCTTGTGGGCGTTCTCGTCGGTCAATGGTTGGCCAAAACCCTTCCGCCTGAGCGTCTTGAACTGATGGCTGGGGTGCTGATGGTGGCGCTCGGCATCTGGCTCGGTCTTCAGGCCGCCAGCTCCCTTTGGCTCAATGCAGCGAGCTGACGATGGATTTTCCCCTTCTGATCTCCACGTTCTTGACCGTGTTCCTGGCCGAACTCGGTGACAAGACCCAACTGGCCACCGTTGCCATCAGCGGTACGTCCAATCGCCCCCTGGCCGTGTTTCTCGGCTCATCATCGGCGTTGGTTCTGGCCAGTTTGCTGGGGGCCTTCGCCGGTGGTTCCGTTGCAACCGTGATTCCCAGCGATCTGCTTCAACTGCTGGCTTCCGTGGGTTTCCTCGTGATCGGTGGCCGCTTGCTGGTTCCTCTCGTCCGTGATGTTGAAGCCAACTCGGACGGGGATCAAACTTCTGAGTCCTAAAGTGATCCTTGAAGGGCTGACTCTGCACGGCCTGCTGAAGAGCGTCGACCACCCCTTCCCTCTCTCCCGGCCCTGATGGTCGGTTTCTGCGCACGCCACGATGAAATTTACGGTTGCCGATCTGCTGGATCAGCTCTCAACGGAGCACTCCTCTGAGCCCGACCAACTGGCCAAGATCCTCAAGCTCAGCAACAAGACGGATAAAGCGGCGCTTGAGCTTGCCGTTTCATCACTGATGAAAATCGGTGTGATCGAAAAGACCAGTGAGGGTGGTCTCACACGGCCCCAGGAGAGTGATCTGATTGATGCTCGCCTGCGTTGCAGCAGCAAAGGCTTCTGCTTCGCCATTCGCGATGACGGCGGCGAGGACATCTACATCCGTGACCATCAGCTGAACCACGCCTGGAATGGCGATCGTGTGCTGGTGCGGGTGACGCGGGAGGGCGGACGCCGCCGCTCTCCTGAAGGAGGTGTGCAATGCATCCTGGAGCGGGCCACGCAATCTCTCCTGGCTCAGGTGGAGCAGCAGAGCGACCAGCTGCTCGCCTCCCCCTTGGACGACAGAGTGCTTGCCGGCATTGAGCTGCCAGCTGAGGATTCCAAGCATCTGCCCGGTGATGAGGTCTCCAGCGTTGTCGAGGTGCACATCGATCGCTATCCCGTGGCTCAGCATCCTGCGGCCGGCCACGTTGTGCGATCTCTCCCGCTCAATGGCGGACCAGCAGCCGACCGGGACCTGCTGCTGACCAAGGTTGGTCTTCAGGACCGTCCAGTGGCACCCAGAAGCTCAGGCAAAACCCCTGCGTCCAAGGGCCGGGTCGATTTCACCGCACAACCGTCGCTGCTTCTCAAAGGATGGAGTCAGGACGATGCACCGGGGTTGCCTGCCGTGCACGTTGAAGCGAGGGACGGCGGTTGCCGCCTCTGGGTCCACGCGCCCAGCGTGGGCGAGCGGATCGGTCTGGGCAACAGCCTCGATGCCTGCCTGCGGGACCGTGGTGAAGCCCTTTGCCTCGGTGAAGTCTGGCAACCTCTGCTGACTCCGGCCCTCCACAAGGCCACCAGCTTCTCGGCCGGATCCGAGGCTGATGCCATCAGCGTTCGGCTCGACGTCTCTGCCAACGGTGAGGTGAGCGACTGGGAGTTCATGCTCAGCTCGGTGCGCCCCGTCGCCGAGGTGAGCGCCGATCAGTTGATCGCCCTGGCGGAACGCAAACCCAAGGCGCGCAGCGTTCCGACCGCTCTCAAGCCGATTAAAGACCAGCTCGGTCAGTTGGAGACCCTCCGCTTCTGCAGCACGCTGTTGTTGGAGCAGGAGCGTGCCAAAGGGGATGTGCAACTCGATCTCTGCCCTCCGCAGCTGGAGGCCCTTGGTGACCTGTGCAGCGCAGATCCCTCCGGGTTGCGGCATCGCTGGGTTGATGCGTTCAACCCGGTCGACCCCCATGCGTTCCTTCAGCCTCTGTTGAGGGCCGCCGACCGTGCATGGACAGCACAACGTCTCGAGCTCCAATTGCCGGGCATCACCATCGAGGCGGATGAACCCGATGGCAGCGTGCTTACCGATGTGGCGAAAACAGCCATTGCCCTGGATCTTCCCCTTGAACTGGATGACGACGGCTGTCCATCAGCTTCGGAGCTGGTTCAGGTGTTCAAAGACAGCAGTCAGCGCCGGGTGCTGGAACAACAACTCAGTCACGCCCTGCCACCTCTCACCCTCGTGGCATCCACAGAGGCCCCCACTGCGGCAGCAGATTCCGATGGGGACGAGGTTGCTGCGTCAAGCCGGAACAGCTCACTGACCCCATGGACCTGTGCCACCCAGCACTACGCCCACTTGGTGAATCAACAGGTGATCGTTGCGCTGCTGACCGATGCCAAGGATCGTCCAACCGTCCGTCATAAGACCCGTCTGAAGCTTGGCCTCAAGGGTGCCGGTGCTGATCTCACGTGGCCCCTGTTCACCGCATCCCAAGACGAGAAGTTGAACGGATTGGTGAACGAGCGCACCGTGCAGCGGCTCAACACGCGACGGCGTCAGGTGTTGGAACTGGAAAAGGATCTGCTTTCGATGATCCAGGCCCGTTCAGCCCAACCCCTGATCGGCGAACAGGTGGAAGGGCGGATCAGTGGTGTGCAGAGCTATGGCTTTTTCGTGGAAGTTGGTGAAAGTCGCGTTGAAGGGCTGGTGCATGTGAGCTCCCTCAACGATGACTGGTACGAATACAGATCACGCCAGAATCGCTTGGTCGGGCGCAAGAACCGTCAGACCTATCAACTTGGCGACGCCGTACAGGTGCGCGTGATCAATGTGGATGTTCTGCGCAACCAGATCGACCTTGAGGTCATCAGCCAGGGTTCCAATGGCTCCACGGAACCTGAATCCTCAGCGCCGCTGCCCGTTGCCCTCAGCGAGCGCTGAGTGATGCATCCCTACGTTCTGGCAGTCACCGGTGCATCCGCTCAACCCCTGGCCGAGCGTGCCCTACAGCTGCTGCTGCAGCGCGGGCGCTCGGTGCATCTTGTGCTCAGCCATGGTGCCCATGAGGTGTTTCGTGCGGAACAGGGCCTGACGATCCCTGTTGATCCTCTGAAACAACGTGCGTTCTGGCGAGAGAGGCTGTCGGTTGAGAGTGGCGAGCTCACCTGTCATCGCTGGAATGATCAGGCTGCCTGCATTGCCAGTGGCAGCTACAGAACTCGGGCGATGGTCATCGTTCCCTGCAGCATGGGAACCGTCGGGCGGATCCATTCCGGTATCGCCGCAGATCTGATCGAACGTTGTGCGGATGTGCATCTCAAGGAGCGTCGGCCCCTGGTGATTGCTCCCCGGGAGATGCCTTTCAACCTGATTCACCTCCGCAACCTCACCGGCCTCGCTGAAGCTGGAGCCACCATTGCCGCTCCCATTCCGGCCTGGTATACCCGGCCCGATTCCTTGGAGGAGATGGTGGACTTTCTGGTGGTGCGCCTGTTCGACGGCCTGGAGGAGGACCTTGCACCCCTGAAGCGCTGGCAGGGCCCCCTGGAATGAGCATGTTTCAGCGGTTGCTGCTGATTCCCTGCCTGGCGCCACTGCTGGCGTTGCTGGTTCTTTCGGCCACCAATGTCGGAGAGAAGACCCGGATCCGTCTGCTGGTTTGGACAACACCTCCGCTCCCCGTTGGGGCGTGGACAGCGCTAGCTGGCGTTGGTGGTGCGGCCGGAGCCGCTGTCGCAGCGGTTTTGGTCTCCCCAGTGGAGCGTCCTCTGAGTCGCCAGAGGCGTTCCCCTGTTCAGCCGGAGTTTGAGGAGAGGGGCTACACCGACTACGAACCGACACCCAGATCCAGCACAAACCCAGGCCCCGAAAGAGATGTGAGAGAACCGGCTCCAACGGTGTCTGTGGCCTACCGCGTGATTCAACGCCCTTCGTCAGTCCCCCCGCAGTCAGACGCTTCATCAAGCACTTCAGCCATGGGCTCTCCTTCTCAGGAGTTCAGTGATTGGGGAGATGATCCGGAGGCGAACTGGTAAGCAGCGCACCAAGCTGCTTACAGTTGCGCCAGCAATGCTGGATCGGTGAGCGAAACCCCAGTCGAGAAGCAGTCTTCAGGTCAAGAGGCCCCTGCCAAAGCGGCGCCGAAAGCGAAGCCGCCCAAGCCGGAGGACAAGCCCTTCCCTGAATTCATCGACACACTGTTTTTGCCGGCCGTCGCCAAACAGTTTGCCGAACATGACATCACCGCTGATCGGCTCGAGCGCGTGGATGGGCAGCGTCCCGTTGTCGGTGGTGAATGTCCAATGGTGGTTGGTGAGCTTCCAGGGGGCCGCCGCTTCTGGGTCTGCTTCTCCAAGGCCGACATCAACAGCGCCAAAGTGATTGCCCTGGCTGATGCCGGCAGCGAGCCAACGCTGCTGGAGAGCTTTCTGATCGATGAGAAGCGGATGTCTTTGCCCCTGCTCGTTTCCCGTCTCTTGCAACGGCTCAACGGCCAAAAGTGGCTGGGAGGTAACTAACCGCCCGGCTCGGCCTCGGGGGTTGGGCTGACACGCCTACATTGGCAAGATCGTGAACCGCATCTGATGGTCCCTCCCACCGCCGTGGCCGAAGGCAGCGCTGTAGCCATCAAGGATCCTGTCAAGGACACAATCCTGACCCCTCGCTTCTACACCACCGATTTCGAAGCGATGGCGGCAATGGACCTTCAGCCCAATGAGGCTGAACTTGAAGCTATCTGTGAAGAGTTCAGGAAGGATTACAACCGCCACCACTTCGTTCGTAACGAGGAGTTCGAGGGTGCTGCGGACAAGCTGGATCCTGAAACCCGCAAGGTGTTTATCGAATTCCTTGAGCAGAGCTGCACATCGGAATTTTCAGGATTCCTGCTCTACAAGGAACTCAGCCGCCGCATTAAGGCGAAGAACCCTCTTCTGGCCGAGTGCTTTGCTCACATGGCTCGGGATGAAGCTCGCCACGCCGGCTTCCTCAACAAGTCGATGAGTGATTTCGGCATGCAGCTTGATCTCGGGTTCCTGACCGCGAACAAGGACTACACGTTCTTCAAGCCGAAATTCATCTTCTACGCCACCTACCTGTCTGAAAAGATCGGCTACTGGCGTTACATCGCCATTTACCGCCACCTCGAAAAGAACCCCGACAGCAAGATCTTCCCGATCTTCAACTTCTTTGAGAACTGGTGTCAGGACGAAAACCGACATGGTGATTTCTTTGATGCCCTGATGAAGGCCCAACCAGACACGGTTCGTGGCCCCATCGCCAAACTCTGGTGCCGCTTCTTCCTGCTTGCGGTGTTCGCCACCATGTACGTGCGCGACGTGGCCCGCAAGGAGTTCTACGAGGCTCTCGGATTGGATGCTCGCACCTACGACAAGATGGTGATCGAGAAGACCAACGAAACGTCTGCGCGCGTTTTCCCCGTTGTTCTTGATGTGAACAACGACAAGTTCTGGACACGCCTCGAACGGCTGGTGGCCAATAACGCCGCATTGGACAAGGCTGATGCCAGCGATGCCATCGCTCCTCTGAAAGTGCTTCGCAAGCTGCCCTTCTGGATCGGAAACGGTGCCGAGATGGCCAAGCTGTTCCTTATGCCAGCGATCGACAGCGATCGTTTCCAGCCAGCTGTGCGCTGAGGGGACTCCCCCGGCCCAATCGAGGAGATTTCTTGACCAACGCCTTTTCGAATCAGTGGCAAGGACTCTTGGAGTCCTTGCTGCACCGTGGTAGCTCAGCAGGAGCCGACCTGGTGGAGGTGTTTCTTGAGCGCACCGACCACATCGGTTTGCTTGCCGAACAGGATCGGATCACCAGTGTGAACCCGTCGTTCGCCCGTGGAGCTGGCCTCAGGGTGTTCCGTGATGGCCGTGATGGCTTCGTCAGCACCAATGATCTCAGCGAAGCTGGCCTCCAGCGCGCCCTCGATCAGGCCCTCGCCATGCTCGGTCTTGAGGCGCAACAGTTCACGTCCCCTTCAGCTTTTGAAGGGTTGAAGAAGCTGACCGACCACGGCTTGAACAAAGCCGACTGGCTGGAACGCTGCCCATCCCTGGATCAGGCCAGCCAGTGCCTGCTCGAAGGCACAGACCATCTCAATCGTCTTGGTCAGCACCTGCAGGTGCGCCGTGGCAGTTACGCCCGCGACTGGCAGGAAGTACTGGTGGCTGCAACCGATGGCACTTTTGCCCGCGACATCCGCCTGCATCAGTCGACCGGTCTCTCCGTTCTTGCCGCCGACGGCGATCACCGATCCAGCATTGGCCGCCGCTATGGCAGTTCTGATCGTCCAGACGATCTTCGGGACTGGGATTCCGAAGCCAGTGCAGCTGAAGTGTGCAACAGCGCTGGAACGATGTTGCGGGCCGACTACGTGGATGCCGGACAGATGCCGGCTGTTCTCGCCAACCGGTTCGGTGGCGTGATTTTCCACGAGGCCTGCGGCCACCTGCTCGAAACAACCCAGATTGAACGGGGCACCACGCCCTTCGCAGACCGGGTTGGTGAACTGATCGCTCACCCTGCAGTCACTGCCATCGATGAAGGGCTGAGTGGTGGATCCTTCGGTTCCATCTCGATGGATGACGAGGGAATGGAACCTGAGCGCACCGTGCTGATCAAAGACGGGGTGCTCCAACGCTTCATCAGTGACCGGGCCGGTGAACTGCGCACGGGCCACAAACGCACCGGAAGCGGCCGGCGTCAGAGCCATGCCTTTGCAGCTGCGAGCCGGATGCGAAACACCTTCATCGACGCCGGTCCGCATACCCCTGAGCAGTTGATTGAATCCGTCGATCAAGGCCTGTACTGCAAGGCCATGGGTGGAGGAAGCGTCGGCCCGACAGGTCAGTTCAATTTCTCCGTTGAAGAGGGGTATCTAATTGAGAACGGCAAACTCACCAAACCGGTGAAAGGGGCGACGTTGATCGGTGATGCCAAGGAGGTGATGCCACGCATTTCCATGTGCGCCAACGATCTGGAACTGGCTGCCGGGTTCTGCGGATCCGTGAGTGGAAGTGTGTTCGTCACCGTGGGCCAACCCCACATCAAAGTTGATTCGATCACGGTGGGGGGCCGTTGATGATGAGCAGCAACAACAGCCTTAACGCCACGGATCTCAGGGATCGCCTTCAGACCCTCGCCTCGCGTGAAGGCATTCGTCGTTGGGATCTTGGTGCCGCCTGCAATGACGATTGCTCCGTTCAGGTGGATCGTGGTGAAGCCAAACAACTCAAGGCTTCGCAGCGGAGCTCCATCACCGTCCGGGTTTGGAACAGCGATGGCCTGGTAGGCATCACCAGCACCACCGACCTCTCCGATAGCGGCTTGGAACAAGCCCTGGTGGGAGCCCATACGGCCAGCCGTTTTGGCAATCCCGAGGACATCCCTGAGTTCTCCCCCCTCGCCACAGCTCCACTCCCCGAGCTCGATCGCCCGCTTCAACCACGCCAAGGAATCCTCCCCCTGCTGGACACCCTTCGGGATGCGGAAGCCGATCTGTTGGGTCGTCACCCTGCGATCCAGACCGTCCCCTACAACGGACTGGCGGAATCCCTGTCCCAGAGCCTCTATCTCAACAGTGAGGGAGCACTGCGCCAGATGGAGCGCACCCAAGCCAGCCTGTATCTCTACGCGAGGGCGGAAGAAACAGGTCGTAAGCCCCGCAGTGGAGGAGCTATTCGTTTGGGTCTTGGCAGCATCGAACTGGATGTTCAAGGCTGCATCAGCGAGGCTGTTGATCGCACCGTCAGCCATCTGAATTATCGACCGATCGAAACCGGGAGCTACCGCGTTTGCTTCACACCCGAGGCCTTTCTCTCACTGCTTGGTGCCTTCAGCAGCATGTTCAATGCGCGTTCAGTGCTCGATGGGGTGAGCTTGAGCCAGCGGGATTCGATTGGATCCGATGTGGCGGTTCCCTTCTTCAACCTCCACGATGACGGCCTCCACCCCGGACACATCAGTGCGGCAGCCTTCGATGGCGAGGGAACACCAACCCGGCGTCTCTCTTTGATTGAGGGCGGAACCCTGCGGAATTTCCTTCACTCGGAAGCCACGGCCAGAGCCTTCGGTGTTCAACCCACCGGCCACGCTGGACTTGGAGCCAAGGTTTCGGTGGGTCCAGACTGGTTCGTGGTTGGTTCCAACCCGCAGGTGAGCAGCGGTGACAGCCTCAACCACCGCACCGAGTCAGGCCCCTTCGTGCTGATTGAGGATCTGTCAGCGCTTCACGCCGGTGTGAAAGCCACCCAGGGATCCTTCTCCTTGCCCTTCGATGGATGGTTGGTGAACAACGGCGAACGGGTTTCCGTTGAAGCAGCAACGGTTGCCGGTGACATCCGCTCTGTTCTCAACGGCATTGCTCATCTGGAAGCTGATTCTGAAATCACCCACCGAGGCGTTTCCCCTCATGTTTGGGTGGATGGACTCTCCATCACCGGCGAAGCCTGACGTTGAAGATTCTGTTCTGGGGGACACCGGTCTATGCGGTGCCAACCCTTAATGCACTGCATGATGCGGGCCACACCATCGTTGGGGTCGTCACGCAGCCAGATCGTCGGCGGGGTCGAGGCAAACAGCTGGTTCCATCACCGGTGAAGGCGAGGGCGGAACAACTCGGTCTTCCTGTGTTCACCCCTGAACGGATCCGACGGGACGACGATTGCAAAGCCAAGCTCGCTGCACTCGGTGCTGATGCCTCTGTGGTCGTAGCCTTCGGACAAATCCTTCCCAAGGATGTGTTGGAGCAGCCTCCTCTGGGCTGCTGGAACGGCCACGGATCACTGCTACCGCGTTGGCGCGGTGCAGGGCCCATCCAGTGGTCCCTGCTCGAAGGGGATCAGGAAACGGGTGTGGGGATCATGGCCATGGAAGAAGGGCTCGATACTGGTCCGGTTCTGCTCGAGCAACGCACCCCGATCCAGCTGCTGGAACCTTCCGTCGCCTTGGCTGAACGGCTCAGTGCTCTCACTGCAGAGCTGATGGTTCAGGCGATGCCGCTGATTGAAGCGTCGGGACCGGGTCCAGTAGACGAGAGATTGGCAAGGCTCAACGTGCGGGTTCAGGCCGAGGGGTCGACCTATGCCCGCATGCTGGAGAAGCAGGATTTCCAATTGGATTGGTCTGCCCCTGCTCTCAGCATTCATCGCAAGGTGATGGGGCTTCATCCCGGAGCGTTCACCCAGTGGCAGGGCAAACGCCTGAAGGTGTTGCGCACGGAGCCGTTGATCGAGCGCCTGCAGGATCAACTCAGTCCTGAGGGACGCAACCTCGTGGGCCAATGGCCCACCGGCGGGCATCCCCCAGGGACGATCCTTGCAGTGATTGAAGATCTGGGGCTTGTGGTGAGCAGTTCAGGCTGTCCCCTTCTGATCCGGGAGGCACAGCTGGAAGGGAAAGCACGCAGCACAGCCCCAGTACTGTTGCAGCAACTCAACGCCACTCCCGGAGATCGATTGGGCGAAGGTTGATTCAGGATTCCGTATACAACATCCGCGCTTGAGTCCAGACCCGATCGAGATCCTGCTCGGAGAGCTGAAGAGCATCCGGGAACATCGTCGAGAGCCATTGTTGGCGCTTCAACAGGGTGTCAGCTTCAAAAAATGTTTGCTGCGAGGCCAGAACTCTGAATTTGAGAAATTCCAGCAACCTTGCGCGCAGGCGAACCGTATCGATGAGTTTGATCCGTTGGCCTTGATCACAGAGATGAATGGTGCCGCCTGTTTCCACTCCGCATAATCGCGGTGCAAGCAATTCCAACGTTGTCGGCGGTTGCCAATGGCGCAACTTTGTCTCGGGGTGGGGGTAATAAATCCAGCCGTGCACAACCTCACTTTGGGGCGTCTTGATCTGAACACTCCAGAACGAGAACGTTTCGGGGGGGTGGAGGTCGGTCCATCGCACCTTTTCAAACAGGTGATCTGGATTTGAAAGTGAAACCTCGAGGGGGGCAAAGTCGAGATTCAGCGTGCCGAAGTAACAGCCCGAAAGGTCCAGCCCTAAGGACTGGAACACGGGGAATTGCATTCGAATCGTGCCATCCGGATACGGTGAATCGTTGCTTGTTCCGGAGGCGACGCCATGGCCAGCACAGAGTCGCCCAGTGAGCCAGTCCGGTTTCATCAATCAGCGAAGTTCACGGTGGCTGCAGTTCTCGCAGGGGCCTTCCGGCCACACAGCACAGCGGAGCAAAGGACTACGGGCATTGAAACGGCATTTGGGATCACCGATCACCCAGCCATGTCTCCAGGGTGTTGCATCGGCGGGACGCGTCTGGGGTTTCACCAACAGGGCCACTGAGGCCATCACATAGCGACCGTTGCGAAGGGCGTAACGGTGAAGACGTTGCATCACGAGGAAGGATTGCTGTTCCACAACAAGCCATCGCCCCGGTTGTGGCGGATCCTCAAGATCAACGCGATGGAGCAAACGGTCTCCACTGATATGGCGAAGTTCAACAAGCATGGCCTTCGTCCTGATCGAGTTCCTTGCTGCGGATCGACATTCCCCAGGAAAACAGCAACAGCACCACCACCAAGGTGAGCCAATCGGGTTGATTCAGACTGGGCACGACAACATGAACAATCAAGCGCAGCGCCACGAAAGCAACGGCGAGAAACCCAGCCGTCTCAAGCCGTGGATACAGATCAAGCCAGCGGATAAACAGGGCGGATGTAAAGCGCAGTGCCACGATGCCGATGAAGGCACCTGTGCTGATCAACACAATCTGATCACTGATGGCCACGGCTGCGGCGACGCTATCGATGGAGAAGGCCAGATCTGTGAATGCCAGCAGCAAAACCGTGTTCAGAAACGGGCGAGACAGACCGTTGGATTCATGTCCTTCGCTGGACTCGGCATCATCTCCTGATCGGTTGTTGAAGTGATCAACCACCAGCCAAACCAGATAGGCCGCAGCGAGGAGTTGCACCCAGGCGTTTTGCAACACCCACTGGGCCACAACGATCAAGGCGATCCGCAAGACCAGTGCAATGCCAATGCCCAGGTTGAGGGCAAGGCCTTCCCGCTCCGGTTGGCGGCTGCTGCGGGCGATGGCCGCGAGGGCCACGGCATTGTCAGCCGACAGGATCAGCTCCAGAAGTACAAGAACAGGCAGCAGGGCCAAAACCTCACCCCATTGATCGGCACCTTCGAAGAAATCCGACAGTGAGGGAAGCGAAGTGATGTCCATCGCGGCAGCCTAGAAAGTGCAAGCGCTGTTCCATTGCGATGCAGATCCGGGCCGAGCTGTGTCACGTCGACACCTTGAGATGCATCGTGCGGGTCGAGGCCTGGCTCGACGGTTCTCTGCAGGGCAGCTCCCTCGGTGAAGCCGCCACTGCTGAAGAGGCTGAGGAGAGAGCGTTGCGACGCCTGAACTCCAGGCTGGGGTCCACTGAGGGGCCACAACAGCCCGTGAATTCAGCTCGCCCTGAAGCCCCCCAGGTGGATGAGCCAAATCCGAAGCAGGTACCCGTGGAGCGGCCGAGAAAAATTGAGCAGACCCAGCCCTCGTCTGCTCCACTGCCCCCTGCCACCCATCAGGTCCCCGTCACCCCTGCTGACAACGCCCCCTCTGAAACACCAACGGATCCTGACGACTGGAGTGATGAGCTGACCGCCATTGATATGGAAATCAGACGCATTGGTTGGTCTCGAGAGCAGGAGCAGGAGTATTTGACACGGGCCTTCGGTCTCGGCAGCCGCCACAAGCTCACGCGCTATGCCGATCTGGTGGCCTATCTGCGTCAGTTGAAGTTGATCCAAGCCAACGACGACTCGTCCACGGCACCAGCACCCATCCGTCGTGGTGATCTGCTTCAACAAGGAGACGCAATGTTGAAGCAGCTGGGCTGGAGCTCCGATCAAGCCAGGACCTTTCTCCAACAACAACTGGGGGCGACCAGTCGTCAACAACTCAGTGATGAACAGCTTCTGCAGTTCAACATGCTGCTGGAAGAGCAGACGCTCAGCCAGGCCAAATAAGAATCAATACTCAGGAAGGGTCGAAGCTAGTGGCCTACAACGGTTTTGCGGCAGGGACTTATACGGCGTCCATGCCGATTGCAGCAGGGTGAATCGTCTACACACTCTGCGCAGCCAGGTCGTTCCCTCCGCTTCTTTCCTGAAGGGGGGAATGGCCCCTATGGGGCGGTAATAAGATCAGAGCTCTGTCGCGAAGGGATGCTCAGCTAATAACTCAACTGCGGAAGTTGAACTCCAGTTTCGTTTTGGGCTTTTGGTACTTGATTACATTCATCACCTGAAGACCAGTATTTTCAGACTTCCTCTCCTCGGCAAGCGCTTTGAGGATCATGGAGCCTGAGGCCTGCCAGTCTTGATCGACTTCGATCAATAGCTTGGCTCGTGAGTAGTACTCCGCAGCTTTAGCCAAATAATCAGATTTATGGCTTGATGTCTTTGAAGATATTGCCGTTGTGATGGATCTCACTTTCTCTGGAAGAATTATACAGCATGCTTTTCAGTGCAGATAAATTACTTGAGGCCTGCAATCCCGTAAGCGCGTTTTAGACCAAGGTGATTGGCCAAACCACGAGGAATCGATAACCAGCTGAGGCGGATGCTCCTTGTGAGCGTTTTTGGCCTGAATGTCACCTGATATATCAACGTTTTGAATCTTTAACCTGCAAAATCCACCAGCTGCACTTGCGATAAGGTCAGTCATGGATGACCCCACCCTTGTTGTACGGCAGCTGATCAATGAGCTTCGGGATGACATGTCCGAAGCGGGCCGTGAACTCAGAAATCGCAGCACTTGGGATCTCCAATGCCCCGTCGTCATCATTGATGCACGTACCGAACCCAACCGGGTAGTTCGTACCTCAGTTCGCGGCATCACTGGTGCCATCGCCACCAGCAACGTGATCGATGATCCCTTGATGCGGTCGTTTCTGGATCGCTTTCGTGAAGTCGGGGCTGATGAAGCCCTCAATGAATTTCGGCAGGGTCCGGAGGCAGAACGTTTCTCAGAGCTCTGGGACATCTACAACGACGAAGCCCAACAGCAGGGTCTAGCGGTCTGGTCCCACAGTGACGCCGCCAAATTTGTGCTCAAGTCGAAAACTTGTTTTGACGATGGTCAGCTGGCCTGTGTTGCCATTACGTCGGGAGACCATCGTGATGCCCACGACGTGCTCACCTTTTCAGTGGATGCCTGCTGGTTGTCTTGAGCGCCGGTTCGGCCTTAAACGCACCGGAATTCAGGAGCGAATCAGTTGCACAACAACAAAAAGCGCTGAAGCTGCCAGAGGCCAAAGCAACCAGGTCAACTGAGGAATGGTGAGGGCGAGCACAAGCCCGATCACGAAGAAAATCAGAAAACGGCCGAGGGTCATGAAGTCACCAATACCGACGTATTGAACCGAAAACCCCGCCTCAGGCCAGTTTTTCGCGCCTTGAGCTGGGAGCTGGTTCGGGGGTGAACAGGATCGGGACCGAGGAAGCAACCAGCACGCCGCCCACAGTCAGCAACACCAGCAGCGGAATGGGCCGGACCAGGGGCTGACGCTGCAACGGTGTCGCGCAGCTGGAGCAGAGCAGAACACCCCCCTTGGGTGGATGCAACACCAAGGCCCGGCCGCAACAGCAGGAGGGGCAGCGGTAGCGCGGCATCGACCGGTGAAACGCAGCTGCAGGCACCTTATTGCGAAGATCATGGATTGCCGAGGCCTGCTCCATGCCGCTCCGTTCCCTGGTGACCAAGTTGCAGGAAACTGCACTCACCGGTGAGCTTGATGAGCGCTCAAGCCGCCCCGAACGTTTGCTGATGCGCGGGGCTGGTCGTTGCAGCCGAGCTCTGGTGGCCAGCGCGCTCTCACAGCGGCGGGGCGCACCTCTGCTCGTGGTGGTGCCAACGCTTGAGGAAGCGGGACGCTGGACAGCGCTGTTGGAATTAATGGGATGGAGCCAGGCCAGCCTGTACCCCACCAGCGAAGGCTCTCCCTATGAACCCTTCGATCCCACAAGTGAAATCATCTGGGGGCAACTTCAGGTTCTGAGTGACCTGCTGGGGGAACCCAACGCGGCGTCCTGGGCCATCGTGGCCACGGAACGTTGTTTGCAGCCCCATCTCCCCCCGCCGGATGTTCTGAAAACAAAAACGCGCACCTTGCGCAAAGGGGATGAGGTTGATCTGGAGGCACTGGGCGAGACCCTGGCCCAACTTGGCTACGAGCGGGTCACCACCATTGAGCAGGAGGGGAGCTGGAGCCGTCGCGGCGACATCGTCGACATCTTCCCGGTGAGCAGTGAGCTGCCTGTTCGACTCGAATTCTTCGGAGAGGAGCTCGACAAACTGCGGGAATTCGATCCCGCCAGCCAACGCTCACTGGATCCCGTCGATGCGCTTCGACTCACACCAACAGGGTTTGGGCCTCTGATTGCGGACCAGCTCAGGGAGACGATGCCCGATGGACTAGAGCAATTGCTTGGTAGCGAGGGCACAGAGCAGCTTCTGAACGGCGGGACCCCGGAAGGAATGCGCCGGCTGATGGGGCTCGCTTGGGAGCAACCCGCCTCGCTTCTCGACTACCTGCCGGACACCACAACAGTGGTGATCGATGAGCGACGCCAGGGCCTAGCCCACGGAAAACAGTGGCTCAGCCATGTGGAGGAACATCACCACGACATGGCTGCAGAGGCGGGTCTGGACGAGGGCGATCGTGATCGGCTCTGGCCAGCGGTTCTGCACCGTGAGATTGAAGCCGCCTATGCCCTAACGGAGGTCTTCCATGGCTTTGATATGGCAGAACTGCTCGAAGTCGACCAGCACCCCAACAGCTTTGACCTCGCCAGCCGCCCTGTTGCGGCCTACCCCAACCAATTCGGAAAACTCGGGGAACTGATCAAGGGATTTCGATCCGAACGCACCGCGGTTTGGTTGGTGTCTGCACAACCCAGCCGAGCGGTTGCGCTGCTGGAGGAGCACGACTGCATCAGTCGGTTTGTGCCGAACGCGGGAGACAGCAATGCCATTTCCCGTCTGATTGAGCAGAACACCCCCGTCGCCCTGAAGGTGAGGGGCACTGCCGAACTTGAGGGTTTGCAGCTGCCGGCTTGGCGGATTGCGCTGGTCACCGACCGTGAATTCTTTGGCCAGCAGAGCCTCAGTTCCAGTGGCTATGTGCGCCGTCGTCGCAAGGCCGCCAGCCGCACGGTGGATCCCAACAAGATGCGCCCGGGCGATTTCGTGGTGCATCGGAACCATGGCATCGGCCGCTTCAAAGCCATGGAAAAACTCGCGATGTCAGGCGACATACGCGACTACCTCGTGGTGCAGTACGCCGATGGAATCCTTCGGGTTGCCGCCGATCAACTCGGCAGCCTTGGGCGTTATCGGGCCACGAGTGAAACACCCCCGCAGCTCAACCGTATGGGTGGCACGGCCTGGAACAAGGCCAAGGAACGGGCCAAGAAGGCGGTACGCAAGGTTGCCCTTGATCTGGTGAAGCTGTACGCAGAACGGCAACAGGCCGCAGGCTTTGCCTTCCCCTCCGACGGCCCCTGGCAGGTGGAAATGGAGGAGTCGTTCCCCTATGACCCGACGCCGGATCAACTGAAGGCCACGGCCGACGTGAAGCGGGACATGGAACGGCAGGAGCCGATGGACCGACTGGTGTGCGGGGACGTTGGCTTCGGCAAGACCGAAGTTGCGATCCGCGCCATCTTTAAAGCCATCACCGCTGGGAAGCAAGTGGCGATGCTGGCCCCAACCACGGTGTTGGCTCAGCAGCACTGGCGCACGCTCTCGGAACGCTTCGCGCCATATCCGATCAAGGTGGCTCTGCTGAATCGTTTCCGGACAGCGTCGGAACGCAAATCCATTCTCGATGGCCTGAAGCAGGGAACCATCGACGCCGTGGTGGGAACCCACCAGCTGCTCAGCAAAGGAGCGTCATTCCAAGAGCTTGGTCTGTTGGTGGTGGATGAAGAACAGCGCTTCGGTGTGAACCAGAAGGAAAAGATCAAAGTGCTGCGGAAGGACGTCGACGTGCTGACCCTGTCGGCAACGCCGATTCCCAGAACGCTCTACATGAGCCTTTCGGGGGTGCGGGAGATGAGCCTGATCACCACACCACCGCCACTGCGCCGTCCGATCAAGACGCACCTGGCTTCTCTGGATCCGGAGGCGGTGCGCAGCGCCATCCGCCAGGAACTGGATCGTGGGGGCCAGGTGTTTTATGTGGTTCCCCGGGTGGAAGGAATCGAGGAGGTGGCTGCAGGCCTAAGGGAAATGCTGCCAGGCCTGAAGCTTTTGGTGGCTCACGGTCAGATGGCCGAGGGCGAACTGGAGAACGCCATGGTGGCGTTCAACGCCGGTGAAGCCGACGTGATGCTCTGCACCACGATTGTGGAAAGCGGCCTGGACATTCCTCGTGTCAACACGATCCTGATTGAGGACGCCCACCGCTTTGGCCTGGCCCAGCTGTACCAATTGCGGGGACGGGTCGGTCGCAGTGGGATTCAGGCCCATGCCTGGTTGTTCTATCCGGGCAACGCATCGCTGAGCGACACCGCTCGTCAGCGGCTGCGCGCCATTCAGGAGTTCGCCCAACTGGGCAGTGGATACCAGCTCGCCATGCGGGATATGGAGATCCGTGGGGTCGGAAATCTCCTTGGCGTGCAGCAGAGCGGCCAGATGGAAACTATCGGCTTTGACCTTTACATGGAGATGCTGCAGGAATCCCTGGCCGAAATCCAGGGTCAAGACATCCCCAGCGTTGAAGACACCCAGGTAGACCTCCCCGTCACGGCCTTTGTGCCTGCGGACTGGATCACTGATCCCGATGAGAAGATCGCGGCCTACCGAGCTGCCGCCGACTGCCTCACCGCCGAGGCACTGGTGGAGCTGGCTGCGGGTTGGGCCGATCGCTACGGAGCGCTGCCCGCTGCCGTGGTGTCGCTCCTCCAGCTGATGGAACTCAAACTGCTGGCAAAGCGGTGCGGCTTCTCCAGGATCAAACCGGAGAAGCCCAACATCGTGCTCGAAACTCCCATGGAGGAACCGGCGTTCCGTTTGCTGCGCCAGGGGTTGCCCCAGCATCTGCATGGCCGCTTGGTGTATCAGGCCGGCAGCGGCATCCAGCACAAGGTGATGGCCCGCGGTCTTGGTGTTCTCCCCATGGAGAAGCAACTGGAACAGCTGATGGAATGGCTGCGTTTGATGGCAGCCCAGATTCCCGATGCCGATGGCAAAACGGAGGCACAGCGGCAGGAGGAACTGCGTGCCAAGAATGCAGAGGTGGTTCAGGTCTGAAGCCTGAACCCAATTCTGAGAAAAACGTTACCAACCACGCAATTCTTCGTTACATTGGTGCCAGCGAAATCCGTTGGACATGGGTGAATTCGTCGAAATCGGTGCTGGTGGCGTCTCTCTGGAACTGATTAGCGGCGTTTTCTGTGCCACCGCCCTTGGTGTGTATGCCCTGTTCCAGCCCGGCGCTTCAGACGACGACGACTCCAATGGTGGTGGCGGCGGCGGACTGATGCAGCCGATCTCCTGAGCTACTGCAGCGCGTAGCTGAGGTTGGCTCGACCGGGTTGATAGGTGTTGCCCGCCTGAATCTTCTTCAATTGGTTCATCAGGGTCCCCTCAGCTGTCCGGTACTGACTGTCCTTCTGGGTACCCAGGTCTTCAACCGAGAAGTTCTTGATCTCCTGCTTCGACATCGCCGCTTCGATGTCCGGTTGGATTCCGTTCTTATGAATATCGGTTCCCTTGGGTGTCAGGTACTTCGCGATGGTGACCGTCAGACCCGATCCATCGGCCAATCCGCGAACGGCCTGGACAAGCCCTTTGCCGAAGGTCTTCTGTCCAACGAGTTGGGCACGGGAATTGTCCTGAAGTGCACCTGAAAGAATTTCGCTGGCACTGGCGGATCCCTGGTCAATCAGCACGACCAGAGGTTTATCGGTGATTGCACTACCCGTGGCGCGCCTCACATCGCGGATTCCTGCGCGGGTTCGGGTGCTGACGATGGTGCCTTCGTTGAGCCATTGGCGGGCGATGTCCACACTGGCCTCAAGTAAGCCGCCGGGATTGCTGCGTAGATCCAGCACGTAGCCCTCAGCAGCCTGTGATTCCAGATCCTTGATGGCCGCACGCATCTCACGCGTGGCGTTGGCATTGAATTGCTTGAGACGGATATAGCCCACTTTGCGGCCATTGGGCGCCGTGTTGAGCATCGCTTTCACGGCATGAATCTCAATGCGCGCCCGTTTCAAGGGCACATCCAGCACCTGACCCTGGCGCCTGAGTCCCAGCACCACATCGGTGCCTTCCGGACCACGGATCAACTTGACGGCGTCCTCAGTGGTCATGCCTTTGGTGGAGGCACCATCGATGGACACGATCACATCCTTGGGCTGAATGCCCGCACGGGATGCAGGGGTGCCCTCAATCGGAGAGACAACAATCAGCTCTTTCGTGTCTTTGTCGAGACTGAGCTGGATCCCCACGCCCATCAACTCCCCGGAGGTGTCGATCTGCATCTCCTTGAACTCCTTCGGATCAAGGAAACGCGTGTAGGGGTCATCAAGGCTGGTCAGCATGCCCCGGATCGCCTCGTAGGACTCGGCGCTGCCCCCGTAGGACTTGCGCAGCAGATTGCTCCGCAACTGGCGCCACGTTCTTTCGTCGTAGGAGCCCGTGGAATCCAGGTAATCGCGATAAACGATCTGCCAGACCTGATCAATCACCTCCTTGGGGCTGTCGTGAATCGATCCGCCGGAGACCGATGGCAGGGAAAGACCTGGCGAGCTGATGCCCAGGGCGGTGACCACACCACCAACCCCCAGCATCAACAGCAACGGAGTCGACCGAACCAAAGAACGCAGGCGCTGACTCCGAACCATGGCCCTTCAGGACTGATTCTTCAGACTAACGAGATTAGGCGGGCTCCACCCAGCGACCGTCCTCTTTGATCAACTGGATGAGGGCTTCAACGCCCTCAGCTTCAGGCACCTTGCGGATTTCATCTCGACCGCGATACAGAGCAATGGTTCCAGGCCCTTTGCCCACGTAGCCGTAATCAGCATCGGCCATCTCTCCGGGTCCATTGACGATGCATCCCATCACAGCAACGTCAAGACCCTGGAGATGCTTGGTGGCATCCCGAACCTTATGCAGCACCTCTTCGAGATTGAACAGGGTGCGACCGCAGCTGGGGCAGGCGACGTACTCAACCATGGTCTTGCGCAGACCCAGGGATTGGAGAATCGAGTAGCAGACGGGGATTTCCTTTTCAGGAGCCTCCGTCAATGAGACCCGGAGGGTGTCTCCCAATCCATCGGCCAACAGGGTGGCAATGCCTGCGGTGCTCTTGATCCGGCCGTAATCACCGTCACCGGCTTCGGTCACGCCCAGGTGCAGAGGGTAATTGAAGCCTTCCTTGTCCATGGTGTCCGCCATCAGGCGATAGGCCGCAAGCATCACCGGCGCCCGCGAGGCCTTCATCGAAATCACGATGTTGTGGAAATCAAGTTCGTGGCAGATGCGCACGAATTCCATCGCTGATTCGACCATCCCCTCAGGGGTGTCGCCGTAGGTGAACAGCATCCGCTCCGCCAGGGAGCCATGGTTCACACCAATTCGCAGCGCCTTGTTCTGATCCCGCAGCAGGGTGACCAAGGGCTCGAACGTCTCACGGATGCGCTGGCCGATGGCGGCAAATTCTTCTTTGCTGAACTCCTGCCGATCAGGATCGGGCTTGTCGAAAACAAATAGCCCGGGATTGATCCGAACTTTGTCGACATGCTTGGCGACTTCAAGGGCGATTTTGATGCCGTTGTGGTGGACATCCGCCACCAGGGGAACCATGCAGCCCTGCTCTCGAAGTGCAGCACGAATTTTGGCCATGGCCTTCGCATGGCCAATCGAAGGCGTCGTCACCCGAACGATTTCACAGCCAGCTTCCACAAGCCGAAGGATTCCTGCGACGGACCCATCTATGTCGAGGGTGTCCTCGTTGATCATCGACTGAACAACCACAGGATGCTCACTGCCGATCGGCACATCACCCACCATCACGGTGCGGGTCACACGTCGATGGATCTTGGTGTCGTAACGCCGATCCAGGGCAGTCATGAAGCTCAGCTAGAAGCAACCCAAGGCTCGCACAGGCGCTGTTGGACTGCGGCCAGGTCCTGTTGTGTCAGATCCAGGGGCGCGCCGGCTGCTTTGGAGGGATTGCGCAGCAGATAAGAGGGGTGAAAAATCGGCATCACCGCCCGTCCATTCCAGCTCTGCCACTGCCCACGAAGCTGGGTCATGCCCCCCTTGATGCCAAGGATGGTCTCCACAGCGGTGGCTCCCGTCAGCACGATCACCTTGGGGTCAACGGCCTCCAGTTGAAGGTCAAGCCAGGCCCGACAGGCGGCCAACTCAGCTTTTTTCGGCCGTCGGTTGTTGGGCGGCCGGCATTTGATCGCGTTGCAGATGTAGAGGTCATGCTCGGGATCCAGATCCACATCCCGCAGCAGTTGATCGAGGGCACGTCCTGAACGGCCGACAAACGGGACGCCCTGAGCATCTTCCTGAGCCCCTGGTGCTTCACCGATCAGCATCAGATCCGCTTTGGGATTGCCGCGGCTGATTACGACGGTCTGGCGCGAACTGGAGAGGTCACAGGCAGTGCAAGAACTGCAGGACTCCAGGCTGGAGAGAGTCATGACATCGAAGCAACAGAGGCAAGGGGAGCCAGGAGCAACAGGGGATTACCCTCCGGATCTTGGATCCAGGCCTCAGCACCAAAGGGCTCAAGCCGCGCCTCCTCGAGGAGCGATCCACCACGCTTCAGGGCGTTACTGAGCAGCCGTTGAAGTTCAGGCAGGGGTTCCTGCGATGGGGAGAGCCTCAAACAGGGCGCCAGCGCTCGCCCTCGGATGGGAAAAGAGCGCCGGCGTGAAGGCCTGTAGATCTCCAGCTGGGTGCCATCGCTGAATTGAACGATGCAGTGGTGCTCCGCCAGCCCAGGCTTCAACGTGGCTTGAAACAGCTCGCTGTAGAACGTCGCCAACCTGGCGCTGTCTTCCGCAGCCAAGACCCAGCTGATCTGTATCGCATTCATGGGCGCTGAGAAATCAAGGTTGTCTGCGACACCATCTGCGGCAGGATGATGACGTTTTAAACGCACCGCGGGGAGGTGCGTTACCGATGCCGCGCCCGCCAGAACTTTCCGACCGGGCTGTCGCCCTCAAACCGTCGCTGACGCTGGAGATCAGCGCCAAGGCCAAAGCACTGCGCGACAGCGGTAAGGACATCTGCAGCCTCAGTGCCGGTGAGCCGGACTTTGCGACGCCTCCATTCATCGTTGAAGCGGCTCAGCATGCTCTGGGATCCGGCTTCACCCGCTACGGCCCCGCCGCGGGGGACCCCGATCTGCGTGCTGCTCTGGCCCACAAACTGAGCGTCGAAAACGGGATTCCAACCCAGCCCGAGCATGTGCTGGTCACCAACGGTGGCAAGCAAGCCATCTACAACCTGTTCCAGGTGCTGCTCAATCCCGGCGACGAAGTTCTGGTGCCGGCGCCCTACTGGTTGAGCTATCCCGAGATGGCGGCCTTGGCCGGGGCGAGCACCAAGATCATCCCCACCAAAGCGGAAGAAGGCTTCCGTCTCGACCTCGATCTGCTGGAGCAGCAGATCACCTCACGCAGCCGACTGCTGGTGATCAATTCCCCTGGCAACCCCAGCGGCCAGGTGATGACACGGGCCGAACTGGAGGCCCTGGCCGCGCTGGTGGACCGTCACCCCCAGCTGATGGTGATGAGCGATGAGATCTATGAATATCTCCTGGCCGATGGTCAGCAGCACTGCAGCTTTGCGGCCATTGCCGAAGAGATCCGCTCGCGCTGCTTCACCGTGAACGGCTTTGCCAAAGGCTGGGCGATGACCGGCTGGCGCCTCGGTTATCTGGCTGGAGATGCTGCAGTGATCAAGGCTGCTTCAGCCCTGCAGAGCCAGAGCACCAGCAATGTGTGCAGCTTTGCTCAACGGGGTGCCCTTGCAGCGATCGAAGCGTCCCGAGATTGCGTGCGCGAGATGGCCATCAGCTACAACCGCCGCCGAACTCTGCTCACTGAAGGGCTGCAGGCTTTGGAGGGCATCATCCTGACGCCCCCTCAAGGGGCCTTCTACGCCTTCCCCCGGTTGCCGGATGGTGCGCCTGATTCGATGGAGTTTTGCCGGCAAGCCCTGGAACAGGAAGGCCTGGCCGTGGTTCCCGGTCTGGCCTTCGGCGACGACCGCTGCATTCGACTCTCCTGTGCCGTAGCGGATGAGACGATCAACGATGGACTTATGCGATTGAAGAGACTGCTTCGTTCCTTCTGATCCGATCTGATCACTTCCTTTTTCTGAATGTCTGTACGAGAACGCAGGGCCGTGGTGGCCACCGGTTTGATTGCCGGCCTCGCCCTCACGGCCAATGTTTCCAGTTGCGGCGCACCCCAGAACGACGCCGAACAGGCCGTTCTGCAGATCGGTGCCATCCCCGACCAGAACCCCGAGAAACTCAATCGCCTCTACGGCACGCTCTCTGCGGAACTCAGCGAAAAGCTGGATGTTCCCGTGCGGTATGCGCCGGTGAGCAATTACGCGGCGGCGGTGAGTGCCTTCCGCACCGGCAGCCTTGATCTGGTCTGGTTCGGTGGACTCACCGGTGTGCAGGCCCGGCTGCAGACGCCTGGAGCCCGGGTGCTGGCACAACGGGACATCGATGCAGAGTTCACCAGTGTGTTCATCGCCAATGTCGCCAGTGGTTTGCGCCCCTTCACCAGTGCCGACCAACTGGTTGAGCTGAAGGGACGCCGACTGGCCTTCGGTTCGGAGAGTTCCACCTCTGGCCGCCTGATGCCCCAGTTCTTCATGGGGGAAAACGGCGTGAAACCTGAGGATCTGGCGGGGGGCGGCCCTGGATTCAGCGGAAGCCACGACGCCACCGTTGCCGTGGTGCAGAGCGGTGCCTACGAGGTGGGCGCCTTGAACGAGCAGGTCTGGCGTAGCAATGTGGCGGACGGCCGCGTGGATCCCGGCAAGGTGTCGGTGATCTGGAGGACACCGCCCTACGTGGATTACCACTGGGTTGTACGACCCGGTCTGGATGAGCGCTTTGGCAAAGGTTTCACCAACAAGCTGCAGAGCGCGTTGCTGGACTTGTCGGCAGACACAGAGAACGGCGCCACGATTCTTGAGTTGTTCGGTGCCGAACGCTTCATCCCCGCCAAGGACGAGGACTACGTGATGATCGAAACGGTGGGTCGCCAACTCGGAAAGATCCGTTGACGGCGCTGCTGGAGCTGCACCAGGTCTGCCTGGGGCAACGGCTCCAACCAATCACCCTCACCCTTCGTGCTGACCAGCGTGTGGTTTTGCTCGGTGCCAGTGGCGCCGGAAAAACCACGTTGCTGAAGCTCTGCAACGGGGCCTTAAGCCCCGAAGCAGGATCCGTGCACTGGTGCGGTCGCCCCCATCAGCAGTTGTCCCGCCGGCAACGGTGCCAAATCGGCACGCTCTGGCAGGACCTGCGCCTGGTGGAGGAACTGAGTGTGATCCAGAACATCAACAGCGGTGCCCTGGGACGCCATGGGCTGCTCTGGGCGATTCGAAACCTGCTGGGTCCGCTGGACCCAAACACCTGCCTGGAGCTGATGCACCAGGTGAAACTGGAGGCCGATCTGCTTGAACAGCCCGTGCGTGAGCTCTCCGGAGGGCAGCGCCAACGGGTGGCTCTGGGCCGTCTGTTGCATCAGCGGCCTGAACTCGTGCTGGCGGACGAACCCCTCTCCGCCCTTGATCCCAGCCTCGCCGAAGACGTTCTCAACACCCTGCTTCTCTTGCCGGGCTGTCTGATCAGCCTGCATCGGCCGGATCTGATACACCGTTTCGATCGGGTTCTGGGGCTCCGTGGTGGTGCCCTGGTGATCGATGCGGCTCCAAACACCATTCATCGGGATCAGTTGGAATGGCTCTACGCATCGGCCTGAAGCCAGCCCTGCCGCTGATCCCATTGCTGCCGGGCCTCAGCCTGCTCGGCATTCTTGGGGTGCTGTTGCGCGATGGTCACGGCGGCGGACTTTCAGTTCTTCAACAGTTCGCGGCTGGGGCCGTGCAGCCCTCCATCGATCCCATCGTTCTGGGCAGCTTGCTCAACGGGCTCCAGATCACCCTGGTGATCGCTGTGATGTCCTGGGGCATCAGCAGTGTTCTCGGCGTGGGTCTCGGACTCCTGAGCTCAAGCACCTTCTGGGAAATCCAGGCGGGCGTGCGTTGGCCTGCCGTGATCTTGCGCCGTTGGCTGGCGCCCCTGCGCGCTGTGCATGAACTGATCTGGGGGCTGTTGTTGCTGCAGGTGTACGGGCTGAATGGCTGGGTTGCAATCTGCGCCATCGCGATTCCCTACACGGTTCTGATGGCGCGGGTGATCGCCGATCAGGTGGATTGCCACGTTTCACCGGCCATTCCCGTCCTCAAGGGAGCCGGCGCCTCGCCATGGGCGGTGATGCTCACCGGGCTTGTCCCACCGCTGGCAGAGCCGATCAGCGACCACATCGGCCACCGCCTCGATTGCGCACTTCGTTCAGCCTTGATTCTGGGCGTTTTCGGCCTCGGAGGACTGGGGACAGACCTCAGCCTCAGCCTGCGCTCGCTCCAATTTCAGGAGCTGTGGAGTGGGCTTTGGATGCTGGCCATCGCCATGGTGGTGCTCGACCGACTGCTGCGAACGCTGCGCGGCTGGTCACGCATGCTGATTCTTCCCGTGGCCATGGCCAGCCCCGGGGTTGCCCTTGGCTGGGGAACACAGCTGGATCTGCAGCTGGCCTGGCCAGTGGCTGAGTGGTCGATGGTTGTTGGCAACCTCATCGACGGATCCCAGGGATTCAATGCTGCCCTTGAGATCTCCTGGCCCGGGGTGATTGGTGCCACGGTGTGGATCACCCTGATCGCCGGTTGTGTTGCCACCGGCCTTCCACCGCTGTTGCTGCTGGTTTGGCCCAGCCAAGCCAGCCTGCGTTTGCAGGGAGTGGCGTGGGGGGCGTTGCGACTGATCCCGGCCCCTCTCACCGCACTCCTGCTGCTGATGCTGGCCAAACCAAGCTTGAGCCTGGCGGGGCTGGCCCTGGGGCTGCACCACGGCGGTGTGATGGGTCGGGTGCTGATCGACGACATCCGCAGCACGGGAGTGAGTTCCGCCCAGACCATGAAGGCCTGCGGCGCCCCCAACCGGGTGAGCTGGCTTTACGGCCCCCTGGCGGATGTGAGTCGCGCTTACCTCACCTATGCGACCTACAGATTGGATGTGATCCTTCGCGACACCGCGATCATCGGCATGGTGGGGGGAGCTGGTCTGGGCTGGCAGCTGATGGAAGCCCTCAGCTCGTTTCATTGGTGGTTGGTGCTCTGGATCGTGCTGATCTCCGCAGTGCTCACACTGCTGGGTGAGAGCCTGGGGGAACGACTTCAGGGGAGCTGGAACAGCCGGGCCATGGCCTTATGAGCGGTGCGAACGACGCCCCCCGTCAGCTGATCGTGCTCGGGGACAGTGGCGTGCATGGTTGGGGTGACCATGAAGCGGGTGGCTGGTGCCAGCGACTGCGCCTGCGCTGGATGAACCTGCCCTGCGCTCCAGTGGTGTACCCCCTGGGCATCCGCGGGGACGGCCTGGAACGCGTGGCCGCCCGCTGGCGCAGCGAATGGAGCTGCCGCGGCGAACTGCGTCGCCAAACGCCGGGCGGACTTCTGCTAAGTGTCGGGCTTAATGACACCGCCCGCGTTGGTCGGACCGACGGCAGACCCCAACTGGATGTGGAGGCCTTTTCGTTCGGCCTGGGACAACTTCTCAATGAGATGACCCAGGAGGTGCAGGTGTTTGTGCTGGGCCTCACTGCGGTGGATGAGCACGTAATGCCCTTTGCCGGCTGCCTCTGGTACAGCAACAGCCAGATCGCGGCCACGGAGGCCGTGATGGCTGAACAGTGCCGTGAGGCTGATGTGCCCTTCCTGTCCATGCATCAGGAGATGCAGGAGGAGCCCGACTGGTTGACCTGGATGGAACCCGATGGGATCCATCTCAATGCCGATGGCCACCGCTGGCTCGACCAGCGCTTGGTTCAGTGGGCGCCTCTGCAGGAGTGGGCCGGACTCGCTGCTCTTAACACATCAACACCTATCAGCATGTAAACGAGACCGACGGGGGCGACTAATGTGTGGCTCTCCTGACATTGGTGATCGGACTTGGGACCTGACCGCTCTGCACAACGCGCTGCCGGCCACCCCCCTGCCCAGCGCAAAACCACGCTCAAGTGGGACGAAAACGGTGAACTCACAGCCCTGGATATGGCACGCATCGTTGACCGCTTGACCCAGCCGGAACTGCAGCGCTGCGATCTCGACCCCTCCTGAGGATCAGCTCGGAGCCATGGCCTGCTTGGCGGATTGGTAGAAATCCAGGTCGATGTCGGAACGTCCATCTGAATCCGCCATCGCCTCAACGCGTTTACGAACAGCAGGCCGTACGAAGAACGGAACATCTTTCTTGAGTGCTGCCAGTGCTTCTGGTTGCCAGTCCATCAATCCAAAACCGTTGCACCCATGATCCGGCACGAAAGTGCCGATCTGCGGCACCAAAGGGCCAACCGCTTCGGGGCTGAGGGTTGAACCGTTGGATCAGTTGCACTGATCCTTTGATTTCTCAACGTCACCTGCGCCAGGAGATCCGGCGTGGACTGCCGCCCTGCATTGCACGACGCAATCAGCAGGCTCTCAAGCACCTGGGCCTGGCCCACTGCGCGGCCCGTCGCCAACAGCAACGCGGGCCTGAAGAGTTCGACGACCTGCTGCAGGAGTCCCGGGTTGGATTGATCCGTGGCCTTGATCGGTTTGATCAACAACGAGGCCTCCGCCCCAGCAGCTATCTGCTCTCGCGGGCCACCGGCCAAATCCTCCACTTCCGCCGCGATCGATCACGCACCATTCGGATTCCCTGGCGACTGCGTGATCTTTACGCAGCCGGAATGAAGATCCAACGGGAACGCGAACAGAACCGGCAACCGCTTCTCAGCAATCAGGACCTTGCTACCGAACTCTCGGTTCGACCAGAGCGCTGGGCTGCCGCCGTTGAGAGCCATGGAGCCAGCCAGGTCGTCGACCTGGCTGCCAGCCCTTGAGAGCCAGCAAGCTCGAGGGCGGAGGATGAACACCTGGACTGGCTGAAGAGCGTGCTGCACCAGGTGGATGGCCTGGCCGGCACGGTGCTGCAAGCCCACTTGATCGAAGGCCAGACCCTCAAGGATCTGGCTCAGGTTATGAATTGCAGCCGTTCAACCCTGCGCCTTCATCTCCATGAGGGCGTTCAACTGCTGCAGCAATGGGCCCATCGCGATGGTCTGATGCCCATCCAAACCAGCTGATCAGAGCACCATCAGCAGCATCGCCAGAACTGCGGCCAAGAGGGTCTGGAGAGCATTGACCAGCTCATTGCTCAACCAGGCCACACGATCCTGCACCAGGGCACCAAGCAGGCTTTCGCCGAGGGTCGCCACCAGGCCAACCAACATCACCAGCGCTGCCACAGGCCATGAAGGAACCAGCTGCAGGGCCAGCATCACCAGGGTCATGGCGATGCTGCCGGCGGCACTGGCCAGGGTTCCCTCAAGGCTGATGGCTCCTTCGGTTCCTGGTGGAACAACCCGCAGGCTGGTGATCAAAACCGTGGTGCGCCCGAATCGTTTGCCGATCTCACTGCCGAAGGTGTCGGCCAACTTGGCGGCAAAACTCGCCGCAAAACCAACCAACATCAGCTCACGGGACTCGACACCAGCACCGATGAGCAGTGCCAGGAAGGCTCCAACGGCCGCAGAACCCCAGACGTTTTCAGGGCCGCGCTGCCCACCGCGGGCTTCGGCAAGGCCCCGGCTCTGCTTGTTCTGAAAGCCGATCTTGGTGACCAGACTTCCCAGACAGAGATAGGCGACCACGGCCAACCAGCCCGACCACCCCAAACACCCCCACAGGATCGTGCCCAAGGCAGCTGCATGGACCCAACCACTGCGGGTGAGCACAGATGTCCGCTGCGCCAGGGCGATCAAAACCGTGTTCACTAGCAGGGCCTGAATCCAGAGTGCTGACATCACACCGTGTTGCAGTGCCCTAAGCATCTCCTGCCTGCGGCCATTGCAGAGGGAGAATCGGGTGCGTTCGTTCTCTGGTCGACCGGATGGTGTTCAACAGCAACAAGGGCTTTTTCCTCACCCTGGATGACGCCGCCGCTCCGGCCACCCTCGAGCTGCCTCAACAAGAGGCTCCAGCAACCGAAGACGTACCGGTCGAGGCAGCAGTGGTAGCAGCCTCCGAGCCTTCGGTGGTTGCCCAGCCTTCAGCCCCCGAAGCTGTTGAAGAGACCGTTGCAGAAGCCAGCGCTGCATCCAGCGCTCAGCCCGCAGCCATACTCACCACAGCAGAAGCGATCGCGGCTGAACTGGCTGCAGCAGAGGCAGCCCGCCCAGAAGTGACCTACTCCACCTTTGCCCCCAGCAACCTCATGCCTGGTGGCGGACTGCGCCAGCGCAGCCGCCGGCCTGGAGCAGCTCTGAAATCCTTCCGGGGGATCGCTCAGGATCTGTTCAAGAGCTGATCAGCTGATCACGCCAACGAACCAGTTCCACGGCACCAGCCACCGCGGCTGTCGAACTGCGCAGGATGGTTGATCCCATCTGGACAGGCTGAATCTGGGCTTGGGTGAACTGCTTCAGTTCCTCTTCGGTCCAGCCCCCTTCCGGGCCGACCATGAGCCATGTGAGCTGAACAGGATCGGCCTGGTGACGTAACCATTGATCCAAGGCCGGTGGTGCCGTCTCGCGGGTCACCCCCACCAGACGCTGGCCCCGCTCATCTCCCATCCATTGGGATAGGTCATTGAGATCGAGCAGCTGTGGCGTCCACAACCGTTCGCACTGCTCCACCGCTTCACGAATGATCGTGGCCCAGCGCTCGGGTCGGTGGTCGGCCTGGGGAACACAGCGATCGCAGCGGAGGGGCTGAATCCGATCAATCCCGAGCTCACATGCCATCCGGACGACCTCATCCATCCCACGCCGCATCAAGGCCACGGCCAGACCCAGCTGAGGTTGGGCCTGTGGCTCAATCAGTTGCGCTGGCCGATCGAGCTCGAGCAGCTTGGCTTCC
The DNA here is from genome assembly GCF_900473925.1 of Synechococcus sp. N5. Classification (NCBI taxonomy): domain Bacteria; kingdom Bacillati; phylum Cyanobacteriota; class Cyanophyceae; order Synechococcales; family Synechococcaceae; genus Synechococcus; species Synechococcus sp. N5. The sequence continues at coordinate 474,564 of NZ_UCNI01000001.1, read as the reverse complement.
ATCAGGGTTGCGGTGGTGAGACGGCCGCAACCATCGATCAGATCCACCTGCTCGCCAATGCGCAGGCGCAACACTCTCCGCAGGTAGTGCTGCTCTTCGGTGTTGAGCAGAACCGATCCACCCTGCTCCAGACGATCCGGCGACAGAAGCAAGCGCCGGCGTTCAGCCATCGGCAGGAAAAACGCTGTCGGGATGGTCTTCAACCGGCCAATTTTCATTGACCCCACCAACGACCAGCTCTTCGATCTGAACCACGTCGGAGTCCAGTTGACGCAGAGCATTGATCAGAACATCGATGGCAACTCCATCCGACGTACCGAGATCTACCCAGCAACGTCCCCAGTCGTTCTGGTATTCGAGCTGCCCCATGTTGTGCATCAGGGCTGGCATCGCCGACTCAGCCCCATCGTTGTCGTAGGTCATCCAACTGAGATCGGAGCCCGCTTCATGCACCTGCAGGTTTTCTGCGTTGAAGCCGCCCAAACGCCCGATCACGTACCAGCTGTCGAAGACACCATCGACGTAATTCCGTTCCCCCTGACTGGGGGGTTCCGAAAAACGGATCCACAACCAGCAATTGAAGGGATCGACTTCACGAAAACGAATGTCCATGGGGCCATCGCGACACCGTCATCATCGTTCAAGCTGAACGCATGCTCGAGCTCTCAGGAATCACTTATGCACCTGCTACTGCCGGTGCTCCCATCCTCGACGGCGTCGGTTTTCAGACGCAGAAGGGACGGCCGCTGCTGATTGCTGGCGCCAGTGGATCCGGAAAGACATCGCTGCTGGAAATCATCAGTGGCCTGGCATCAGCCACATCTGGCAGCATCCGCTGGAACGGCAGCGCAGTGAAACGACGGCAGCTGCGCTGGCTTTGCGGCATCGTTTTCCAGTTTCCTGAGCGCCATTTCCTCGGGCTGAGCGTGGCTCAGGAACTGCGGCTGGGGCATCGGCGGCTCGGTCATGAGCGCGAACAGAGCGTGCTCGAACGGGTTGGCCTCGACAGCATCGCCTCCACAACGGCGCCAGAACGGCTGAGCGGCGGACAGCAACGGCGGCTTGCCCTCGCCGTGCAAATGCTCCGCGGCGCTGAAGTGCTCCTCCTGGATGAACCCACCGCAGGTTTGGATTGGTCGGTGCGACGGGACGTGCTTGATTTGCTCGCCGACCTCGCCCGTGAGCAGGTGTTGATCGTGGTCACCCATGAACCCGAGCTGTTTCAGGACTGGGACTGCCAAAGACTGCGCTTGCAGGGCGGGCGGCTCGAACCGATGACTACATTGCCCTGAGCTTCCGAGGGGATATGGCCGACCGGCTGGTGCGTGCAACAGCCGCTGAGGGCGGCATCCGATTGGTGGCGGTATCAACAACCAACATCGTGCGTGAGGCGAGGGAGCGCCATGGTCTGTCGTTCCTCGCCAGCGTGATGCTCGGACGAGCCATGGCCGCTGGATTGATGCTGGCCAGTTCGATGAAGGTGCGGCACGGCCGGGTGAACCTGCGCCTCGGTTCCGACGGACCGATCAAGAATTTAATGGTGGATGCCGGCCGTAACGGAACCGTGCGTGGGTACGTGGGCGAGCCGGGCCTGGAACTCGACCCGATTCAGGATGAAGCAGGCCATTTCAGCTTCAACTTCAAGGAGGCCGCTGGCACCGGCTACCTCCACGTGATGCGTGATGACGGTAAGGGTGAGCCCTTCAACAGCACCGTTGAACTCGTCAGTGGAGGAATTGGTGAGGATGTGGCCTCCTATCTGCTCCACTCCGAACAAACTCCTTCAGCCGTGTTTGTGGGTGAGCAAGTGAACAGCGCCGGCATCCATGCCAGCGGTGGCCTCCTGGTTCAAATCCTTCCCAAAGCAGCGGAAGAGCCGGCCCTAGTGGAGCTGATTGAACAGCGTTGCCGCGAGATCACTGGATTCAGTCAGCGGCTGGCGGCAAGTGGAGACCAGCTGGAGGATCTGCTTCGGGACGTCTTCCCCGACCTTGATCCCAAACCCCTCGACGATGCCGAGGCCAGTCAGGAACTTCGTTTTTTCTGTCCTTGCAGCCGTGAACGCAGCAAAGCGGCACTGCTCCTGCTGGGCAGGGACGAACTCACAGACATGCGTGACAAGGACGGTGGCGCGGAACTGACCTGCCACTTCTGCAACGACCGTTATGACGTGAGCGCTGCGGAGCTGCAGGAGCTGATTGACGGACTACCGACGGCGGCCTGATGCTCAGGCCAGGAACAGGGCTGCAGCCCACAGCAGCAGAGCTGCAGGCAGAGCCTGGATCTGCAGAGGGCTGAGAGCCAGCTGTTCAACAGCAGTGGGGGAGAGCGCCAGGTTCAGCAAAGAGCCTGCCGCCAAGCCCAGGATGAGCACCAACAACGTCCAGCCCAGGGATGCCAGTGGGCGGCGACCACGGCGAACCTGACTGAGAAAAACGCCGATGGTTGCCAGGGCCAGCACCAACTGAATGCTCCCGGCCGAGATCAGCAACAGAGCAACGCCGACGATCCCTGCAATCAGGCGAACGGAACGCCCCTGCCCTTCCACCAGGGCCCAGTCAGGCTTGAGGCCGGAGAGGGTCGGGGAGGGATCGGGCAGCCTGTTGCGGAGATTCGCCAACACGTTGCCCATCGGTGCCTGAGCTGGCGGAGAAGGCATGGATCCCGCCATGGCCTCCCGCTCCGATGCCGTCGCTGCAGCAGCACTCACCTGACCCTGTTGCCGGTCCCGCAGGCGAGCCATCAGGACAGCGTCGTAGGCCGCTTCGATCTTTGCTCGGGCCTGATCATCACCGGAAACCTCGGCGAGACAGCGTGCTTTGGCCGCCTGAACCTGATCAAAGCCCGCATCACGGCTCAGGCCGAGACGGGCAAATGGATCATCTGCGTTTGCATCGGGACCAGATTCACCCAGGGCTGCCATTGCGTCGATCGGGTTCCTTTTGATGAGCGTATCGGGGCCTGTTCAGAAGAGGGGCGCACCGTGACGAAAACCTTCGCTGCGTTCCAGCCTGCTCCGACAGCTGAGGGCATCCACCCGGTTCATCCAGGAGCGGCGCTTGATCAACGGCATCTGAGGAGGAAGGTGGTAGCCCTCCAGCATTTCCACCGATTCGTCATCACCACGGAAACACACGTATTCGGTGCCGCCGTCAGCGCTGTTCCTCAGCAGCCAGAACGTACTCACGGAAGTTGAAGGCGCGGCACGATTCTGGCGAGAGAGCCGTGGAGGTGTGGATGGGGTGATCGGCGCGATTCAGAGACTGATCGGCTCCACTCCACTCACCACCGGGGCAACACTGCTGAGTTCAAGATCGGGGTGGTCTTCCCGAAGCTGGTTGAGATTCCACTCGTTCTTGAACAACAGCACAGGCCGATTCCAGGCATCACGCACGGTTTTGCAATTGAAAATCCGGCCCACCTTTTCGAGTTCAGCCCAACCGCCGTTGATCCAACGGGCAACCTGGAAACCCATGGGCTCAAGACGGGTTTCCACGCCATATTCGTTTTCAAGCCGGTGCTGCACCACCTCAAGCTGGAGTTGTCCAACGGCCGCCAGAATTGGATCCCGCTTGCTCTCGTCGGTGTCATAAAGGATCTGCACAGCTCCCTCTTCCCGCAGCTCGTTCACCCCTTTTCGGAAGTTCTTGAAGGCTGAAGGGTTGGGGTTGCGCAGCCAACTGAAAATTTCAGGGCTGAAACAGGGAATGCCTTCGTATTCCACTTTCGAACCCACATAGAGGGTGTCGCCAATGGAAAACATGCCGGGGTTGTTGAGACCGATCACATCACCCGGATAGGCGTCTTCCACCACGGCTCGGTCCTGACCGAACAGCTTTTGAGGACGTGAGAGACGGATCGCTTTGCCCGTGCGGGCGTGCTTCACCGTCATGTCTTTTTCGAAGCGGCCGCTGCAGACACGAACGAAGGCCACCCGGTCGCGGTGCCTGGGGTCCATGTTGGCCTGAAGCTTGAACACGAAGCCGCTGAACCCTTCACGCAACGGGTCCACCAGACCTTCGCTGCTGGATCGGGCGATCGGCCGTTGCGCCATCTCAAGGAAGGCGTCGAGGAACGGACGGACCCCGAAGTTGGTCATGGCCGAGCCGAAGAACACCGGGGTGAGCTCACCGGCATGGACCATCTCGATGTCCAGCTCGGCACCAGCCGCCTCCAGGAACTCCATTTCTTCAATGGCCAGATCCAGCAGGTCCTCTTCCACCAACTCGCGCAGGGCAGGGTCGTCCAGCGAGAGGCGTTGCTCACTGGCCTGTTTGCCGCGTTCAGCACGGCTGAACAGAACCACCTCCTTGCTGCGGCGATCGATCACACCTCGGAATTGCTCGCCACTGCCGATCGGCCAGTTCACCGCCCAGGGGGTGAGGCCGAGTTCCGACTCGATTTCATCGAGCAGGGTGAGCGGTTCCCGCCCCGGGCGGTCCATCTTGTTGATGAAGGTGAAGATCGGGATCTGCCGCATACGGCAGACCTCGAACAACTTCCGGGTCTGAGGCTCCAGGCCCTTGGCGGCATCCTCCAGCATCACGGCGTTGTCCGCCGCTGCCAGAGTTCGGTAGGTGTCTTCGGAAAAATCCTGGTGACCTGGCGTGTCCAGGAGGTTGATCGTGGTGGCGTCGTAATCGAACTGCAGCACCGTGGAGGTGATTGAAATGCCCCGCTGCTTTTCAAGCTCCATCCAGTCGGAGGTCACCTTGCGCTGCTCACCCCGGGCTTTCACCGCACCGGCCTGTTGAATGGCACCGCCGTAGAGCAGCAACTTCTCTGTGAGGGTTGTTTTTCCCGCGTCCGGGTGGGAAATGATCGCAAAGTTGCGACGGCGATCCACCGCCGAGGCCAAAACCTGGGCCAGATCACCATCAGTGGTCGCTTGACTGCCGCTCATCGGATTTCAGGACTTCACCAAGCCTGACACCACCAGATAACGGTCGTCCTCCGCCGACACCGTCAACTCGTCGAGATCAAGCCGGTGGAGCTCTGCGGTCACCTCCTGAGGTTCGAAGGCCGCCGCCAGCGAGGCAGCGAAATCGTGCTGCAACACCTCTGGAGCCGATGGCAGGTGTTTGAGCAGCAGCTGTTGAATCTCAGCGTCGGAAGCAGGACGCCGCAGATCGCGGTGCAAGGTGCGACAACCCGGTGCTGCCAAGTCTCTGGTGACCATCCAGAGCAGATCAGGCTGGTGCAGGTGATGCAAAAGGCTGTTGCTGACGATCAGATCAGCCTGCTCAAGCAAAGCACCTCGAAGCACCTCCTGAAGGGTCTGACAAAGGAAGGAGATCTCCAGCTGCTGCTGCTGGGCCCGCTCCCGGGCGACAGCCAGCATCGATTCGGCTCCGTCAATGCCGATAATCCGAGCCTTGGGGAAGAGGCCGGCCAGCCGAAGCGTGATGTTTCCAGGGCCACAACCCAGGTCCACCACCAGTGGATCAGGCGGCAAAGGCGATGTGCGTGAGAGGAGACGCTGAATCGCTTCGATGGTGGCTTGATCGCCGGAACTGAAGTCGGCAGCGGCATAGGCCTGCACCTGCGTGTCGCCGTTCATCAACTCAGGCTCCAGCCGCCGCTGCATCATTTGCTGCCGATTCGGAGCTTAGTTTGAACGGGACACTGTTGATGGTGGTAAAGAGACCTTGCTACCCCCATCTGTGGCGTTAGGGTTTCGATACTTGTCCTTCGCCCCAGCACCGCACGTGACCCTCACTCCAAATCGTGTGGAGACCTCTGCGGGAGCTGTCGCCGGGTTCGGCGACTTCCCCGCAACCGCTCCTGCTGCCAACCCGGTCTTCTATCGCACCTACAGCCGCAAAGCCCCCAGCGGCCGTGAGAGCTGGAGTCAGGTGGGCGCGCGAAACCTGGAAGGCCTGCGTCAATTGGGCAACCTCAACGATGCGGAAGTTGCCCTGCTGGCTCGCATGCAGGCCGAGAAAAAAGCTCTTCCCTCCGGCCGCTGGCTCTGGATCGGTGGTACCCGCTGGATCGAGCAGCCCGAAAACTTCTCGGGTTCCTACAACTGCACATCGACCAACCTGGTGGATTGGCAAGCCTTTGGTCTGATGATGGACCTGGCGATGATGGGCTGTGGCACCGGCGCCATCATCGAGCCGCACCTGATCGACCGGCTTCCGGTGGTGCGCAACAGTTTTGAAGTTCTCAGCGTCAGCGAAATCGGCATCACTCCTGCCGCTGAGCGCCAGGACGACTGCACCCACAGCATTGATGGCAACAAGGTAACTATCAAGGTGGGTGACACCCGTCGCGGCTGGGTGGACAGCTACCAGCTGATGCTCGAGCTCAGCAGCGATGAACGGTTCAACGGAGGTCTGATTCAGATCGAGGTGGACCTCAGCGATGTGCGGCCTGTTGGGGAAACGCTGAAGGGTTTCGGCGGCATGGCCAACCCCGTCAAGCTGAAGGATCTCTACGGGCGCGTTGCTCGGCTGCTGAACAAGGCCCAGGGCCGTCGGCTCACCTCAGTCGAGTGCTGTCTGTTGATCGACGAAGCCGCCGTCACGATCGTGGCTGGAAACATCCGGCGCAGCGCCGGCATGCGCCAGTTCGCTTCGGACGACCAGGCGGCTGCGTCCTCCAAGGACAACCTCTGGCAGCAAGACGAGGAGGGCAACTGGAGGATCGACCCCGAGCGTGATGCGTTGCGGATGGCCAACCACACCCGCGTGTATCACACCCGTCCCAGCAAGGACGTGGTGCACGCAGCGGTGACCAAGCAGTTCCACTCCGGCGAAGGCGCGATCCAGTTCGCTCCCGAAGCGATCGCTCGCTCCAATGCCGATCTGCTCACCACCCCTGAGCTGCGAACGGAATTCATTGAGATCTACTGCGACCAGGGTCGTGAGGAAGCGGGGCGTTGGCTGTCCGATAACCATGGCCCCATCGACGCCGACGAGCTGGAGCACCGCCTCAGCCGTTACGGCTTGAATCCCTGCGGCGAGATTCTGGGTGCCGATTTCCACTGCAATCTGGCCGAGGTACACCTCAACCAGATCGACCCCAGCGACGAGGAAGGACAGGCCGATGCCTTCCGTGCAGGTGCCCTCTCGGTTGCTTGTCTGCTCAACCATCGCTTTGAGGTGGAGCGCTACCGCCAGAGCCGTGAATGGGACCCGATCGTTGGCGTCAGCTTCACCGGTCTGTTCGACTTCTTCGTCCATGCTTTCGGCACGGAATGGCTGAGCTGGTGGGAGGCTGGCCGGCCTGATACCGAGGAGGGGCTGCGCTTCAAGGAGCAAGAAGCCGCTTACCTGAGCCGTTGGAAAGAGATCGTCAATCAAACGGTCTGGGACTACTGCGACCGTCATGGCCTGCGTCGTCCCAACCGCTGCACAACCGTGCAGCCTGCTGGCACCAAGAGCCTTCTCACCGGTGCTGCCCCCGGCTGGCATCCGCCCAAAGCTCAGCGCTTCATCCGTCGGATCACCTTCCGCAAGAACGACCCCGTGGCCATGGCCTGCATGGACTACGGCTACACCATCGTTCCCTCCCAGTCCGACAAGGATGAGGAAGGCCGTCTGCTGAATGACCCCTTCGATCCCCGCTGCACCGAATGGCTGGTGGAGATTCCCACCGAGGTGAGCTGGGCCAACCTGCCCGGTGCTGATGCCGTTGACATCAACGGCTTCAGTGCGATGGCGCAATTCGATTTCTACATGCAGGTGCAGCGGCATTACACCGCCCACAACACCTCCGCCACCATCGAATTCCGCGAGCACGAAATCGAACCCTTGGCTGATGCTCTGCATCAAGCTATGGACAAGGGCGAGGGCTACATCTCAGCAGCACTTCTGGCTCGCTTCGATGCCAATGCCACCTTCCCCCGCCTGCCCTTTGAGCCGATCGATGCAGCCACCTACGAGGAGCTGCAATCGGCTGTGGTGAAGCGTCGCGTCAGCAGTGATTTCTTCGAAGCACTGCAGCGTTACGACCAGGGCGAGCTGACCGAAGCGGGCCCGGCCGGGTGTGATTCCGATAAGTGTCTGCTGCCTCTAGCCAAGCCGGAAAACTGAACTGGGAGCACGTCCCGATACAGTTGTCAGGTGTCCTGCGGGACACCTGACACCCTCTGGAGAGGTGGTCGAGTGGTTTATGGCTCTGGTCTTGAAAACCACTGACGACTAAAGCTCCAAGAATTTGACCAAAAGATTTGAGCCCCGTGAGCGCGGGGCTTTTTTATTGCGCTGGAAGGGATCTCGGCGTTTTCTCTGGGTAGTTAGAACCTGGATCTAGCTTGTCTACCGGTTGTAAGTAGGTCGTCACCCGGTAGCTTTTAGGGCACGTTTTTAGGGCACGCTCCAGTTGGAGGACATATCGGAGCAGCTCAAGCAGTCCAACGTTGTTCTCAAGAACAGCAAGGCTGGCGTCACGATCCGGCAGAGACGAAACAAGCTCTGCCTCAGATCAGTATTACCAGCAAAAGATGGAAGCCAAAAACTCACCCAATACGACATACCAACAGGATGTGATGCCAACGCTCCAGGACTGAAGCGATGTCTAAAACTCGCTCAGAAGCTTGCGGCTGAGAAATCTCTTGGATCGTTTGCCTGGTCCAACTGGATCGCAGCACCAAAAGAGGTCCAATCGAGAGCAGAGGTTCAGACCGAAAGTCAGACCGTTGAGGCATGGGTCCAACGGTTCAAGGTTGATTGGTGGGATGACAAGACTCTCGACACAACAGCTCAGAGGTCCCAAGCCAAGCGCTCTTGGTACGCCTACGAGGTGCAGTTCAACCGGATTCCAAACCAGAAAGACCTGCTGACTGTTGATCTGCTGGTTGAAGTGGCGAAAACCACGAAGCCAGGAAGCAAGCCACGGCATGAGTTCTGCCAGAAAGCCAAGGCGTTAGCGAAATTCGCTGACCTCCCTGGAATCAAGAAGCTGGAGAAGGTTCACACCAAATACGTTGCCAAGGTTCCGAAGCTCCCAACTGATGAGGAGCTGTTCGCCTTTGCTGAGAAGCATCGGCATGACGGGCGTTTCGGTTGGTGCTTCGCTGCTTTGGTCGTTTACGGCTGCCGAGTCAGTGAGGTGTATTCGCTGGTTCCAACGGGTGATGGTGGAACGGCATCAGTGCTGACGTTGAAGCAGAAAGGGTTTGACCCCAAGCCAAGAACGGCAATCGCACTGCCGTTTGATTTGGTGGAACGGTTGGACTTATTGAACGTGCAGAAACCGTTTGAGATTTCTGATGGCGAGGACTACGACAGCGATGCTGCCAAGAGCCAAACCGACATGTTCAACAAATGGCTCCAGAAGCGATGGAACGGAAGCACCAAGCTCTCGAACAAGAATGTTCGCCATAGCTGGTGCATCCGCTCGATCTTTGATCCGAAGTTCAGCGATGGACTAGCTGCAAGAGCAGCAGGACACTCTCTGGCGCTCCACACCTCCACCTACGCCAATGCGATAGAGAAGAGGGATATGGAGGAGCAAGCCAAGTTGCTCAGAAACACATAGCTCAATTAGCTATCCCCGCATGCGCGCTGCAATTGGGGACAACATTTGAAGTGCCATTTTCTTTGTATCTTCGCTGGCGATACTTTGAGCAATCGTAATAACAACCCCATCCGTGAAGTATTTAGCCGCTTGATCACAAGGCTTGGTTTTGCCAGAAGCAAAATGCCCAACCATCATCATCATCAGAGGAGTGCCAAACATCTGCATGTATGCGTCGTCCTGAACGTACTGGTTCAGACAGATTTGAATCACTTCACTGGAACTTGGCTCGGCAATGTAAGCTGCAGCCTCAAGAAACTGAAAATACTCGATATTGAATATGTTTTGATGTTTTTCAAATGCAGCTTTCGCCAGCATATTGTAAAGGCAGCGCACAACCTTGCCGAACTTGCGATCACCAGCATCGCCAGACTCGGAAAACAATACATCTGCATATTCACCAGCCCGAAAGATGGAATAAGCGAGAAGATCTTCGTGCCGCATCTTAGAAAGAACACTTACATCGGCCTTGCCGCAAAGTGATCTAAGTTCTCCTTCGCGAGAAAGAATGTCATCACGAGAAGCCCGTTTTGCAGCTTCAATAACAACATCCATGTCCGGAGCTGGGATTAGCTCATCAATGGCTTGAGCAAAGGAAACCAGCCACCCAAGATTCATCTGCGAGAGCTGAAGTGCCATGTAGAACACAAACCACTGAACCAAAGCAAAGGTAGACCACAGGGAATTTTCCGGGTAGTGTCTTGGAAGACCACCTTTCCTCTTTGGTGGGACGGTCCCTGAAGAGCTAGTTACTCCAAGGGATGCTGCGCAATTAAGGCATCACGATCCTGCACACCAGATTGATGGTGAAAAAGGCAGGGCCAGCTGGGGGCAATCCAGATGCGTTGCTAGACGTAGCCGACACTTTCGACGGAACGAGAGGAGAGAAACCAACACAGTTCCGTCGCTGTTTCCATAGTGTCCGAGTCGCTCATCGCGACGTTGACTGCCGAAATTCGGCAGATGCGTCATGACATCAATCTGCTGATTGAGAAATCACCAGATTCGATCAATACGTGGATTCCTCCACGTGAGCTGGGTCGTCTTCTTGGCCTAAGCACCAAGACGATTACCAGTTATCGCAACGAAGGTCGTTTTCGTTCCAGCAGCATCAGAGCCGTCAAACGAGGGCAAAGGACTGACTGGGAATACCACCGCCATGACGCCGTTGAAGACGTCAGGGGGTTGGCATGACCTACCGCGACTATCGAATCGGTTTTTCTGGAACGGACCTCATCAGTCCAACTCAGTTCGAGTATTACCCCGAGCTGAAATATCGGATGCCTCAAGCGCTGGCTCATGCGTTGTATCGCCTCGAAGAGGTTCAAGGCGAAATCAATGACATGGAGCTGTCTGAGGAAGTGAGGCGTGTTGCTCGAAAGCGGCGTCACATCCTCAACGGCTGGATCCGTTATTACCGGGAGCAACTCCAATGAGGTGGCTTCCAACCAACCAGGCGAGTGCTGCGCTGTTCTTGCACCGCAACACCCTTCACAAGTACAGACGAGAAGGTCTGTTCAAGGCTGGAACGCATTGGATCCGTAAAGGCCCCTGGCGTAATGCTGGGTACCTCTACGACGTTGATGCCTGCAAGGAGACATTCCAGCAGTGGGCCGTTGACCCACCACTGCGTCTTCAGCTCATTAACTGCACAAGGTTGCACAGGGCTGAACGTGATTTGCAGGGCGATGTAGTGCACACGAATGGTTTCTCATACGTTGTTAGCGATGAGTAGACATTCCGAAGTGGACTACTACCAGCGGGAGAAATTAGGTGCTCCACTTGCAGATCAGATGACCTTTCGAGTGCAGAAACGGCTTGCCGTATTTATTCGAACGGTTGCTCTTACTGAAGGTCGAGACCCTGCCCAACTGATACGTCGGATGCTGCATGAGGCGTGCCAAGAGATTGGCTACGACCCAGACGCTTTTTGACAAGAAAAAGGCCCCTGAAGGGTTAGGGGCCCATCTACTTATCCAGGTCCATCATGGCAGAGATAACAACTTCAGCCGAATGGCTAAAGGCAGCTACCCATTGCGTTCTGGAGCATTGGTGTGATGCCGATGCTTGGCTTTGGAACGTTCCTGAAGGAAAGCGTTGCCGACCCAATACACAGCGTTGGAAAGGGTTCCAAATCTGGAAGGATCACTTTGATTACTACGACTGGGAAGACCCAGTACATGTAGCGATCTACAACGCTCTGTGTTTCCATCTCAACCCAGAGAGTGGGCCCAAAGACACCAGAGCACCTGAATGGACTCATGGAGTGCGTCCAAAGGATGAAATCATCCAAGGACTGGAACGTTTGATCAATGGCGATCCAGAACCTGAACCGGAGGTTGTTGCTGTTAGCGAGAACCTGCCGGATTACGAAGACCTACCGATAGAGGTCATCAAGGAAACGTCTAACTTCCAGCCATTTGATGACGCACCGGTCAGACCAATGCGGTCTGAGTTTGAGAAAGCCCTCTCTTACACAGGAAGGTTGAGTCGCAAAGCGCTCTGCCCCCTGTTCAAAGAGATGGACATTCTTTGGACTGTTCTCAATGAGCTGGAAGATGTCGCACCTGATTGGACCAACCAGGAGGTTCGAATCAGTGAATGGTTTGCCAATGCCTGTTGCGAGGTTGAGGAGCTTCTCGAAGCTCACCAACGCAAGACCCAGGCACTGAAGGACGCTGTACCCGACAAAGACTGCGGTTACACGGTTCTGTTGGAACGGATGTTCAAAGCCCTGTTACGGGACAACAGAGACCAGTACGAGTTCACTTCTGCGGTTATGCGGCAGAAGTTCCGCAAGAACGACAAACAGCTAATGCCAGACCTCTTAGGGCTCCTCAGAGACCATTACGGGGCCAAAGAGCACAAGGTGGGAGCCATTGACCTCTCCAAGGTCACATCACTGAAATACACGCTTCCAGGGTTCTGGCCGCGTGGTGGTGTGACCCATTGGTTTGGTGGCTCTACTGACGGGAAGACCAGCACAGCATTGGGTGCTGCAAGAGCCGTTATTTACGGCACTGGTTTCCTTGATCAAGAGTTCCCCGGAACTCCGGGGAAGGTGCTGTTTGTTCAGGCAGATGCTGGAGCGCCAAGGTTCAAAGCCGAGTTTGAAAAGCTCGGAATGGACGTTGATCCCCTCATTGCTGAACGATTTGAGGTGTGGGCTCCTGATGCTGAACAAGGTGTTTCAGGCTTCAAGGCATCCATTCCTGGGTTCATCCAGATCAGGAAAGCGCTTGAGGAAAAACAGTTTGATGCGGTGATCATCGACTCCGTTAAGGGCATGTGCTCTGGAACGGGGTTCGATTACGCCGATAACGCCAGCGTTAACTCACTGGTGACGATGCTCAGGGAGTCAATCGCCATGCCCTGCAAGTGCGCCATTGTTCTGATCAATCACCTAGGTGTTGACCAAAACCAGGGTGCTGGAGCGAAGGCATGGTCGGAAGCTGCCGATCAGACCGTTCAGTTCAAGTCTGTTCAAGGGCGTAACGCCAATGAACTGCTCGACATACGAGAAATCGTTGTCTGGAAAGACCCTGTGTATGGACGCCGAGCGTTCCACACAACAATCGAAGACGGCCTGCATGTGTGTTGTGACGACACAGCAGTGGTCAAAGACAAGTCAGACATGGTGCTGAAGTTTTTCCGTGATCAAACCCGTGAAGGCCGTAACCGTTGGAAAGCCAAGGATCTGAAAGCTCAGATCAAAGACGTTTCTTCAGCAACAGTGGAACGATCGCTGGCTGATCTGAGTCGTCACGGTGGACAACTGCGAAAAGTCAGTCGTGGTGTCTATGAGCTGAAGGGGGCCTAATGAAAACCACTAGGGGGTGCAGCTCCTTTGATGGTGGAACGCTCCAGAGGCAAGCAATACCAATGGATCTAGACGTCTATTGGTGTGATGGAAGCGTGAGGGAACGATGGAAACAGGACGTTCCATCAACCATCACCCGTTCCATCAGCGGTTTAGACAGCCAGAACCGTTCCAGGGCAAAGGATCTAGTCATATCAATCATCAATAACCAACACCCCCTTAAGAGGAGAACTAATAAGAGGGGTTTGGAACGGATGACGTACAGCGGTTCAGAACCGGTAATTCCGGTTTCGAAAACTGTGATTCCAGCCCTTGCCCCTGGAACGTCGAGTGCAGGCGAAAGCGCTGTAAACACTGAAAACAGTGATGACAGTGAAAACAGTGATGACACTTCCCGCACGGGTGCGGGTCAAGTGAGAGCAGTCCGGCGGTTTTTGGGACGTAAAACGCCCAAACCGACTGCAACACAATGGATCTACCCCCGGCGCTCTGATGACAGTGGTGTCACCAAAACCACTAAGTGCAGACCATTGGCTACCCGGTTTTTCGACGTTCTGACGGCCCGCGTTTTTCAGGAGAAAAAATCATGAGCCTGGAACGTGAACTGGCGGCCCTTAATAGACGCCTGAAAGACCTCAAGCGGAGGCAAGAGGCCATTCACATGCGTGTATTCACTCGAAACCACGACGAGCCATACCCCGCTGATGCAAGGGATGGCGACTTAGTGGTGACGATTGAAGCGCCATTGAACTGGGAGTGATGGTATGGCCCATTTCGGCCACACCACCACTTAGGTGCTGCTTTGACGAAACCGTCAAAAACGCCATTCACGCACCAGCAAGAACACAGTCGTTCTTCGCCTGATCAGAGACTTCCAAATAGGTTGAAAGCTGACCGAGACTCCGATGTCCGGAGATACTTTGAATCGCCCTTAATGGGATTCCGTTCTCACTAGAAGAAGTCAAAAAAGAACGGCGGAACGTGTGAGTGCTGACACCCACCAGTCCCACCGACTTGGCTGCTTTCCGTAATGCGTGATCGAAACCACGCCTAGTGAGATGTTCTCCAGGGTTACGACCAGGGAAGACCCATTGATCTGGATCGTTCTCTGGATTCGCAACTCGCTTCCAAGCTGCTAACTCGGCTGCAAGTTGTGGATGGATTGGAACGGTTCTGGTTCTTGCTGATCCTTTTGTTGTTGGAGCGGTCAGGAGCAACTGGTTCTCCATGACGTACCTCCACTTGAGCTGCAAGCCTTCGCTCACCCGAGCAGCAGTGCGTCTCAGCACTGTGGCTAAGACACGATGGTTCTCAGGTAAAGCATCCAGAAGCAGATCAAGCTCGGCAGTCGAGAGAACACGTGCTCGACCGAAGCGATCTTTCTTCATAGATCTATTTAGTTACCGAGGTTCAGAGGCCAGGCAGAGACTGCGTTGTCCTCTTCCATAGGGTAGAGGACTTATTACCTACTTATTACCCAGTAGACCTACAGACTATTTAATCAAAGTCGCAATCATTATCACTGATGTCCATATTATGAGACTTTGGGATCTGCAATACTTAGTTCAATTATTATCTCTAAACTTATTAGCAATGCCTATGCAATTAGGGGGTAGGGTAGCGATTTGCTAATCGCAATTCCTAGCGCGGGGAACTTACTGGGATAACAATACATACCCAAGGAGTAATCGTCAACATGCAATCTCTAGTTAATTCAAATGCACTGCATTTAGATGGATGCCATGGGGCAATAAAGGCAGGTAAGATTTAGTTGCGGTCATTTCTTCCACTCGCATGAGTTCCGATTGGGATCTCACTTCTGCTGAGTGGTCAATGATGAGCAGGGCGAACAAATGTGCCAAGCAGTTGTATCCCTACTCATCTCAATCTTCTGAAGCATGGGCCGCTCGTGCTTTCCGTATTTGGAGAACACAGGGGGTACCGCCAGAAGTTCAACGGGACAAACAAAGCCCAGGAATTCTGAACCTCATAAACAAGAGGCCACCTAAACCATGAGCAACATCGAAGCCTTCGTCAGCACGTACCAGAGCCTTTTCCCTGGAACGCCTACTCCTGCAATGCCATCCAAGCCGGAAGATCTTGGTCTCTCGGTTCAAGTGGCGATCAGAGAGAAGAACCCTCGTTTGTGGCAGGCGATGTTTGGCGGTCATGGAGCGCCACTACCTGCTGATGTCGCCATGCGTATGGCGAAGGGTGAGATCTATCCAGAAGATGCTTCTGCCCTACGTGCCAGCAACTACGACGACTGGGCAGCCGTTGCTGATCAGCATCGTGAATCAATCCTGGAACGCACCAGGCAAGCCACTCGTGAACGTGAGAAAGCAATCCACCAGGAGCAACTGAAACGACAACGCGAATGGTCTGAGATGTCGCTGCTTCAGCGCATGGCAGCCAACCCTGTTTCAGAGGTTGCAGCAGCTCAAGCGCGTGAGCAGTGGGGAATCACTGGTCACTGATGACTCAAGCCTTCGTACAAATGCCAGAAGGACGTAGAGGCAGGCCATTCCGTGAGGAACAGGATCTGCCACCACAAATCCAACAGGCGCTTGTTTTGCGTGCTGCTGGAGCGTCTTGGATTGATTGCGCTGCTGGAGCGGGTGTCGATGTCCGCAACCTTCGGAAGTGGCGAAAGCATCCACAGGCAGAGCCATTTCTGAACGAACAGATCAGAGGCAACCTCCAGCAAGCACAGACGCTGTTTGCCGAAGCAGCACCAAAGCTGGCTGAACGTCTCATCAAGTTGGGACTAGATGAGCGGGTGAAGGGTTACACCGCTGTGAGCGCTATCTCAGAGGCGTTCAAAATCCTGCAAACCGGTGTTGTGGACCAACAGCAGCGAGAGCAGATCGAAGCGATCAAAGCGCAGCTCACTGCTCTTGAAGACGGCCAAACGATCGATATTTAGAGTCGATCAGCAGAGTTCAGCCGGTGCAGTGGACCTGAAGCCCGTCGACTGGTCAAAAGTCGAGTGCTGCTTCGTCTACTGCTATCTGCGAGAGAAGGATCAGACCCCTTACTACGTAGGGATTGCCAAGAGGCGCGACCGCATAACGGCCCACCACACAGTTCATATCCCACCCAATCGGGCTTACATCCGGTGCATGCGATCAGGCCTGACGCATAAGGAAGCTCAGGCATGGGAGCAGTTCTATATCGCCCATTACGGGCGCAAGGACACTGGAACCGGGATTCTTCGGAACCAGACAGATGGTGGTGAGACAGGAGGTCTTGGCCGTGTCTGGACAGAGGAGATGCGCAAGAGGCACTCCGAGGCCCTCACAGGACGGACATTGTCCGAGGAGTGCAGAGCCAAATTGTCGGCAACCAAGACGGGGCAAGCGATGACCCCAGCAAGGAGGAAGGCTCTTAAGCCCTACTGGGATGAAGTCGCAAGACCTCAAGCAGAAAAGATGGGTGTCGATGTGGAGGCCTACTGCGCCTTGCCCACGGAACTGAAGAAGAAGGTCGTCGACCGCTTCAAGTACGGGGGCTTCAAGCCAGAGGACCTAATGAAGGACCTTGATGGCGAGAACCGATACGAGCGGGCTGGCTTGCGACAGAAGCTCGGTGCCGCCGAGAAATACGGAATCGATCCTGACTTCTACCTGACTCTCAATGACAAGCAACGACTGAAGATCGCAGGGCGCTATTCCGAAGGGATGCGTGGTGAACGCTTAACCCAGCACCTAGACCTAAACATGCGTACCGCCCGATCGCTCGAGCGATACGAATGCACGCTTGAGCAGTGGAACAGCCTCACCACCAATCAGAAGGCCAAAGTCAAGCACCGCTGGAAGAAGGGCTTGCGCGGAGCAGACCTCTTCTACCAATTGCCTGACAGCTGAAGTCAGCCCCTCGGACAATTAGGGCACGTTTTAGGGCACGCCCGATTTAGGGCACGCTTGCAGCCAAGTTGTCGAGGTGCTGGAACGAGCTGTTTTGAAGCCTGTTCTCCTCATACACTAGTCCAGCAGACCCATTGGCAGCACTAGCTTCAAGCCACGTTGACGATTGGGTAGACTAATCAAGTCGATCCAAGGGATTGACCCGCCTGGAGAGGTGGTCGAGTGGTTTATGGCTCTGGTCTTGAAAACCAGCGTGTCTTCACGGGCACCGTGGGTTCGAATCCCACCCTCTCCGTTTTGAACCACCTGAATCAATGATCTAGACGATCGTTGGTCTTGAAATGAATCAGGAAATGTTGTGTGGCCGACGGTGATGCACCACCGGAGCGATTCGACCACGTCGATACCTTGACGGGCCAATCACTGCAGATCGATTCATCACCAGGTTTCTTAAGAAACAAATGGATTTGACCACTGCAGTAGCAGGAGTCAAACACAAAGGCGTCGGACATCGCTCTGTCCGGCTTCCAAGCCCGATTAGCGACTTGGCGGTGCCACTATGAGCCGAATCGTCCGCATTTTTGAAGGGGTTGCGCTGGGATTTCTGGACATCCACAAATTGCGCCCAAGACTCAATCTGATTCCTACCTCGTCGGCCTCGATCAATCTCTTGACGTTAAGGCTCGTGCATCGATGGGTGAAGTGACTAAACAATTGAAATCTGATCAGCCCATCTGGGTGGGAGCCTCAATACTGCTGCCGTCAAAGTCGAAGATATAAGCCGATTCCTCAGCAACCAATTCACGGATCTCCTGGCGGGGGATATAAAGTGAATCAGTTTCACCAGCCATGCATGACTCTGCATGGCGGCAGTAATAACAGGCGTAACTAAAACAAGGCTTACGAGCTCTGGGGTCTTGTTCGATCCCATGCTCATCCATCAAAGAGCGCACAAGGCGGCAACAAAAGCGTTGCTTCTGGATTTGCATTAACGCGAAATCACGAAGCACGTCTTGCATGCTTCGATTCATCGAAGCGCAATAGGCCTTCAACAGAGTGTGCTCCGATTCAGACATTCTGACGTTGACGACCTTGTCAGCCTGAACCGAAGTTGCGCCCATCTGCTCCCAAGAATCCACGCCTACATCATATCCATGGATATGCAGATTTTGCATAAAAAAACTTCGCCTGGGTGCTCAACAATCAACACCTGGAATCACCGGGACAAGGAAAGATGGCAGCCCAGACAGGGCTGAATTGACGGCATAGAGGCACAACAATTGCAGCCAGATGGTTCAGGCCTG
This sequence comes from Synechococcus sp. N5, assembly GCF_900473925.1. Lineage (NCBI taxonomy): Bacteria > Bacillati > Cyanobacteriota > Cyanophyceae > Synechococcales > Synechococcaceae > Synechococcus > Synechococcus sp. N5. Next base: position 456,049 of record NZ_UCNI01000001.1, on the reverse strand, counting down.
GCACCTCAACGGGGTGGCCCACGAATCAGCTATGCAAGCAGCACCCTGGCGGTCACGCCACAGGGCCGAGCAATGCAGAGGAGAAACCCCGAAGCAACCCCAAAGACACCCGACAGATACTCAAGAGTTGCTCAGCAGCATCTCTCGAGCTACCCTGGGGATGCTCCGGCAGCAGACGGGTCATGATCAAAACCTCCACTCGAGAGACCCAGGTGAAGCTCACGGTCTCCGTTCCACCGAGCCTTCATGTGCTTCTTCGCGGCTGGGCCCTGTGCGAAGGACGTGAGCTGACCAGCGTTGTACTTCAGTGCGTGGAGCTGTCGGTGCGCCAACTCAAAAGCAATGGTTCCATTCCCAGCGCAGCCATCCGCGCCTATGAGGCTGCCTGTGATGAACGTTTGGCTGTGGGAGGGTTGTGATCGTGCAGCTTGATCAGATCGAACAAGCGCTTCAGGCTCCGGTGATGGACGCCGTGATTGCCCTGAGCGAAAGGGTGCAAACCCTCGAGAACAATCCTGAGGGGCGGATCTACACCGCCTATCGCGCTATTGATCAAACTCTCTCCTTGGGGTATTCCGAGAACATCGATGCGATCGGTGAACAGCTCCGCGAACGCGACTTCGTGCTTCTCGCGAACCGTCGGGGTACACGTCGAGAGCAGAGGTTGCTGTTACTCACCCTCAAAGAGATCGGTATCGCCAGCAGCTACAGCGAAAACTGCTTTAGCGCATCGCCGAACACGGTGAGCCATCTCAGGCACCTGGGCTGGCCCTTGGGCAATCTCAAGCAAAACGCCAACGGCACCAAGACGCGCAAACGCTTCAACCCGGGGCGCTGAGCAACGATCGACAGCGTTGCACCATCGCTGCCACAACGGCAGGATCAGCGGCGGCTCGATCGCCGCGATCCATGTCCCGGTACGAGTCGGCAACCGCCCACGCTTTGGAGGCCGGTTCATTCAGATGTCGTGGGATGAGATGGAGATGAAGGTGCTGGGCTGCCTCACCAAAGGCAATGACATACACGCGCTCTCATCCGCTGATCTGTTTCACAAGATCGCTGGCATCGCGAACAGCGCACCCCCAATCAGAAGCCTCGGCCGCCGTGAAATCCACGGGGCCGGAACAGTGCCTTTGTGAATCCAAGAGAAGCCAACCTGGTAGGGGTGCTGGGTCCGGGTGATGCCGCAAAACCCAGAGTTCAGAGCGCTGAATCTCATACCGCGCTTGCGCGGTGGGATCAAGATGAAGCTGGCAGATGGCGCAGTTTTCCACGGGGATGATCTTCAACGACGAACAGCACCACGGCCATTACCGATCAGCCCAAAGTCGATGATCAAACCGATCAACACCACCAACAGGCCACTGAACGACGACACGCCCCCGAACGAGGCCGCAGCCCAGCAATAGCCGAGGGTTGTGGTGGGGAGAAACAACAGACCCAGGATGGGAAGCAACGGGTTGGGAACACTGGTGCCACTGAAGGGCTGCAGCACGAAACTGCTGTTGATCAACCACATCAACACCAAAACCAGGCGTGGAGCCAGCAGGCCAATCGCCGCCAGAAGACACATCGCAAGGCAGGGACGCTGGGCGACATCATCTGACGGCGACATCGTCCTCACTGGAAGATTCAGGTTTCAAGCGAGCAATTCATCGCCAACTCGAACGGAACGGCGGCGTTGGGGATCGACAACAGGCTGCTCGAGAGAGACGCAAGATCCTCGGGTTGGGTCATCGCGGCAGGTTCAACGGCCGTCACCGCACGAGCCATATCGGTGTTGACCCAACTGGGACAGATGGCGGTCACTCGAATCCCCTTGTCCCACCCTTCATTGCGCATGCTCTGACAGAGCCCCATCAAGGCGAATTTGCTCACGGGATAACCCGCCATTCGACCTTTGACGCGTTTGCCACTCATCGACACCAGCATCTGGATTCGTCCATGGCCACTGCTGACCAGATACGGCCAGGCCGCACGGGTCAGCCACCAGGGCCCCTTCACGTTGATTGCCCACAGTTCATCAAGCTGCTGCTCTTCGCCATCCGCAAACAACAACGGGGTTCGATGCAAAATCCCCGCACAGTGGATCAAGGTGTCGATGGCACCCCAGCGACGAACGGTGCTGTCAACCCAGGCTTCAACACTGGCTGGATCGTTGGCGTCGTAGGCGTGATGCAGCACCGTACCGACGTCCAGGTCTGTTCCCCTTAGAGCCTGCGGATCCCGCAGACCAAGGCTGAGGCGGTGACCATCCTTGAGCAACCGTCTGGCAATGGAACGTCCGATGCCACGACTGGCTCCGGTAAGCAAAACCATGCGTTGCATCAGGACGCGTTGAGGAGTCGATCGATCAGCAATTCTGGCGTTGTTGCATCCAGGAGGAGCTGGCGATTCCGCTGCGAGAGAAAGCCCGTCGAAACGCTTTGATCCAAAAAGCTCAGCAACGCATCGAAGTAGCCATCGATATTGAGCATGCCGATCGGCTTGGCATGAAAACGAAGCTGAGCCCAGGTCAAGGCCTCAAACAACTCGTCGAGGGTTCCCAGGCCTCCGGGCATGGCAACGGCTGCATCGGCCAGGTCGAGCATTCGCGCTTTGCGCTCGTGCATCGATCCCACAACCTCGAGATGGGTCAAACCGGAGTGCACCACTTCATCCTGCGTTAACGCCTCGGGGATCACCCCGATCACCTCCCCTCCAGCCGCCAAAGCGGCATCAGCAACAGCGCCCATCAAACCAATGCGAGCGCCGCCGTAAACCAGGGCCATGTCCTGGGTGGCGATCAGTGCACCCAGCTCAGTGGCAGCAAGCTTGAACAGGCTCGAGTCGCCGCTCGAGGAGCCGCAGTACACAGCGATTCGATTCATGGCGCCTGGCCGTGATCCATTCATCCTCACCTGGCATGGCTGGCAAAAACGAGCCAAGCCTCGAGAATCACCAGGAACGGGTCCCGATGAGGATGACCTCGATGGGCCTTGAGCTGCTGAGCCGTCACAGGATTCGAGACCCAGGCCTCGGCCTGAATGAGCCATCCGGACTGACGCTGAACGCGGATGGATCAGCGCTGTACTCCGTCAGTGATGACACCAAGGCGATTTTTCGTTTGGATCTCAAAGGCAGGGTGTCGGTGAGCGACTCGTTCTTCATCGGCCTCGACGGCTTGGAAGGCATTGCACTCCGTGGCGATGACAGCGAGCTACTCGTGGTGCAGGAGCGGAGCAATTCTGTGGTGGTGGTGGTGGATCTGAACAGCCAGAGCGAACGGGCTCGGCGCCCGCTGTCAGCCATGACCAACTACGACACGATCGCGCACCACTTCCCAGACCCTCCGGACAACAACGGATTGGAGGGCATCACTGTGAACACCAGGAACAACCATGTGGTTGCGGTGAAAGAGCGCAAGCCCGGTTTGCTGATCGAACTGGATTCCACACTCACCACAATCCTCTCCACACGAGTGCTGCAAGCCAGCCAAGGGTTCATGCATCCCGAACTGAAGGCCGAGAAGCTTGATTTCTCGGGCCTGAGCTACGACAGCAGCAGCGACACCCTTTGGATCGTCAGCGACAAGGGGCGGTGCCTGTTCCAGTACGACTGGGCAGGCGACACTGTTCTCCAGCGCCTCGATCTCACCATCAGCACGGGAGACAAGCCAAAGCGGATCCCCAAACCAGAGGGTGTTGCCTTCGATCCCGGGCGGAAAAGGATGTACGTGGTGAGCGATCGAGACGCTGATCTCTACGTGTTCAAACTCCATGACGACTGCTGAACAGCGCCGCGTTCTGATCACCGGTGCCAGCAGCGGCATTGGCCTTGAAGCGGCAAAAATCCTGCTGGCCCGTGGTGATGCACTCACCGTTGTTTGCCGCAATGCAGAGCGGGCGAAGCGAATCCGCACGGCTCTGTCGGGTTCCGTTGACACCTGCATTGCCGATCTGGCGGACCTTGCGTCTGTGGCCGAGACGATCGAACAACTCCGCCATCACGAGATGCCATTCGATGCACTGGTGCTCAATGCCGGGTTGCAATACGCCGGCCACAGCTCCCCCCGTTGGAGTGCACAGGGCATTGAACTCACCTTTGCAGTGAACCACCTGGCCCATCAACTTCTGGCGGAAGGATTGAAGGAGCAAACCCAAGCCATCGTGATCACCGCCTCCGAGGTGCACAATCCAGCCACCGGCGGAGGACGGGTTGGCCAGCCTGCAGGGCTGGGCTCGCTACAGGGACTGCGCCAGGGCCCCGGGGCACCGATGGTGGATGGAGAAAGTCCGTTCAATGCAGACAAGGCCTACAAAGACAGCAAGCTCTGCAATCTGCTGATGGCCCTGCAGATCCACCAGCAGCGTCCGGACATACCAGTCGTGGCCTGGAGTCCGGGGCTGGTGATTCCACGCACGTCAGAGGGGTTTTTCAGAAACAGTCGCCAAGCCAATCCACTGGGGCAGGCCTTGTTTGGGTTGGTCGCTCGGGATCTCTTGCGATTAACGGAAAGCGTTGAGCGGGCAGGGGCACTGCTGGTGCAGCTCATCGATGAACAACTTAATCAACCGGGATTCAGCTACTGGAGCAATGCCCTGTTGGGCCCTGGCCGGCATCAATTCAAACCAACGGAACCCTCCGAGGAAGCGAAGAACAGCGACACAGCGACGATGCTCTGGATGTTGTCGAACAATCTGATCAACTCGTTTTTAACGCCATCCCGCTGATCGCCAAACCGTTCACAAACCAGCATCCATTGCATCAGTTCATTGACTGATTATCAAACTTGTACACACGGTTGGGAATCACACTGATGTTGACGTCCAGGTCATCCAAGCCGAAGTCTTTGGCTCTTTTCAACATCTGCTGATTGACATCGTTCATAAAGGATTGATCCAAGATGTCTTCGGGTGCATTCAGCACAATATCCAGCCTTGCCTCGTTGTTAACAACACTGACGCTGCTGTACATCAGACGAACTTTTGACCACAACCTCTGGTTGCCTCGCGCGAGGGCGACACGTTTGAGTTGTCCTGCTTTGAAGCGACCAAATTCCGCATCCATCTGCTGCCGCACACTGAAGTCATGCAATGCCGATGACAAGGGCAGGCTCAACAGCCCGAGCAATCCCAACCAGACCAGAAGATTGCGCCAACAGCTGCGGAATGAGCCGTAACTCTGCAGCAAAAACACCACATGGGTGGTGACGGTGATGCCGATCAGGTTCGCCAGAAAAAGCAGAAACGAGCCCTCCGCGATCTGGTTGGTGAGACCCGCCACCGTTCCACGGCCAAACACAGCAACCATTTCCGAGCCGAGCGTGAGGCCAATGCCGGTGACACAGAGCGGTGGCACAAGGGCGACAGCAATCGCCACCCCTGCAATCGAATTCGACAATTGCTTGCGGGTCATCGAGAACGACCCGGCAACGGCCGCCGCGATGGCGATGCCCAGATCAATCAAGTTGGGAGACGTGCGGCCAGTGATCTCCGACTGCACATGGCTGATGCCCAGTCCCAAACTGATCAACGCGGCGGTTCCAATCACCGCCAGAACGCCGAAGCCAATGGTGACGGCGGAACGTCGGATCAATCTCCCATCGCTCACGGCCAAGCCAAAAGCCAGCTGAGGATGGGGTCCATCAACGGAGCGACGATCATGGCACCGATCACAACCGCCGTGCTGTTGGAGATCAGCCCGTGGCTGGCGATCACTGCAGAGCTGATCAGAAGAATGAAAAAACCAAGCGATGGCTTGGATGAAGCGATCCGAGCTTCATAAAGCTCCGTGCGAGGAACACGACTTTCAAGATGAACCGCCCAATGCCCCGACAGGGTTTCCAGCAGATGCCCCAGCACCGTGCACGTCTCCAGGCCTCACATTTCTGAATTGTGCACAGAGTTCTCGACTGCGCAGCAGACTGCACAACGATCAACACCAGACCATGACGGGTGTACTGGCAGCCCTGGGAGCAGCCATGGCCTGGACGGGAGCCAGTGCGCTCTGGCGATCGCTATCAGGGCGAGTCACGGCGATCCGGCTCAACGCCATGAAGAACGGCTTGGCCAGCCTGTTGTTTCTGCCGGTTCTGCTCACACTTCCGCACAACACCGAGGTGCATGCTGTTCTGCTGCTGTTAATCAGCGGCTTGATCGGCATTGCGGCCGGAGACAGCTTCTATCTCGGGGCGTTGCGGCGACTCGGCACCCGACGAACCCTCACCGTGGAAGCCAGCGGTCCGGTGCTGGCCAGCATCGCTGGGGTTCTGGTGATGGGGGACAGCTTGGCCGTGAAAAATGGTCTCGGCGCGCTTTTGGTTTCAAGCGCGGTGGTTCTCATTGCCATGCAGGCGAAAGAGACGAGCCAAGTGGAGAGGGGGGGCAGCGCTGCTGACTTCGGCATCGGTCTGCTGTTGGCACTCACCGCCGTGGTCTGTGGCCTGAGCGGAGCATTTCTAGCCCGTCACGTGCTGATCAGCAGCGACCTCACCCCATTGCAGACGGCATCGATCCGGCTGCTGGGCGGATGGCTTGGTCTTCTTCCCTTCCTCAAAGGGATCTGGAGACAGACCAAGCTGAAGCAACGGGAGCAATGGAAGCTTGTGATCGCCACCGTGGTCGGAACCAACGGGGGAATCCTGTTGCAACAGGTGGTGCTGCAAACGATGCCCGTTGGAGAAGGGGTGACCCTGATGGCTACGGCACCAGTGATGGCTCTTTGTGTGGGCCGAATGGAAGGAGACCCGATTCAGCTCTCCGGCGTAGCTGCCGCGGGGCTGGCCTTGGCCGGTGTGGCCTGCACAAGCCTCTGAAGGCCGGATTCCAGGGCCGGAGCTGCAGCCTCGTTCAAAGCCAGCACCACCAGATCAGCACCACAGCCCTGATCGGGACGCCAGGCATGGCTGGGAGCTGCTTCAAACCAGCTGTTCAACCGCGGACCCACCATCTGGATCTGAAGCGGAAGCGTTTTGCTGGGCAGCCAGACACGCCCCTTGAGTCGAACCACCTGGTGATTGCTGACCAGGCTGGGCAACAGCTGCTCGAGGGCCTGACGGTCCAAGGCCCCTTCCACACGAACATTGCTGCCGACCATGTCGACATGGCTGTGGTCGTGATGGTCGTGGTCGTGGTCGTGATGGTCGTGGTCGTGATGGTGGGTGTGGGCCTCCTGGGGAGTGGGCTTGTGATCAAGGCCCAACACAACGGATGTCTCCACCTGTCCGTGAGACACAGGAAGCAGAGCGGTACCCGGGCGCACTTTGTCTTTGATCCGCCCCTGCACCTCAGCCATCGCTGATGCGTCCAGGCAATCAGCCCGGCTGATCAAGACCAAGTCAGCGGCCTGGAGTTGATCCTCAAACAAGTCGTCGATCGCTGTGAGGTGATCGAGGCTGGGATCCTCGGCCCGTTGCCGCTCCAGCGCTTCAGCATCAGCCACTGGGCTGCCTGCAGCCAAAGCTTCGCCATCCACCAGCGTCACCACACCATTCACATGCACACGGCTGCGGATGGCCGGCCAATCCAGGGCCTGAAGCAGAGGCCTTGGCAAAGCGAGACCGCTGGTTTCAACAACGATCCCATCCAATTGATCCGCCCGTTCCAGCAACGTCTCCATGGTCGGCAGGAAGTCGTCCTGCACCGTGCAGCAGAGGCAGCCGTTGTTCAGCTCAACCAAACGGCCGTCCACCTCCTCCTCAGGACAAAAGCCGCAGCTGCGAATCAGATCACCATCAAGCCCAACGCTGCCAAATTCGTTGACCATCACGGCCAATCGCTGACCGCCACGGGTGAGCAGATGGCGGAGCACCGTGGTCTTGCCGGCCCCAAGAAACCCGGTGATCACGGTCACCGGAAGACGCTTAGCCATGACGATTAGGGGCGGCAGCCCAGGCTCTCACGGGTGGAGACACCACTGATCGGATTGGATCCATCCGCCCGAGCGCAGAGGGCCCGCTGTTGGGGAAGGTCGATCACGGCGTTGGTGAAATCAGCACCGTCGATCTGCGCGTCCGTGAAACGGCTCTGCATCATCATCGCGTTGGTGAAATTGGCCCCCCGGAGATCGGCGCCCTCGAAGTGGCTGGCAAAGCCCACAACATCGGAGAGATCGGCATCACGGAGATCGGCCCCCTGCAGTTGCGAGGTGTTGATCACAGCACCGCGCAGGTCTGTGCCGCTGAGATTCACCTCGCGCAAATCGGCCTTGAGGAACTCTTTTTCCTTGAGGTCAAGACCGTGCATATCCGCGCTGATCTCCTGAACTGCGAACTGACCACGCAGCTCGGGAGCGGTGATGGCCTGCACTGATTCAGCCCAAGCAACAGTGCTGAACGCCAGCGTGATCACCGCCAGCAGCGAGGCCATACGTCGAAGGGCGCCCATGAGACCGGTAATTTGAGCAATCACGTTATGGCAACTGTCCGCGGAGCGAGTCGATATGGCCATGAGCTTGCGGGTGGTGGTTCCACCCCATCCCCTGATCGGCCATTGGCTGACCATGCTTCGGCATCGGGAAACCCCTACGGCCCTCTACGCCACAGCCCTGCAGGAACTGGGCCGGTGGCTCACCTACGAAGCCCTGCGGGACTGGCTGCCCCATCGCCGGGAGATGGTGCCCGGACTCCATGGGGACACCGAAGGCACCCTCGTTGAAGCATCGGTACCGCTGATCGCCATTCCAGTGCTGCCAGCAGGTCTCGAGCTTTGGCAGGGAGGACGATCCGTCCTTCCCGATTCCTCCCTCTGCCTGGGGTCCTGCCCACAGGAGATCGAAGCCAACGCCGGGGTGATTCTGTTCGTGGATCAGATCAGTGATGGTGAGGCCACCCTCAAGCTTCTGCAGGAGCTCCAGAGCAAGGGTGTGGATGGACGGCGGCTGCGGCTGATCACTGCCCTGTGCGCCAGTCCTGGACTGAAGCTGTTGGGTGAAGCGATTCCAGACCTAACGCTGCACACCGCCTGCATTGACGAGGGCGTGGGGGAACAGGGTGAGATTCGTCCGGGAATCGGTGACCCTGTGCGACGGCTGAACCTCAGATCTTGAGGGCATGACTAACCTTCAGGCAGGTTGAACGCACCCATGGCCCAGCAGCACGACACGGGCTCAGGCACCCTGGCAACCCTGGTCACCGGAGCAGTGCTCGGTGCTGCAGGGCTGGCCTGGTGGCTCCTCAACGAAGCCGACAGGCGCAGGCGTTACGGCGCGCAAAAATCGATGTTGCACGCACCGCGGATGCAGGACGGTTCCGAAGTGCTGGACAGCGCAGGCAACGGACACCTCGAGGAGCGGGTGGAAAAACTCAACGCGGAGATCGCCCGCGTTCGCGCCCAACTCGAGGGACTCGGTAGCGAAGGATGAGCGCTCGGTAGGTTGGCTTGATTGCCACTGGTCCGCTCCGTTCCATGCTTCGCTCCGACGCCGTCACCAAGGGGATTCAGCGGTCTCCCAACCGCGCCATGTTGCGGGCCGTGGGCTTTGGAGACAGCGATTTCGGCAAGCCCATCCTGGGCATCGCCAACGGCTACAGCACCATCACCCCCTGCAATGTGGGGCTGAACGACCTGGCCAAACGAGCTGAGGAAGCGGCCCGGCAGGCCGGAGGCATGCCACAGATGTTCGGAACCATCACCGTGAGTGATGGAATCTCCATGGGCACCGAAGGGATGAAGTACTCCCTGGTGAGCCGTGAAGTGATCGCTGACGCCATCGAAACGGCCTGCAATGGCCAGAGCATGGATGGGGTGCTGGCCGTTGGTGGCTGCGACAAGAACATGCCCGGCGCCATGCTCGCGATGGCACGGATGAACATCCCTTCTGTGTTCGTCTACGGCGGCACGATCAAGCCGGGCAAGCTGGGCGGCTGTGATCTCACGGTGGTGAGCGCTTTTGAAGCGGTCGGCCAACTGACCAGCGGCAAGATCGACGAAGAGCAGCTCACCGCAGTTGAGAAAAATGCCTGCCCTGGGGCTGGCAGTTGCGGCGGCATGTTCACCGCCAACACCATGAGTGCCGCCATCGAAACGATGGGTCTCAGCCTCCCCTACAGCTCCACGATGGCTGCCGAGGACGAGGAAAAGGCCGACAGTGCCGCTCGCTCCGCCGAGGTGCTGGTGGAGGCCGTGAAAGCCAACATCCGCCCCCTGGATCTGCTCACCAAGGAAGCCTTTGAGAACGCCATCAGCGTGATCATGGCGGTGGGTGGCTCCACCAATGCGGTGCTGCACCTGCTGGCCATTGCCCGCACCGCCCGCGTTGACCTGAGCATCGATGACTTCGAACGGATTCGTCAGCGGGTGCCGGTGATCTGTGATCTCAAGCCCAGCGGCCGCTACGTGACCGTTGATCTGCACAACGCCGGCGGCATTCCCCAGGTGATGAAGCTGCTGCTGGATGCAGGCTTGCTGCACGGCGACTGCCGAACGGTGGAGGGCAAAAGCCTGAAGGAGTTGCTCGCCGATGTGCCCTCGGAGCCGCCCTCCGGGCAGGACGTGATTCGCCCCCTGAGTAATCCGCTTTACGCCAAAGGGCACCTCGCCATCCTCAAGGGCAACCTCGCCAGCGAGGGAAGCGTGGCCAAGATCAGCGGTGTGAAGACACCTGTTCTCACCGGCCCGGCGCGGGTGTTTGAAAGCGAGGAAGACTGCCTTGCCGCCATCCTCGACAAAAAGATCCAGGCCGGGGATGTGGTGGTGGTCCGCAACGAGGGTCCCGTCGGTGGACCGGGCATGCGGGAGATGCTGGCTCCCACCTCAGCGATCGTTGGTCAGGGCCTTGGGGACAAGGTCGCCCTGATCACCGATGGCCGCTTCAGCGGCGGCACCTATGGCCTGGTGGTGGGTCACGTGGCTCCTGAAGCCGCCGTTGGCGGAACGATCGGGCTGGTTCAAGAAGGCGACAGCATCACGGTTGATGCCGATCAGCTGCTGCTCCAACTCAACGTGGATCACGCGGAACTGGATCGCCGCCGGGAGGGATGGAGCAAGCCGGAACCCCGTTACCGCAACGGAATTCTCGGCAAGTACGCACGGCTCGTCTCCAGCTCAAGCCGGGGTGCGACCACCGACCACGCCGATTGAATTCGGCGCGATCAAACAGCCGGTTGCACCAGAGCCCGTAGGCGCCGACCCAATGCTTCAAGCGGGGCGGCATCCTGCGGTGCCGCACAGCGCTGCCCCGATGCGCCATCCATCCAGACCGGATGGCGCCCGTGCCAGAGCATTGGACGTTCCGGTTGGTCCCACCAGCTCAGCATCAGATTGATTTCATCGCCACTCCGATAGATCTCCAGTTCAAGATCCTGATCGGAGCAACGCTGGCCGTCACCATCACGGCATTCAATCCGCACGTGCAGATCGTCGATCTGTTCTGGAGCCGAAGGATCGATCAGAACAACAGCATGGCTCCAAGGCTTGAGGCAAACATCAGCCGCCTTGGCAATCAACACCAGAAGGTCCATGGACTCAGGGCAAGGCGCGGATTGAACGGATCAGCACCCGGATGGACCCAGCGCGAAACCCCGGATTGAGATCCCCAGCATCGCCGAATTTCGAGTGCAACACCTGGATGCGGGTGATGCCACTGGGATCGAAGCGCAGCGGTAAGCCAACGGGCTTGGCACGCACCGTGGGTCTGAGGTCGGCGAATGGCACCACAACAGGGGTCAAACCGGACGGTTTGGTCGCAACATCCACCACCCAGCGGAGACCACCGGGAATCAGTTCCGTGAGTCCCATGGCTCCATCCCGGCAACCAAGGGCAATCTTCAGGGTGCGTCCCTCACCCTCAACATCCAGCTGAAGTGCTGAATAAGGGGACAGATCGAGCGGGGGCTGCAGGCGAGGGGAGCGGCAGCTCACGAAACCACCGCCGGTCTCCACCAGCTCCCCGTCCAGCACGAGTCCGTCGGGGGTCACGCGGCAACCGGCACGGGATCGGCCGCCCATGATCGTGTCGTTCAGGCTGGCCCAGTCAGCAAAGTCGCTGCCCTGGAAAAGGATCTGTTCAGAGGCCGGCGGCTGCATCCTGATCAGCAAGGATCAGCACATCACTAGCAGGTTGAACCAGCCGAGCGGGAGTGCGATCGGAGGATTCAGAGGGATCGACCAGTCGCCGGAGGGCCTCCTGTTTACCGGCACCACTGACGAGGAAGATCACCTGACGGGCGGCACTAAGCACAGGAGCCGTCATGGTGATGCGATCCAACCCCTTGCCGCGCCCGATGGTCGTCCAGCGATCCAGCACCGCTGGAGCCTCGGTGCCGGGGAACAGGGATGCGGTGTGGCCGTCATCCCCCAGGCCCAGCAGCATCACATCGAACACCGGTGGGGCTCCTGAGCACAGCTGAGAAAGCTGGTCAGCAAAAGCCTGGGCACTGGCCTCAGGGCTCTCCAGTTCCACGGTGGGCACGGGATGAAAAGCAGCTGAAGCTCCAGGCCCGGGTGCGAGAAGGGTGCGGCGCAGCATGCCGGCGTTGCTGGAAGCATCATCGGCAGCCACCCAGCGCTCGTCACCCAGAACGACGTCCACCCGGTCCCAGGGCAACCGTTCCTGACCGAGCAGGGAGTAGGCACTGGCGGGGGTGCTCCCACCGGAGAGAGCGATCTGGCAGCGGTCCCGTTGATCCAAGGCCAGATCAATTTGGGCGGCAACAGTTTCACAGGCCTGACGGGCGAGGTCCTGAGGATCTTTCGCCCGCTCGATGCGGTAGTTGGTCATCGCTCAACCACTCAGCTGAGCCATTCGGTGTGGAACGTGCCCTCCTTGTCGACCCTTTGGTAGGTGTGGGAGCCAAAGCAATCGCGCATCGCCTGAACCAGGTTCTGAGGAAGGCGACCGGAGCGGTAGCTGTTGATGTAGTCGAGGGTGCTGCTGAAGCAGGGAACGGGAATGCCGGCTTCGGCGGCACCGGCCACCACTTGAGCCAGTCCGGGAAGCCGTCGGTTGATCTGTTCAGCGAACCAGGGATCAACCATCAGGTTGGGCAGCTGGGGATCCGCGTGGAAAGCATCCTGAATGCGCTTCAGCAGACGGGCCCTAATGATGCAGCCACCCTTCCAGATCTGAGCGATCGACGGCATGTGGAGTTCATAGTCGAGGTCCTGGGAGGCGATTCGCAGAAGCTCCATGCCCTGGGCATAGCTGGCGATGCAGCTCAGCACCGTGGCATCCATCAGCGGAGCCATGGCATCGTCAGGCGTTCCCAGGTCAAAGTCCTTGATGGTTGGTCCTTTGAGGATCGATTCGGCCGCCACGCGTTGGGGCTTCATCGAGCTCATCACCCTTGCATTGAGAGAGGCATAGATGGTGGGAACAGAGGCACCCATTTGCAGTGCCGTCACCACGGTCCAGAGGCCCGTGCCCTTCTGGCCAGCCTGATCGGTGATTTTTTCCACCAGATCAGTGCCATCGACGGGATCCTTGGTGCGGAGACACACCTCGGTAATTTCCACCAGATAAGACGACAACTCTTCTGTGGCGTTCCATTGACCGAGAACGTCGGCCATCTGCACACCGGTCATTCCTTTGACCCGCTTCATCAGGTCGTAGCCCTCGGCAAGGATCTGCTCAATGCCGTATTCGATCCCGTTGTGGACGGTCTTCACCAGGTGTCCTGACCCGCCGGGACCGATGTAGGTCACGCAAGGTCCGTCTTCGACCTGAGCCGCCATCTTGTTCACAAGGCCCTCGATGGCCTCGTAGGAGGTCTTGGTTCCTCCGGGCATCATGCTCGGGCCCTCCAGGGCACCTTTGGCGCCACCGGACACACCCATACCGATGAAACCGAAGCTCTTGCTCTCGAGTTGCTTCACCCGACGTTCTGTGTCGTGGTAGTCGGAGTTGCCTCCATCAATCAGCAAATCGCCTTCTTCGAGATAAGGGGAGAGCTGATCAACAACAGCATCCACGGCAGGCCCCGCCTTCACCATCATCAAAATCCGGCGGGGGCGCTCCAACTTGCCAACGAAATCTTCGAGGTCAGTGGCGCCCTGAATGTTCTTGTCCTTGCCACGCCCCTGGAGGAAGTCTTCGGTTTTGGCGTAGGTGCGGTTGTAGACAACGCTGGAGAAACCGTTGCGTTCCGCATTAAGGACGAGGTTCTCGCCCATCACGCCAAGACCGATGAGGCCGAAGTGAGACTTGGACATGGCCTGAAGGACCACTGAGGACTGATCTCAGTGTGTTGATCTCGCCTGGTCTCGACCGCAAATCAACCAATAAATGTCAGGAATGAGCCATCGGCAGAAAGACGTCGGCTCATTCCTGAAAACGATTGCTGCCTTCAGATCACCGTTCCATCAGCGATGGTGGCGTTTTTCTGAACCACTACAATGCCGTTGCGGATGTAGAAGCCCTGATCGGAACGGTCGGCTTCTTCCACGTTGTCCTTGTTGATGATCGAGACACCTGAACCAATGCGGGTGTTCTTGTCGAGGATGGCGCGTTTCACCGTGGTGCCCTTGCCGACGCCAAGAGGAATGCCTCCGCGCTCTTTCAAGACAGCGCGTTCGTCTGGAGATTCGAAGAAGTCGGCCCCCATCACCAGCGTGTCCTGAAGCACGCAGTCACTTTCAATTCGACTGCGTACCCCGAGAACACAGTGGTGGATGCTGCAGGACTTGAGGATCGAGCCTTCGCCAACAATCGAGTTGGTGATCTGGGCGTCAACCAACTTGCTGGGGGGCAGATAACGAGGACGGGTGTAGATGGGGAATTTCTCGTCGTAGAAGCTGAAGGGGGGCGTGGGTTGTTGGGTCAGGGCGAGGTTGGCTTCATAGAACGCACCGATGGTGCCGATGTCTTCCCAGTAGTCGTCGAACACATAGCTCTGAAGCTTGTCGCCCCGCGCGAGAGCCTCGGGAATGATCTCCTTGCCGAAATCCTTGTGCCCGGGATGCTTGTCGAGCAGATCAAAGAGGGTCTGACGGCTGAAGACGTAAATGCCCATCGAGGCCAGATAGGGCCTTTCCTTGGCTGAATCGGCACTGAGGCCGAAGCGAGAGGTGTCGACAGCCATCTCCAGCAGCGAATCACCCTTGGGCTTCTCGCGGAACTCCTTGATCGAGCCGTTTTCATCGGTCCGCATCAGACCGAAAGCCTCTGCCTGCTTGGGATCAACGGGAAGGGCAGCAACGGTGAGATCAGCACCTGAGCGTCGGTGGTGCTCGATGAAGAGGCTGTAATCCATCCGGTAGAGCTGGTCACCGGAAAGGATCAGGTATTCATCAACATCCCATTCCTGGAACAACCACTGGTATTTGCGTACAGCGTCTGCAGTGCCTTCAAACCAAGTGGGACTGTCGGGGGTTTGCTGAGCTGCGAGCACCTCAACAAAACCGCCACCAAAGGAATTACTGAGGTTGTAGGTCTGACTGAGGTGACGGTTCAGTGACGCACTGTTGAACTGCGTCATCACGTACATCTTGTTGATGTCGGAGTTGATGCAGTTGCTAATCGGAATATCAATCAGTCGATATTTGCCTGCCAGAGGGACGGCCGGCTTGGCGCGCATTTTTGTGAGCGGATACAGGCGCGTGCCTGCACCGCCGCCCAGAATGATGGCCAAGACCCGCTTCATGCCGCTGTCCCAAATCGGCGTTGCCGCAAGAACTTACCGGAGTTTTTGGCTTCGCAACCGTCTTTCGGAAGAATCAGTCGAGATTACTGGGATTCAGATCGCGACTGAATCGCTCAAGAGCTCAAGAAGCTTCCAAATCGAACAGTCGTTCGACAATTCGGAGGGCCTGTTGGCGATCCTGACGGGTCTGGGGAGCACGCAGCTGGGTCACCGGCGTGTGGAGGATTTTGTTGATAATTCCTTTGCTCAACGCTTCGACAACCTTGCGTTCCCGGGCTGAGAAATCAGGGCCCATTCGGCTGAGGGCTTTCTGGAGTTCCTCCGAACGGATCGACTCCATCGACGAGCGCAGCTGGTTGATGGTCGGCACAGCCTCAAGGCTGTCCCACCACTCGAGGAACTGCTGCGCTTCTTGCTGAAGCAACTGCTCAGCCTCGCGGGCCATGGCCTGACGGGCTTCCTGGTTACGGGCAACGACCTCTTGCAGGTCGTCCACATCGTGGGATTCAACGCCGTCCACATCGGCAGCATCCGCAGCGATGTTGCGCGGCACACCGATATCAATCAAGCGCAGCTTGCTGCGCCGGTTCAGAGGAGCCAGACGTGCGGCATCAATGATCGGATCATCGGCGGCGGTGCTGGTGAACATCAGCGAGCAGGTGCTCAGGTACTGATCCAGATCCGTAAGCGGCCTGCACTGAACAGGAAGATCAGGGAAATCAGCCGACAGCTGCTCGGCCCGCTCAACGGTGCGGTTCAGCAGAACAACACCCGAGGCACCTTTGGCCTGAAGGTGCTGGAGCAACAGACGGCTCATGCGCCCTGCACCAACAACGGCGATCTGCTCGCTTTCCAGGGTGACCAGTTGATCTAGACCTCGGGATTGACCGAGCTTGAGCTGGGCGAGCTCAACGGCAGCTGAGCTGATCGAAACAGCCCCCGTTCCGAGGTTGGTTTCACTGCGCACCCGTTTGCCGGTGGAAACAGCTTGGGTGAGCAAGCGGTTCAGGATCGGACCCAGGGATTTGTGCTCCTGGCCGAGCCGCATCATTTTTTTCACCTGGGAGAGGATTTGACCTTCCCCCAGCACAAGGCTGTCGAGACCTGCTGCCACCCGCATCAGGTGGTCGACAGCGTCTTCGTGGTGGTAACTGAACAGGTGGGGCGTCAGCTCCCCTGTTTCAAGACCGGAGTGGCTGCTGAGGAAGTCGCTGACAGCAGACACGCCGAGGTCCGGATTGCGGACCAGGGTGTAAATCTCAAGACGGTTGCAGGTGCTGAGGATCGATGCCTCGAGCACCTGCTCATTGCCACGGAGGGATTGAAGGGACGTCTCCATGGTCTGCTCAGGGATGCTGAGCCGTTCCCGGATCTCCACCGGTGCCGTGCGATGACTGAGGCCGACGACGGAGATATGCATGAAGACGTTCCTCTCAACCAGTTGATGACGATCAGCTCAGAGCGATGCTCTGGGCGCCGTCTTTGATGTGCACGGTGTTGGTGAAGCGGCAGGTGTTGTCCAGGTTGCTGATCACCAGGCTGCTTGTGCGGGTGCAGTCCTTTTCGAACTTAACGCCATCAAAGAGCAGACCATCCGTGATGCCGCTGCCAGCGAAACAAACATGCTCACCGCAGGCCAGCTCCTCAGCCTCATAGACCTTGTCGGGATCGGCGATGCCCATCTCAGCGAGACGCGCCAGGTTGCCCTCTTTGGTCATGTCAGCCCACTCGGAGGTCTGAGCAATCGCAGGGTCATACACCAGTTGGCCCTGGAAGTGACCACCAAGAGCGCGCATGGCAGCGGCGGAGATCACACCTTCAGGGGCAGCACCGATGCCCATCAGGCAGTGGGTTCCGGTACCAGCGAAACCGCAGGCGATGGCGGCCTGAACGTCTCCATCGGAGATGGGCTGGATGCGAGCGCCGGTTGCACGGATCTCAGCGATCAGGTCCTTGTGACGGGCGCGATCCATCACCACGATGTTCAGCTCGTCGACGGGGAGACCCAGGCACTCGCTGAGGATCTTGATGTTTTCAGTGGCTGATTTGCGGATGTCCACCTTGCCCTTGGCTGCCGGAGGAGCAGCCAGCTTCTTCATGTAGAAGTCGGGGGCGTTGAACAGACCGCCACGGTCGGAAGCGGCGAGAACAGCCATGGAACCGCGCTGGTTGAAGGCGCAGAGGTTGGTGCCTTCGCAAGGGTCAACAGCAAAGTCAACGCCTGGGCCGGTGCCGGTGCCGACCTCTTCTCCGATGTAGAGCATCGGAGCTTCATCACGTTCACCCTCGCCGATCACGATGCGGCCCTGCATCTGGATCTGATTCATGCGCTTGCGCATGGCATCAACGGCCAATGCATCGGCTTCATCCTTCAGGCCTTTGCCGGAGAGCGAGGCGGAAGCAATGGCGGCCTGCTCGACGATCTCGAGAATTTCCTGAATGAGGGTCTGATCCACGGGTCTCCGGATGAGGTGGGACGGGTTGGCGAGATCTCCTGGACGGGCAGTTGGCCGTCGCCGCAGTGGATCTCGACATCTGAGCGCGGCTCACTGTATCAGTGGTTGCAGGAGTCCCTAAAATCTCCCGGCACTTCGCGCTCCTCATCCATGAGCACCAAGCCCCTGGTGATCTCGCCGTCAATCTTGTCGGCTGACTTCGCACGCCTCGGCGAAGAAGTGAAAGCCGTGGACGAAGCCGGTGCGGATTGGATCCATGTGGATGTGATGGACGGCCGCTTTGTTCCGAACATCACCATTGGACCGCTGATTGTTGAGGCGCTGCGGCCGGTGACCCAGAAGCCCCTGGACGTTCACCTGATGATCGTTGAGCCGGAGAAGTACGTCCCCGACTTCGCCAAAGCCGGTGCCGACATCATTTCCGTGCAGGTTGAAGCCTGCCCTCATCTGCACCGCAACCTGGCTCAGATCAAGGACCTGGGCAAAAAAGCAGGTGCCGTCCTGAACCCATCAACACCGATCGACACCCTCGAGTACTGCCTCGAGCTCTGCGATCTGGTGCTGATCATGAGCGTGAACCCCGGTTTCGGGGGCCAGAGCTTCATCGAAAACCAGGTTCAGAAAATTCGCGACCTGCGCCGCATGTGCGACGAAAAGGGTCTCGATCCCTGGATCGAAGTGGATGGCGGCATCAAAGCCGGCAATGCCTGGAAGGTGATCGAAGCAGGTGCCAACGCGATTGTGTCCGGCTCCGGTGTGTTCAACCAGCCCGATTACGCCGAAGCGATCAAGGGCATCCGCAACAGCAGCAGCAAGGAAGCTGTTCTTGCCTGATCAGGAGACCATCAGCTGAACACCACAAGCCCGGCAGCCATGCCGGGCTTTTTTTATGAGCACTTCAAGCAAGAACCCAACGCTTGAACAGTTTCAACATCTCCAAAGATTTGGTGGCCACAGTGATGCGAACAGGCCTCCGATAATCACTGGATGAATGATGACGTCAAATTGGTTGCCGCCTTCCTGGCGCTGAATGCTGGTGTGATCGCATTGGCTTTTGCCGGATATCTCAAAGGGAGCATGAATATCGGTGCAGTCCTTCAACATCTTGCTCAATAGTTCCGTTGACTTTGCGCATAGGGCAGGCCCAGGCTCTGTTACCTGCCGCTGAGTTGAAATACGGATGATCAAAACATCTCCTCTGGAAGAGACTGGGAGAGTCGAAGTCGAAGTCGGAGGCGTCCAATGCGTGACGACGGTCCAACTGAGCAAGATCTAGAAGCTGCCTGACTGGTCTGACAAGCCATACAGCCAGACGCTTCGTTCAGCTTCAAAGAACGCCAACAAGGTTTAGGCCATCC
The DNA here is from genome assembly GCF_900473925.1 of Synechococcus sp. N5. NCBI lineage: Bacteria > Bacillati > Cyanobacteriota > Cyanophyceae > Synechococcales > Synechococcaceae > Synechococcus > Synechococcus sp. N5. The sequence continues at coordinate 436,676 of NZ_UCNI01000001.1, read as the reverse complement.
CTTTTTTCAGGGGTGGCCTTCCTTTTTGCCCGTTGGCTTGATGCATGGCCTGAGAAGCCAACAACAACTTGGAAGGGCATCATGCCAATCAGTTACGTGGATCACAAAACAAGACTGAAGATCATGGAATTATTCAGTCACGCGATGGACCACAGGTCACGGCGCGAGATTCACGCATAACTGAGAGAACAGCATGAGCAGACGAGGCATCCATCCACTGCTTCGGGGTCTTGATCGGCCTCAGCGGGTCGCACCGTCAAGACGCGCTGTCTTGCTGTCTGGCCTGGAATCAGCGCAACGGAAGCGTTATCTGCGTTCGGAAGCAGAAGAGAGCGAAACCTCCCAACAAACGACCCGGCATCGCGCATCTCAGTAAGGACTGCCCCCTGCAGGCGCTGATTTGTTCGTTCCTACTGCATAGGAGAGGGTTGTGATCACAACCCAGAGTTGATTGGTGGGGGGGGAGAGTCCAAGTGGACCTCGATCCCCCCTGAGTGGTGGGGAGAGTCCGTAAGGCCTCGATCCCCAGGTGGCGGCCGCTTCCGCTTCCAGACCCACATCTCCACCATGGTTTCCATCCGCAGCTGCAGGCATGCAGCTCAAGAATCTCTTCCACTGATGGTGGGCCATCTTCACAAACTGAACCCGGGTGAAACATCCCTGGAATAAGGGATCTGGGCCAAAGGATCAATCGCTCATCCGAGGGTGGAAATTGTGACTGGAGAGCATGCCTCGTTATTCACTGGATTTCAGAAAAACCAGCCGTAGCTGTGCAAACCAATGCCCAACAGATTGACGCCGATGTAGCAAACAGCGATCACCACAAGACCAACAACGGCAACAAGAGCTGGGCGTCGACCCTGCCAACCACGGCTAAGGCGGGTGTGCAAATAAGCGGCATACACCAGCCAGCAAATCAAGGCCCAGGTTTCCTTGGGATCCCAACTCCAGTAGCTGCCCCAGGCTTCATTAGCCCAAACTGCACCACTCACGATGCCCACTGTGAGCATCAGGAACCCAACCGTGATCGTGCGGTAACTGAGGCTGTCGAGTTGCTCGTTGGTGCTCAGCTCAACCGATTGCAGCTGAACAGAACCACCATTCGCGATCGAGGCCGCCTGACGAAATCCACCACTGCCAATGGAACTGCTCCGCAGTTCCAGGGATTGGCCGCGATCGGTGACCAACACCGCCAAGGAGAGCAGGGATCCCACCAGCAGTGCGGCGTAACTCACCATGATCACGCTCACATGCATGACCAACCAGCTTGAGCGCAGGGCAGGCACCAGAGGAGCCGCTGACTGCAATTGATCGGGCAAGGCAAAGCTGGCGAAGGCAATGCAACCAAGGCCCATGGGGGTGGCCGCAGCCGCCACGATGGGAGAAGGCCAGGCCCGTTCCACCAGCAGCTGGGTGAGGGTGCAAGCCCAGGCGAGAAAGCACAGGGATTCGTAGAGGTTGCTGATCGGGAAGTGGCCGGATTGCCACCAACGCAAAATCAGCTGAGCCGTGAACAGAAGGTTGGCGACGGCCACCAGCAGTCGCACCAAGCCAGCCCGGGACTGGCTGGACACCGCCCAGAAAGCCATGGGCATGGCCAGCAGCAGCAACACAAAACCAGCGAAACCAAGACTGGTGACCAGCTCAAAAGGCGTGTTCAGCACACCATTTCCAGAAGACACGGGGATTCTGCCTCGGCCAATCAGCGGGTGGCCTGTTTCAGCAACAGACCACCCGCCCCGAGGAACAACATCACAGGCAGCCAGGCCGCCAGAACCGGGGGAAGGGTTCCCTTCACCCCGAGGGAACTGAAGCTGAAACCAATCACGTAATAGACAGCGATGATGCCGAGGGTGAGCACAAATGAGAAGCTTCGGCTGCTTCGGTAACTGGGCTGAGCGCCGAGGGTTGCTCCAAACAAGCCAAAAACCAGACATGCCATCGGAACAGTGAACTTCTCTTGAATCCGCACCCGGATTTTGCGGGCTTCCTTGATGCTGCCGGCCTCTTCGTACACCCTTTGGGCCTGCAAGGCTTCAGCAACGGTCATGTTCACGGCATCGTTCTCAATCCCCGCCAAACGCAGCGGCCCAGATCCCAGGGGATAAACGTAACGATCGAAATCGGCCTTGGTTGAGCTGCCGTTGGCGGCCAAGGTCAGAATCTGGCCATCCAGGAAAACCCAGCTGGCTTGGGCCTCATTCCAGATGGCCCGATCAGCACGCAACATCTGGGTAAGACCGGGTCTGGTGAAATCCAGAACCGTCACATCCAGCATTTGGCCGTTCTGGAATTTGCGGGAATAAAACAGTTGAAGCAGGCCCTTGTCACCCTTCTCACCATCTGAACCAATGCGTCTGCCGAAGCGGGGATAAATGACGTCGCGTCCCGTCTCACTGGCGAGAGAACGCCCCAAGGCGCGCTTCAAGCTCACCTCTGCAAAGCGTTGGCTGCGGGGCACCACCACGTCGTTGAGAACGAAGGTGAACAGGGTCATCGCCATCGAGAGGGCGAGAGCGGCACTGATCATCCGCTTCGTGGTGATGCCGAGGCTTCTCAGGGCGGTGAGTTCGTTGTTCGCCGAAAGGCGGGTGAACACGAACAGCGAGGCCATCAGCGTTCCAATCGGCACAGAGAAAGCCAACCAACGCGGAATGCTGAACAACAGCACCTGAGCCGCAACTGTGATCGGCAGGTTCTTATCAACCATCTGCCGCACCAGTTCAAACATCACGCCGCCTGTTAGCAGCAGCAGGGTGAACAGGGCAATGAAGAACAGAAGTGGACCAAGAAGCTCCTTGAGCAACCAACGATCCAGAAGATCCAGCCGCATCCAGGTGGCGCGTTTGAGACGATCCAGAATCACAGTTGGAATCCCTCCCCGAGGTAATAACGACGCACCTGCGGATCAGCTGCCACCTCCTCGGAACGTCCTGCGGCCAGCACCGCACCATCGTTGAGGATGTATGCCCGATCGGTGGTGGCCAGGGTTTCGCGCACGTTGTGATCGGTGATCAGAATCCCCATGCCCCGGGAGCGCAACCCCTCGATCAGCAGCTGCAGATCCGCCACCGCAAGGGGGTCGACGCCGGCAAACGGTTCATCCAAAAGCAGATACGTCGGTCCGTTGTCACCCGATGCCAGTGCCCTAGCCACTTCGCAACGGCGACGTTCTCCCCCGGAGAGTTGGAAACCAAGACGATTGATGAACGCGCTGAGGTGAAAGTCTTCAATCAGCTGCTGGCGCCGATCCCGACGCTGCTCGGAACTGAGACCGGTCTGTTCAAGGGCGATATCCAGATTTTCACGCACCGTGAGCTTGCGAAACACACTCGCTTCCTGGGGCAGGTAACCCACACCAAGCCGGGCTCGCTCCGGCATGGGCAGATGGGTGACCCGCTCACCGTTCACGGTCACCTCCCCCTGATCAGGGGAGAGCAGACCGATCACCAGATTGAAGGTGGTGGTTTTTCCAGCTCCATTGGGACCAAGCAGGCCGACCACCTCGCCGGGGGCAAGCTTCAGATCCAAGCCCTTCACCAACTGGCGGCCCCCAAGGGTGATGGAGACATTCGACAGTTCCAAGGTCATGGAGTCACCGGGTTGGTCTCGGCCTGAACGTCGAGCACGGGTTGGCTGGGAGTGAGCGACCACTGACTGAACACCTGCTGGCCAGGAACAGGGCTGGCAATCGCGCGACCTTCATCCAGGAGATAAGTAAACCGATCAGCGCGGAGCTGGTTGCCATCAGCCTGGATCACATCAACATCACCACTCAGCACAATCCGGTCTTCCTCTGTGAAGTACTGGGCTTGTCGGCTGGTGGCCACCAAACCACGACCGGCATGCACCAAGCGAACGTTGCCACTGGCGGTGATCACACCCGTTCCGTTGTCGGCCGATTGCAGGTCGGACTCAATCGTGATGACGCCAGCGTCAGCTGTTTGCTGAGCCTGGGCCGACAACAGGGTCCAAAGGGCGGCCAGAAGGGGCAGAGCTAAAAGAAGCCCCCGAGAACGGAGCATTGCTTTCACTGCCACACCACCTGCCCAAGTTCGTCGAGATTACCGGCGCTTCAGCGCATGGACTCAAGAACGGGGACAGTGCATGACTCGGGATCCCCATCCTGCTGAAGCGCCTCAAGCCTCTGTTGCGCAGCACGGCACAGAGACGCAAGATCCAAGCCAAGATCCGGGGTTCCAGGACGTTTGAGACGACCCAGAGCTTCACCAAAAAGAATCGTGGCACCGCGCCGGTTTCCCCGTTGCAGGTGCAACTGCGCCACCGCCACCTGCAGGATCCCCTGAAGGCTGCGCCTTTCCGGATCAGCTGTTTCATGCCAGAGCTCCTCAAACAGATCATGAGCGGCGTACCACTCACCTGCATTGAAGAGCTCCACACCCTGCTGAAAGCGAGGGTCCGCCTGAGGCATCAGCGCTTGGACTTGGCCGGCTTCTTGCCGGGAAGTTTGCGCAGACGGATCGACTCGGGCGTGACTTCGAGCATCTCATCGGGACCGATGTATTCCAGAGCGCGCTCCAGCGTCATCTGCACCGGTGCTTGCAGCGTGTCCAGTTCCTCAGCGCCCGCGGAACGCATGTTGGTGAGCTGCTTGGTCTTGCAGACGTTGATCTCGAGGTCCTGAGGCCGGTTGTATTCCCCGATGATCATTCCCTTGTAGACCTTGGTGCCCGGGCTGATGAAAAACTGGCCGCGATCCTCGGCGTTCTTGAGGGCATAGAACGTTGCTGTTCCTTCTTCGAAGGCGATCAGCACACCGTTCCGGCGGGTGTCGAATTCACCCATCATCGGCCGGTATTCATAGAAGGAATGGCTCATGATTCCTTCGCCGCGGGTGGCCCGGATGAATTCACCGCGGAAACCGATCAGACCGCGGGAGGGAACGATGAACTCCAGCTGGGTGCGGCCATCAGCGCTGGTTTCCATGTTCTGCATCTCGCCCTTGCGGGTGCCCAGTTTTTCGATGCAGCTGCCCACCGCTGGTTCAGGCACATCCATCACCAGGGTTTCCACCGGCTCGCAGGGGGTGCCATCGATGGTGCGGTAAATCACCTGCGGCTGGGACACCTGGAACTCATAGCCCTCACGGCGCATGGTCTCGATCAGGATGCCGAGGTGCAGCTCACCGCGACCACTCACCGCAAACCGGTCCGGTGAATCGGTGTCTTCCACACGCAGGGCAACGTTGGTGAGCAACTCACGCTGCAGGCGGTCACGCACCTGACGGCTGGTGACGAACTTGCCTTCCTTGCCCGCAAAGGGTGAATCGTTGACGACGAAGGTCATCTGCAGGGTGGGCTCATCCACCTTGATCAGCGGCAGAGCGGTGGGCTCATCGGGGCAGGCGATGGTTTCGCCGATGTTGACGTCGTCAAAGCCAGCCACGGCCACCAGATCACCGGCAGACGCCTCTTCGATCTCGACGCGCTGCAGCCCCTCGAAGCCCAGCAGCTTGCTGATGCGGCCCTTCTTGATGCTGCCGTCGTCCTTGATCAGCGCAGCGTTCTGACCCTGCTTGATTTTTCCGTTGTGAACGCGGCCAATGATGATCCGGCCGAGGAAGTCGGAATAGTCAAGGGTGGTGATTTGCAGCTGGAGGGGCTTCTCCGAATCACCAACCGGGGGCGGAACGTGGCGCAGGATGGCATCGAACAGCGGACGCATGTTGTCGCTGTCGGTCTTCATGTCGGGCTTGGCGAAACCTCCGAGACCGCTGCCGAACAGGTAGGGGAAATCGCACTGATCATCGTCAGCGCCGAGTTCGATGAAAAGGTCGAGCACCTTGTCGACGGCGGTCTCGGGATCCACCCGGGCCCGGTCGATCTTGTTGACGAACACGATCGGACGCAGGCCCTGCTCGAGGGCCTTCTTCAGCACAAAACGGGTCTGGGGCATCGGCCCCTCGTTGGCATCCACGATCAGCAGGCAACCGTCAACCATGCCCAGCACCCGCTCCACTTCTCCACCGAAATCGGCGTGACCAGGGGTGTCAACGATGTTGATCCGGGTGTCGTCGTAGGTGACAGCCGTGTTTTTCGACAGGATCGTGATGCCCCGCTCACGCTCCAGGTCGTTGGAGTCCATCACACAGGTGGGGACGGCCTCGTTGTCGCGGAAAATTCCTGACTGCGCCAACAGCGAATCGACCAGAGTCGTCTTGCCGTGGTCAACGTGGGCGATGATCGCGATGTTGCGGATCGCCTTGTTGTTGGCGCTCATGCGGGCTGACCGTAAGTATTTGTGAAGAACGCCAAAGGCGCAGTGCGAAAGGTTATCTCAACGTGAGAATCGACTGGTGCGCTCCGGACCCTTGCTGCGCAGGCTGCCGCGGGTGACGCCCAGCTGGTGGTGGATCTGCTCCTGGGACCAGACCTCCTGGGTGGCCATCCGACCCGCCAGAGCCTCGACGTAAAGGCTGACGCGCCGTTGCGTCGCAGCGGCATCCTCATCGAGAAGTTCGAGCCGGATCCTGCGCACGCCGGCCCGCAGCAGCGACGGAAGCGCTTCAACGCCCGATTGCGCCATACCATTGAAAAGGGTGTTCCGACAACCCAGATCAGCCCGCAGTGGGTGTTCAACGCCACTGCGATCCCGCAGGGTGACGTGGTGCTTCTCACAGGGACGACCGCAATCGGTGTGGTCCTTGCCGTCCGAGAGGAATGCACAGAACAGGCAATGCTCCATGTGGAACAACGGCATGTGCTGGTGCAGGGTGACCTCCAGCAGCGCCGGATCAACGGCGGCGGCGAGATCCAGCAGTTGCTGAAGGTTGAGGTCGTAACTGGCCGTGAGTCGCTGCAGCGCCCAATGGTCGCGGTACCAGTGGAAACTCAGGGGGTTGGCGGTGTTGAGGGAAAAGTCACCAATACAGGGGGCCAGCGCCGTCAGCACCTCCAGCTGATCGGCATTTCGCACCAGGAAACCGTCAGGACGGGCCCGAATCAGTGGCTCAAGCGACCAGCGTTCATCAGGCCGTGTGATCCGTGCACCGGCCAGCCATACACCCTCAGGCCAGCAGCCTCGACCGATCGCCACCGCTTCCCGCAGCTCCCGAGGCTGCTCGAGATCCGCCACCACCGAGCGAATCGGCAGGTCCGTGCCGGAGAGATCTACCAAGGCCTGCAGCTGCTCCAGGCTGCGCACCAGCACCACCAAGCCTGGCTTGGTCTCGCTGAGGGGAGCGACAGCTGGTGGGCACATCTGAGCCAGCAGCTCCGTTGGGTCTGCCGTTTTGGTGGCTGCAGGGACAGGGCCTGAATCGGTGCTGCAGTCCCCTGTGGCCTCCAACTGCTCCAGCAGAGCCCTGCGCATGCGGTTCAGTTCCGCCACGGGCAGAAAAAGCTCGCCCTCCAGTTCGATCTCCAGATGCTGAAGCGACCAACCGGTTCCCCCCAGGCGTCCCAGTTGCTGCTCAAGCCGTTCCCGGTCAAGGGGGCGCTGCGAAGCACTCTGGAGCGGCATGGTGCTGCAGAGCTTCAGCTCAAATTCCTGGGGCTCCAGCACCTGCAACTCCAGCGGGGCATCCAGCCGACCGGACACCCGCAGCGCCAGATCCCTGGACCGAGCCTCCACCGTGCGACGGGCGGCACGCTGCCAACGGGACTGCCAATCGGGATCACTGGTGAGCCAGACCGAGGCGCCAGCTCTCAAGCCAGAGCCATCCACACGATCGGGCCCCAGGCGCAGCTTCCAGCGTTCGTCGCCCATCCGCTCACACACCATGATCCGGCCACCGATCTCCCGAGGCGGATGCAGCGGGTCGGACGACAGTTGTTCCAGCACAAGGCCCTGCCCGGGATGCAGCTGTTCCCGGCTGCGCAGATGCAACCAACCACCCCGCTCCACCCGCAGCAACTGCCCCAGTAGCGGGCCCCGCTTCTTGCTCCAGCGGCCATGCACCAGACGGCGATGGTTCACCCCTTCAAGCCAACCGGTGGAAAGGCCTCGGGAAAAGGCCAGCTCAAGCTGGCGTTGCACCTGCGGCGCCGAAGCGGGGGTTTGATCCAGGCGCTGGCGATAAGCGTCGGTGACGGCAGCCACGTAGGCAGCATCCTTCAGACGCCCTTCGATCTTGAGGCTGGCCACGCCGATGCGCTGCAACTCCGGAAGCAGCTCCCAGGCCGCCAGATCCTGGGGCGAAAGGAGGTAGCGCTGGTCTTCAAGGGGGTGGGGTTGCCCATCCACCACCATTTCGTAGGGCAAGCGACAGGCCTGGGCACACTCTCCTCGATTGGCACTGCGCTGCCCGAGAGATTCACTGGTCAGACATTGACCGGAATAGGCGACGCAAAGGGCGCCATGCACAAACACCTCCAACGGCATCGCAAGGTTCCGCTGAACCAGTTGTGTCTGCAGTCGCTCGAGATCACGCAGGGCCAGCTCACGGGCCAGCACCACCCGCTGGCAACCGAGCGCCGCAGCCTGGGCAATCCCCGCGGCACTGGTGATCGACATCTGGGTTGAGCCGTGCAAAGAGAGGTTCGGCACCAGCCGCTGGGCCAGGCGACACAGCCCCACGTCCTGAACGATCACCGCATCCACGCCGGCTTGATCTGCAGCGATCAGCAACTGAGCCGCTGCCTCCAATTCATCGCTGAACACCAACACGTTGAAGGTGAGGAATCCCTTCACCCCCCGCTGATGCAGCCAATGCATCACCTCAGGAAGGTCTTGCAGTCGGAAATTCTCAGCCCGCTGGCGGGCGTTGAAGGCATCAACGCCGAAATACACCGCATCGGCACCGGAGGCAGCGGCCGCCTTCATCGCAGCCCAGTCGCCGGCAGGTGACAGCAGTTCGGGAACGGTCAAGGGTCCCGCCTGGAGAACCGACTGGCCGGCTCGAACAAACGCAGTGCATCCGCATTGCCCTCGTAACGCCAATGCCAGGGTTCGTACATCACACCCTGTTTGTTGCCCTCAGGGAAGGACAACACGAAGTGATATCTCGCCGCATGGTCCTGCAACCAGCGAAAGGCGGCGGTGTCTTGAAAGCTCTGGGAGAGGTTGGTCTCAGGGAAACGGCCATCGCCTAGATCGACGGCGTAACCCGTGCTGTGCTCGGAGTACCCCGGTGGAGCTGACACCTGGGCTCGCTCTTCGGCGGTCTGGTTCCGTTCGGAGGCCACATCAAAGAAGATCGATTCCTGGAGGGCCAGGGAGCGGAATCCACTGAGCAGACGCAGATCGATCCCGTCAGCCAAGGCGGAACGCATCATCGTGTCGAGGGCCGCGGCGGCTTTCACATTGAGCTCGATCCCCGGTTCAAAAACGATGAGTTGATCAGCGTCAGCCTCTCCATAGGGGAAGTGGCCCAGGAGTCGGCCATCGGCGTCAGGACGTTCGCGAAAGCCTGAAATCTCAAGGCTCTGCGTGGGCTGGCGCCGCGACAGCAGCGTGGGAACCAGCATCACCACAGCCAGGCTTCCGGCACAGACGAGAACGAGCCCAAACAGCAAGCCAGCTGCGCCATTTCCCTTGCGTTGACGCGGCTGCCGTGTTCGTCGAGCGACCGGAATGTCCTCCCGCTCGATGCGTCGCGCAGAGGAGGCCCGAACCAAGGCGCTGATGCGTGTTGTTTCGATCGTAAAGGCAGCAGCCAGCTCAACCCACAATGGTTGTTGTGACAGTGATAGCTTCACAAAACAATCCAGCGGAGACGGGCTGAGATGTTGCGAGTTGCGGTGATCGGTGGTGGCCCAAGTGGCTCCTGTGCTGCCGAAATTCTGGCCAAGGCGGGAATTGAAACTTGGCTGTTCGAGCGCAAACTCGACAACGCCAAACCCTGTGGTGGGGCCATTCCGCTCTGCATGGTCGAAGAGTTCGACCTGCCCGACGAAATCATCGACCGCAAGGTCCGCAACATGAAGATGATCTCCCCTTCCAACCGGGAGGTGGACATCAAGCTCGATCCGCTCGGTTACGACCAAAACGCCTACATCGGCATGTGCCGTCGTGAGGTGTTCGATGCCTTCCTGCGCAACCGCGCCGCCGATCTGGGCACAACCCTGATCAATGGCCTGGTGCAGAAGATCGACACCGGTGCAGACCGTCAGGGCCCTTACACCATTCATTACGCCGACTACAGCGGTGGTGGCCCCACCGGTGAGCAGAAGACTCTGGCTGTGGATCTGATCATTGGTGCCGATGGCGCCAATTCCCGGGTGGCGAAAGCCATGGACGCCGGGGATTACAACGTGGCCATCGCCTTCCAGGAACGAATCAAGCTTCCTGCTGAGGAGATGACTTACTACGAAGATTTGGCTGAGATGTACGTCGGAACAGACGTCTCTCCCGACTTCTATGCCTGGGTGTTCCCCAAATACGACCATGTGGCCGTGGGAACGGGAACCATGCAGCAGAACCAGAGCTTGATCAAAGGTCTGCAAAGGGGCATTCGTGAGCGGGCCAACAAGCGCCTGTTCCAGGGCGAAGTGATCAAGGTGGAAGCCCACCCGATTCCTGAGCACCCTCGTCCGCGCCGAGTTGTGGGCCGCATGGCCTTGGTGGGCGATGCAGCGGGCTACGTCACCAAGAGCTCCGGGGAAGGCATTTATTTCGCTGCCAAGAGCGGCCGGATGTGTGCCGAAGCGATTGTGGAAATCTCCAACAACGGCGCCTCCATCCCCACCGAAAAGCAGATCAAGTCGACCTACCTCAAGCGCTGGGACCGCAAATACGGTGCCACTTATGCGGTGCTCGACATCCTGCAGCGAATCTTCTATCGCAACGACGCTGCCCGGGAAGCCTTCGTCGAGATGTGCGACGACAAGGACGTGCAGAAGCTGACGTTTGACAGCTACCTGTACAAACGGGTGGTGATGATGAACCCCTGGCAGCAGATCAAGCTCACCCTCCGCACCCTGGGCAGCCTGATCCGGGGCGAGGCTCTGGCTCCATCCGTCTACAACCCTGTTCCTTCGGCCGTTGGCCGTTCCGACGGTGATTTCCTGGCGGAGGAAGCGGCCCAGCAGATCAAGTCTCAGGCTGGCGAATCCAAGGAGGGGAACTCCAAAGGTTCCGAGTCGAAGGAAAAGGCCGGCGTCTCCTGAGGGAGGCCGGCCCTCAACATCACTCCAACACCAATGACAATGCTGCTGGTCAGTTGAGCGACTCGATCGCCTTGCCAGCGGCATCCTTGATCCGCTCAATCCCCTGCTCAATGCTCTTGGCGGGGGATGTTTCTTTCTTGGTCGTCGACCAGACGTTGATGGCGTAAACGGCGGCAGCAGCCAAGATCAGCGCCGCAATCACGCTGCCCTGACCATTTCCTCCTTGGCGGATCACCACAGGCGGCTGGGTGGTGGTCGTCTATTGATCAGACATTGCGGCTCAAGCGGCTGGCCCCTGCTTAGCCGCAGAGGCCATGGCTGCCTTCATTTGGATTGTATCGATTCAAATTCGGCAAAGACCGAAGCCTGATTGCGCAGGACCGCCAACAGGTTGAGGCGATTGAGCCTCAGCGCGGCATCGTCGACCATCACCATCACGCTGGTGTCACCATCAAAGAAGGCCTGGAGCGCCGGGGTTGCCGCGACGAGGGCATCGGCAAGGGCCTGATACGACCGCTGCTGAGCCAACGGCTGCAGCTGCTCGAGAGCTGCGAACAGATCCTTCTCACTGGCGGACTCGAACCGTTCGGCCTCAACCACTTCGCCGGCCACAAGCTGATCGCGTGCCAGATCACCTTTTTCGGCAAGCTTCGCTGCCCGCTGCACCACCGCCTGGACGGCATCCAGCTGACCGCTGTCCCGAAGGTCACGCAACAGTTGAATCCGCTGCTTGACATCAAGGGGATCACTGAGCAGCCGCTGACTGGAGACAGCATCACCCGCCACAGCCTGCACCAGATCAGGCGCAAAGCCGTCGTCTTCCAGTTGAGACACGATCCGCTGCCGCATCAGCTGACAAAGGTCGTTGTGCAGTTGGCTGGAATCCACCGCAAAGGCCGGGAACAGAGCAGCCCACTCCTCCACGGCGTTGCTGAGGAAGGCCATGAGGTCTAGGCGCCAGGCCATGCCCCAGAGAATCTGCACAACACCATTGCCGGCCCGCCGCAGGGCATAGGGGTCGGAGGATCCGGTTGGTCGCTCTCCCTTGGCAAAGATGCTGAGCAGCAGCTCGAGCCGTTCCGCCAAGGCCACAACGGCTCCCGCGGGGGTTGCGGGCAGAGCATCACCGGCTCCCCGGGGCAGATAGTGCTCCACCACAGCAAGAGCAACATCGCGGGGTTCTCCCTCCTCCAGGAGGTATTTGCCCCCCATCAGGCCCTGAAGTTCAGGGAACTCACCCACCATCTGGCTGACCAGATCGTTCTTGCAGAAATGAGCAGCACGCTGGGCCGCATCCACCACGCTCTGATCAAGACCGAGTTGCTTCAACAGCAGGCCCGTAAGCCGCTCGATTCGATCGGAGCGGTCCAGAAGACTTCCCAGGCCCTCGGCGAAGGTGACACGGTCGAGGGCTTCACGCCGGGATTCGCTGGACTGACGCCGGTCAACATCGAGGAAAAATTCGGCATCCGCCAGGCGAGCTCCGAGCACGCGTTCATTGCCGCGAACAATCAAGGACGACGCCGGGGCCAGGCCATTGCCCACCAAAAGGAACTGGGGCCGAAGCACAGCCTCAGCGGTGAGTCGGAGCGGATCAGCCTCCAGACCAGGCACCTGCAGCGGCACATAACGCTGGTGGGCCTGCATCACCGTGCTGATCACCTCCGGAGGAAGCTGGAGGAACCGCTCAGCAATGGTTCCCTCGAGAATCCTGGGGTCTTCAACCAGGTCCACGAGTTCCTCAAACAGAGACTCCGGACAGTCGGGAGTTCCGTTGGCGGCCTGTGCCGACTGGTCCAGGCTGGTGCGAATTCGTTTGGCCCGCTCCGCACGATCGACAACAACGCCAGCGGCGGCAAGGGTCTCTCCAAACTGCTCCGCTGATGCGATGGAGAGTGGCTCGTCACCATGAAGACGGTGGGCACGGCTGAAACGGTCGCTGCGGACCTCAGGGTCAGCGCCGCCCAGCACCACCGGGATCACCTCTGAACCCTTCAGCGCCAGCAGCCAGCGAATGGGGCGGCTGAAGCGCTGGGCTCCGGTGCCCCAGCGCATGAACCGCCGACCCTGCAAAGCATCAATCCATTGGGGGATCAGCCCCTGGAGCAGTTCAACGCAGGCTTGACCGGGGGTGAGCACGGTTGCGAAAACACAAGGCCCCTTGGGAGTGTCACGCTGCTCAAGAGCTGAGGGATCAACCCCGCAGCGCTTGGCGAAACCGATCGCCGCTGGCCCTGGAATGCCGTCCTTTAAGGCCTGAGCCACGGGAGGGCCCTTGCGGTCTTCCTCAAGATCTGGTTGGCGGTCCTCCAGATCAGCAACGGAGACCACCAGACGCCGGGGGGTGCCGAACACCGACACCGCTCCATGGCCAAGCCTTACCTCACGCAGATCACGGCTCACCCGTTGCTGCAGCTGGTCAAGCGCTTGCCTGACGAAATCGGCAGGAAGCTCCTCGGTGCCGATTTCCAGAAGAAAGGTTGCCGTCACGCCAAGGTCAGAGCCGGAAGCGACTGTATTGGAAGCCGTTTCGCTACGTTCAAATCAAGAAATCCTTTTCGGGGTGGGGGAAGGCTCCTTGGCAGTGGCGGAAACAGGAACTCAATCGCTGTCCAAGGCGGAGCAGCGCAAGCTGGACAGCGACCATCTACGCGACCCGTTGTTGAGCGAGCTCAGCAACGACGATGTTCGCTTCACGGAAGATGCCGTTCAACTGCTGAAGTTTCACGGCAGCTACCAACAGCACCACCGAGAACTGCGCAAGACGGACAAAGTTCGCAGCTGGCAGATGATGCTGCGGCTGCGCAGCCCGGGCGGACGCATCCCTGCCCGACTGTTCCTCGCACTCGATGACCTCTCCAACCGCCTTGGGGACGGAACTCTGCGGGCCACCACCCGTCAGGCCTTCCAGATGCACGGCATCGCGAAAGCCGACCTGAAAGAGGTGATCGGCACCATCGTTCGCAACATGGGCTCGACCCTGGCGGCCTGCGGGGACATCAACCGCAATGTGATGGCACCACCAGCTCCTTTTGAGAAAGGCGGCTATCCCGTGGCACGGCGCCTGGCCGATGAAATTGCCGATCTGCTCAGCCCCGAAGCGGCCGAGGGGGCCTATCTGGACCTCTGGGTGGATGGTGACCTGAGTTATCGCTTCAAGCCCAGCCGAGCCGTTCAGAAGGCCAGAAAGCGCCAGAGCGAGGGCGGCGTTTTTTCCGGCAGCACTGAGGAACCTCTCTACGGAGACACCTACCTACCCCGGAAATTCAAGGTGGCCGTCACCGTGCCGGGGGACAACTCCGTTGACCTGCTCACCCAGGACATCGGCTTGGTGGCCTTCACCGACCCCTCCGGCGATCTGCGGGGCTGCAACGTCTACGTGGGCGGTGGCATGGGCCGCACCCACAACAAGGAGGAGACCTTCGCCCGCACGGCGGATCCTTTGGGTTACGTCGATGCTGCCGACGTTCTGGATGTGGTTCAGGCGATCCTGGCGCTGCAACGGGATCACGGTGATCGGGAGGTGCGCAAGCACGCTCGCATGAAGTATCTGCTGCACGACAAGGGAATCCAGTGGTTCCGCGACACCCTGTGCGCGACCTACTTCAAGGGAAGCCTCAAGGGGCTGCGTAATGAGCCCAAGGCCAAACTTTTGGACTATCTCGGCTGGCATCGCCAGAAGGCAGGGATGTGGTTCGTGGGACTTCCCCTGCTCTGTGGCCGCCTGAACGGAGATCTCAAGGAAGGGCTAAGGGAGCTGGTAGAGACCTACCAGCTGGAGATTCGCCTCACCGCCAACCAGGACCTGCTGCTGTGCAACATCGGCACCTCCCAGCGAGCCAGCATTCGAACCCAGCTGGAAGCCCTCGGGTTTGAGGTGCCTGAAGCTCCAGCACCTCTAGCCAGGCATGCCATCGCCTGCCCAGCTCTACCCACCTGCGGGCTCGCCATCACCGAATCTGAGCGCATCCTTCCGGATGTTCTGGATCGCCTCGATGCCCAGCTGCGACGGCTCGAGATTGAAAAGTCCCTGCTGGTGAGGATGACCGGCTGCCCCAACGGCTGTGCCCGCCCCTACATGGCGGAGCTGGGCTTGGTGGGCAACGGTGTTAACCAGTACCAGCTGTGGCTCGGCGGCACCCCAAATCTCCAGCGTCTGGCGCGCCCTTACCTGGAAAAACTGCCCTTGGATGATCTGGAGACAACCCTTGAACCGCTCCTCCTTAGCTGGAAAGCCGCCGGTGGACGTCGCAGCTTCGGGGACCACATCGAGAAGCTGGGTGATCAGGAAGTGAGCGCGCTGTTGACGGCCTCGGCGTAGACCGCCACAGCTGCACCTTTTCGCCAGGCCCAGAGCTGATCACCGAACGAGTAGTGCCACCACTCGTTCGGATGCTGGGCAAAGCCGGCTGCTCCCATCACTTCAGCCAGCAACTGCCGGCGTTGATGCCAGAGCCGAGCTTCGGAATCCTCCCGACCGGCGTAGTGCTGCGGTTCAGACACCGCACCAATGGCATCAATCTCTCCCCCCATGGCCAGCGGCGTTCCATCGCTGCTGCTGAGGGTGAGATCAACAGCCGCACCGGTGCTGTGGGGAGGCGGGGTTGCAGGATACCGACTGGGAGCAGCCCAGAAGCGCCCCACATCGGACACCACCTGATCGAAGGCGTGCCCTGAGCGCGATTCCACGCCGCGTTCACGGCAGAGTTCCGAAATGCTGTGGTCCACCATGAAGGCTTGCACGGCGATCGGCCGCCAGGCATCAAAAATGCTCAGGCGCAGGCAGGGATCGTGCTCGAGCAGCTGCTGCTGAGCATCAAGCAGGCGCTGAACGACCCCCAGGCGCAATTGAAAGGGATTCCCCGACGTCCCATAGGGCGCCCCCAGCGCCATGTACGGGTGAGGTTCCATCCGCAACAAAGCGGGAGGCAGCGCTTGCAAAGGCTCGCCGCAATCTTCGATCGGGATTGAACTCCAGGGGCGCATCGAATCGCGGCAACGGGATGGATCAGTTCAAGGGAGTGCCACCGCTGAGGCGACGCTGCTGGGCCTCCAGGGTCTCGCGCAGCAACGGGTGCTGCTTGAGCTCAGGATCGTTGTTCAACAGCTCCTGGGCGGCTGTTCGTGCGTCCTCCAGCACAGCACCATCATCGGCAAGGCTGGCCAGGGCCAGATCAGGCAGGCCCGATTGTCGAGTTCCCAGCACCTGGCCAGGGCCCCGCAAGCGCAGATCCATCTCGGCGATCTCGAAGCCATCGGTGGAGCGCACCAGCACATCCAGACGCTGGCGGGCCAGGGGATTGGAGCTGCCATTGATCAACAGGCAATGGGAGGCAGCGGCGCCACGGCCAACGCGCCCCCGCAACTGATGCAGCTGCGCCAGGCCGAAACGTTCGGCATGGTCGATCACCATCACGCTGGCTTCGGGCACGTCCACGCCCACTTCCACCACCGTGGTCGAGACCAGCACCTGAGTCGTGCCAGCAGCGAAATCGGTCAGCACTGCCTGCTTTTCAGCACTGGAGAGACGCCCATGCAGCAAACCAACGGCCAGATCTGGGAACACCTCCGAGGCCAATTCAGCGTGAACTTCAACGGCTGAGCGAAGCTCGAGCTTTTCAGACTCGTCCACCAGAGGCAGAACGACATAGGCCCGCTGGCCCAGCTGCACCTCCTCACGGATCAACTCATAGGCCTTCTCCCGCTTTGCGGCCGTGAGCATGCGGGTGCGAATCGGTGTTCGCCCTGGCGGCAATTCATCGATCTGGCTGACATCGAGATCCCCATGCATCGAGAGCGCCAGGGTCCGAGGGATCGGTGTTGCCGTCATGGTGAGCAGATGGGGCTGCAAGCCCTTATTGAGCAGGCGATCCCGTTGATGCACTCCGAAACGGTGCTGTTCATCCACCACCACCAGCCCCAGGCGGTTGAAAACGACAGGATCTTCGAGCAAGGCATGGGTGCCCACCAGCACCTTCAGCGACCCGTTGGCCAGGTCATCCAGCAGCTCCCGACGGCGGGGCCGCGGCGTGGATCCCGTCAGTAAGGCGACGCTCACATGGAGCTGCGGCAGCCAATGACAGAGGTTGCGGTAATGCTGCTCGGCCAACACCTCCGTTGGGGCCATCAGGGCCCCCTGCCAGCCCGAGGCAATGGTGCTGAGCAACGCTGCAATGGCAACCACCGTTTTGCCCGAGCCCACGTCACCCTGCACCAGACGGGCCATGGGTTCGCTGCGCTCCAGATCAGCTTCGATCTCCTGAAACACCCGTTGTTGGGCTGCGGTGAAGCGGAAGGGCAAAAGATCCATGAACTCCCCCACAAGCCCATTGGCACTGGATTGCAGATCCAGGTCAGGACCCGTCCGGGAGCGCAGCGCCTGGCGTCGGCGCAACAGACCGAGCTGCAGGAGCAGAAACTCATCGAACACCAGCCGGCGCCGTCCCCGATCGAGGCTCTCGCGGTCCTTGGGCGCATGCAGGGCCTGCAGGGCCTCCGACAGTGCCGGCAGCTGGAATTGCCGCAGCATCGCGGCGGGGAGAGGATCAGGCCACGATGCCGCGAGGGGCAGAACCTGATCGATCAGGCTGCGGAACCGATCCGCGCCAACTCCTTCGGTGAGGGGATAAACCGGGAGAAGCCGGCCGATGCTGGGGGATTTGACCGGAGACGAGGGGCTGTCCAGCACCTCGATCAACGGATCCTGAAAGGTGATGCCGTAGGGGCCGTCTTTCACCAGACCACTGACGGCCACGGTGGCACCAACGGGGTAGAGACGCTGCTGGCCTTTGAGGTAAGCCGGAGAACTGAAGCGTTTGCCCGCCAGGAAACGGCTCACCTTCAGGCGACCGGTCGGGTCCTGCAGCTGGAGCTCAATGATGGAGAGGTTGGTGTTCCGTGGGCTGACGAATCCGTTGCAACGGCGAATCGTGGCGACGATCGTGGCTGTTTCCCCCGACACCAGCGCCTCAATGCGGCGCATCGCGGAGTAATCGACATGATCACGGGGGTAATAGCGGAGCAGGTCGCGGACCAGAAGCAGGCCGATCGAAGCCAGCCGTGCCGCGAATTTCGGACCCACACCACGGATCTGGGTGATGGGACTGTCGAGCTGCAGTGGTGAGCTGGCACGCTGCTGGGGCGACGCCTGAACCTTGAGGCGTGGCGGTGCCATCGGAGCCGAGGGTTCCAGGCGATGGCGCAGCTCATGCAGCCACTGACGGGCATCGGTGACCAAGCGACGGCGGGCCGGATCAGCGAGCTCCGGATAGTCGGCAAAGCCAGAGCTGAGCTTGGACATGCGTTCACTGATCCCCTGGGGGAAGGGAACGGCCGGAGGCGCTGCGAGTTGCTGCTGCAGAAAGGCGTGAAAGCGCTGCTGGCGACCCTGCAGATTCTGAAAACCACGGTCGGCCTCCAACCCCAGCGAGCGCTGAATGGGAAGCATCCAGGTGAGGAGCAGCGACAGCTGCTCGCTGGTCAGTCCCCGCTCAGCTGCTGCGTTGAATCCGATGGGGTCTGCCAATGGGTCCGGGCCTCACGATCCAGGGAGCGACGCTGCCAATGACGCTGCTGCCGCACCATTGTGAGCAGAGCATGGTGGTGAGCGCGCAATCGTTTGCGGCACTGACGCAGACGTGGGCTGTCGAACTCCAGATCGTTGCTGCGTAAGAGCACACAGAGCACATCCATGCCCTGGTCGAGCTCACCGACGGCCAGAGGGAGGCGCAGGCGAAGCACGTTCGTGGCGGTTGGCTGCGTTTCGACCTGCCCCTTCAGGACAGCATCCAGAAGGCTGATGGGAAGAAGGGTCTGGGCCAGTCCTGACCGCAGCATCTGCACATTCACCGCATGGGACAGGTTGCGAAGGCGTCGCTCAAGCGCCTGATCCATGGCCTGGCTCCAGTGCAACAGCGCATCCGGTTCATTCGGGAGAAAGTGGTCGTTACCGTCCACCGAAGGATCAAGAACAGCACCGGGATCAAGGGGCTGTTGGGCCTGCTGCATCGCATCACCGGCCAGCTCGAACAGTGAGCGGAGCACATCCAAATCACCAGAAGATTTGTTGTCTGCGGGTTCAGGGACCGGTTCTTTAACGGGATCCGGGGAAGCGGTCCTCGGGGGGGATTCAAGCGGTGAAGCCAAGCTCAACTGAATGGATCCGCTCGGTTCTTCCCGTGGGAGCTCAGAGGTGGGTGGCTCGGTTTCAGGCGCACTCTCCTGGGACTGGCGACTGAGCTTCTGCAGCATGGTTCTGCTGGCATGGGCCTGCTGGCGCCGTTGCTCCTGCTGCATCTGCCGCACTAGCTGCATCAGCTGCTCAACAGTGAGCAGAACGCAGCAGCGGTCGATCAGGTCTGTGACCGCTGCATGGAAATTCTGACGGGTCGACTCCGGCAGCCGACCAAAACGGGAGGGATCAACCTCACCGAGAAGATTGAACAGGGCCTGACGGGTGGCTCCTTCAAGCAGTTCCCGCAGCACCTGAAGATAGAGAGCCTGCTCCCTGTACAGGGCGATGGCCCGCAGCCGGCACAACCGTTGAAGGCGTGCCAGCTGTTCTGACGGGTCGTAAGCAGGCCTGACGTCCGGGTCGGACAAGGGAATCAGCCGGCGTTCTGCATGGACGCCACTTCAGCAGCGAAATCGTTCTCTTCCACCTCGATGCCCTCGCCCAGGGTGTAACGGGTGAAGCGACGAACTTTCACATTCTCGCCGATCTTGCCAGCGGTTTGCTTGACGAGGTCAGCAACGGTGATGGAGCTGTCCTTGATGAAGGGCTGCTCCATGAGGGCGAGTTCCTTGAGGCGCTTGCCGATGCGGCCCTCAACGATCTTTTCCTTCATCTGCTCAGGCTTGCCCTCGAGATCGTCACGACCCATCTCGATCGCCTTTTCCCGCTCACGGATCTCGTCGGGAATCTCGTCGGTGGTGACGTACTCAACGTTGGGGCATGCCGCCACCTGCATGGAGACATCACGCAACAGCGACTGGAACATGTCGCCCCGGGCCACGAAGTCGGTTTCGCAGTTCACCTCAACCAGCACACCCACGCGGGCACCGGTGTGGATGTAGCTGCCGATGGCACCCTCGGCGGCGGTGCGGCCGGATTTCTTTTCAGCGCTGGCGATGCCTTTCTGGCGAAGCCACTCAACGGCCTTGTTGGCATCGCCTTCCGTGGCGGCCAGGGCCTTTTTGCAATCCATCATCCCCGCGCCGGTCTTGTCGCGCAGTTCTTTGACAAGCTTGGCGGATACGGCAGCAGCCATCGGTCGGAGCAGTGAGAAGGGAAATTGAATCGCCGCCGATTCCCTGATTGGAATCAGCGGCGTGAACTTAGCGGTGAGAGGAGATCAGCCTTCGCTGTCGCCACCACGCTGATCGTTGGAACCGTGGCGGCCCTCATTGATCGCATCGGCCAGACGGCCAAGGATCAGTTGCACAGAACGAACAGCATCGTCGTTGCAGGGAATCGGCACCTCACAGAGGTCCGGATCACAGTTGGTGTCCAACATGGAAACCAGGGGGATGTCGAGCTTGCGGGCTTCGAGCACCGCATTCGACTCACGACGCTGGTCCACCAGGACCACAACATCGGGAAGGCGACGCATGTTCTTGAGGCCACCCAGATACTTCTGAAGACGCTCGAGTTCGCGACGTAGCACCGCACCTTCCTTCTTGGGGCGCATGGCGATGGCGCCGCTGGACTCCATCCGCTCCAGATCCTTGAGACGGTCGATCCGGGCCTTCATGGTGGTCCAGTTGGTGAGCATGCCGCCCAACCAGCGCTGGTTCACGTAGGAGGCTCCGCAGCGGGCGGCTTCCAGCGCCACAACTTCAGAGGCTTGCTTCTTGGTACCAACGAAGAGGAAACGCTTGCCGCTGCGTGCCGCAGAACGGGTCCACTTGTAGGCATTGTTCATGCAGACGGCGGTCTGCACGAGGTCGATGATGTGAACGCCGTTGCGCGCGCAATAGATGTAGCGCGACATCTTGGGGTTCCAGCGACGGGTCTGGTGCCCAAAGTGGGCACCAGCCTCCATCATCTCGGCGAGGGTGACGACAGCCATGGTTTGAGGGTTTCGGGTTCGCCTCCACCTGCCAGGGACCTGAACAACCAGCAGGGGCTGGTCTCACGGTGCACCCGAAACGGGCAGGTGTGCGGAGTGAAAGGACCTATAGAAGGTATCAAAACGTTGATCAGCGAAGCCCTGCCGCTCTGGCTTCACGGAACAGGGCACGCACACCGATGCGATTGAGAGGCAATCGAAGCAACTCCATCGCCGTTCCGGGATAGCCATGCCGGATCAGCCAACGGAGCAGCGGGCGAAGGCTTGAGGGATTGATCAGCCCACCGAGGGTGAGCACTTCCCAAAGGATGCGATGGAACCAGGTGAACTGGATGATCAACCGCACCCGCCTGGTGGGATGTTTGCGGTAAAAAACAAGTCCCATACGGGCCCGTTCACCCTCCACTTCCACCAGTCGGGGGATCTGGTCGAGACTCAGGGCGGGGTGCCAGTGATAGCCGACAGCGTCCGGGCACTTCACCAACTCAACCCCCATCCGCCGCAGACGCTCTCCCAGTTCCAGGTCCTCCCAGCCGTAGAGGCGGAAACCAGTGTCAAACAGGCCTGAGCGCTCCAGCACCTCCCGATCGATGGCCACATTTCCAGTGGCGAAATAAGCCCAGGACAAGTCTCGTAATTTGTGGCGCTCCGAGCAGGGTGCTTCGAAGTTGGCGGTGTTGATGACAGCGCCGTAGGTGAAGCAGAGCCGATCACCGCGCCGTTGCCAGCACTGCTGCAAAGCCCGTGCATGGGTGGCCAGAAAGGTTTCTGTGACCACCAGATCGCTGTCGATGAAGACGATCACATCTCCACGGGCGTGATCCACACCGCGGTTTCGGCCCTCGGCAGGACCACCGTGCTCCTGCTCGATCAGGCGCACATGGGGAAAACGCTGGGACTGCTCGCTCAGCCATGACGGCGTTCCATCGGTGGAACCGTCGTCAACCACAACAACCTCGTAGTCCTGAAGAGCCCCAGAAAGCTGCTGATCTTCCAGTGCCGAGAGGCATTTCTCGAGGATCGGGCGTCGGTTGTAGGTCGGAATAACGACGCTGACGAACATCGCGACGGCCGATGCAAATGGCCACCCACCCTACGAACAACAAAAAAGGGGCCCGCAGGCCCCCTTTTTGATGCATGGTCTGATCCGTTGATCAGTCGGCGGCACCACCGTTGTTGGCGGTTCCGGTCACACCGTTACCAGCGCCTTCACCACGGCCATCGTTCCGCATCTTGCGCTTCTTGAACTTGCGGGCGTAGGCGCGGTTCCGCTCCTGCTTTTCTTTCTTCAGGTTTCTGCGCTTGGCCATGCGGAACTGCGGGCTCTGATGTCAACTTTCATCGTACTAAACAGCATTCTTTAATCGCCCGTCCTCCATCTGAAGCAGGCGATCGGCCACATCAACGATGCGCGGGTCATGGGTCACCATCAGCACCGCGCAGGATTGTTCACGGGCGAGTCGGCGAAGCAGCTCCACCACCTCCCGGCCCGTACGGCTATCCAGGGCAGCGGTGGGTTCGTCAGCCAGGAGAAGGCGGGGGTTTGCGGCAAGGGCACGGGCAATGGCGACCCGCTGCTTCTGTCCACCGGACAAGTCATGGGGGACTTTGGCCATGTGGTCCTCCAGGCCAACGGCACGGAGCCACTGACGAGCCTCATCCCGGCGCGCCCTGTAACTGAGATCAGGCAGAAGATCGGCTCCCATCTGCACGTTCTGTTCAGCAGTGAGGCAGCGCAGAAGGTTGTGCCCCTGAAAAATCATTCCAATGCGCCGGCGCACCTGCTGGCGGCGCCGGCGGCCTGCACCATGCAGGGACTCACCAAGCACCGACACCTCACCCTGCTGAACCGTCCGCAAGGCGCCGATCAAGGTGAGCAGTGTCGTCTTGCCACAGCCCGAAGGACCGGTCAGCAACACCACTTCGCCCGGCTCGATGCTGAAGCTGATGTTCTGAAGAACCGCGCGGCGCATCTCCCCTTGGCCGAAAGCGTGGGAGAGGTTGTCGACAACAACAGCTGCCATCAGAAGATCTCCGCAGGGTCTGCATCGATGAGACGACGCATGGCCAGGAACGACGACAACATGCACATCACCAGGATCATCACCAGAACGGTCAACGCCCGGGACAGATCCATGCCGACGGGCAGCTTGGTGGCGTCACGAACGAACCAGTACAGCCCCTGACCGGCCATGTAGGCGGGGACGTACCCCATCGCCGCCAGATAGAAGCCCTCACGAACCACCACTCCCAACAGATGGCTGAGGCGATAGCCCATGGCCATCAAAGTGGCGTACTCCGGCAGGTGATCACTCACATCGGTGTACAGCACCTGATAAACGATCACGCAGCCCACCACGAAGCCCATGGCGGCGCCGAGCGTGAAGATGAAACCAATGGAGGTGCTGCTCTTCCAATAGTTCTGCTCGAAATCGATGAAGCCCTGCTTGGTCAGCACCGAAACATCCTTGGGCAGTCGCTGTCTCAATCGGGACACCACCTGCTCAGGATCCGCGCCGGGCTTCAACCGCACCAGACCCACTTCGATCGCCCCAGGCGGCTTCTGAGGCATCAGATCGAGGAATGTCTCCGTGCTCGTGAGCAGGTTGCCGTCGGCACCGAAGCTGGTGCCCAGGCTCACCAGACCCGCCACCCGGACGCGGTTGCCAGCGATCTCGGTTTCCACCACACGGCCATCGCGATACCAATCGGCAATGGGTCCGAATTCAGGACGTGACAGCTGATCGAAGAGGATCCGACCCTTCTGCTTGAGAGCGTCAGTTTTCTCAGCCAGGGAGGGATCGACAAAAAAGGGGTCGTCGGGATTGAAACCCAAGGCCAGGATCGACCGGTTGCGCCGCGTTTCCGGGTTCCGCCACAGCATCAGCCCCCAATGCACCGGGGTCACCCCATCGACGTCTGGATCAGCCAGGGTCTGAACTAGCCGCCGCCTTGGAAAGGCCTCCATGCTCACGGAGCTGGCAGAGCGGGGACTGATCAGAACAACATCAGCATCGAAGAGCCGGTGCGCTGTGACGCTGGCGTCAAAGAGGCCATCACGGAATCCAAGCTGCATGAACATCAGAATTCCTGCGAAACTGATGCCAGCAAGCGCCACCAGCAAGCGAACGGGCTGGCGCGTCAGCAACAGCCAGGAGAGGGGAATCCGACGCCCCCGCCAGAACCGGTTCATGGATCGAAGCGGGCGATCACCTTCAAACCCGCCAGACGACTGACCTTGGCGGCATCTTCAGGGTTCAGCACCACATCAACCATCACAACGCGGGCGTCGGCATCGCCGGTGGGATCGGTGGAGAGAACAGACCGTTGTTCCACCTGCGGGCTGATGCGCAGGACACGCCCGACGAGTTCACCTCGGAAACCACCGTTCTCGCTGATGAGGCGCACGGACTGGTCGAGGCGGATCAGGGAGATGTCGGATTCGTAGACCTCGATGCTGGCCTGCATCGCCTGATTGGCCCCCACATCCATCACCCCCTCTGCACCAGGGCGCTCGCCTGCACGGGCATGCAGCTTGAGCACAACACCATCAAGGGGCGAGATCAGCTGACTGAGCACGAGGTCGGCCTGAAGCCCTTTGCGCTCCGCCAGGGCCTGATCCCGCTGTCCCTGAAGACGCACCAGCTCCTCACGCTTGTTATCCACCAGAGTCAATTCGGCCGCACCCCAATCGGCGGCTCTGCTGAAGCGCTCTACCTCAAGGGCTTGAAGCTGTATCTCCTGATCGAGGCTGCGCAGCTGCGCATCGACGCGGTCCAGATCAGCGAGCAGTCCATCCCGGTGATCGAAGGACGCCAACACCTGGCCGGTCTTGATCAGATCACCCTCATTCACATTGAGGGCTGCCACCCGGGGTGTCCCCGCCATCCCCGCATTGGGAGCCGCCAGATTGCGGATGTCCCCAGCGGGCTCCAGCTGCCCCAGGGCCGCGACCGCTTCGGGACGAACCGTGGGTGCAGGCATCGGTTCAACCGGCTTGGGTTCGGGCGTCGGCCGCAGCAACCAGCCGCCGATGACCGCAATGACCAAACTTCCAGCCAGAACAGACCAGCGCTTGGGGGTCATCAGAGTTCCGGAGGGTTGTCGAACAGAAGCATGTCGATGTAGCGATCGGCCCAGGCTGAATCGAAGGCCTTCTCGAGCACGCGGCGGGTCTTGTCGTTGCGTTTCTGCTGAAGGCAATAGTTCAACTGACCCTCGTACCGGCGGACTGTAGTGAGAGCCGTGGACGGTTCGGGAGTCGCCTCGTTCACACTGGTAGCCATCACCTGCAGGTAATGGCTCACCAGTTCCTGAAAGGCTGCTTCCTCGTCAGCACCATCGGGGCGGATGAAGCACACCTTGTTCGAGAAGATGGCTGATCCCCAGGCCGGCAGCTCCCGAACCTGACGGAACGCCGGCCATGGCCTGGCCTCAAGCCGCTGGATCAGCTGCTCCGGCAAGTCATCGGAGGTGGGGGACAGATCGACGATCGCGGCGGAGATGCCTGCAGGGCCGGCCACGATGTCGGCCCCGAAGATCGGCAAGTCGTAGTGGGGATCGGGGAACCAGACGCTGTGGAGGATCTGCAGGCCGTTGCCGAGTCGCGCAACCTCCAAATGAAGTTTGCGAAGGCCGATGCAGCGAAAAAGCTCGTTGCCGATCGATAGGCCCTCGCCATCGAGTTGCCCCTGGATGAAGCGCAAATCCTCATCGCAGGGGAGGATTTCCAATCCGGGCAATCCCGCCCAGGCACTCCGGATCGACGCCGCTAAGGCCTGCACGAGGGGATGCTGTCCTGGCGGTGGCGCCAGCGGCTTGGGCTGCATCGAAAGGGCAGGCACAGAATGGAACTTTGCCACGCAGTTCTGAACCTTCCGTTCTCCGGTCCCCCACTGGACCATTGGACCCTCCCCAACGGAGTGCGCTGCGTGACGGCGGACATGCCGGATGCACCCCTGACCTGTCTCGATCTCTGGTGCCGTGCCGGCAGTGCCAGTGAGCAGCCAGGGGAAGAGGGCATGGCCCATTTCCTGGAGCACATGGTGTTCAAGGGAAGTGAGCGACTGGCCGCAGGGGCATTCGATGAAGCCATCGAAGCTCTGGGGGGCAGCAGCAATGCCGCTACAGGCTTTGATGACGTTCACTTCCACGTGCTGACACCCCCGGATCGAGCCCGCGAAGCGTTGGATCTGTTGTTGGAACTGGTGTTGCAGCCAAGCCTCGAGCCTGACGGGTTCAACACGGAACGGGGGGTGGTGCTTGAAGAGATCGCTCAATACGCCGATCAACCCAATGAGCAGGTGCTGCAACTGCTGTTGAGCAAGGGCTGTGACCAGCACCCCTACGGCCGACCCATCCTGGGTACCCCCCGCAGCCTGGAGGCCATGACGCCCGAGGCCATGCGGGCGTTTCATCAGCGGCAGTACCGCGGTTCCAACTGCTGTCTGGCGATGGCCGGGCCTTCGTCAGCGGAGCTGCGCAGTGCCCTGGGTTCCTCGGCTCTGGCGGACCTCCTGGATGCGCCTGAGCCCTCATCACCGTCATCGCCCCTGAGCGTGCGTCCTGGACGCGAAAGCGTTGTTGTGGACCGGCTCGAATCCGCCCGACTGCTGATGCTCTGGGAAGCTCCACGGGCCCAGGATCAAACAGGCGTGATGGCCGCTGATCTCGCCACAACCCTGCTGGGGGAAGGAAGACGCAGTCGTCTCGTGAACCGCTTGAGGGAGGAACTGCAGATCGTTGAAAGCGTGTCGATGGACCTCTCGGTTCTGGAGCAGGGAAGCCTGATCACGCTGGAGGTGATCTGTCCAGACGAGCATCTGGAGGCTGTGGAAGACGAGGTGAACCGGCAGCTGCGCGCCATGGCGGAAGAGCTCGTGAGCGATCAGGAGCTGAAACGGGGCCAGCAGCTGGTGAGCAACGGACTGCGCTATGCCTTGGAATCGACGGGCCAGGTGTCTGGGCTCAGCGCCAGCCAGACCCTCTGGGACCGGCAGCAGGATCTGCTCCATCCTATTGCTTTCCTGCCGCCATGGACGGCCGAGCGGCTTCGCTCAGACCTGTTCCCAAGGCTTCAACCCGAACAGGCGTTTGTGCTGACCGCCCAGACAAAGACGAAAGACGGATGAGCAACCTCGAACTGCTGATCGAACCGGTCTCAAGCCCGGGGATTCTGGCCGCGAAACTGCTGCTTCCTTTCGGCAGCGCCGACGACCCTGCAGAAACACGGGGGGCCCATGACCTGCTGGCATCTCTGCTCAGCCGCGGCTGTGGACGACACAACCACGTTGACCTGGCGGACCTTGTTGAGGGATGCGGAGCAGGTCTGCGCTGCGATGCCCAGGAAGATGCGCTCGTGCTGAGCCTGCGCTGCACGGTGGAAGACGCGGAGCAGCTCCTGCCCCTGCTGGCCCAGATGGTTCGTTCCCCCCGGCTTGAGCCTGGCCAGGTGGCCCTTGAACGTTCGCTCACGATTCAGGCCTTGCAACGGCAGCGGGAGGATCCCTTCCATTGCGCCACAACCGGATGGCGGCAGCTGACCTATGGCAACGGGGGCTACGGCCACGACCCGATGGGCATCGCTGAAGAGCTGGATGATGTGGATCGGGAGGCACTTCTCCCCCTGGCCGAGCGGCTACCGAGGGCATCGAGCGTTCTCGCCCTGGCGGGCAGCGTCCCACCGCAAATCATCGACACGATTGGCTCCCTTGAGGACTTTCGCGACTGGCCAGAAGGGAGCGGCAACGATCGCTCAGGCCGCCGTCCCTACGCCGAAGCAGTAGGAACCGAAACGATCCAGCTCGAAGCAATGGACACCGAACAGGTGGTTCTGATGCTTGGGCAGGCGACGCTGGGGCATGGACACCCGGATGAACTGGCGTTGCGACTGTTGCAATGCCATCTGGGGGTGGGGATGTCGAGCCTGCTGTTCCAGCGCCTGCGGGAAGACCATGGCGTGGCCTACGACGTGGCCGCGCACTTCCCTGCCCTGGCAGGACCGGCGCCCTTTGTGCTGATGGCCTCGAGCGTGGAGGAGCGCTCAGAGCTCGCGCTGGACTTGCTGCTGAACATCTGGGACGAGCTGAGTGAGCAACCCCTCAGTGAGGCCGCACTCGAGCTCGCACGGGCCAAGTACATCGGTCAGCTCGCCCAGGGCCTGCAGACCTGCTCCCAACGGGCAGAGCGACGGGTTCAGCTGAAGGCCCAAGGGCTCCCCGACAATCATGACCAGCGCTGTGTGCGGGCTCTTGCGGAACTGACACCGACGGATGTGCTCCATGCCGCCCAACGTTGGCTGAGGGAACCACGACTCAGCCTGTGCGGAACTTCCGCTGCACTGAAGCAGCTTGAACGGCGCTGGGATCGGCGGGACGCTGCTTAGTCCACCTCAGCGGCATCCACCGGATCCAGCCGATCGAGGGGGATCAGAAATGTGCCCCGGCGAAAACGCACAGCAACCGTGTCCATCGGATGAAGTGCAACCACCTCGCCCACTTCACCGGCGGCCACCAGATCCGGCGGTCGCAGCATCGGCATCGGATCCGCCGACTTGAGGTACGGAAGCTGCTGCGACAGGCGCAGCTGATCACCAATGGATACCGACATCTGAACTGGGCAGGATCTGCATTGTCGAGCAGGATGGGCCGAGTTGAGTGAGTGATGTGAGGGCTCTCGCCTCCTGGTGTGGTGCCCTGGCGGGTCTGCTGGCCATCCTCATCGGTGGTCTTGTGCCGGCCGCGTTGTTCCTGCCTGCTCCCGAGCCGATCCTTCTCCCCCTGCCGGTCACGTGGCAGGTGCCAGCGCTGCTTCTCTGCGCCATGGTCAGTGGCCCGCGTGCCGGCGTGATGGCCGCTGTTGGCTATCTGAGCCTGGGATTGTTCAGCCTGCCGGTGTTCCATGGCGGTGGAGGGCTGAACTACGTGCTTGAACCGGGTTTCGGCTATCTCGCGGGCTTCGTGCCCGCAGCCTGGCTCACCGGTCGACTGGCGCAGCAGGACGGCATGGATGACCTGCCCAGACAGTCGCTCTGTGCCCTGGCAGGGCTGCTCGTTCTCCAGATCTGCGGGGTGCTGAATCTCGCCCTCGGGGCACTGCTGGGGCGATGGAGCCTTGATTTTCCCCAGCTGCTGATGCAGTTTTCAATCGGTCCGCTACCGGCTCAGATGCTGCTCTGCATCGGTGCAGGATTCCTTTCAATTGTGCTTCGTCGGTTGCTGATCATCGAGCCATGAAGAGACCACTTCCACGTCGCTCAACCCTGCTGATTGCCCTTGTGATCGTGGTGGTGGATCAGCTGAGCAAGGCGGCGGCCTCGAGCGCTCTGCGAGGGGGTCAATCCCTACCCCTGCTGCCAGATCTGCTCTCGCTGCAATTGGTGCACAACACCGGCGCAGCCTTCAGTGTTTTGCAGGGCTCCACTGCCCTGCTTGGGCTGCTCAGCTTGGGGGTGGGCATTGGGCTAATCCTGTGGATCTGGCATGAACGGGTGCTGCCGTTCTGGCAGGCCCTCGCCGCAGCAGCGCTTCTAGGCGGAACCGTGGGCAATGGGATCGACCGTTGGCGTCTTGGCCACGTGGTGGATTTTCTAGCCCTCGAACCGATCAATTTCCCGATCTTCAACGGGGCGGATGTCGCCATCAATCTCGCCGTGCTCTGCTTTGCCATCGACCTCTGGACCCGCCGGGGTGACAGCAGCCTCCGTGACAAGAGCCTTCGTGACAACAACCTCCGTGACAACAGCCGTGGCTGACCCAAACTTGCCCTGAGGCTGGTGTGACGCAGGCATGAAACGCCAAACCCGGTTGCTGCTCGGTCTCGCCGTTGCCTTTGTGGCACTCGTGCTTATCGGCGCTGCCGTTCAGACCATCCGCAGCCTGCTGTGGGATCTGAGTTACTTCCTGCCTCCCTGGTTGCTGACGCCGGTGCTGCTGCTGGGGTTCGCGCTGGTGGCCACTCTGGCGGTGCAGGTGGGTTGGCCGATGTGGAAGCGCCTGAAATCACGCCCAAGCCAACACCCACGCCAAGCCACCCCGGCTCCACAGAACCGGCGGGATGCCGCGACCACCAGCCTCGGCCATGTGGATCGTCTGATCGAACGCATTCAGGACGACATCAGTCGCCGCAGCCTTCAGTACGAACGCGACCGGGTCGCCGAGGAACTGAAGCGAGGCGATCTGGTGGTTGTGGTGTTCGGCACTGGATCTAGTGGCAAGACATCGCTGATCCGTGCCCTGCTCAATGAAATGGTCGGCGATGTGGGAGCGCCCATGGGCGTGACCAAAACCAGCCGCGCCTACCGGCTGCGTTTGAAAGGCCTGGAGCGTGGTCTTCAGCTCGTGGACACCCCAGGAATCCTGGAAGCCGGAGACGAAGGACTCAGCCGGGAGGAAACAGCCCGTCGTCGGGCGGTTCGTGCCGATCTATTGATCGTGGTGGTAGATGGGGACCTCAGAGCCTCGGAATACGCCGTCGTGACCTCGCTCGCCGGGCTCGGCAAGCGGCTGCTCCTGGTGCTGAACAAGCGGGATTTACGCGGAGTTGACGAGGAGAAAAGGCTCCTGCAGGTGCTTCGCTCCCGTTGCCAGGGACAGCTCAACGCTGCTGATGTGGTGGCCTGCAGCGCCTCTCCTCAATCGATTCCTCAACCCGGCCGTCGCCCGCTGCAGCCGCTGCCTGACGTCAGCGATCTGCTGCAGCGCCTCGCCGTTGTGCTGCACGCCGAGGGGGAGGAATTGATTGCCGACAACATCCTTCTGCAGTGCCGATCCCTCGACAGCCGCGGGCGTGACCTGTTGAACAACCAGCGGTCTCGGGAAGCCAAACGTTGCATTGACCGCTACAGCTGGATGGGAGCGGGGATTGTCGCTGCCAATCCGCTACCCGGGGTGGATCTGTTGAGCACCGCAGCGGTGAATGCCCAGATGATCCTTGAGATGGCCAAGATCTATGGGGTCGAGATGTCCCGTGATCGCGCCAAGGATCTGGCCCTGTCCCTTGGACAGACCCTGGGCAAGTTGGGCATCGTCAAAGGTGCCATGAGCTTGCTGCGCACCAGCCTGAGCCTGAGCTTGCCCACTCTGGTGCTGGGGCAGGTGCTCCAGGGGGTGGTGACCGCATGGCTAACCAGAATCGCCGGAAGCAGTTTCATGCGCTACTTCGAACAGGACCAGGACTGGGGTGACGGTGGCATGCAGACCGTGGTTCAACAGGCCTTTGAGCTCAACCGACGGGAACTCTCACTGCAGCGCTTTCTGGCCAGTGCCATGCGGCAAGTGGTTGAACCGCTTCAGCAGTCTGCGGCGGGACGTCTTCCCCCCCGGCCAGGGCCTCAGCAGGAGGGGGAAGCATCGGCCCCCGGGCATCCAGAACGGTGATCAGAAGCAGATAGAGCACACCAATCGCCACGGAGATCGCCCCGGTGACGATGGCAACCCAGCGTGAACCCTGCTGCTGTTCCGGCATCGAAGCGTCTCCAACGATGGCGATTGTGAACGATCAGGCTGGAGCCAGCGATTCATTCAGTCGTCCCGACAGGTCGCTGAGGTGCTGAGCCGTGGTGTGGGGGTTTCCAAAAACCGCCTTGAGGCAGAAACGGTCGCCGTAGAACGGTCGCGACAGCATGTAGCCGTGAGACAGCAGCATTTGCCGGGTGTCTTCACTCCAACGGCCGGCTGCAGCAGCATCTCCATGTTTGGGATGAAAGGCCAGCAGGTGCAGGTCACCCGCCAGCAACGTGAACTTCTCCGGGTCCAATTGGGCTGCGAAGGCGGTTCGCCGTTGCAAAGCTCCGCTGAGCGTTGCTTCGATGCCCGCCTCGCCCAACTGGCGCAGGCCCAGCCAAAGCTTGAGGATCTCTGCAGGTCGGGTGCCCTGCAAGCCGATCTCACCTCCGTGATCCATCCCCCTGGGCGCCTCCATGTAGGGCAATCCTGTTGAAAAGGCCTGACGCAAATGGGTTCGATCCCGAAGCAACAGCAGGGATGACGCCTTGGTGATGCCCAGCAATTTCTGTGGATTCAGCGTGATCGAATCGGCAGATTCCATGCCATCCATCAGAGAGGCATGGCGGGCCGTGAGGGCGAACACACCGCCGATGGCCGCATCAATGTGCAACCAGACTCCGGCATCACGGCAGAGGATTGCCAGATCCGAGAGAGGATCAATGGCTCCGCGCACCGTGGTGCCGGCCGTG
This sequence comes from Synechococcus sp. N5, assembly GCF_900473925.1. Taxonomy (NCBI): domain Bacteria; kingdom Bacillati; phylum Cyanobacteriota; class Cyanophyceae; order Synechococcales; family Synechococcaceae; genus Synechococcus; species Synechococcus sp. N5. The sequence goes on along the minus strand of NZ_UCNI01000001.1, from coordinate 404,343 downwards.
GCCACCACCGCCAGACAAGGCCGCCCCGCCGCTTGCAGAGCTCTTAAACGCTTGGCCAAAGCCTCGAGGCAAAGGCCACCATCCGCGGCCACGGGAAGCGTCTGAAGGGCATCATCCGCCAGCCCCATCACCTTTGCCGCCTTGTTGATCGAGACGTGAGCGTCTTGGCTGCACAGCAGCACAGGATCCCGATGGCTGGCCTTCGACGCCGCCCGTGCGGCCACCAGGGCCATGAGATTGCTCAGGGTCCCGCCGCTGGCCAGCACCCCTCCGGAACCGGCGGGCAGGCCAATCCTGTGGCAGAACCAGCGGCAGAGGTCATGTTCCAGGCCGGTCAGACCAGGCGAAAGCTCCTCGGCCAGGAGGTTGTTGTTGAGACCTGCACAGACCAATTCCGCCGCAATCGACGCAGTAAGCGGGGGCGGATCGAGATGGGCGAGAGCACCGGGATGGGACGGCTGATACGCCCCATCCATCACCTGCTGAAGATCACTGAGTAGCGATTCAACGCTGGCCCCATCAAGCCCTGGTGCCACGTCAGGCAAGGGCCGCATGACGGGGACCGGGCTTGATCGATCAGCGGAGCCGATCCAACGGCAGAGCAGATCCGAACTGCGATGCAGGAAGTTCCTCAGCACCGGGTCTTCGGCCGAGGGGATGGCGAACGGAGCAAGCCGATCCGGTGGGTGCTGAGACTCGGAACAGGCTTGCAACGGAGATCCGTGAACTGCACCGATCTTCGCGTCTCGTGGGATGGTGCTCAAAGGACAACGTGGAACAGCAGTGGATCAGCGGGATGAGTTCACTCGCTGGATGGATGTTCTGCTCCAGCGCGCTGAGGAGGCTGGAGCGGAAGGAGAAGTTCCGGTGGCCGCAGTGATCCTGGATGGACAGGGCCGAGCCATCGGCCATGGGCGGAACCGGCGCCAGAACGACAGGGATCCCCTCGGGCATGCCGAACTGGTGGCCTTGCAACAGGCAGCGATCGTTCAGGACGACTGGAGATTCAACAACTGCACCCTGATCGTCACCCTCGAACCCTGCCCCATGTGTGCGGGGGCCTTGGTGCAGGCCCGCATGGGAACTGTGATTTTTGCGGCATCAGATCCCAAGCGCGGTGGCCTGGGGGGAAGCCTTGACCTCTCCACCCATGCCAGTGCCCATCACCACATGAACGTGATTCAGGGCGTGCGCGAACCCGAGGCGAGGGAGCAGCTGGAACGCTGGTTCAGGCGGCGGCGGCGACGGAACCGCTGAAGCGAGGCAGCTCTGTCTCAAACAGGTTGAGCAGACGGTTCACGTTTTCAGGGGTGGAGTTGTACCCCATCAGGCCGATGCGCCAGATTTTGCCGGCCAGGCTGCCGAGTCCACCACCAACTTCAATGCCGTGGTTGTTGAGCAGGTGCTGACTGAAGGCCTTGCCATCCACACCTTCAGGGATGCGAACTGTGGTGAGGGTGGGCAGTCGGCGCTCGGCCGGCACATGCATCGAAAGACCGAGACTTTCCAGGCCTTTCCAGAGCATCTCCGCATTGCTGCGATGGCGAGCCCAGGCCTGGTCGAGACCTTCTTCAGCCAGCAGACGCAGGGCCTCACGCATGCCGAAGTTCATGTTGACCGGCGCGGTGTGGTGGTAGACGCGGTCGCTGCCCCAGTACTGGTTCAGCAAGGAAACGTCCAGATACCAGTTGGGCCCCTTGCCCTGACGGGCTGTCATCTTGGCCTCGGCACGGGGGCCCATGGTGAAGGGTCCGAGACCGGGAGGGCAGCTCAGGCCCTTCTGGCTGCAGCTGTAGGCGAGATCGACTTTCCACTCATCGATGTAGAGCGGAACGCCCCCGAGAGAGGTGACAGTGTCGAGCAGCAGAAGGCAATCATGCTTCCGACAGAGGTCGCCGATGCCCTCCATGGGTTGACAGACACCCGTTGAGGTTTCGGCATGGACCATCGCCAGGATGGCGGGCTTGTGCTCAATCAGGGCAGCTTCCAGCTCATCGAGGGAAAACCACTCACCCCAGGGCTTTTCAATGGTCTTCACCTCAGCGCGATAGCGGCCGGCCATGTCAGCCAGTCGCAGGCCGAAATATCCCTTCACCGCTACCAGAACGGTGTCTCCAGGCTCGACGGTGTTGGCGATGGTTGCCTCCATGGCAGCACTGCCGGTGCCGCTCATCGGAAGCGTGAGGCGGTTATCGGTTTGCCAGGCGTAACGCAGAAGTTCCTGCACTTCGCCCATCAGATCCACATAAAGAGGATCAAGGTGACCAATCGGGGTTCGCGACAGAGCCTTCAGAACCGTTGGGTGGGCGTTGGAGGGGCCTGGTCCAAGCAGGAGGCGGTCGGGTGTGCCGATCGGTGCAAAGGCTTTGCGGTGACGATCGTCAACAGAGAGGAGTGAGTTCGTCGTCGCCAAAGCCCTGTTCATTGGTTCGAATGTTGAGCCTACGCAGTCACGCCCCTTGGAAGGGGTGAGGGAGGCTTGATTGCAATCTGTTCAGATCTTGCGTTGAGCGTGCTGGATCAGCGCTGGCGCACATTGGTTTCACCCAGGCCCTTGGCCAGGTGATCGAACGGCTGAAGAACGGTGGCGAGCTGATCGGATGCAGCACCGTTTGCCAGAAGCATCTCGGAAACAACCTCTCCCAGCAGAACGATGCTGCGGACCGTTGGGCCTGTGGGAACGCCGAGACTCTTGTAGGTGTCGTCGAGTCCGTTCAGCACACGCTCATTGAGGATCGTGGAGTCACCTGCCACCAGGGCGTAGCTGGCGTAACGCAGGAAATAGTCCATATCCCGCAGGCAGGCGGCGAGCCGACGGGTGGTGTAGGCGTTGCCGCCAGGCAGCAACAGGTCGGGTTCATCCCGGAACAGGCGCTGGCTCGCCTCACGCACAATCTCGGCCGAGGATCCGTTGATCAGCTCTACGGCCTGAATCCGCAGCGCCGATTCATCCAGATACACATTGATGCTGTCGATCGCCGGGCGGTCGAAATAGCGACCCAGCTGGTCGTAACGACCGATCAGACCGCTGATTGCATCGCGCATGTCCCTGAATCTCCAGAGGATCCCCAGCGGAAGCTAACACCGTTGAGGCGGGCAGATCCTTTGGCATGCCTGCATTTCAGCCAAGTTGACAGAAACGGTTACGCAGTCGCCTTCCAGCAGCTGAAACGTACCTCTTGATACAAAATGGTGTCTTGTGGCTGTATACGGTCACATCACTGCACAATTCAGTCGAGCAGTCTCTTCTTATGTCGAAATCCCCCCAGGACGTCCTGCGCCAGATCAAGGACGAAGGCATCGAACTGATCGACCTCAAATTCACCGATCTGCACGGCAAGTGGCAGCACCTGACGGTGTGCACCGATCTGCTGGAGGAAGAATCCTTCACGGAGGGCCTGGCTTTTGACGGCTCATCCATCCGCGGCTGGAAAGGCATCCAGGCCTCCGACATGGCCATGGTGCCGGACGCCAACACGGCCTGGGTTGATCCCTTCTACCGGCACAAAACCCTGAGCATGATCTGCTCGATTCAGGAGCCACGCACCGGCCAGCCCTACGAGCGCTGCCCCCGTGCCCTGGCCCAGCGGGCACTGAATCATCTGGCCAGCACCGGACTCGCCGACATGGCCTTCTTCGGTCCTGAGCCGGAGTTCTTCCTCTTCGACGACGTCCGCTACAACTCGGCTGAAGGGGGTTCCTTTTACAGCGTCGATACGATCGAAGCGGGCTGGAACACCGGACGGATCGAAGAAGGCGGCAACCTCGCCTACAAGATTCAGGAGAAGGAGGGCTACTTCCCTGTCGCTCCCAACGACACCGCTCAGGACATCCGCTCCGAGATGCTCCTGCTGATGGGTCAGCTGGGCATTCCCACCGAGAAGCACCATCACGAGGTGGCAGGCGCGGGTCAGCACGAACTCGGCATGAAATTTGCTGAGCTGATCCAGGCCGCCGACAACGTGATGACGTACAAGTACGTCGTGCGCAACGTGGCCAAGAAGTACGGCAAGACAGCCACCTTCATGCCCAAGCCGGTCTTCAACGACAACGGCTCCGGCATGCACGTGCACCAGAGCCTCTGGAAAGGCGGTCAGCCCCTGTTCTTCGGCGAAGGCACCTACGCAAACCTCTCGCAGACGGCACGCTGGTACATCGGTGGCATCCTCAAGCACGCCCCCGCCTTCCTGGCCTTCACCAACCCCACCACCAACAGCTACAAGCGTTTGGTGCCCGGTTTCGAAGCCCCGGTGAACCTCGTCTACTCCGAGGGCAACCGCTCTGCCGCCGTGCGGATCCCGCTCACCGGCCCGAGCCCGAAGGCCAAGCGCCTCGAGTTCCGCTCCGGCGATGCCCTCGCCAACCCCTATCTGGCCTTCAGCGCCATGATGATGGCTGGTCTGGACGGCATCAAGAACCAGATCGATCCCGGCGATGGAGAAGATCGCGACCTGTTCGAACTTCCGGCTGAAGAGCTCTCGAAGATCGCCACGGTCCCCGCATCCCTCAACGGTGCCCTGGAAGCGTTGAATGCCGATCGCGGCTTCCTCACCGCCGGCGGTGTATTCAGCGACGACTTCATCGACAACTGGATCGACCTGAAGTACGAGGAGGTGCAACAGCTGCGCCAGCGGCCGCACCCCCACGAATTCACCATGTACTACGACGCTTGATCAGCGCCCCTGCAACCCACGACCCGCCTCCAAGGAGGCGGGTTTTTTTGTGGACTGCTGGCCACGCGATTGTGCGCCTCATTCGTTGGAATGGTTCCGTTGTCTGAATCCGCGATGGCGTCAACGCCCCTGAGCAAGCTTGCGTACCAAACGCTTCAGCAAGGCAAAAGCATCGCGGGCCTGGCCCACAAGGAGCTGAGCACCAAGCTGATGGAGCTGTTGGCGCCGGATGCGGTGCCGAAAACGGAGCCCGTGACCGCCGAAGTTCTTGGAGAGCTGCAGCTGGATATGAAGAAACTCCAGGAACAGGACTGGCAGGACGCCGAACAGGGGATCTACCCCGAGCAGTTGTTGTTTGATGCACCCTGGCTCGACTGGCTCAGCCGCTACCCGCAGGTTTGGATGGATCTTCCCTCCACCTGGGATCGACGCCGCGAGCGCAATGTGCGGGATCTCCCCAAGGAAACCGAAAAAGCGCTCTACCCCGAGTACTACCTCCAGAATTTTCACCATCAAACCGACGGCTACCTGAGTGACCATTCGGCTGGTCTTTACGACCTGCAGGTGGAAATCCTCTTCAATGGCACCGCCGATGCCATGCGACGCAGGGTTTTGGCTCCCCTGAAACGCGGCTTGAAGCACTTCGCAGACCGTGCTCCGGGTTCCCTCAAAATTCTCGATGTAGCTACTGGCACCGGCCGGACCCTGCAGCAGATCCGCGCCGCTATTCCCCACGCGCAACTGATCGGAACCGATCTCTCCGAGTCGTACCTGCGTCAAGCCAACCGCTGGCTGAATGACGGCGATGCATCGCTAGTTCAGCTGATCCGTGCCAATGGGGAATCACTGCCCTTGGCTGATGAATCGGTTCAGGCCGTCACAAGTGTGTTCCTGCTGCACGAACTTCCGGCGCACGCCCGCCAAAACGTGCTCAACGAGGCCTGGCGGGTGATTGAACCCGGTGGTGTGTTCGTGCTTGCCGACTCTGTGCAGATGGCCGATTCAGCCAAGTTCGCCTCCGTGATGGAGAACTTCAGGCGCGTCTTCCATGAGCCCTACTACCGCGACTACATCGGCGACGACATCGACGCCCGCCTCTCAGCTGCAGGGTTCGAAGGCATCACCGCGGAAACCCACTTCATGACGCGGGTCTGGTCGGCACGCAAACCCATCGCAGAGGCCAGCTGAGGGGATTCCCTGACAGCGTCCCTTGCACGAACGGCTGCGAGCCATAGGGTGTGATGGATCCCGAAGGGAACGTCATGACCAATCCCTTCCGGCTGCGTTGGCTTCAGGGCTGGACATTCCAGGTGGTGCTGATGGAAGGCCATGTGCAGGTCGAAGCCCATGGGTTCGGCATCTGCCTGCGCACGGCCGTGATGCCTGGGGAAAGTCCTCAGGCTGCAGCCGATCGTTTGGTGTTGTCTGAAGATCGCCGCAGGCGAGCCCTGCACAATGCCTGGCTTCGCGGTCAGGACATGGCACAGCCCGCGGGGGTTACACCCACGAAGGAATCAGCACCGGCCTCGAATTCGCTGGTGGTGGTTGGCCAAGCTCATCGCCAACGTGTGGCCTGATCTTCTGATGCGTTCAAAGCTGCGCCAGCAGCCAGGCCAAGGCAAAGCCTGCCCCGCCGAAGCGTAGGGATCTCCAGAAGCGCTCTCCAGACACTGGGGAGAGGGCCCAGCCCACAGGCCGTTGCGTGATCAGATTCGCAGCAAGTTTGCGGCGCTGCAGCCATCGCCGCGCCGCAACACCAGACCGGGCATGGGCCTGACATTGCCCTTGCAACACCAGCCGTGAGGCATGGTGCAACCAACGCAGTTCACGAACGCGTCGTTGGCCTTTGCGCTGTTCCACGCCATTGCACCCACAGCAACCGAAACTAGATCGATCTGCTGATTCAGGGATGACTTCACCTGACGCCCCATGGCCCGACTCCGCTACAGCCAAGGCGGAAGAACTGCACCAGTTGCTCCGCATCGGCGATCGCGACTGGCATCAGCTGAAGAGCAACCGACAGCGGCGTGGAGCTGAGTTACTAGCAGCAGCGATGGTGCAACTGCTCCGCCAAGGGGACAGCGCCGAAGTGGAGAACCTGACCCAACAGGCACTGGGGTGGTTCAAAGGAGAGCTGAAGGATCCGGGCTGTCCGCGTCATTGACGGGCCGACGGCAGGCCAGCTGCAGGCGATTCCCCCGACGGCTCCAGCGCACATCATCAAAACATTGATGGATCAGGAACAACCCACGCCCGCTGGGAGCATCGAGAGCCGGCGGCAGGGTGGCTGTGCGGGACTGTTGTGGGAGGCCGCAACCCTCATCCTGAACCTGCCAGACCATCCAGTTGGGCGTGAGGATGCGGCGAACACGGAGCTTCTTGGCGGGGTTCTCGGCATTGCCATGGCGAACGGCATTGACCAGGGCTTCATGCAACCCCAGCTCAATCCGCTGACTGGTGAGAACACAACCGACGGGCTCTGTCAGCAGCTCCAGCAGAGGAGCCAGCTGCAGGGTCGACGGCAAGGTGAACTCAGCCCAGCGAAACCTCTTGGACGGCACAGTGGGGCCCGTTGACGTCGGTGTTTCGAACTTACCGTTGATGGGAAGCCCCGTCAGGATCTGCGGGCCACAAGTGCCGGATGCTTCAAGAGGGAATCCATCAGGCGAACGCCACGGAGCTGGTTGATCAACGGCATGTGCCCCTCTGGAGCCTCGATCGACCAGGTAAAGGCACCGGGATAACGCGTCCAGACGCCATCACATTTCCAGCCAATCCGGGGCCAAAGGCGTTCGTAACGCCCATCGAGGGCTGACAGCAACTGGGACTGGGCTGTGAAGCCGAAGCGACCTTGGGAATAGACCGTCCAGAGGCGATCAAGACTGACCAGATCAACGCCTGACATCGGCGCAACTTCTGTGAAGTAGACGTAGCCCCGCTTCAGGGCGGCATCACCGGCCAATTCACGCAGGCACTGGCTGGTGACGCGATCCGCCTCTTCAAAGTTCTGATCGAGCAGCTCCTGCTGGAGCGGCCCGTAATCCAGGCCAACTCCGGAATCAGTGGTCAACCAACCTCGATCGGACGACGGAATGAGAGCGGTGATTGCATCGGGCTGGTGGCGCTGCAACACCTGCAAGATCCAACCTGCAGCCCAGTCATCACCGGCGGGGTCAAAGCCAGACAGAAGGTCTGGCCCCACCGCAGCCAACTCCTCGGCGCGGGTTTCGATCTGCTTGATCAGCGGACGACGCTGGCGAGGTGTTCCCTTCGCGAAACGATCCAGCAGCTGATCGATGCTGAGTTTGGTGGCGGGTGTGGAACCGGAGAGCATGAGTGGCAACCGGCCCCAACTGGCTCGGTGTTGGCCACTATGTCAGGCATGGGCGAAACAAGTTCAATCGAGATCCAGCAGCTTCGCGAGCTGAAAGGTCCACTGGTGGACGTTCGCAGCCCCAGCGAATTTGAAAAGGGGCACTGGCCCGGCGCCATCAACGTGCCGCTGTTCAACGATGAGGAACGTGCCGCAGTGGGCACCGCTTACAAGCAGCAGGGACGCACACCAGCGATTCACCTGGGGCTTGAACTCACCGGCCCCAAGCTCAGCAGCCTGGCCCGCCAATTGGACAACCTGCGTCAGCAGGGGGAACCACGGATCTACTGCTGGCGGGGCGGAATGCGCTCGGCCAGCGTGGCCTGGCTGGCCCAGCAGATCGATCTCAAGCCAAGGCTCCTTCAGGGGGGCTACAAGAGCTATCGGCGCTGGGCACAGAGCCGCTTTGAGCAGATCTGGCCCCTTCGCGTGATGGGAGGCCGCACGGGAACAGGGAAAACCGATCTGCTGTTGGCCATGGCCGCGCGCGGTGCAGCCGTGGTTGATCTGGAAGGGCTGGCCAACCACCGCGGCAGCAGTTTCGGCGGTCTGGGTCTGCCGGATCAACCCAGCACCGAGCACTACGAGAACCAATTGGCTGAGGCTTTGGACCAACACCAACGCTGTGGAGCCACAGCCATCTGGTTGGAAGCGGAAAGCATCCAGGTGGGCCGCTGCCGCATTCCCAAGGCCCTGTTCGATCAGATGCAAGAGGCGCCTGTGCTGGAGATTCAGCGCGACCTCGGGGAACGGGTGAACCAATTGGTGCAGGTGTACGGCCACCAAGGGGGAGCCGCTCTAGCTGAGGCGACCGAACGGATCAGCCGACGCCTGGGGCCTCAGCGCACCAAGGAAGCCCTTGAAGCGATTGCCAGGGAGGACTGGGCCACCGCCTGCCGCGCCACGCTCGATTACTACGACCGGTGTTACGACCATGAACTGGCGCGATCGCCCAAACGCGACACGATCGATCTCTCAGGGCTCAGCGCTGATCAAGCCGCCGAGACCTTGATCGACGGCGGGTTTGTTGATATCCCCGATTAAGATCGCCCCCATCGACGGTTCGAGAACGGCATGAGCAAAGCGGCGATTCAGTTCTTTCGGGGAGTCAACGAGCCGGTAGTGCCCGACATCCGTCTGACCCGCAGCCGCGACGGCCGCACCGGTCAAGCCACCTTCCGTTTCGAGCAGCCTGCTGCGATTGCTCCCGAAACCATGGGTGACATCACCGGAATGTGGATGGTGGATGAAGAAGGCGAAATGGTCACCCGCGAAGTGAATGGCAAATTCGTGAACGGCACCGCCAGTGCCCTTGAAGCCGTTTACTCATGGAAGTCCGAGCAGGACTTCGAGCGGTTCATGCGCTTCGCCCAGCGCTACGCCGATGCCAATGGCTTGGGTTATTCACAAAGCCAGGATTCCAATCAGACTGAAGGGGCCGACGACCAGCAAGCTTGAGACTGCCCCAGTGGCTGTTACTGACAGCCTTCATTGCAGCCATCGTTCTGCTGTGGTCGCTGCGTGAGCTGCTGCTGCTGATCTTCGCAGCAGTGGTTCTGGCCATGGCTCTGTGCACTTTGGTGGGCATTCTTCGCGAGCGGCGGCCGATGCAAAGGCCCCTGGCCCTGCTGCTCTGCATCGTTGGGTTGTTGTTGTTGGTCGCCGGTGCGACTGGTGTTGTTGTCCCCCCGTTTCTCGAGGAATTCGCGCTGCTGTTGCAGAAGCTGCCCGAAGCGGGTCAGACCCTGGTGCGGCTGGGACTCGGTTGGATCGACAGCATCAGTGAGGCCATTTATGGGGCCGATGCATTCCCCGATCTGGATCAACTGGGCCTGAACGGTCCACGCCAACTTGTGCCCGACAGTTCATCCCTCGCCGCTGGTGTGGGCAGTGGCTTGCTGGGTCTGCTCGGTTTGGCAGGCAACCTCGGCAACGGCGTCCTGCGGCTTTTGTTCGTAGTGGCGGTGGCTCTGATGATCAGCATTCAGCCCCAGGCCTATCGGAATGTTGGCCTGCAGTTGATTCCCTCCTTCTACCGACGCCGGGGGCGTCGCATCCTGGATCATTGCGGTGCTGCCTTGAGCAGCTGGATGGTGGGTGTGCTGATCAGCTCCCTGGCAGTGTTTGTGCTGTGCAGCATTGCGTTAACGCTGTTGGGCGTGAAGCTCGTTCTGGCCAATGCACTCCTGGCAGGGCTGTTGAACGTGATCCCCAATGTGGGACCAACCATGAGCACGATCTTCCCGATGGCGGTGGCTCTGTTGGATGCCCCCTGGAAGGCCGCTGCGGTGCTGGGTGCCTATGTGGTGATCCAGAACATCGAGAGTTACGTGATCACACCATCGGTGATGCACCACCAGGTGAAGCTGCTGCCCGGATTGACTCTGGCGGCTCAGTTCCTGTTCACACTCCTGTTTGGCCCCCTCGGACTGCTGATGGCGCTGCCTTTGGCGGTGGTACTGCAGGTGATCATCCGTGAAGTGGTGATCCACGATGTGTTGGATCGCTGGAAACGCCTGGAGCCGGTTCGATGACCGCCGGCACATTTCTCATCGCACTCACCTTGGTGGTGCTGGTGCTGTTGCTCTGGCACCTGCGTTGGGTGCTGCTGGTGCTCTTTGGCGCCGTGGTGGTGGCCGTAGCCCTGGATGTGCTGATTGTTCAGGTTCAGAAGCGAACCCCACTGGAGCGCCCCCAGGCCCTAGCGGCCGTGCTGGGGATTTTAATCTTGGCCGGGGGGCTGCTGGGGCAACTGCTGGTGCCGGAACTGATCAGCCAGTTTCAGCAACTGGGACGGGATCTGCCGCAGTTGGTCAGCAAGGTGTCCGACCTGCTGAGCAGTGAGCCGCGCCTGGCGCAGCTGAATGACGCTTTGGGGAAGGACCTCAATCTGAAAGGACTTCAGCCGTTGCTGGGGTTCGCAGGAGGTGCAGCGCACTCGCTGATTCAACTGTTCTTGATGGTGCTGCTCGCGATTCTGCTGGCCTTGGATCCAAGCGCCCACAGGCGCATGGTGGTGGCCATGACGCCCCGACCTGCCCGGGAGCGGATGGAGCACCTGCTCGACGAGTGCAGGCAAGCGTTGGGGGGGTGGCTCAGTGGCATGACCCTCTCCGCCACCACCGTCTTTCTGCTCACCTGGGGCGGCCTGTTGCTGCTGAAATCACCCCTGGCCCTTTTGAGTGCCCTGGTGTGCGGGCTGCTCACGTTCGTGCCAACCATCGGGCCCACGGCGGCAACGCTGCTGCCCACAGGATTGGCCCTGCTGCAGTCGCCGCAATTGATGCTGTCGGTTCTGGTGTTCCGGCTGGTGCTGCAGAACCTGGAGGCATTTCTGCTCACACCACTGCTGCTGCGCAAAACCGTGAATCTGCTGCCAACAGTGGCCTTAACGGCTCAGCTCAGCCTTGGCGCTCTACTCGGGCTTCCGGGCGTGCTGCTAGCCCTTCCTTTGGTTGTGGTGCTTCAGGTGTTGATGCAGCGGGTGGTGGTGCAGCAGGTCATGGACCGCTGGACGTGAATCCAGCCATGAGGTCTGTATCCGAACGAACATCCGGTAGCAAGGGTCACACCTGAGACCCGACCTGCATGCGTATTTTTGCGGAGTCGTGAGAACGACGCGTCGAGCCTTGGGACTCTTGGGAGAGGGTCCCATTTTTTTCGACCAGATCAGAGCAGCTGACGCCGCTTCTTTTCTCTCGAATCACGCTCCCGCTCAACCGCTTGCCAATAGGCCGCAGAAACCGCGACCTCTTGGCCACGCTCAATCTTGTTCAAGCGCGTCTTCAAAGCCTCAACCTCAGCACGCAAGCCGAAGACCACCTCGCTGAGACCAGGATTCAACTCCATGGAACCTGAGCAACCAATTGAGTCGTAACTCAGCCTTTGCAGGCCATGACGTTCACTCCGATACCAAAGAGGCCAGCTTGAAGCTCTTCAATCCAATAGTGTGTCCAAGAGGTCGTGAGACGAGCGGGCTTGGACGTCATCTTCAATTTCTCCCGTTACGAGGAACTGAGGCAGGCCGTGATGCAGCTGGTTCGCGAGAATCTTGACCCCGATTTGCTGCAAGAGGAAGCCCACGATCTGTTCGAATCGTGGTGGGCCTCAACCCACAGCCAGGGCCAGTGGAACGCCGAGGTGAAACAACGCACCTGGGATTCGATCTGGCGGGAATTCGGCACCAGCCCCAAGCGCTAACCGAAACGACGCCAGAGAGAGCCGGAACCCAGCAAGACCACCACAGCAAGCTGATGATGCCGAATGGCATAACCAAGCCCTGTGATCGTGAACTGATCACTGAGCAGCAGAACTTCGGTGCGCAGATCAGCCAGAGCCAGCAGGATCAACAGAATTGGAAACCAACGGGCCAAAACAGCACGGCGTCTCCGCTCTGAATTACCGCTGGATTTAGTCACGGGAGCGGTCCCACAGCGTGAGCAACGAGGGCGCCAGGGCGATGCTCGACCAGGAACCAACAACAACCCCGAGGGCGAGGGCAATGGCAAACCAATACAGCGTTGCTCCACCGAAAAACACGAGCGCCAAGAGAGGCAGCAAGGTGGTTCCGCTGGTGTACAGCGTGCGGGTCAAGGTGGCGGACACCGCTTGATCCACCTGCACCGAAAGCGGCAGGTCGGCAGCATCCTTGCTGCGTTCACGGATGCGATCAAAGACCACCACCGTGTCGTTGACCGAATAACCAGCAATGGTCAGCAATGAAACTGCAAAGAGGCTGTCCACCTCCAGCTGGAGCACAACCCCGAGCCAGGCAAAAACTCCACAGACGATCGCCACGTCATGGGCCAGCGCCACCAGAGCGAGAAACGCGTAGCGGCGGTCGTAGCGGAAGCTGATGTAGGCCGCAATACCGCTGAAGGCCACCAACAGAGAAATCAGACTGCTGCGCAGCAATTGTTTGCCCAGGCTCGGCCCGATCGTGTCGACCGATTGACCACCGGAGAGGAATGGTCCTGCAACGGGTTCAACCGCCTCAATCACCGCTTGGCCCTGGGCAGCCGACAAGGTTGGCAGGCGCAGCAACAACGACTGACCGCCATCCAGAAGCTGAACCCGGGGAGCGCCCAGGTTGGGGAGAGGTTGACCCTCCTCCTGGGGCAGCTCCAGGCTGCGGATCACATCCGAAACCTGAATCGCCTTGAGCTCGGTGCAGGCATCATCACAGCGACGCTCCAGTTGAATCTGCGTGCCACCGGTGAAATCCAGGCCGGGACGGAGAGGAGCACGAATCGCAGGATCCAACCAGCTGAGCACCAGGCCCAACAGGCTGATCAGAACCACCAGACCAGAAACGAGCCACACCTTGCGGCGCATGCTGCTGAGGGACCAGCGCAATCTGAGGACCGTGGCCGCTTGTGCCGATGACGATGCTTCAGTCATGGTTCAGGCGGTGGGGGAAGGAAGTTGCCCGGTGGGCAGAAAGTTGCTGGCACGACGCAGACCGGCGTAGCCCATCAGGAAACGAAGCAGGGTGCGGGTGCAAGTCAGGGCCGTGAACAAACTCAGCAGAACACCAATGCCCAGGGTCGCGGCAAAGCCCTTGACCAGGCCGGTGCCAAGGAAGAAGAGAGCTGCACAACTGATCAGCGTGGTCAGGTGACCATCGACGATCGATGAAAAGGCCTCGGAGAAGCCTGTATCGATCGAGCGGATCAAGGTATTGCCCCGCCGCAATTCGTCCTTGATCCGTTCAAAGATCAGCACATTGGCATCCACGGCCATGCCGATCGAGAGGATGAAACCAGCGATTCCCGGCAGGGTGAGGGTGACCGGAATCAAGGCGTAAACCGCCAGGTTGAACAGGGCATAAAGGCTGAGGGCCATTACAGCCACCGCCCCTGGCAGGCGATAGGCCACCACCATGAACACCGCCACCAGAGCCAGGCCCGAGAGGGCGGCCACCAGGCTGCGGCGGATGTTCTCTGCTCCGAGCGTGGGCCCGATTGTGCGGACCTCGATCACTTCAACGGGGAGGGGCAGGGAGCCGCCGCGGAGCTTAACCTCGAGCTCACGGGCCGTTTCCGCACTGAAATTGCCACTGATGGTGGCTGCACCACCAGAAATTCCAGCACTTTTGAACTGGGGGCCAACGCTGGCGGCACTGATCAGCTGATCATCCAGAGTAATGGCCAGCAACCGGTCGGTACCGGCAATCGATTTGGTGAGGTCAGCGAAGGCCTCAGCACCCTCACCATCGAAATTGAGGGTCACCTCCCAGCTGTTCGGGTTGTTCTGGAGCGGTTGGCGGCCTGCTGTCACCAGCTGTTTGCCCGTCAGGGCTGCCGGCTCAAGCATCGTGAGCAGATCGGCATCAACCTTGTTCAGGAGCTGGCGGAGCTGCTCCTCTTCCGAGCTGGCCTGCCCATCCAGACCCAGGGTCTGCTGGGTTGACTTCAGCTGAGCCAGATCCAGAGGCTCCGGGGTCTCACCACGGCGGATCTGATCTTCACGCAACCTGAGGATCGCTTCCACCTGGGAACGGAGCTGCCTCAGACCTCGGAACTCTGCTTCGGTGTCGGCCTCTTGGGCACGAAACTCCAACAGGGCTGTGTCGCCGAGAACCCGCGCAGCAGCGGTGGGATCCTGCTCACCTGGGAGCTGCAGCACGAGCTGCGACTCACCCACCGTCTGCAGGGTGGACTCAGCCACACCAAGACCGTTGACCCGACGATCGAGCACGGCTTTCACCGCTTCCATCTCTTCGGCGCCAACCCGGGTGATTTCTCCGGCTGGCTTCACCTCAACGGTGAGCTGACTGCCGCCCCGCAGATCGAGGCCCAGTTCCAGCGGCGTCCGAACCAAAAACATCCCGGCGGCGATCGCCAGGGCAAGAACAAGGGCAAACCAACCCTGATAACGCGCCATCAACGTCAGATGCCCTTGTTGACCAACGCCTGCGCCGCCTCAACGATCTGATGCGGCTGAATGATCGTGAGGTTCTCGAGAGAACCGTTGTAGGGGGTGGGGATGTCCTGACTGGAAAGACGCACAGGCCGGGCATCCAGATCGTCGAAGCACTGCTCGGTGATCAGCGCAATCAACTCGGCCCCGATGCCGCCGGTCTTCATGCATTCCTCCACCACGATCACCTTGTTGGTCTTGCGGATGGAGCGGCTGATCGTCTGCATGTCGAAGGGCTTGAGGCTGATCAGATCGATCAGCTCAACGCTCACCCCCTCTGCCTCCAGTTGCTCCACAGCCTTGAGACAGTGGTGACGCATCCGGGAGTAGGTGAGGATCGTCACATCGGTGCCTTCCTTCACCAGATCCGCCTGGTCGAGGGCACAGGTGTAGTCGCCTTCGGGAAGTTCCTCGCTGAGGTTGTAGAGCAGAACGTGCTCGAAGAAGAGCACGGGGTTGTTGTCGCGAATCGCGGCCTTCATCAGGCCTTTGGCATTGGTGGGCGTGCTGCAGGCCACGATCTTGATGCCGGGAACGGCATGGAAGTAGGCCTCCAGCCGTTGGCTGTGCTCAGCGCCAAGCTGACGACCCACACCGCCGGGGCCGCGCACCACGGTGGGAATGGTGAAGTTGCCGCCGCTCGTGTAGCGGAGCATCCCCATGTTGTTGGAGATCTGGTTGAAGGCCAGGAGCAGGAAGCCCATGTTCATGCCCTCAACGATCGGCCGGAGACCGGTCATCGCGGCACCAACCGCCATTCCGGTGAAGCCGTTCTCAGCAATCGGGGTGTCGAGCACCCTGAGATCGCCGTATTTCTCCGCCAGATCCTTGGTGACCTTGTAACTACCGCCGTAGTGACCGACGTCCTCCCCCATCACGCAGACGTGGGGGTCTCTCCCCATCTCCTCGTCGATGGCTTCCCTGAGGGCGTTGAAGAGAAGTGTTCCTGCCACGGCGTCACAGTGATCCCGGCCAATCCGGGTGGTGAGGCCAAGCTATCTCAGTCAGCGCAGGGTCAACCGCCCGCCGCGAAGGTGAACAACAACAAAACGGAAAGCAGCATGGCCGGAGACAGCAGCAACGCCAGCTGGCCGAGGTCGTGGGGCGTCATCGAAACCCTGGCAATGAGCGGACGCTAGGCAGGGTTCTGATCGCGAGCCGTAAAGAGACTGCGAACAAACACCAGGGTCAGGCCAAGGGCCACAAAACCCGTGCTGAAGGTGGCCAGGAAGGACAAACCCACCAGAAGTGTCTTCAGGGTGACAGCGATGTTCTGGGCAATCGGCGAGCTGTAGTGCGGGGGATGAACGGCGAAATACACCACCATCCTCCGACTCAGGCCCAGGGCCAGCCAGGCCAACAGCCCGGCCGTCAGCGCTCCGGAAAGAAAACTCAGCGGACCTTTGCGCGGATCCTGTGGTTCGGGGCTCTCTGGTGTGGTGACATCAGTCATGCCTCGATCCTCACGCCATCGCTGCGAAGGGCGCAAGACCAGGCCTTCAGGCCGGCGCGGTCCAGCTGGGGAGTGAGCTGATCCTGCGCCTGGCGACATGACTCCAGATCGGAGAACAGCGCGAAACAACTGGGTCCAGAACCACTCATGGCCACCGCCAGGCTTTCGGGAACGCTGTTCAACAGATCGAGCGCTGAACGCACCGCAGCTGTTTCAGGAGCAACCACCTCCTGCAGGTCATTGCGGAGGGGCGGTGGCAGCTCGCTGCGCAATGGCTGGAGCCAATCAACGCTGCGCAAGGCTTGCCGGCGTTGTTCAAAAGCCGCCTCGTCAGCGAGGTAGTGGGATTGATTGAGCTCACGGCAACGCTTGTAGGCCCAGGGCGTTGAAACGCTCACCGTGGGGTCTTTGACCAAAAGCACGGCCAGGGGTTGAGGCGTTGGTGGCACGGCTTCCAGTTGTTCGCCTCGCCCGAAGCAGAGCTGACATCCTCCGGCCACACAGAAGGGCATGTCTGAACCGAGCTCAGCGGCCATTCGCTCCAGATCCGCGGAGCTGTGGCCCAAGCCCCACAGAGCATTCAGACCAACCAGTGCCGCGGCGCCGTCGCTGGAGCCACCAGCCAGGCCAGCACCGATGGGGATGCGCTTCTCGAGATGAATGGACGCCCCCAATTCACTGAAACCCGAACGGTCCCGCAGCAACTGGGCCGCCCGGAGGATCAGGTTGTCGTCGCCGACGCTGAGGCTGGCGTCATCGCAGGTGAGGCTGAGTTGTGCATCAGCGGTGTTCTGAAAGCTCAGGCGATCCGCCAAGTCGATGCTCTGCATCACCATGGCCAGCTCATGGAAACCGTCCGAGCGCAGCCCCAGGACCTCCAGGTGCAGGTTGACTTTGGCCGGGGCCGTCACCGTGATCATGGTGGTTGTTCAGTCGCCCCGATTCAAACCCCTGGCCAGGGCGACCCAGGTGGCGGGCGCGAGTTCCTGGGGGCGTTGCTGCAGGCTGAAACCCGCGGAGGCCGCCAGCTCCTTCAAGCGGTCTGGCTCAGCCACACCCGCCAGGGTGTTGCGCAACATCTTGCGCCGGGCCAGAAACGCCTGCTTCAGCAGCGATTCCACCCGAGCGGCCAGAGCCGGCTCCACCCGCTCCGAGGCCGGCAAGGGCTCCAGGCAGATCACTTCCGATTGCACCTTTGGTGGTGGCTGAAAACAGCGCGGCGGCACCGGACACACCGAACGGCACCGGGCCAGCAGCTGCATGCGCACACTCAGGGCACTGAAACTGCTGTGGCCGGGCCGGGCACGAATTCGCTCCGCGACTTCTTTCTGCACCAGCAACACAAGCCGTTGGTAGGGCGGATCCACCGGCCGGTCCAGTCGGCCCACCAACCGCTCCAGCAGTGGGCCAGTGATGTTGTACGGAATGTTGGCCACCACCTTGTCGGCGATGCGGCCATCACTCAATTCCAGTGGGGCTTCAAGAACATCGCCCTGATGGAGGCTGAACCCAGGCTGAGCCTCAAAACGTTCCTGAAGACCATCCACCAGATCGCGGTCGAGCTCAATCGCATGCACCGCCTTCAGCCCCGCGGCCAGCAGACGCTCGGTTAATGCCCCGCGACCGGGACCCACCTCCAGCACCCGATCGCTGGACTGCAGGTCAGCAGCCTCGATAATTCGTTGCAGCACGGATTCGTCCCGCAACCAGTGCTGACCAAAACGCTTGCGGGCGTGATGTCCGGAGAAACCCATGGGTCAACTGTGCATCAGCACAGCCGCTCCACATCAATCCAGCGAATCGTTCGGCGGGACGTCATCAAGGGAACGAGGGCCAGCTTGACCCGGAGCAGCTGCTCAGCAGATGCCGGATGCACAGCTCTCCAGCAACTGATCGCGCGAGCCATGCGGCGCCGTTTGGCGGAATGAAAGGCATCAAGGCCATGGCGGTCCCTATGCCCCGTGCGACGGCCCTTCACCTCCACCACCAGCAGCTGCTGCTGCCGCTGCAGCACCAGATCGAGCTCGCCCCAGCGGCAGTGCCAGTTGCGGTCCAGCAACCGCCATCCCTGCGCTTCCAGCTGCTGCAATGCCTGCTGCTCCGCCCAGCCACCGCTGCATTGAGACCCCACCGGCTTGAACCCTCACCTCTTGGTTCAAACCATTCCCCCCTGGAACGGTTCTAGGGTTCAGCGGTGATGGTTCCGATCATGGGCAGACGCTTCACGGCCGTACTGATCTCTCTGGTGGTGTTCACATGCCAGTGGCTGATGCCGGCTCCGGCCCACGCCGCGATGGATGTGGCCAAACAGGTGCTGATCGGTGCCGACTATTCCAACAAGGACCTGCGGGGGGCCACCTTCAACCTCAGCAACCTGCGCGAAGCCAACCTGTCCGGGTCTGATCTGCGGGGAGCCAGCCTCTACGGCGCCAAGCTGCAGGATGCCGACCTCAGCGGCACCGACCTGCGCGAAGCCACCCTGGACGCCGCTGTGATGACAGGCACCAACCTTGAGGATGCCGTACTGGAGGGGGCTTTTGCCTTCAACACCCGCTTCAGCGATGTGTTGATCACGGGGGCCGACTTCACCGACGTTCCCATGCGCGGGGACCAACTCAAAAGCCTCTGCGCCGTTGCCGACGGAACGAATTCCGTCACGGGCCGCAGCACCCGTGAAAGTCTCGGTTGCGCCTGAACCATGAGTTTTGATCCCCGCAGCCTCGAGCGCCTGCGTGAGTTGGGGCGTCAACTCCCTGCACGCCTGCCGGAACCGGAGAAGCCTGCGTCAGCTCCCAAAGCCAGCCAGGTGCGCCATCGCGTTGAAACGGAGAAGAACCCCGAGGAGCTCTTCCGGGAACTGATGAAGGCCAGCCAGGACGGCACCGTTCCTGAGCACCTCATGGACCGCCTCAAACAGTTGGAGGCCCAACGCAAACCATCGGCTCAACCATCGCCGTTCAACAACAACGACACCACCCCAGCCCTTACCGCACCAACGCGCAGCCAGCCCGGACCGGGAAAAAACACCCAGCCGAAACGGCCGAAGGTGGACCCGGGCAGCGAGGAGGAAAGCCTCTACGTGGCTTTCGGGCAGCTGCTGCTCGAGGATGAGGGAGACGACGTTTGAACCCGGCCCGTTGCCGGATTCTTGCGGTGGGCAAAGTGCGTCGTAGCTGGATTCAGGACGGCATTGACCTCTACCTCAAACGCCTGCCTGGGTTGACCATCAGCGAACTGCGCGACAGCAATCCAGACAAGGAAGCCGATGCCATCAGAGCGGCCCTGAGACCCGACGAAACCCTCATTGCACTGATGGAACAGGGCGACACCTTGGCGTCGGTTCCCTTCGCGCGACGTCTCGAGCAATTCGGCAACCAACGGCTGGCCTTCGTGATCGGTGGGGCCGACGGTCTGACGGCTGAGCTCAAGGCACAGGCCAAATGGCGCCTGAGCCTTTCACCGATGACCTTCCCCCACGAACTGGCGCGGCTGATGCTCGTGGAACAACTGTTCCGAGCCCAGGCGATTGTTCAAGGCAGCCCTTATCACCGTGCCTAGGGTTCGGCGATGGCCGCTGATCTCTCAGCTACGACCATGCTGCACATCATCGACAACCTTCTGCCCGCCAGCGCCCTTCAGGACCTACGCGACCTCTGTGACATCCACGGGCGACTCAAGGAGGAACACGACGGTGATGCTCAATTCAGCTGGCGACCCGAAACCGGTTCTCCCCGCTCGATTCACGCAGCGGCTCAGCAAGCCGTCGTCGATCACTACCTCGACGAGGCCCTGCTCCCTCTGGCAACACCGTTCGCACCACAGCGGGCCGGAGTCGAGTGGTAATGCAACACCAACAACGATCTCGACTGGCACATCGACAATGACGAGCTGGAAGGTCGACGCAGCGGCCGTTTCCTGCTGCCGTTGCTGTCCACCGTGTTCTACCCCCACGTGAGCTGCGCTGGCGGCGAACTGCTGGTGGCCGACAGCCCTCCGATCGAGAACGGATACCAGGGGCCGTTACCCACATTCCGCTCGGTGATCTCGATCCCACCGGTGGTGAACCTCCTGGTGCTGTTCTCCCCCGGCATCCTGCACCGGATCAACCCGTTCGAAGGCGAGCGCTATTCCGTGGCCGTGAACATCTGGGAGCAAGCGCCCCTCACCACAACGGCTGCAGAGCCACTGGCTTGAATTTTTCGATCGAAACCGTCCAGGCCCGCGGGGAGAAAGCCTGCAATGCCGCTTTGAACGCGGCCGTATCCCCCGTGTTCAACCAGTCCGCCTTGAGCCTGGGCACGTCCTCCGGCAGCCGTTCCATCGGCAGCTCCACCAGCAGCAGACTGTCGGCTCCAGCCGCACGCTGCAGCACACCCTGATCACTGCGCTGCCACACCCGCAGCAACAGCTCCAGCACCAGTGCATGACCCAACGCCTCCGGGGCCTCACCCTGCGGAGCCACCTCTTTCTGAGACCGTCCCCCGAGGGGCAGGGCGCGCCGGCCCTGCTGATCGATCAGCGCCATGGCCACGAGGTAAGGGGAGTCAGCCAACACCAGATGTCGAAGGCCACCATCCTCACCGGATCCTCCCCACAGCGAGCAGTACATGCGTACTATTTAGCCAGTTGTCGCTGCTGCCGTGGAGCTCCTACACAGACCGCTTCCCCTGCAGCCCAAGCGCAGTCGACTCACGCTGCCCCTGGCCGGGGAACGGGTCGCCGCAGGCTTCCCGTCCCCCGCCGATGACTACGTCGACGTGGGGATCGACCTCAATGAACAGCTGATCCGGCATCCCACCAGCACCTTTTTCCTGCATGTGAGCGGCGAATCGATGACCGACGCCGGCATCCATGACGGCGATCTTCTGGTGGTCGATCGCAGCCTCGACCCGCGCCCGGGCCAGGTGGTTGTGGCTGTGCTCGACGGTGCCTTCACCCTCAAACGCCTGATGCGTCATCGCGGCCGGTTGCGCCTGGAAGCCGCCCATCCGAACTATCCGCCACTGGAGCTTCACCGCTGCGGCGAAGTGCAGATCTGGGGCGTCGCCATCCACGTGATCCATCCGCTCTGAAGCGACATCGCCATGCCTCAGGCCACGGCCCTGATCGATGGAAACAACTTCTATGCCTCCTGCGAACAGAGCCTGGATCCGGCTCTGATCGGTCACCCCGTGGTGGTGCTGTCCAACAACGACGGCTGCATCGTTGCACGCAGTGCCGAAGCCCGTGCCCTCGGCATCCGCATGGGGACGCCGTACTTCAAGGCGCGCCGGGAGCTTGAACGGCACAACGTGGTGGTGCGCAGTTCGAACTACGCCCTTTATGCCGACATGAGCCAGCGGATGATGAGCCTGCTGGAGGCCCACTGTGAAGAGCTGGAGGTGTATTCGATTGACGAGGCCTTCGGGAGAATTCGTCGTCCCCGCGATGGCGACCTGCAGGGTTGGGCCCGCCAGCTGCGGGCACGGGCACGGCAGAACCTTGGCCTACCGATCGCCATCGGCTTAGGGGCCAGCAAGGCCCAGGCCAAGCTGGCCAATCGCCTGGCCAAGCAGACCCCAGACCATGCCGGGATGTTCGACCTCGGCCAGTGCGACAACCCCGATCGCTGGCTGGAAACCATTGCGATCGAGGATGTCTGGGGAATCGGTCGACAACTGGCCCATTGGTGTCGCCTGCGGGGCGTCAGCAACGCACGACACCTCCGGGACATGCCGAGCGGTGAACTGCGCGCAAAATGCGGCGTGGTGGGTCTGCGGCTGCAACGGGAGCTGCGGGGCCATGCCTGCCTGCCGCTGGAGCTGGCACCAGCACCGAAGCAAGAAACCTGCGTGAGCCGCAGCTTCAGTCGCCCCATCACCAGCCAGGAGGAGCTGCACCAGGCCATCGCCACCTATGTGGTGCGCGCCGCCGAGAAATTGCGCAGGCAACGGCAACGGGCAGCAGCGCTCACCATCTACACCCGCACCAGCCCGTTCGCTCCTGGGTTTTACAGCCAAGCCGCCAGCACGCAGCTGGACCTGCCGAGCAATGACACAGCCGTGCTGCTGGAGGCGGCACGCCCCTTGGTGGCACGGATCTTTCGCCCCCACCGTCCACTGGCCAAGGCCGGCGTGCTGATGCAGCACCTGCAGAGCCACGACATCCTGCAGACCCATCTGATGGTGCCGATGAGTGAGGAGCAGCAGCAGAAACGGGAGTGCCTGATGCAGACCATCGACCGGATCAATCGGCGTTACGGGCGTGGAACCCTGCAATGGGCCGGTTGCGGACTGCAGCCCAGCTGGTTGATGCGGCGTGAGCAACTCAGCCGCGCCGCCACCACCCGTCTGCAGGATCTACCGGTGGTGAAGGCCTGACCCACAGCGTTGATCCAGGCCTCAAACCTCCTGCAGCAACTGGATGACCTGCTCACGGGTGCTGAGCAGCAAGACCATCCGCTCGCCGTGGGCGTTGAGACCCGTCTGCTCCCGCACCAGATCGGTGCTGGCCAACGCCAGTCCTCCGGTTTCAGTGAACAGCACCGGCAGGGTGCCCTGGTGCCCTCGCATGCCCTGAAGATCCAGCGCCTGACGAACAGCCCGCTGAGCCTTCTCGGAACCCAGACGCTCCACAAAGGCCGGCCAGAGGTGGTTGACCGGATCGAGCGCGGCGAAATCCAGCTGCGAATCAGTCATCAGGACGGCAACAACGCAAGGGCTTCGCTGATCATCTGCGGGGTGACGGCAATGCGCTCAAGCGGATCAGCGTTGTCGAGGTAGGCGTCAAACGAGGCGAAGCGCTCGATCACAGGGTCGGCCCCCTCGGCGGCGCAAGCCTCAACCCAATCCCCCTCGTCCGGCTTCACCGCGACGTAGGCCTGCAGCGCTTCCTCCAGATCACCGCCGTCGCCGACGCCCTCACCGTGCCAGATCGCTTCGAAGAATTCAGACATCTTCAACTCGAGGAACAGATCCTGATGCAGTTTGCCCAGACCACCGGCCCATGGCTCAGGCGGCCGGGGGAACGGTGTAGCTGGCGCAACGTTGCTGATCCAGATGGCCGATGTGTTTTCGCTCGGTGTAATACAACTCCTGGTAGCGCAGCGCATCACGGTTGAGGTCATCGAAGAGGGCCTGAATCCGCACCTCCATGTCCACGGAGGCCTGATCTGACGAAGCCTCCTGATCAATCAGAACAGCGATGCAGGATTCCAGGGTTTGGAGACGCTGGCCACCCCAGGCCTCCAACAGGTGCCGGCAGCGCTTCAAGCTTTTCTGACGCTCCAGCAGGGCAGCAATGCCCCGCAGCTGCTCCAGGGGCTCCGCCAGGGCAACACGCTGCAATTCACCTGGCTCCAAAAGGGGCGTCAGGCGGGACACCAGCGCACTGCTCTCCAGCAAGAGCTGATCGGTGAGCAAGCGGGGCAGATCGATGAGATCCAGACCCTCGCCGTCGTCGTCGCAACGGCTGATCGACTCCATGCGCCCCTCACCCAGGTTGGTCTCCTCGAGATCCGTAATGGCCGCCCAGAGATGGCGGTGATGGGGAATGGCGAAATCCTCCAGTTCGCGTTTGCGCAGTTCCTGGCGAATCGTGGCCCGATGTCGGGGGCAATGCAGATACAGCCGCAGCAGATCGGCCTCACAGCGCTCCCGCTGTCCGGATTCACCGGGCTGCTCGTGACGGCTGGAGCGCCCATGCCAACGCTGGCCCTTCACCTGCTGCCGCAGGTCGTCCTCGAGCTGAAGCGCCAGGCGTCCCTGGCCACCACTGAGGCGCTCCGCCACCCGTTGGAGGTAGTGGGTGCGCACGGCGGACTGGGGCAGTTTGCCCAGCAGCCCCACCAGGGCCGTGACCGCCTGTTGGAACTGGTCGGCCCGGCTGAGATCGCGCTCCTCCAGCACCTGCTCGATCTGCCAATCCAGCCAGAGGGGGGCCTGATCGAGCAGAGCGCGGTAATCGCCGGCCCCGTTCTGTTTGAGGAACTCATCGGGGTCCTTGCCTGAAGGGAGGTGCAGAACCCGCAGCTCCAGCTGGCCCTGCATCGCCAGCTGCTCCACCTCGCCAATGGCTCGATTGGCTGCACGGACACCGGCACCGTCGGCGTCGAAATTCAGAACGATCCGCTTGCTGTCGCTGACGCGGCACAACTGGGTGATCTGCTGACTGCTCAGGGCCGTGCCGAGGGAGGCCACAGCGTTGGTGATGCCGGCGGCATGCAGGGCAATAACATCGAAATAGCCCTCCACCACCACTGCCCTGTCGTCCTTGCGGATGGCATTGGAGGCCTTGTCGAGACCGAACAGGTGCTTCCCCTTCTCGAACACTTCGGTCTCGGGGGAGTTGAGGTATTTCGGTTCGCTGCCATCAAGGCTGCGTCCCCCGAAACCGATCACCCGGCCCTGACGGTCATGGATCGGCACCATGACCCGATGGCGGAAGCGGTCATAGAACCCGTTGCCCCCCTTGCGGGGAACCACCAGCCCAGCAGCCTCGAGAAGCTCAGGCGCCAGCCCCTCAACTTGCTGAAGATGCTTCAGCAGACCATCCCACTGATCCGGCGCATAGCCGAGTTGAAAGGTCTCCTGGGTCGCGGGACTCAACCCTCTGGCCCCACTGAGGTACTTGAGGGCCTCTGCACCAGCAGGCGCCATCAACTGGCTGCGAAACCAACCGGCAGCTAGGGCCAGGGCCCGCTGCAGCTTGTCCCTGCGGGACAACTGTTGGCGCAGACGTTCCTGCTGCGGACCATCCACCGTCTCGATCGGCAGCTGATAACGCCGCGCAAGATCCAGCACCACATCGCTGAAACTCTGGCGCTGGAACTCCATCAGAAACTTGATGGAGTTGCCGCCAGCACCACAGGAGAAGCAGTAGTAGAACTGCTTGGCGGGCGACACCGTCATCGACGGTTTGCTGTCGTCATGGAACGGACAGATCCCGACGAATTCCCGTCCCTTCTTCTTGAGCACCACGTGCTCGCCCACCACATCAACGATGTCGGCCCGTTCCTTGACGGCCTCGATCGTTCTTGGGTGCAGGCGGGCGTTCACCATCGGTCCATTCTGCGAAGTCGCAGGGTTCCGTGCACCCCGTCATCAGAACAGCCATGGCCGAACCGCAGACCCCACAGCCCTGGTGGAACCGGGACTCGGTGCAGGGCAGCCGAGCCCTGATCCTGAGCTCCCTGGCCTTCAGCCTGATGACGGTCTGCGTCAAGCAACTGAACAGTCGGCTTCCGGTGGCGGAAATCGTGCTGTGCCGGGCCCTGATCAGCATCGTTCTGACCACTGTGGGCCTGCGCCTGGCCGGGGTCTCCCCGTGGGGCCAGCGACGGGGGCTGCTGGTGGCGCGGGGGGTGCTGGGCAGCTTGGCCCTGCTCTGCTTCTTCGAAGCGATTGACCAGCTGCCGCTCGCTTCAGCGACGGTGCTCCAGTACACCTACCCCACCTTCACCGCCGTAGCAGCGCTGTTGCTGCTGGGCGAGCCCCTGCGCCGACGCATCAGTGCAGCGGTTCTGCTGGGCTGGATCGGCGTCACCCTCGTGGTGCAACCGCAGTGGCTCACGGGAACAGCCCAACCTGCGCAACTGATCCCTGCCCTGATCGGCATTGGTGGCGCTCTGATGACCGCCCTGGCCTACGTGAGCGTGAGGCGGCTGTCGCAAACCGAGCACCCCTTGGTGATCATCCTCTATTTCCCGATGATCTCGGTTCCCCTGACCCTGCCCTGGGTGCTGCAGCAAGGGGTCTGGCCCCAAGGCATCGAATGGTTCTGGCTCCTGGGGGTCGGGGTGATGACCCAGCTGGGCCAAATCTGGGTGACCGAGGGCCTGCGCTGTCTGCCCGCCGCCCGAGCCACATCGATCAACTACGTGCAGGTGGTCTTTGCCGCAGGCTGGGGCTGGCTGTGGTTCGCCGAATCGATCAATGCCTGGCAAGTGGGCGGCGGGATGCTGGTGCTGGCCGCCACCCTGATCAGCCTGTCGGCGCGACGTTAGAGCTCAGGCTTTGTCCAAACCCAGGGGGTACGTCAGCCAGGCCTGGCGGTCGTCGGATCCGCCTTTGGGTCTGGCCAGGCGCCAGCTCTGACCACGGGATCCCCGCTGCAGAAACAGTTCAAACGGGCTATCCACCTGCACACGGTCGCCGGGGAGCTGCCAGTCGAAGCGGCCTGAAATCCTGAGGCCCTGCTCGTCACCCAGGGCAAAACTTTCCTGGTCCTCCACCCGCACCCGACTCACGCTTGGGGCGATGGGCATCGGGGTGAGATCGAGGGAGCTGGCAATGGCCGACTGAGTGAGCTGAATCTGCATGGCCAGCGCTTCATTCAGGAGAGCCCGTGGCGGCTGAGATCCATTGCATGCCGTCAGTGAAACCACGATCGATAAAACGCACAGCACCTGAAGCAAACGGCGCACAACGCGCTTGAAAGCAGAGACAGGCAATGACAGCTGCGGCAACATGACGCGGTTGAAACCTCTCCCCATGATCGGCTGGCTGCAGGGACGACCGATGGAGTGCTGGACTCAAGGCAACCGTAGCGGCGTTCTGCTGCTCTGCGGTGGGGTCGGATATGAGGTGCACCTGACCGAGCGGCATCAGCAGAACCTTCCGGATGGCGACCTGAACTTGTGGATTCATCAGGTGCAGCGGGAGGACGGCAGCAGCCTCTACGGCTTTCCCCTGCGCCAGGAGCGGGATCTGTTCCGGCTGCTGATTAGCGTCAGCGGTGTGGGCCCCCAGGCCGGTCTGGCGCTAATGCAGGAATGCAAGCCCCAGGAGCTGGTGGAAGCGATCAGCAGCGGTGATCTGCGTCGCCTCTGCAAGGCACAGGGCATCGGCAAACGCACCGCTGAGCGTCTGGCGGTGGAACTCAGGGCCTCGATTGCGGCCTTCGCGGGCGTGGATCCCGCCCCATCGCTGGCGGAAGGCGTCAGCTCGGAGCAGATGCCGGCAAGCGGTGCCGACGTGGAAGCGACCCTCTCGATGCTGGGTTACGACGATCTGGAAATCCGTCGAGCCATCCGTGCGATCGCTGAGGGCGCCGATGGCCAACCGCCTGCTGGAAACGACCAGGACGCCTGGCTGCGGGGCTGCCTGCAATGGCTGAGCCGCGAATCGGCCTGAGCCGCCCCACGCGAAGGTAAGCTGGTTGTTTGCACTGACAGGGCCGCCCCCCGCGCATGTCGCTTGATACCACCGAGAAGCAGCAGCTGATCAACACCCACCAGACCCACGGCACCGACACCGGTTCTGCCGAGGTCCAGGTGGCCATGCTGAGTGAGCGGATCAACCGTCTCAGCAGCCACCTACAGAACAACATCCATGACTTCTCCTCACGGCAGGGGCTGCTCAAGATGATTGGCCGTCGCAAGCGCCTGCTGAGCTACATGCGCAGCAAGAGTGAGCAACGCTACGCCGACACGATCGCCAAACTGGGCATCCGCGGCTGATCGACGTCCCCCATGCCTGAGCAACGCAACGCCCTCCCCTTTGAGCCCAAAGGGTCTGGGAAGGGAAGCAAGCCTGCTTCAGGTACGCCTCGGCAGGAAGCCATTCCTCGCTACGTGGCCGATCGGATGGCTCGCCGGGTTGCTGTGTTCACAGGACTCCCGTCCCTCGCTGGGATGGGAGTTTTTGTTGGCAGTTATTTCGTTGTTACCCGTGGCATCGCCGATATCGCTCCAGGGCTCACGCTGACGGGCTCCGGCCTGTTTTTCCTTTTGGGTCTGGTGGGCCTCAGCGTCGGCGTGTTGACCGCCAGCTGGGATCCCGAACCGGGTTCTCTGCTTGGCTTCGAGAACTTCAAGCCGAACATTCAGCGGATGAAGGAGTCGATCCGGGCCCAGAAGCAGCAGCAACATCAATCGAAGTCCTGATCCAGTTCTTTGGATCAGGACCTCCTGATCAGACGATCAGGTGAGCACCAGACGATCGCTGCATCGGGCTTCAAAGGATTGGGTGCGCAGTGACGCGATCGCTGCATCAACGTCTTTGACGCAGAACTGGGAACCGAGTCGCACATAGCGAACGTTGTCGCCGTGGCACACCTCGGCGACCACAGGCACCTTCACGCCCAGCTCATCCCGCTCAGGGCGATGTTGGTTCAGGCATTCCCGCAGCTTGTGCTGAATGGCAATGTCGCTGGCCTGATCGGAGGGGAGCTGAACCAGCAGCAGATTGAGCTCATCGACGGCACGGCAGTCGTCAATGATCAGCTGCACGCGCTCGTCACGGCGATCAACCCCAGCCCACACCAAGAGGCGGGCTTCAGCCATCAGGTGATCTGCGAGGCGCGCGTAACTCTTGGGAAACACCACCGCTTCGCAACTTCCGGTGAGATCCTCAAGCTGCAGGATCGCCATGCGATCGCCCTTACGGGTGGTGACCTGGCGCATTTCAGCCACCATCGCAATGGCACTCACCTTGGCTTTGTCGGGCTGTTCCTCCAAGGAACCCAGACCGATGGGGGCCAGCAACTTCGACGAGGGGGTGAGCTGTTTGAGTGGGTGATCGGAGAGGTAAAAGCCCACCAGATCTTTTTCGAGACGAAGCTTTTCGGTTGGGGGATAGTCCGGCACCGGCGCCGCCTTGGGTGCATGGCTGAGATCCGCCGGCCCATCGGCATCGGCGGCAGGAGCCATCAGATCAAAGAGGTTGCCCTGTCCGCTGTCTCGGTCTTTGGCCCGTGAGGAGGCCCAGTCGAGCAGCAGATCAAGATCTGCCATCAACTGAGCACGGTTGGCCTGCGGATCCATGGCATCCAGGGCACCGCAGTGAATCAACGACTCCAGACCACGGCGGTTGAGCACCGAGGACGGGATCCGGTCACACAGATCCGCCAGAGAACGGAAAGGCCCATCGCTATCGCGGGCAGCGATCAATTGACGGATCGCACCATCACCAAGGTTGCGAACGGCGGAAAGGCCGAACAGGATCCGATCGCCGTTGGGGGTGAAATCGGTGAGCGAGGCATTCACATCCGGGGGCATCACCTCAATCCCCATCGCATTGCAATTGGAGATGTAGCGCTGCACTTTGTCGGCAGCTCCGGCGTTCACCGTGAGCAGGGCCGCCATGTAGGCGACCGGGTAGTGCGCTTTCAGATAAGCCGTCTGATACGTGACGGCGCCATAGGCCGTGGAATGGCTCTTGTTGAAGCAGTATTCAGCGAAGAGAACCATCTGATCGAACAGTTCGTCGGCGACCTTTTCATCAACGCCGCGCTCTCCAGCACCCTGAACGAAGATGCCGCGGTGCTTCTGCATCTCGGACACTTTTTTCTTGCCCATCGCCCGCCGGAGCAGATCGGCCTGCCCCAGGGAGTAACCGGCCAGATCCTGCGCGATCCGCATGATCTGTTCCTGGTACACCATGATCCCGTAGGTCTCGGACAGGATCGGCTCAAGAATCGCGTGGGCGAAGTCGATCGCCTCCCGGCCGTGCTTGCGGTTGATGAATTTGGGAATCAGTCCAGCATCGAGAGGCCCCGGTCTGTAGAGGGCAAGGATCGAGGAGATGTCTTCCAGGGATGACGGCTTGAGATCACGCACGATCTGCCGCATTCCGCTGGATTCCAACTGGAAGATCCCCTCCAGATCACCTCTCGCCAGAAGGGCAAAGGTCTCTTCATCCTGGGGCGGCAGTTTGTCGGGATCGACACGGGTGCCACTGCTCACCTCCACCAGTTCGAGGGTCTTTTCGATCATCGTGAGGTTCTTCAACCCCAGGAAATCCATCTTCAACAGACCCATGGATTCCACGTCTTCCATGAAGTACTGCGTGATCACCTGACCATCGTTGTTGCGCTGCAACGGCACCAGTTCGTCGAGGGGATCAGCGGCGATAACCACACCAGCTGCGTGAACACCAAAGGTTTTGTTGGTGCCTTCAATCCTCATTGCCATGTCCACCCAACGCTTCACCGTTGGATCCGCCTCGTACTTCTCGCGGAACTCGGGGTTGGGTGATTCCTCGCCGATCATCGCCTTGAGCTTGGCGGGCTTGCCGCGAACCACCGGGATCAGCTTCGCCAGACGGTCGGCATCCCCGTAGGGAATGTCGAGCACCCGGGCCACATCCTTCAAAACCGCCTTGGAGGTCATCCGGTTGAAGGTGATGATCTGCGCCACCTTGTCCTCGCCGTAGCGTTCGGTGACGTAGTCGATCACCTCACCACGACGCTCGATGCAGAAGTCGGTGTCGATATCAGGCATCGACTTACGTTCCGGATTGAGGAAGCGCTCGAACAGCAGGCAGTTGGTGATCGGATCGATGTTGGTGATCCCCAGGCAGTACGCGACGAGCGACCCTGCGGCGGAACCACGACCCGGACCGACGGGAATGTTCTGTTCCCGGGCAAAACGGATGTAATCCCAGACCACCAGGAAGTAGGTGGGAAATCCCATCTGCTCCATGATCTTGAGCTCATGGGCCATGCGCTCGGCATAGTCGTCGGGCAAGGCAGCATCAGGGCTGAGCTCGAGCCGATCCCGCAATCCCTGCTCGGTCACCTCCCTCAGGTAGCTGACGGGGGTATGGCCCTCGGGAATCGGGAAGCGGGGCATTTGATAGCGCCCAAGAATGTCGTAAGGCTCAACCTTCTCGGCCACCTTGACGGTGTTGGCGATCGCCTCCTGAACCACCTCAGGCTCGAGGTGATCCTTGAAGAGAAGGCCCATCTCCTCTTCGGTTTTGATGTATTCGGTGCCGGTGTAACGCAGCCGCTTCTCATCGGTGATCAGCTTGCCGGTGAGCACGCAAAGCAAGGCATCGTGGGCTTCAACGTCCTGCTTGCTCAGGTAGTGGGCATCGTTGGTAGCAACGATCTGAATGCCGAGCTCCTTGGCAATTTTGACGATCTCAACGTTGACGATCCGATCTTCCGGGGATCCGTGATCCTGGATCTCGAGGTAGTAGTCGTCGCCGAACACCTCCTGATACCAAGCCGCCACCTTGCGAGCAACATCGGGGCGACCCCGCAGAATCGCCTGGGCGATCTCACCGCCGAGGCACGCCGTGGCGATGATCAGGCCTTCGCTGTGTTGCTTCAGCAGCTCCTTGTCGATGCAGGCACGGGAGAAGATCCCGCGTCCCCGCATCCCCCGCAGGTGGCTGATGCTGGTGAGCTTCACCAGATTGCGGTAACCGGTGGCATTTTTCGCCAGCACCACCAGGTGATACCGCTTCTCTTTCTTGGGTTGTGGGTCGTCGATGGACCCGTTGATCACATACATCTCGTTGCCGATAATCGGCTTGAGATCTGATCCCTGACAGAGCTTCAGCAGCTCAATCGCGCCGTACATCACGCCGTGATCCGTCAGGGCGATGGCGGGCATACCCAGCAGCTTCGCCCTCTCCACCATGGCCGGCAACTGCGACGCACCGTCGAGAAGGCTGTAGTCGCTGTGGTTGTGGAGAGGAACGAAAGCCATAGGGTCAGCCTAGGACCCAACGCAAGATCCAGCGTTCAGGGGGAACACAACCCCCCATATGTGGCGCAGATCAGGGAACCAGTGCAGCTTCCGGGCGTGAAGCAAACACCTGAGCGGCCTGCTCGTACTGATGCGCCACCTGAAGCAGACGCGGTTCATCCAACACATTGCCGATCAGCTGCATCCCGATCGGCAGACCTGCCGCGCTGAATCCACAGGGAACACTGATGGCCGGAAGTCCAGCAAGGTTGACCGGAATCGTCAGGAGGTCAGCCAGATACATCGCCAGCGGGTCGTCGGCGTGGGCGCCAGCCTTGAAGGCCGTGGACGGCGCTGTTGGCGTCAGCAGCACATCAACACTCTGGAAGGCCGCATCAAAATCCCGCCGGATCAGGGTGCGCACCTGCTGCGCCTTTTTGTAATAGGCATCGACGTATCCGGCAGACAGGGCGTAGGTGCCGATCAGGATTCGCCGTTGCACCTCAGCGCCGAATCCTTCAGCACGGCTTCGCGCCGTCATCGCGGCAAGGCTCTCGGCGTCTTCGGCACGGAAGCCGTATTTGACACCGTCGTACCGCGCCAGGTTGGCCGACGCCTCCGATGGTGCGATCACGTAGTAGGTGGCGATGCCGTCGTTAAAGCGGGGGCAGCTCACCTCAACCAGTTCAGCACCGAGAGCCTCCAGCTGGGCAGCAGAGGCCTGCACCGATGCCTTCACCTCAGGATCGAGGCCTTCGGCATCGAAGCACTCCTTGATCACCCCCACCTTGAGCCCCTTGATGGACTGGTTGAGGCCGGCGCTGAAATCGGGAACCGCTGCATCAAGGCAGGTGGAATCGCGGGGGTCGGGTCCGGCGATCACCTGGAGCAGTTCGGCCACATCAGCAACGCTGCCGGCGAAGGGACCCACCTGATCCAGAGAGCTGGCGAAGGCCACCAGGCCCCAACGACTGACGCGGCCGTAGGTGGGCTTGAGGCCCACCACACCACAGAACGACGCCGGTTGGCGGATGGAGCCACCGGTGTCGGAACCAAGCGAAGCGACGCAACTGCCGGCGGCGACGGCCGCTGCACTGCCACCGGAGCTTCCACCCGGCACATGGGCGGTGTTCCAGGGGTTCTGTGTGGCCCCGAATGCGGACGTTTCGGTTGAGCCGCCCATCGCGAACTCATCCAGATTTGTCTTGCCCACCAACACACCACCTGCCTGCCAGAGCCGCTCGGTGACCGTGGATTCATAGGGCGGCACGAACTGCTCGAGCATGCGGCTGGAACAGGTAGTGCGAACACCTTTGGTGCAGAGGTTGTCCTTGATCGCCAGCGGCAATCCCGCCAGGGGGCCAAGCGTCTCGCCGGCGGCCCGGGCTTCATCAATGCGGGATGCCTCAGCACGGGCCTGATCGGCCGTGACTTCAACAAAGGCGTTCAGCGAAGGCTCAGAACTTTCGAGCCGCTTGAGGTGCTGATCAACGAGCTCGCGGGAGGAAACCTCGCCGCTCTGCAGTTGCTGACGCCACGCGCTGATCGTCATGTCCCTGCGATCCATTGCAGCAAGGACGCTATCAGCCGCAGGATCAGCCCTCAGCTGAGATGGTGAGGGGCTCGGAGCGCAGGGTCCGCAGCAGGGAATGGCTGATCGACTGGGGTTGCTCCGACTTAACGTCGTCCAGGAAGGCACTGAGCTCACTCTCCAGCCCCTTGCGGGTGATGAAAGGACCGAACCAGTAGGTCACATCAGGGCCTGACGTCTGAACGCGAGCCCACCAAGCGACTCCAAAGCCATTGGCAAGGCTGCGCAGCGGCCGAATCAGGGGACTCATGGGAGGAACAGGACATCGGGGCATTGTGCCCCGAGATCTTGGTCAACCGCGCTGTTTTCAGGGAGATAGCTGAATGTTCTGATCGAACGGCAAGCCAACATCCGGCCGCGATGGGTTCAGATCCAGGTCAATCCGCTGTTCCGGGGCCTTCTCCACAGGAGCTTCAGGCTGTTCGGGCGTAGCAGGCTGTTCAGTGGAAACAGGCTTTTCAGTAGTCACAGCCACCTCAGACGCCTCAGTTGCGTCAACGGTCGATTCAGAACCCGCAAGTTTGGGCCTGCGAATCGGCGGCGACGGTGCCTGGCCGTGAATGTCCTTCATCCAGTTGCGCCGTGCCACTTCATAGACGCACAGGGCTGTGGCGACGGAGGCATTCAGGCTCGGTGTGATGCCCCGCAGCGGGATGCGAACCAACTGGTCGCAATGGCGCCGGGTCATCAGCGACAGGCCCTGGTCCTCGGATCCGGTCACCAGCACCATCGGCCCACTGAGGTCGACATCGGTGAGGGTCACATCCCCTTCAGCGGCAAGGCCCACCACCCTGTAGCCGGAGTCTTTGAGCTTTTCCAGGGAGCGATTGAGGTTGACCACGCGTGCCACCGGCAGGTGTTCCAGGGCTCCGGCGGCCACCTTGGCGGCGGAACCGGTCAAACCAGCACTGCGGCGCTGGGGGATCACCACGCCATGGGCTCCCATGGCTTCAGCGGAGCGAACAACCGCCCCGAGGTTGTGGGGGTCGGTGACACCGTCCAGGGCCACCAACAGGGGGGGTTCCCCCAGATCCGAGCAGCCCTCGATGAGGCTGTCGAGATCAAGGGTTTCCGCCGCCGCCGTCTGCAGGGCGATGCCCTGGTGAACGGACCCACCTGTGATCTGTCCCAACCGGGCCCAGGTCACCTCTTCCACGAGAACGCCCGAGGCCTTGGCATCGCGCAGGAGCTGGAGGAATTTGGAGGCACTGCGCATCTCGGCAGTGCACCAGATGCGATGGATGGGGCGTCCGGCCTCCAACGCGGCCTGGGTGGCATGACGCCCCCAGATCAAATCGTCCGCTGGCGGGGTGGCCGCTGCAGCCTCCGGGGCTGCATCCGGCCGCTGAGGACGAGCCTCGTCGAAGCGGGATCTGGGGCGCTGGGACGGTTGGCGCCGTTCATCCCCGGAGCGACGGCGGTCGCCGAACCGATCGTTGCGATCGCGAAAACGTCCAGGCCCTGAGCGTTCGTTTTGATAGCCCGAGCGGGGGGCGTTCTGATCTCGGTCGAAGGAACGGGAGCGGTTGCCAAACCGCTCTTTCGGGCGATCACCGAAACGTTCTCCAGTTCGATCACCGGATCGATCAGCGGCGCGATCACCGAAACGCTCCCCAGACCGCTCCTTGAACCGATAACCAGGTCGATCACCAGAGCGCTCACCAAACCGATTGCCGGGTCGATCGCCCCCTCGCGACTGGTCCCACTCCCCATCCCGTGGAGCGCGTCGTTCGCGATAACCGCCGCCATCACGCCCAGGTTTGGCATAGGGAGAACGACCGCCGTCAGAACGGCGGTTGCCCGGCATGGGGCGACCATTGCCGGAACGGCCCATCGACGAGCGCCCCCCGGCCGGTCGTCCAGTGCCACCAGGCCCCGAACGGCCATCGCGGGATGGGCCGCTGGAGCGGCGTTCAAAGCGAGGGCTCATGGTGTGCGAGGCAACGTTATGGATTTGATCCGGCTTGCTCCAAGTGATCGAAGAGCTCCGCAAGCCGGGCTGGATTGTTCAGGAACAGCCAGCCCACCATTGTCTCAAACCCTGTGGCCCTTCCATAAACCGCAGCGTCTGCGCGCCGTGGCCCCCGCCCGGCACTGTTGCGACCTCGCCGCACCAGATCGAGTTCTTCTGAACAGAGCAGCTCGCGTTCTTCCAGCCAGCTCAACAAACGGGACTGGGCGTCAGCACGAACATCAGCCACGACGGCTCGATGCAGGTCGTCAGAACGTCCTGGCCTCGACCCATGGCGGAGCCGTTGATGCAGCTCCCACACGGCATCACCAATCCAAGCCAGTTGCAATGGTCCCAGCTGTTCGTTGATGTACCGGGGAGACTGGCTTCGAATCCAATCGGTCAAGCGGCCAACTGGTTGAGGGCTGTAGGCAGATCCTCCACCAGATGAAGGAACTCCTCAAGACGCACCAACTTGATCGTCTGCGTCACCCTTGAGTTCCCCACCAGCACAAACGACCGCTTGGCATCCGTAGATTGCTTGGCCAGCTGAACCAAAGCCCCAAGGCCGGATGAATCGAGGAAATCGATCTTGCTGAGATCGAGAACAGACGGAAGCTTGTTGGCCTTCAAAACATCACCCACGTACTCCATGAACTGCTTCTCGGAGTACGCATCCAGCTGACCGGTGAAATGAAACACCAGACAGCCGTCTTTCTGTTCGAATCCGCCCCTGAGAGAGACGGTCAGTCGCTGCAGTTCGCTGATGGGATCAAGCCCCCCAGGCATCGTCGGCACGAAGTGTAGTGATGCTGAGCGTTGGCTACCACCTCATCAACGGCGATCGGCCATCAGCGTCACAAAGCGGGCGAAATGATGGTCGGCGTCATGGGGGCCCGGACTCGCTTCTGGGTGGTACTGCACCCCGAACACCGGCTTCTGACGGTGGGCGATCGCTGCCACGGTGCGGTCGTTCAAATTGAAATGGGTGACGTCAATGACGTCTGAATCCAGAGAATCAGCGGAGAGGGCAAAGCCGTGGTTCTGACTGGTGATTTCAACCTGGCCTGTGGTGCCACAGGGATGATTCAATCCGCGGTGGCCATAGGGCAGCTTGAACGTCTCTCCGCCCAGGGCCAGACCAAGAATCTGATGGCCCAGACAGATGCCGAACAGGGGTAGATCGGATTCCTCCAGCAACAGCTTGGCCAGGGCGATCCCACGGGTCACCGCTGCCGGGTCGCCAGGCCCGTTGGACAGGAAGACGCCATCCGGGCGATGGGAACGAACCGTCTCCAGATCCGTGTCTGCCGGCAGAACCGTGACATCGCAACCATGGGCGACCAATCGATCGAGGATGGCGCGCTTGATGCCGAAATCGATAGCGACAACGCGGAAGGGCGCGTCGCTGCGGCGCTGCAAACGCTGATCGAAGCCAACACTGCAGGCCTGATTCCACTGGTAGGGCTCACGGGTTGTGACGCGGTCCGCCAGGTTCAACCCCTGCATCGACGGGGCCTGCTTCAGGAGCTCAAGCAACTGCGCAGGGGTCTGACCGTCACTGCTGATCACGCCATTCATGGCCCCCACCTCACGCAGGTGACGCACCAGGGCACGGGTGTCCAAACCGCTGATGCCCACCAACTGATGGGTCTGCATCCAGCTCTCAAGGGACTGTTCACAGCGCCAGTTGCTGGGAACTGGGGCCAGCTGGCGGGCAATCACGCCACGGGCATGGGGGCGATCAGCTTCTTGATCATCAACATTCACCCCGGTGTTGCCGAGTTCGGGATAGGTGAAGCTCACCAGCTGCCCGGCATAGGAGGGGTCTGTCAGCACCTCCTGGTAACCGGTCATGCCGGTGTTGAACACCACCTCACCGATGGTGGTGCCGCGATGGCCGAAGCCGACACCGGTGAGAACCGTGCCATCGGCAAGGACGAGATAAGCCTTGTCTGATGGGGAATCGGGCATCGAAGGGCCGCCGCAGGTCATCAGTCACTCATTCTCCATCTCCGTCGGACAGGGCATCCCGCAGAGCCACAAGCTTGTCCCAGGCCTTGCCCTCATTGAGAACAGCCTGAGCATGAGCAACAGCAGCCGGCAGATCGCTTTGAAGCCCGGCAGCCCAGAGCACAAGCGCTGTGTTGAAGGCCACAACCTCCCTCTGCGCCAGGGATCCCTGCCCCTGCAGAACGTTCTGAAGGATCTGCTGGTTCACCGCGCAGTCACCACCGCGCAGCTGATCGAGACCAGCACGGGTGAGGCCCAGATCTTCAGGGGAAACCTCCTTTGTGGTGATGCCCCCGGATTCGATCAGACGCAAGGCATTGGGCCCCGCCAAGGACGCCTCATCGAGGCCTCCAGCGCCATGAACCACCACGGCACGGCTCAAGCCCAAGTGCTGCAGAGCGCCCGCCATGGGGTCGAGAAGTTCCGGACGCGCCACGCCAAGAACCTGGGCCTGGGGCTGCAGCGGATTGACCAGAGGACCCAACAGGTTGAACACCGTGCGGACCCCCAGGCTGCGTCGCAGCGGCGCCAGATTCACAAGAGCTGGATGCCAGGCGGGAGCGAACAGGAAGGTGACACCGGTTCCCGGCAAAGCGTCGACCACCTTGTTCAACGGTGCCTTGAGGTTGAGGCCGAGCCCCTCGAGCACGTCGGCTGAACCCACTTTGCCGCTGGCGCTGCGGTTGCCGTGCTTGGCCACATTGACCCCGCAGGCGGCGGCGGTGAAGGCGACCGCCGTGGAGATGTTGAAGGTGTCGGCACCATCACCACCGGTGCCGCAGGTGTCGACCATGGCCAGATCGGGCCGGGGGCAAGGAAGGGGGCAGGCCTCGCGCAGGACAGCCGCCATGGCCGCCAGCTCATCGGCCACCATCCCCTTGGCCCGCAGTCCAGCCAGGAACGCCCCGGTCTGCACGGGCTCGAGCTCTTCGGCCAGCCAGGCACGCATGAGAGCAGTGGCCTCATCGGAGCTGAGGTTGTTGCCCTGCAGCAGATGGTCCAAGCAACCGGACCAGGAACGCGGGTCTGAAGACATGGAGGGGAGCTGGCAGTAAAAAACCCGGGTGCGAGGCACGCCGGGCCGGGTGATAGGGATAGTCCCACTATCCCCTAGATCAACAGATAACGACC
This sequence comes from Synechococcus sp. N5, assembly GCF_900473925.1. NCBI lineage: Bacteria > Bacillati > Cyanobacteriota > Cyanophyceae > Synechococcales > Synechococcaceae > Synechococcus > Synechococcus sp. N5. The sequence continues at coordinate 365,840 of NZ_UCNI01000001.1, read as the reverse complement.
AGTCAACGACCAGCCGTTGAAGCCGGATGCCTAGGTTGGCCTGCCAACGGGACCCACGAGCTCGCATGGCCGCCCTTCGTCTCGATCTGATCGGCCGCTATCTGCGTCCCCACCGCCGCACGGTGCTGCTGGGAGCCATCGCCCTAGTGGTGGTCAACGTTCTGCGGGTCACGATCCCGATGGAAGTGCGCAGCGTTGTGGACGAGCTCCAGGAGGGATTCAGTTACGCCGGAGTCCTGCGCCAGGCGGGATGGGTTGTGCTGCTCGCCAGCACCATGGGGGTGATCCGGCTGGCCTCTCGACAACTCATCTTCGGCGTGGGTCGGCAGGTGGAGGTGGATCTGCGTCAGCGCCTGTTCGAGCACATGCTCCGCCAGGAACCCGATTGGATTCAGAGCAAAGGCAGCGGTGAAGTGATCAGTCGCGCCACCAGCGATGTGGAAAACATCCGGCGCCTGCTCGGATTCGCGATTCTCAGCCTGACCAACACGGTGCTGGCCTATGCGCTGACGCTGCCCGCGATGTTGGCCATCGATCCGTGGCTGACCCTGGCCGCCGTCGGGCTCTACCCCGTGATGCTCAGCACGGTACGCCTGTTTGGTGGACGCATGATGCGTCAGAAGCGCGCGCAGCAGGAAGAACTCTCCGCCCTCAGCAACCTGATTCAGGAGGATCTCTCGGGAATCGGGGCCATCAAGATTTACGGCCAGGAGGGGGCAGAACAGCAGGCCTTTGCCACACGCAACCGCCGCTACCGCGACAGTGCCATTCAGCTGGCGAGAACACAAAGCACTCTGTTCCCGCTGCTTCAGGGCATTTCCTCCCTCTCAGTTCTTTTGCTACTGGCCATCGGCAGCGGCCAGCTCGAAGCCGGTCGTCTGAGCATTGGAGGACTGGTGGCCCTGATCCTTTATGTGGAGCAGCTCGTCTTCCCAACGGCACTGCTGGGATTCACCCTCAACACCTTCCAGACCGGCCAGGTGAGCCTCGAGCGGGTGGAGGAGTTAATGAAACGGGAACCCCAGATCAAAGACCCTGATCCCTCTGATGCTCAGCCCCAGCCAACGTCAGAACACCGGGGGCGTTTTGAAGCCCGTGACCTGACGGTTCAGTACCAGGGCGCAGAGCAGAACACCCTCAATGGCCTGAGCTTCTGCATCGAGCCTGGGGAGCTGGTGGCTGTTGTCGGGGCCGTGGGCTGCGGCAAGACCACCCTGGCTCGGGCCTTCGGTCGGATGGTTCCACTGGAACCGGGACAGCTGTTCCTGGATGGTGTGGATGTCACCCAGATGCCCCTGAAGAGGTTGCGCCGTGACGTGGCGATCGTTCCCCAGGAGGGCTTTCTGTTCACCAGCACCCTGGCGGACAACCTGCGCTATGGCGACCCTGAAGCCAGTGATCAGCGGGTTGAACTGGCGGCAGAGCAAGCCCGCCTGGCTGATGACGTGAAGGGCTTTCCCGATGGTTTCGGAACCATCGTTGGTGAACGCGGCATCACGTTGAGTGGTGGTCAGCGTCAACGCACAGCTCTGGGCCGGGCTCTGCTGATGTCGGCGCCGGTGTTGGTCCTCGACGACGCCTTGGCCAGCGTTGACAACAACACGGCTGCGGCGATTCTGGATTCGATCCGAGCTCAGGACGACCGGACGATCGTGATGATCAGCCATCAACTTTCAGCCGCAGCGGCCTGTGATCGCATCCTGGTGATGGAGAACGGACGCATCGTTCAACAGGGTCACCACAACGCCTTGATTCAGCAGCCAGGTGTATACAAACGGCTTTGGGAGCGTCAGCAGGCGTCGCAACAACTGGATGCGTTGGCTTCCTGAAGAATCTCCGGGCGGTTTCTGACAACACCAACTTTCGTGGCTTAGCTGTGAAGGCAACTTCTTGCCTATGACCAGCGGATCCCCCTTCGCGGTGCGCTGCACGCTCACCTTTGGCGATATCTACGGACAGGTGCTGGCCTGGATGGCCGTCATTTTTGTGAGCCTGGCTGCGGGGCTTGCCCTGATGGGCTCGTCGCGACCGGTGTTTGCGCTGGTGGGAGTGGGGCTGATTTTGGTGCTCAGCCTGCCATTTCTGCTCTTCGCCTTCGTCACAACGCTGCTGAATCACATCCAGCTCAACCCAGTTGAGGGGGAAGCCAACGCGTCTTGAGCATCCACGGCAACAAGAAACGAGGGCCTATCAACACGTCCGGAACGGCTATCCCGCGATGGTTCCGCAGGACGAGACCACGATCCATTGGTCGGCGATCAACAGGAGCTCATTCCATCCTGCCCCGCGATTGAGGGCAGACAGTCCTGGCGCAGGTGCGCTTTCTGGTTCAACAGAATGATCCACCTGTTTTTGTTTTTGAGAAACAGCTTTCTTCATCAACAAGCCATCAATCAATGGCTTGCAATTGATTGATCCATCCAATTCGTCTTTTTTCTGGCCATGGCCCAGCCATCGGCACAATCTCCTCCACCCCTGATGACATTCTCAATGGTGTCAACAGTCAAATGTGCCTGACCCGCAGACTCGCCTCGAGACAGCTCAGCAACAGCGCCATTCAGGCTGAAAACCACTGACAAACAATCAACACCTTTCTGCAGAACATTGTTCAAAGAAGAACCATTCTTCAAGAGAAGCTTTGATTCGTTCCCTTGTATCCCTCACTCGCGGAGCCATCACTGAAAGTTCACTGATTGCCCTCTACGCGGCAGTATCACTGTGCGGAATCCGCTGCCTAAGCTCTGCGGACCGATGCAACCAACATGCTTCCTTCCTGGCTGTCTCCCCGCGGCGGCGCCGAATCCTCGGCCCCGGCAACGCATGCCGTGTTGGGAAAGCCGCTGAAGTCACCCCTGATGGCCGACCAGGAGGAAGCAATTTTTGCCTGTGGGTGCTTCTGGGGTGCTGAAAAAGGGTTCTGGCGACTGCCTGGGGTGGTGAGCACTGCTGTGGGGTATGCGGGCGGCCAGACCGAGCAACCGAGCTACAACGAGGTCTGCTCCGGCAGAACCGGTCACACGGAAGTGGTGCGAGTTGTGTGGAGCCGACCCGCCCTCGACTTCAGCGACCTGCTGAAACTGTTCTGGGAGTGCCACGACCCCACCCAGGGCAACAGGCAAGGCAACGACACCGGCAGCCAATACCGATCAGCCATTTACACCTTCAATCCGGAGCATCTGCAATTGGCCCTGGCCAGCCGGGATGCCTATCAAGTCGCCCTCTCGGCCAAGGGCTACGGGGCCATCACCACCGAAATCCTGGCAGACCAGACCTTCTATTTTGCCGAGGACTACCACCAGCAATACCTCGCCAAACCCGGTAGCCGCCCCTACTGCTCCGCCATGCCAACCCAGACGCTGCTTGGTGACTTCGAGGGATCGAACTACAAACTCCCGAAGCAAGTCTGGGACCAGTACGACTGGTCCATCAGTCACTGCGTGCTTCGATCCGACAACAGCCCGATCGCCCTAGGCTGATTCGGCCAAGATGAACATGGTCCCGACCCATGTCATGCCCGAACCCTGGTCTGATCGGCAGGTGATCCTGGCGATCGCCCTCACCTTGATTTTGGTTCTGGGCCTGATCCTCGGCAGCGTCTCGTTCAATCGAGATCAGCAAGCTCCGATGCTGTGGCGGGAGACCCCCCAACCCACAGCAACACCTTTGGCAATCTGACCACAAGCCGGCGGGCACGCTTCCTGTTGGTGCGATCGTGGGAGAACAAGGACCCCTCCGTTCTGCGGTGAGTGAACGGCCTGATCCATCCGAGCAGCGTCAACTGCATCCCCTGCCGAGGGGGCTGGTGGAGCTCTACGGCTTGATCGCCGTTCTGGTGGTTCTCATCCCCGAATGGCTGGCGGATGGAACCCTGAATCTGGGCCAGGCCAAAGGCCCTGCTTCACTCCCGATGCGCTCGAGAGCCTGGCGCACCCTGCCCGAGCTGCGTCTGGCGGCGATGACCCTGGCTGAGCTTCGCCAGGCCGCCGCAGAACTGCGGATGTACCACTACGCATCCGCAACAAGAGACCAGCTCACCACTCGGTTGCTCAGGCGACTCAGACGCCGGAATGCACTGTGATAACTTAAATCTGACGGGGCGTGGCGCAGCTTGGTAGCGCACCACTTTGGGGTAGTGGGGGTCGTGGGTTCAAATCCCGCCGCTCCGATTCAACCGTCTTGTTTCCCCACCTGAACATCAACACTTCAGGGATTGAGCCGGCGTTTTCGCCGGCTCTTTTTTTGCCTTCAGCGGCGGCCAGCGCCGGTCACCATCAGATGCCTGGAGGCATCAATCTGAAGCCAGCCTTCATCCCGCAACTGCCCCAACACGCGTGTCACGGTCACCCGTGTGGTGCTGAGGGCACTGGCGATCTCCTGATGGGTCAGGCGAAGGTTGAGCCGCAACCCGGCCTCACAGGGTTCGCCAAAGTCCTTGGCGAGTAGCTCCAAAAAGCCCCGGTTCGGACTGTCCAAACCGGGGCTTTTCATTCACCGAAAGAAGAGGTTTTCAGGGCTGAATGCTCGCCACCGCACTGCGGGATTTTTCGAGGATGCTGCCCCGCAGAGGCACAAAGCCCAGGGCCGCCGCCCGCTCCTGGGTGGAATCTTCCAGCATGTAGTTGAAGACGTCCCGCACAGCCTCAGCCTTGGCGCCATTGCCGTTGGCATAGGCCAGCACCCAGGTGAGTGTGGCAATGGGGTAAGCCCCAGCTGCCTCGGGGTTGGGATTGCTGCCCGCCAGGTACTGATCAAGCTCAATGCCGTTGAGAGCTTTGGCACCAGCCTCCACGGAGGGCTGGAGGAATTCACCGGATTTGTTCTGCAGCGCAGCAGCCTTCACATTCCCCTTGATGTACGACTGATTCACGTAACCGATCGCACCCTCACGGTTCTCGATCACTCCGGCCACCCCGGAATTGCCCTTGGCCCCTACGCCCACTGGCCACTTCACCGATTTGCCGCTGCCGAGGGTCCAATCGGTTGAAAAGGCCTGCATGGAATCGGCGAAGGCCTTGGTGGTGCCGGAGCCATCGGAGCGATGCACCCAGGTGATCGTGCCTGCTTCGCAGCCCAGCTCCTTCCAATCGCTGATGCCGCCCGTGGCCACCTCCACAGCCTGTTGCTGAGTGAGTTGAAGCTCGCAACCGGGCTTGTTGTATCCGAAGGCAATGGTTCCGCCCACCATCGGGATCTGAACCACTCCCTGGCTCACCTGCTTGCGATCGGCCTCTTTGATCGGGTCGTCCGAAGCGGCGAAATCCACGGTGCCATCAATGAAGGCTTTGCGACCGGAACCGGAACCCACCGCTTGGTAGTTCACCTTGATTCCACCGGAGCCGGCCAGATCGGCAAACCAACTCTGGTACACCTTGGCGGGGAAGGATGCTCCCGCCGCATTGAGGCTGGACACACTGGAGCTGCCACCACAGGCGGCGAGGCCAACAGCGAGGACGCTCAGGCTTGAAACAACAAGGGAACGACGTGCCAAAACCGTTTGTGTGATTTAGCCCATCCTCTCGCGGAGCAGGAGAGCTTGGGTTAAGAGCCCTCTAACAACTGCCTAAATCGGTCCACCTTCAGGTGGTGGGCACAACGGTGGATGCAACGGTGAGCCGCGTGGCCACCGCGTAACAGCGCAGCCAGCGGTTCACCCGTTTGCGGTGGGGGGCGGGAACCTCCTCAATCAACTGGCTGAGTTCATCCGCCCCCATGCGGCGCAGGGCACGCACATCCACATGCCAGAGCGCTTCGGCTTCACGGATCAAACGCGCCCAGGTGCGCACCTGCTGCCATTGACGCAGGCGGGAGCGGATGGGGCGTTGATGGGGATGCAGAAAAGCCGTCATGGCTTCAGCCTGCTGCGTTCAGCAGCACTCTCTGCAAAATCACCCAGACGCTTCGGAGTGCTGAAGCAAATGCGCAGGCTCAGGCGCTGAGGCGATCGGCTTCGACCTCAACGGAGGCGACCGGAAACTCCAGCTCCGCCACCTCACGATCGCTCAAACGACGGGTCCAGGCCCCCTTGATCGGATCGTTCCAACGGAAACCCGCCGCTTTGGCGAGGTGGCGTTCGTCGAACGACACCCGGGCACGCATCAACTGGCGGGGTTCCAGGCCCCGCTCCAACAGCTGCTCCAGGTCGTCACAGCGGGCGAAGACTTCCGCGATGTAGATGCAATCGCTGAGGGCGCGGTGGGCCGCCCAAACCGGAACGCCGTAGGCCAGGGCCAGGTCCCGCACCGACGGCCGCGAACGCAGCTGACGCTCCGCCGGCCAGCGGATGTCTTCCATGGTGCACAGCCACGGTGTTGTGGTGGCCGGCACAACGCCAAGACCGAACCACTGGCGATCGAAGGCCGCGTTATGGGCCACCAGCAGATCGGCAGCTTCAAGCAGATGCTCAAACCACACCAGCGCCTCCTGCCAGGGCTGGGGCCTGCGGGTGACGGCGGCGGGGATCCGGTTAATCGCCTCTGCCGCGTTGGAGTCCACCGGCAAAAGAAACGATTGCTGGGCCAGCACCGAACGACTCGGCACATCAAACAAAATGCAGCCCACCTCCAGGCATTGGTCCTGCTGCGGATCCAGACCGGAGGTTTCGGTGTCGATGATCAGCAGGGTGGTGGGTGAGGCATTTGGCGCGTCCTCGGGCTGATCAGCCTTGGCCTCGGGTTCAGCGGCTGGCGGAGCAGGAATCGGTATTGCCGCTGTTTGGGGCTCCGCCTGAGGCCTTGAAAATCCCGCAAGCAAATCGAGCTGTTCAGGCATGGCGCAGTGACTCCTACCGCCACTGATTCTCCCGCCCCGGGCAAGGTGCCTGCTGCCTAGGGTTCGACCTCTTCATTTCAATCGAATGGCCCTCGGGATCGGCGACCGTCTCCCCTCCTTCAGCCTGGAGGATCAGAACGGCGACCTTCGCACTCCCGCTGCGGTGCAGGGCCGCTGGCTGGTGCTGTTTTTCTATCCCAAGGACGACACACCTGGCTGCACAGCTGAAGCCTGCAGCTTCCGCGACAACGCGGAGAGCTTTGCTGCCCTCGATGCAGAGGTCTGGGGCATCAGCGGTGATGACGCCGTCAGCCACCGCCGTTTCGCCACCCGCCACAACCTCACGTTTCCGCTGCTGTGCGACCGCAACAACGCCCTGCGCCGCGAGATGGGTGTGCCCAAAGCCCTTGGTCTGCTGCCCGGTCGCGTCACCTACATCATTGATTGCGAGGGAGTGATCCGCCACACCTTCAGCAACCTCCTGGATGGCCCAGCCCACGTGCGTGAAGCACAGCAAGTGCTGAATCAGCTGCGCGGTTGAGCATGGCCAACTGGCGTCAGCTGGGTGCGATCTGGCAACTGCGGCCGGCCGAACCCACGGGATTGATCGAATTCATCGGCGGCAGCTATCTGGCGGCCACCCCCCAGATCAGCTACCGCAGGCTGCTGGAAGAGCTGGCGGCGGATGGGTTGGCGGTGCATGCCTGGGCCTATGTGCCCGGGCTCGATCATCAACGTCAGGCCCGCGATGCCTGGAGTGCCTTCCGCTCTGGGCGTCGCCAACTTGAGGAGCGCTGCGGGACCTTTGGGGCTCCGCTGCGGCTTGGCCACAGCCTGGGATGCAAGCTTCACCTGCTGGCCCCCGATGGGGGTCGAGGCAGCAGGGCTCTGGTGGCCCTGAGCTTCAACAACTTCAGCGCCGATCGCTCGATTCCGCTCCTGGGGGAACTGGCACCAAGGCTCGGGGTGGAAACCGAGTTCAGCCCAAGCCCAGCTGAAACGCTTCGCTTGATCAGCCGCCACTACCAACAGGAGCGGAACCTGGTGGTGCGCTTCGGGCGCGATGAACTGGATCAGAGCGGCGATCTGATCCAGGCGCTGCGAGAACGTGCTTCCGACGCCAGCTCAACCCTGGAGCTGCCCGGTGATCACCTCACCCCAGCCAGTGCCGGGCTGCGGCGCAGCTTTCTCGGAGACTGGGCGGATGACCCCAGGCGGGTGGCGGTCATCCGTCAGCTAAGCCGAACCATCGGCCAGGCGATCAGGCCCTGAGGCGATCCAGAACGGAGCGATCTTCCAGGGTGCTGGTGTCGCCACTCACCTCCTGACCCGCCGCCAGGGCCCGCAGGATCCGGCGCATGATCTTGCCGCTGCGGGTCTTGGGCAGGGCATCACTGCAACGGATCTCATCCGGCCGGGCAATCGGACCGATTTCCGTTCCCACGTGGGCGCGCAACTCCTTCACCAGGGCGTCATCGCCCTCGCGGCCCGCCTCCAGGGTGACAAAGGCCACGATGCCTTCGCCCTTGAGGTCGTCGGGCCGACCCACGACAGCCGCCTCCGCCACCGCAGGGTGACTGACGAGCGCTGATTCAATTTCCATCGTGCCGAGACGGTGGCCTGAGACGTTGATCACGTCATCGACGCGACCCATCACCCAGAAGTAGCCATCGGCATCCCGACGGGCACCATCCCCCGCGAAATAGAGGTAGGACCCATCGGCAGGACGGATGTGCTCCCAATAGCTCTCGCGGAAGCGTTGGGGGTTGCCATGCACGGTGCGCATCATTCCCGGCCAGGGAGCACGCACCGCCAGGTAGCCGCCTTCATCGGCACCACAGCTGTTGCCTTCCGCATCGATGATGTCGGCCTGAATGCCGGGCAGGGGCAGGGTGGCGGAGCCGGGCTTGGTGGGCGTTGCCCCCGGCAGGGGGCTGATCATCACCCCGCCGGTTTCGGTCTGCCACCAGGTGTCGACGATCGGGCAGCGGTTGCCTCCAATCACGTCGCGGTACCACATCCAGGCCTCCGGATTGATCGGTTCGCCGACGGTGCCAAGCAGGCGAAGGCTGCTCATGTCGAACTGATCCGGAACGGAGCGGCCGCTCTTCATGAACGCTCGGATGGCGGTGGGAGCCGTGTAGAAGATCGAGATCTTGTGTTTCTGGATCAACTCCCAGAAGGCACCGGGCTTGGACGGTCGCGGCGCACCCTCGTACATCACCGTCGTGGCACCGTTCGACAAGGGGCCGTAGACGATGTAGCTGTGGCCGGTGATCCAACCCACATCGGCCGTACACCAGAAGACATCCTCATCCCGGATGTCGAAGATCCACTGGAAGGTGAGGTGGGCCCAGAGGTTGTAGCCGGCGGTGGTGTGCACAACGCCCTTGGGCTTGCCGGTGGAGCCGGAGGTGTAGAGCACGAACAGTCGGTCCTCGCTGGCCATCGGCTCAGCGGGGCAGTCGGCACTCTGACCCTCCACCAGGTCATGCCACCACTGATCACGACCGGAAACCATCTCCACGTCCTGCTTGGTGCGCTGCACCACAAGCACGCCGGTCACCGAGGGGCAGGCGCCATTGGCCAGCGCCGCATCCACCGCGGGCTTGAGTGACACCGGCTTGTCCTTGCGGAAGCCGCCATCAGCGGTGATCACCGCTTTCACTTCACCATCGTTGAGCCGATCCCTCAGGGCTTCGGCGGAAAAGCCGCCGAACACCACTGAATGGGGTGCACCGATGCGCGCGCAGGCGAGCATGGCGATCGCCGCTTCCGGCACCATCGGCATGTAGAGCGCCACAAGGTCACCCTTGCCGATGCCCATGGCCTTGAGGCCATTGGCGGCTTTGCACACCTCGGCATGAAGTTCCTGGTAAGTGAACCGGCGCACATCCCCCGGTTCTCCCTCCCAGATCAACGCTGTCTTCTGCGCCGTTGGCCCATCGAGATGACGGTCCAGGCAGTTGTAGGAGAGGTTCGTGGTGCCACCCTCAAACCAGCGCGCGAACGGAGGATTCGACCAATCGAGCACGGTGTGGAAGGGCTCGAACCAATGCAGTTCTCGACGGGCGGCCTCACCCCAGAACGCATCAGGATCGTTTTTGGCGGCATCGGCCATGGCCCGGTAAGCCTCGAGGCTGCCGATGCGCGCTTTGGCGGAGGTGTCTGCTGGCGGCTCGAACACCCGCTGCTCCTGCAGCACGCTTTCGATGGTGGTGTTGGCGTCGGTCACAGCAGACTGCGCAGTGCTTCTCCTGGAAGGGTAAGGAGCAGGACCCCGCTTGATCCAGGTCCCGTATCAATCCGTCGGACGATGATGCAGTCGATGCGAAAGGATTGAGCTGGGCATCGCCATCCCGGGATGAAACTGCCACCTGCCGCTTGCCTGTTCGATCTGGATGGGCTTCTGCTCGACACCGAGCCGCTGCATGGCCGGGGCTGGTGGGAAGCCGCGGCCCACTTCGGCACCCAGCTGAGCGAGGCCCAGTTGATGCAGCTGAAGGGCCGTCGCCGGCTCGACTGTGCGGCCCAGGTGGATGCATGGCTGGCGCAACCGGTGGGCGCGGATGCGCTGTTGGCGGTGCAGCAGCCAATCGTGCGTGCCCTGCTTCCGGATGCTGCCCCGATGCCTGCCGCGCAGGAGCTGGTGGCGCATTGCCACAACCGGGGCATCCCCATGGCACTGGTCACCAGCAGCAGCAGCGAGGCCGTTGCATTCAAAGCAGCACCCCATCCCTGGCTGGAGCTGATCCAGGAACGGGTCTACGGCGACGATCCCGAGCTCAACGCGGGCAAACCCGACCCCGCACCCTTTCGACTTGCCGCCCACCGCTTGGGGCTCAACCCAAGCAACTGCTGGGCCCTGGAGGATTCCCAGGCCGGCAGCCAATCAGCCCTTGGCGCCGGGTGTCAGGTCTGGCTGGTGAGCCCCAAGGGCTCCGACCAACCCGACCTGAACACCAACCCCTGTGCCATCAACAGCCTGGCTGTTGTGTGGAAGCTGTTGACTTGAAGTCGCTGCTCAGTACAGGCGGCTGAGGACAAAGTCCGGCAGTTCCATCAAGGCGCGTTGCGCCGCAGACTCCGGCAGCCAAGCGATCGATTCCCGGGATTCGCGGGCAAAGGTTTCCGCCAGCTCACGGGTGCGTTCAATCGCCTTGGAGGCCCGAACCATCTCCAGTGCCTTGTCCAGGTCACCGGGCTCGGAAAACTGGCGATCGATCAACGGCTGCAGCGATGGATGCTCCTCAAGGGCATAGAAGGTGGGAGCCGTGAGATAGCCGCTGGCGAGATCACTGGCAGCCGGCTTGCCGAGCTGCTGGTCGCTGCCGGTGAAATCGAGGATGTCATCCACCACCTGGAAGGCCAGGCCCAACTGGCGACCGAATTGGTAGAGGCTGTCGAGCTGGGAGGGTGAGCAGCCGCTGAGCACGCCTGCAGCACGGCAGCTGTTGGCAATCAGGGATGCCGTCTTGCAGTAGCTCTTTTCGAGGTAGGTCTCAAAGGTTTGGGCCGTGTCGAAGCGGTAGAGGCCCTGCTTCACCTCCCCATCCGCGAGATCCATGATCACGCGGCTAAGCAGCTTGACGACATCGAGGTCATCGAGGTTGGCAAGGTGCCAGCTGGCCTGAGCGAAGAGGAAGTCGCCGGCAAGAACGGCAACGCGGGCATCGAACCGGCTGTGGACCGTGTCCACCCCGCGCCGGGTGGAAGCCTCATCCACCACATCGTCGTGAACGAGCGAGGCCGTGTGGATCATTTCAGTGATCTCAGCCAGGCGGCGGTGGCGGGGCGTGAGCTCTCCCTGCGGGGACAGGGCCCGCGACAGAAGCAGAACAATGCCGGGGCGCAACCGCTTGCCACCGGCGCTGAACAGATGCTCGGCAGCGGCCTGGAGGATGGGGTGACCTGCCCCGATCAGGCTGCGCAGGTCTCCGAGCAGGGTTTCAAGATCTGTCTCTACCGGTTGGAGTAGCTCGGTAACGGTGCTCATGACTCCCCTCGGCGCCGCGATCCTAGTGGTCCCACGCTCAGTCCTGCAGCAGCTGAAGGCTGACGGCAGGCCGCTGGCCCAGCCAGGGGGTGGCGCGCACTTCGAAGCCATCGGGGTCTGCGGTGACGCAGAAGCGGCAGCTGTCCAAGGAAAACGGCCTTGAGGCCGGCGAGATGCGCGCCGGTGGCCCCAGAACGGCATCCAGCTGACGGGCCACGCCGATGGCCGGGTCAATGATCTTGACCGACTCCGGCAGCAGCTGACGCAACAGCGGCACCAATAACGGGTAATGGGTGCAACCCAGCACGATCGAGTCCACGGAAGCCGCCAGCAGGGGTTCGAGATAGGCCTGGGCCGCACGACGCAGGTCGTCGCTGTTCATCTCGCCGGCTTCGATCAGGGGCACAAAGGCAGGACAGGCCTGCTCGATCACCACCGAGCCGGGATGAAGCGCTTCGATGCTGGCCCGGTAGGCCGAGGAGGCCACGGTGGCTGGTGTGGCCAGCACGCCAACACGGCGCGTTTCCACCATCGCGGCGGCGGCGCCGATCAGACCGATCACCGGCACCCCGGCCTGTCCCTCGGCCACATCCCTCGCCAGGGCATTGGTGGTGTTGCAGGCCATCACCACCGTGGAAACCTGTTGGTCGCGCAACCAACCCACCACTTCCGCAGCGATGCGCCGGATGTCATCCGGTTGACGATTGCCATAGGGAACCCGGGCCGTGTCACCGAGGTACACGCAGGGCACCGGTCCATGGCGTTCAAGCACCCGACGCAGAACCGTCAGGCCACCGAGGCCGCTGTCGAAGAACCCCAGCAGTTGCTTCGTCATCGCACCTCCTGCTTGAGGTAGTTGAGGATGCCGGCCGCCAGAGCCAAGGCCAGGCGGCGGCGATGGTCGGCCTTGGCCAGACGCGGCGCATCAATCGCCCCGGTGACGAATCCCATCTCCACCAGAGCCGAAGGCATGGTGCTGCGCCGGATCACGAAGAAACGACCACGTCTGACGCCGCGGTTCGGTGTTCCCGGGGACACATCCATCATCTGCTGCTGCAGATAGGACGCGAGGCGTCCAGAACGGGGGTCCGAGAAGAAGAACGTCTCGATCCCGTTCACATCCGGGCGGTTCATGCTCAGGGCATTGGCATGGATGCTCACGAAGGCCGTGGCCCCACTGCGGTTTGCCAGGGACACCCGCGGCGGCAGGTCCACATCCACTTCACGGGTGCGGGTCAAGCGCACGTCCACGCCCCTCGCCCGCAGAAGGTCGGCCACCTGCAGCGACACATCCAAAACCACGTCGGTCTCGCGCAGACCACCGATGCCGATGGCCCCCGGATCAGGCCCCCCATGACCGGGGTCAATCACGATGCGATAGCGGTTGCGGGCCACCGTGGGCAGCCCGGAAGGATCCACCGGCGTGCGGGTGGGACGGAAGCCACCCGGTGGGAGCCAGGCCGTGGCACGACCGCTGAGGTCGCCTTCACCGAAATCATCCAAGCCGCGGGTGGGCAGGCCTGTGAACACCAGTTCCCAACGGTCCGGAGCGGTTCCACGCAGGCGCAGATCGTTGGGGTTGAGATCCACATCAGGGCGGAATTCCACCACCAGACGGGTGGCACCCGCGCGGGGTTTGCCCAGCCGGATCTCACGGACGGCACCGCGCCCCGCCAGGCGCCGCGGGAATCTGAGCTCACCTGGAATATCAATCCAGACCCGGGTGCCGCGGCCATCGCTGGCAGCCTGAAAAAACGCTTCCAAGCGAGCGTTCCGGCTGGTGCGCAGCTTGAGCACCCCCTCCTCGGTGAAGGCCCAGGCGGCCAGGGCACTGGCAGCTCGGGCAGGCAACGCCTGGGTGAAGGCCGTGCACTGCAGGGCTGCGGCCAGAAGCCAGGCCATCCGTCGGGATGAGGCCGGAGCCATGGCGCTCAGAACAGCGTGGGTTGGCGGTGCCGAAGGCTCGGCATCTGACCCCGAACATGACCGAGGTGGTTGGTGTTCACCGGAGCAATGGCGGCTCCCGCCTGGACACCCGCATCCGCGAGGACCGTTCCCCAGGGATCAATTACCAGGGCGTGTCCATGGCTCTGACGGCGACCGTGGTGGACACCGGTCTGAGCCGGAGCGAGGACATAGGCCGTGTTTTCAATGGCCCTGGCCTGCAAAAGCACCTGCCAGTGGTCTTTTCCGGTGAAGGCCGTGAATGCCGCAGGAATCATCAACAGGTCTGCGCCGGCACCTACGAGATGGCGATAGAGCTCAGGAAACCGCACGTCGTAGCAAATGGACAGCCCCACCTTGCAGAGACCAGGAATCTCAACGACCGGAGGCAGATCCCTGCCTGGGTTCACCGTTGCCGACTCGCGGTAGGTGTTGCCGTCCGGCAGGTCGACATCAAAGAGGTGAATCTTGTCGTAACGGCCCAGGAGCATGCCGTCACGGTCGACAAGCTCAGCGCGGTTCAGGGTTCGCGATCCATCACCCACCGGCACAGGAAAGCCACCACCCAGCAGCGCCACCTGATAGCGACGCGCCATGGTCACCAGGAAGCTACTGCTCTGCTCCGCCAGGGTGGGAGCCAGCTCCAGGCGCCGGCTGTCTTCGCCCATGAAAGCGAAGTTCTCCGGCAGACCGATCAGCTCGGCACCACGGCGGGCAGCCAAATCGATCTGCTCTTCAGCTGCATTGAAGTTGAGCGCCGGGTCCTGACCGCTCGTCAGCTGGACAGCAGCCGCCAGGAAGTCGCTCACATGCACTGATCAGATGAGCGAACTTTAGTGAGGGTCAGGCCGCCCGAAGCACCCCAGGCTCGACCTGTGTCGGAACGACACTGAGCTGATCGAGGCCAGCACAGCAGCGGAAATCCGCGTCGTGATCGCCCAGGCGGATCAAGCGCTGACCATGGGTCGCCGTGCGAAGACAAGCCTCTGGTTCGAATTGCCACTGACGCCAGAGGGAGACGGCTGCTGTGAGTTCGTCGTTGGCGGCACTGCTCCCGGTGGGATCCAGCTCCAGCAAGCGATGGCCCAAGGCACCAGCGGCCAGGGAATCCTCGAGGGAGTAGGCCCCCTCCCAACCGCTGCCGACAATCGCCACGTGGCTGGGTTGTTTTTCCAGCAAGCGCTGGGCCACGGCTTCACGGTTCGGCAACGCCGCCGTAAGCAGCAGGGGAACCTCGCGGACACGATCGAGCGCCCGGGTGCCATTGGTGGTGCTCATAAACAGACGCTTGCCAGCCACCCGCTCCGGCGTCGCGGCAACGGGTGAATTGCCCAGGTCAAACCCCTCGAGCATCTGCCCACCGCGCTCACCAAGGAGCAACCGAGCATCGGCAGGCCATGCCGCTGCCGCAGCGCGCAGATCGTCGAGGCTGGCGAAGGCCTGCACCGCCTCGGCACCGTTGTGCAACGACCAGGCAATGGTAGTGGTGGCCCGCAGCACATCAATCACCACCGCCGCATCGGGGCGGAGTTCCTGCGGCATCTCTGCCGGCACATGGAAGTAGGAGATCTGCATGGCCACGCTGAACACCGGCGTGCGACACAGTACCGAGACCGCTTGCGCCGAGACCGTCATCCCATGGCCCTGTTCCAATCCGGTCCGGCCACCCGAGATCTGCGGGGCTTCCTGAAGCTGCTCGAGGACCGCGGCCAGTTGCGCCGGATCACGGCACCGGTGGATCCCGACCTTGAGCTGGCGGCCATTGCCGATCGGGTGCTGAGCCAAGGGGGCCCCGCCCTGCTGTTCGAGAACGTGATCGGCTCGTCGATGCCGGTGGCCGTCAACACCCTCGGCACCGTGGAACGGGTGGTGTGGAGCATGGGCCTCGAACGGGCCGAGCAGCTGGAGGAGCTTGGGTCACGCCTGGCCCTGCTGCAGCAACCCCGCCCCCCCAAAGGTCTGGAGGAAACCAAACAGTTCGCGCGGGTCTTCTGGGACCTGGTCAAGGCCAAGCCCGACCGCGACCTCACACCCCCCTGCCGTCAGCAGGTGTTTCGTGGCGATGAGGTTGATCTCGACAACATCCCCCTGATCCGGCCCTGGCCAGGGGATGCAGGGGGCGTGATCACGCTTGGACTTGTGATCACCAAAGACCCCGAAACCGGTGTCCCCAACGTGGGTGTTTACCGGCTTCAGAAGCAGTCGGTGAACACCATGACCGTGCACTGGTTGAGCGTGCGTGGTGGTGCCCGCCACCTGCGCAAGGCAGCCGCCATGGGCAAGAAGCTGGAGGTGGCGGTGGCCATCGGCGTGCACCCGCTGCTGGTGATGGCCGCAGCCACACCGATCCCGGTGCAACTCAGCGAGTGGCTGTTCGCAGGCATCTATGCCGGAGAAGGGGTTCGTCTGGCCCCCTGCAAAACCATCGACCTGCAGGTGCCCAGCCACAGCGAAGTGGTGCTGGAGGGAACGATCACTCCTGGTGAAGTGCTGCCGGATGGTCCCTTCGGGGATCACATGGGGTTCTACGGCGGTGTGGAGGACTCACCTCTGGTGCGCTTCCACTGCATGACCCAACGGCGGGATCCGGTGTTTCTGACCACCTTCAGCGGCCGTCCTCCCAAGGAAGAAGCGATGCTGGCCATCGCGCTGAACCGGATCTACACACCGATCCTGCGGCAGCAGATTCCAGAGATCACCGACTTCTTCCTGCCGATGGAAGCGCTCAGCTACAAGCTGGCGGTGATCTCGATCGACAAGGCCTATCCGGGGCAGGCCAAGCGTGCTGCCATGGCCTTCTGGAGTGCCCTGCCGCAATTCACTTACACCAAATTCGTTGTGGTGGTGGACAGTCACATCAACGTGCGCGACCCACGTCAGGTGGTCTGGGCCATTGCGGCGCAGGTGGATCCCCAGCGCGACCTGTTCACCCTGGAGAACACCCCCTTCGACAGCCTGGACTTCGCCAGCGAGCAGTTGGGCCTGGGGGGACGACTGGCCATTGATGCCACCACCAAGGTGGGACCTGAGAAAAATCACGAATGGGGCGAACCCCTCAGCCGTCCGGCGGATCTGGAACAGCGGGTCAGCGACCGCTGGGCCGAGCTGGGTCTGGAGGACCTCGGCACCGACGACCCCGACCCCAGCCTCTTCGGCTATGCCCTCGATCGCCTGATTCAGGGCCTGAAGACCGGCCAATAGGATCAGCCCAACGACGAAACAACCTTGAGCGGCACAGGCCAACCCGACGACCCCCGTGAGCTCAAGGCCGGAGGAACCCTCCAGGGACGGGTGAAGGTTCCAGGTGACAAATCGATCTCGCACCGATCGCTGCTGTTCGGCGCCATCGCAGAGGGCACCACAACCATTGATGGTCTGCTCCCTGCCGAAGACCCCCTGAGCACCGCCGCCTGCCTGCGGGCGATGGGCGTCAGCATCAGCCCGATCACCGATGGCGGCATCGTCACCGTTGAAGGGGTTGGCCTGGACGGATTGCAGGAGCCAGCAGAAGTGCTCGACTGCGGCAACTCCGGCACCACGATGCGACTGATGCTGGGCCTGCTGGCGGGCCGCGACGGTCGCCACTTCGTGCTGGATGGCGATGCCTCCCTGCGCCGCCGCCCGATGCGTCGGGTGGGCCAACCGTTGGCCTCAATGGGTGCGGAAGTGCATGGCCGTGATGGCGGCAACCTGGCGCCGCTGGCGGTGCAGGGGCGCCAGCTGAAAGGAACGGTGATCGGCACGCCCGTGGCCAGTGCCCAGGTGAAATCAGCCCTGCTTCTGGCTGCGCTCACGGCCGAGAGCCCGACCACGGTGATCGAACCGGCCCAGTCCCGTGATCACAGCGAGCGGATGCTGAAGGCCTTCGGTGCTGATCTCACCGTTGGCGGCGAAATGGGACGGCACATCAGCGTGCGTCCCGGCGCCACCCTGCAGGGCCAGAACGTGGTGGTCCCTGGTGACATCAGCTCGGCGGCCTTCTGGCTTGTGGCTGGAGCCTTGATTCCAGGTGCCGATCTCACCATCGAAAATGTGGGGCTGAATCCAACACGCACCGGGATCCTGGAGGTGCTGGAGCAGATGGGTGCCCTGATCGAGGTGCTCAACCCCCGTGACGTGGCGGGCGAACCGGTGGGCGATCTGCGGGTGACCCACGGCCCATTGAAGCCCTTCAACTTCGGCGAGCAGATCATGCCCCGCCTCGTGGATGAAGTGCCGATCCTCAGCGTCGCCGCCTGTTTCTGCGAGGGCGAAAGCCGGATCAGTGGAGCGTCTGAACTGCGGGTGAAGGAAACCGATCGGCTGGCGGTGATGGCGCGTCAGCTCAAGGCCATGGGGGCCGACATTGATGAACATGAGGACGGCATGACCATCCGCGGCGGTCGAACGCTCAAGGGAGCCGTGCTGGACAGCGAAACCGATCACCGGGTGGCAATGAGCCTCGGCGTGGCGGCCATGCTCGCCGACGGCAACTCGAGCCTCGCGAGAAGCGAAGCTGCAGCCGTGTCGTATCCCTCGTTCTGGGACGAACTTGAACGGCTCCGCTGCTGAGCTCGGTGCGCTCCGCGTCTATCCGACGGCGGATGGCAGCTTCAGCCTGCACAGCGATCACTTCGGCGAGGCCTTTCACAACTCGGCGGGAGCCCTGAATGAGGCCCGGGCCAAGTTCGTCCAACCCGCTGAGCTGCAGCGCTTCAGCGGCGGCACTGAATTAAAGATCCTGGATGTGTGCCTGGGGCTCGGCTACAACACGGCCGCTGTGCTGGAAGCCTTGCCGACGGCAGGGCCGAAACTGCGGTGGTGGGGGCTTGAACTGGACCGCCGGCCCTTGGAACAAGCCTTGGAGCAGGCCAGTTTCCAATCCCTCTGGTCAGCCTCTGTGCTGGCGAAGCTTGAAGCCATTCGCGACCACGGCTGCTGGCAAAAACCCAACAGCCAAGGGATCCAGCTCTGGGGCGATGCCCGATCGATGCTCCAGGAGATTCCCGAGCCCGTTCGCTTTGATCTGGTGCTGTTGGACGCCTTCTCCCCCCAGCGTTGCCCGGAACTGTGGAGCGAGGAATTCCTGGGAGCGCTGGCGCAGCGCTTGGCTCCGCAGGGACGGTTGCTCACCTACAGCCGTTCCGCCGCGGTGCGGGCCAGCCTCAAGCGGGCGGGATTGAGCCTGTATTCCCTGCTGCCGGCCCCGGGCGAACGGGTGGGATGGAGCAGCGGCACCATGGCCACGCCTGCAGACGCCGCCTGTCCTCTGGACGGCCCCGGTTGGCGCCAGCTCTCGGCGATGGAGAGGGAACACCTGCAGACCCGGGCGGCCGTGCCATTTCGTGATCTCCAGGGCAACTCCACAGCTGAAGACATCCTTGAGCGCCGCCGCCTTGAACAGGAGCATTGCGGTTATGAACCCACCAATGCCTGGCAAAGGCGCTGGCGCAGGGACAGTCCGTCCTGAGCCCGGTAGATTCCGCCCGTCTTCCCCTCGCTCCGCATGCTTGCCGTAGCCGTACTGGCCGCTGGAAAAGGCACCCGCATGAAGAGCGCACTCCCGAAAGTGCTCCAACCACTGGCGGGAGCCACCCTGGTGGAACGGGTGCTCGCCAGCGCCGGCGACCTGCAACCGGAACGGCGGCTGCTGATCGTTGGGCATCAGGCCGAACGGGTGGAGCAACAGCTGGCTCCGCTCGGAGGCCTGGAATTTGTTCTGCAGCAGCCCCAGAACGGCACGGGCCATGCGGTGCAACAGCTGATCCCATCGCTGCAGGGCTTTGAAGGGGAACTGCTCGTGCTCAACGGCGATGTGCCGCTGCTGAGAAGTGAAACCGTCGAAGCATTGGTGCAACAGCACCGGGCGAGCGGTGCCGATGTCACCCTGCTGACGGCACGGCTCGAGGATCCCACCGGTTACGGGCGTGTGTTCGCCGATGCCGACGGCCAGGTGAGCAGCATCATCGAGCATCGCGATTGCACAGACGAGCAACGCAGCAACAACCTCACCAACGCCGGGATCTACTGCTTCAACTGGACAGCCCTGGCCAACGTTCTGCCGAAGCTCAGCACCGACAACGATCAAGGGGAGCTCTATCTCACCGACACGGTGGCGATGCTGCCGAAGGCCATGCACCTGGAGGTGGCCGATGCCGATGAGGTGAACGGCATCAACAACCGGCGGCAACTGGCCCAGTGCGAAGCCCTGCTGCAGCAACGGCTGCGCCACCACTGGATGGATGAAGGGGTCACGTTCGTTGATCCCGAAAGCTGCACCCTCAGCGAGAGCTGCAGTTTCGGCCGCGATGTGGTGATCGAACCGCAAACCCACTTCCGCGGGCGCTGCGTGGTTGGCAACAACTCCCGGATCGGCCCCGGCAGCCTGATCGAGGACGCGTCAGTTGGGAGCAACGTCAGTGTGGTGCACTCCGTGGTGCGAGAGGCCAAGGTCGGCAACGACGTTGCCATCGGTCCCTTTGCTCACCTGCGGCCCGCCGCCGATGTCAGCGATGGCTGCCGCATCGGCAACTTTGTCGAGGTGAAGAAAAGCCAGCTGGGGGCTGGCACCAAGGTGAACCACCTCAGCTACATCGGCGACGCCCAACTCGGGGAGAAGGTCAACGTGGGGGCCGGAACCATCACCGCCAACTACGACGGGGTGAACAAGCACCGCACCGTGATCGGCAGCAACAGCAAAACCGGTGCCAATTCCGTGCTGGTGGCCCCCATCAACGTCGGTGAACGCGCCACCATCGGTGCCGGGTCAACGATCACCAAGGATGTGGCGGATGGCGCTCTGGCGATTGGTCGCGCCCGCCAGATGACCAAGGACGGCTGGGCGGAACGAAAGGTTTAGTCCAGCCTTTTTAAAGACTTGGCAACAGCGGAATCAACCGTTCCAGGGCGACACCGCGGCTGGCCTTGAGCAGCAGAACATCACCGGAGTTCAGCCAGGCGGCCAGGGGCGCTGCGGCGTCTTCGGGATGCGACACCAGCTGCAGGTGGGGCAGGGGAGCCGCCACTTCAGCCATTGCCTGGCCCTCCGCACCGCCATCCACCAGCACCAGACCATCCAGGCCCAGCTGCACCGCGCGGGCGGCAACCTCCTGATGCAGCTCCAGGCTGCGCTCGCCAAGCTCCAGCATGGTCCCCAACACGGCAAAACGTCGCCCCGGTTGCGCCGCCAGCAGCTCAAGAGCCGCCAACACCGCCTCAGGCGAGGCGTTGTAGGTCTCATCGAGGAGTGTCAAACCACCCTGCTGCAGGCGGCGGTTGCGTCCTTCAGGCACCGTCACCCGCATGGCTTGCAACGCCTGGCGGGACACGCCCAACTGGTCTGCAACAGCGACGGCCAAGAGCAGGTTGCGGGCGTTGTGGCGTCCCTCCAGCTGTAGCGGGAGACGATCTGCACCGATCAGCAACTGGTCGCCGGTGACGCCTCCAACCAGATCGGATTCGACCTCGGGATCGTCAGCCAGGCGCACGCGCAGCACGTGGCCGAACCACACCGCCGCCAAAGCCGACTCCAGCAGGGGATCACCGGCGGGAATCACCACGGTTCCCTTTGGATGCAAGCCAGCCGTGATTTCACATTTGGCCGCTGCAATCGCTTCACGGCTGCCGAGACGACCGATGTGGGCCGTTCCAATGTTGGTGATCACCGCAAGATCCGGCTCGGTGCAGCGGGAGAGACGCTCGATTTCCCCAGGCCCCCGCATGCCCATCTCAATCACCAGGGCCGCATCAGCTGCGCTGGCACCCAGAACGGTGAGGGGGACACCAACGTCGTTGTTGTTGTTGCCTGCGCTGGCCTGAATCGCTCCCAGCGGAGTCAATGCCGCTCGAATCAACTCCCGGGTTGTGGTTTTGCCGGCTGAGCCCGTCACCGCCACCAGAGGCTTGCCCAGGGCACGGCGATGCAGCAAGGCCAGCTGTTGATAGGCCCGCAGTGTGTCGTCCACCCGCCAATGCAACAGGCCCGAAGGCAACGGTTCAGTCCAGCTGCGGCTCACAACAGCAGCCTGAACCTTGTGTTCAGGCAGTTGGGCGAGAAAGTGATGACCATCGAAGCGCTCGCCCACCAGGGGGACAAAAAAATCACCCGCCTGAAGCTGTCGGCTGTCGGTGCAGACCCGTCCCACCAGGGCATCGGGTTCAAAGCTGGCGCCCTGCGGCGTTCCCCAGGCATCCAGCAGCTGACGCAGCGTCAGGGTCATCCCACCAACCCGAGGTCAAACAGGATCATGCCGCCCCCAACCCGAGCTGACCGCCCCAGCAGATCGCCCTGTTCATTGACCAACTGAAGACTGGCGTAATCCAGCTCAAACGCCGACTGAAGCCAACTGGAGGCGAGGCTCTGGCGCTGATCGAGAGACATCTGCTGCCAAGCGTCAACAGACAACTCCAACAGCAAGCGGTCCTGCTCCGGAACGGGCTTGGCTGAAAGGAGCAGTCCTTCCGGGACGGCCTTGTCCTGAAACAACTCGAACAGGGGATCGAAACTGAGTTGGGGCTGGGGGGGCTGCTCCGGCTCCAATGGCTCCAAAGCTGGCTCCGCATCCACAGCTTCCGGCGGAAGAGATGGCTCCTCCAGCATGGGCTGTGGTGCTGGGATCAGCTCCGGCACGGGGAGCTCAAGGGGAGACGTCCGCTGCTCCATGACCGGCTCCGGACGCGGGGCGGGGCGGGCATGGTCCTGCCAGAAGCGGACCCCAGCCAGCGGCAGCAGCAGGAGCAGCACCAGCAGCAGTGGCCAGAAGCTGGGGGCCAAATCCCGGGGCCAGAAGCCTGGCACCGAAAGCTCACCCTCTCGATTGCGGCGCCAGAGTTCCTGACCCCTGAGCCGAAGATCGGCGGCCATCGCCTGCAGGTTGCGGCCGAACTCCTGCCAGGGGCTGACGTAGGGAGCCGGGAGATTGCCCGATGGCTCCACCCCCTGGAGCTCGGAACGAGCCTCAGGTGGGGAGTCGGATCGGGCGGGCTCGCTCAAACTCAACTGGATCGACGACCGAAGAGGCGATTCAGGGGATTCCGGCCGGCGGAGGTCACCTCAGCAGGAACCCTGGCCTCTTCAGTCTGCCCCTCGGAACGGGAAGGATCAGCAGCCTGCCCCTGAGAGAACTGTTCCACCAAGGCAGCATCCGGGGTTGGTTCCTTGATGCCGCAGACGTCCTTGTACATGAGGTCGTAATCGACCGCGGAACGATCCCAGCTGTAGTCCTGATTCATGCCGCGTTTCTGCAGCTCAACCCAGCTGTCGCGGTGGCGGAAGGCCTCCCAGGCCCGCACCAGGGCTGTGTAGAAGTCGACCGGTTCAAAGCGATCGAAGCAGAAGCCTGTGCCGCTGTCGGCAGCGGGGATGTGGGGCGGAACGGTGTCAACGAGACCACCAACCTTGCGAACCACGGGCACTGAGCCGTAGCGCATGGCATAGAGCTGGCTGATGCCACAGGGCTCAAACCGGCTGGGCATCAGGAAGGCATCGCTGCCGCCATAGATCAACCGCGACAGGTCATCGTCGTAGGTGAGGAAGACGGCGCACTTGCCCGGGTGACGGGATGCGAGTTGCCAGAGCCCGGATTCGAGCCCCCGGTCGCCGGTCCCCAGCACAACGATCTGGGTGTCGGTGTAGGCCAGCAGACGATCAGCCACCTGCAGCAGCAGATCAACTCCCTTCTGGTCGACAAGGCGGCTGACCATGCCAAGGACGAAGGCGTCCTCCCGCACCTCCAGCCCCATGCGTTCCTGGAGCACCTTCTTGCAGACCGCCTTGCCGGAAAGATCGTCGGCGCTGAAGTTCGCCGGCAGGGAGCGATCGGTGGCTGGGTCCCAGGCATCCAGATCAATGCCGTTGAGGATGCCGCGCAGCTTGCCCGAGACGAATTTGAGCAGACCCTCCAGCTTTTCGCCGTACTCCGCCGTGCGGATCTCCTGGGCGTAGGTGGGCGACACCGCATTGACGCGATCGGCGTAGAGCAGGGCAGCGGCCATGGTGTGATCCCCCTGCATGTACCAGGGGCACCAGGTCATCCGATCGAGCTTCCAGCGCCAGGGACCCTGGTACTTGAGGTTGTGGATGGTGAAGACCGTGCTGATTTCCGGGTCCTGATGCATCCACACCGGGATCATCCCGGTGTGCCAGTCGTGGCAATGCAGCACCTGGGGCTTCCAAACGTTCCAGGAGAATTCGGCAGCAGCACTGGCGAAGAAGGTGAAGCGCCAGTCTTCGTCGTCGCCGCCGTAAATGCGCTCCGGGTCGAACACCGGATGACCCACCAGGTAGATCGTCATCCCATTGGTGGGATGCTTCGTTTCATAGACGGCGAACTCGGTGCCCATGGTCTGGGCTCGCCAGATCGGCTCCGCCGGCACGTTGAGGCGGCTCCAGAGCTTGGCGTAGCCCGGCATGATCAGTCGCACGTCGTGGCCGAGCTTGGCCAATGCCGGGGGCAAAGAGCCAACAACATCGCCCATCCCTCCAACCTTGATCATCGGGGCGCATTCCGCTGCAGCGAAGAGGATGCGCATGTCTCAGATCGGCGTTGGCGCGGCGACTTTAAGGGGAATTTAGGAATCTGTTCCGTCAGGGAAGAACCGTCACCTGAGTTCCAAGCGACACTTGGCGATACAGGGCACGCACATCCTCGTTGTAAAGCCGCACACAGCCATGGGAGACGGCCCGTCCCACCGTCCAGCGATGGGGGGTGCCGTGGAACCCCGTGGTGGTGCATCCCTTGATCGTGATCCAGGCATCGCCGTCATGGGCATCACGGCCGCGGCAATCGCGATGGAAGGCGATCCAATGGCTGCCCAAGGGATTGTTGGCCCCCTGTTCCTCCACCCGCTCACCACTCACCGGATGCACCCACACCGGATTGGGGATCTTCTGAAGCACTTCAAAGCGTCCGGTGGGGGTTTCCCAGCCGGGCATGCCGATGGCCACCGGAAAGGCACTGCGCAGCCTGCCGTTGTCGAGCAGGAACACACGGCGACGGCCGCGCAACATCACCACATGGCGACGGCTGTTGCTCCGGAGATCCTGAGGCAGTGAAGCCAGGCCTGCCGCCACGGAATCCTCAGCCGCCGCCTGCAGCAGGGCCAGCGGTTCCGGCGGAGGGAGAGGAAGCATCCCCATCAGGGTAACCAGCCTGTCTCGGAAAAATCCGGAGACCGCTTCTCAAGGAAGGCATTGCGGCCTTCCACGGCTTCTTCGGTTCGATAAAAGAGGTGGGTGGCATTGCCCGCCAATTCCTGCAACCCGGCAAGGCCATCGGTTTCGGCGTTGAATGCGGCCTTGAGGCAACGGATGGCCGTAGGGCTGTGCTGCAGCACCTCGCGGGCCCAGCGCACCCCCTCCGCCTCCAACTGCTCCAACGGCACCACGGCGTTGACGAGCCCCATGTCCAACGCCTCCTTGGCGCCATAACGGCGGCAGAGAAACCAGATTTCACGGGCCTTGCGCTGGCCAACCACTCGCGCCAGGTAGCCCGCACCAAAGCCGCCATCAAAACTGCCGACCTTGGGGCCGGTCTGGCCGAACACAGCGTTCTCGGCAGCAAGGCTGAGGTCGCAGAGCAGATGCAACACCTGGCCGCCGCCCATGGCATAGCCGGCCACCAGGCCGATCACCACCTTGGGCAGGCTGCGAATGATGCGCTGCAGATCCAGCACGTTCAGGCGGGGTAAGCCGTCCTCACCGATGTAACCGCCGTCGCCGCGAACACTCTGGTCGCCGCCGGAACAGAACGCATAGCCACCATCGGGGGCTGGACCAACGCCGGTGAACAGCACCACACCAATGTCACGGTCATCCCGGATGCGCGTGAAGGCATCACAGAGCTCCATCACCGTCTGCGGGCGGAAGGCGTTGCGCTTGGCGGGGCGGTTGATGGCCACACGCGCCAGGCCGTCAGCGCAACGGTCCACAAGGATGTCCTGGTAGCTGCCCCACGGTGTCCATTGCGCGGTTGGCGCACCGGGGAGCACCTGACGCATGTCACTCATCGGGTTCAGGGCTCGGTGCGTTCATTCTGAGCAGCGGCGCGCAGCTGCTGACGCAGGGCAGCATCACGACCGCGGTCGCTGCACAAGCGCAACAACACCGGCCGTTGCTGCGTCAAGCCCCAGGCCAAGGCCTCCTGCAGATCCTCCAGACAGGCCACCTGGCGTCCAGGCACACCGTGGGCCGCCGCCAGGGCCAGGGGATCCACCTGCTGGGGCATAGCGAAGAGCGATTCGAAGCCCGGAGTGGCAATGGGCAACTGCTGAAAAATGCCGCCGCCGCCGTTGTCGATCAGCAGCACCAGCAGTGGTGGAGCTGCATCAGCGGACGATGCATGCAGCCAGCCGTTGCTGTCGTGCAGCAGGGCCAGATCACCGGTCACCAACGCCAACGGACCGAGATTCGCCGCCAGACCCATGGCGAGGGACAAGGTGCCGTCGATGCCCGAGGCGCCGCGGAAGCTGAAGCAACGGTGGCGGCCGCAGGCGGGCCCACCCCAGGTCAACCAATCGCGCACCGGTGAACTGGCGGCCAACATCACTGGCAACCGCTCCGGCAGGAGCTGGGGAAGCCAATAGGCCAGGGCGGGCTCATTCACGGCGCCACGCAAGGGCAGCTGGGCCTCGATCCAGGCCGAGAGGTCATCGGTGCCAACCGATGGCTTGCTCAGCGGCTCCAGACCAGGCTGTTGGGCGATCCAAGCGGCCATGCCCCCGGACCATTGGCTGGCCACCTGCAGCGGATCCAGCGGCCTTGGATCCGCTTCGGTGATCAAAAGTTGGGGGCCCTGATGGCGCTGAAGCCAAGCCTCCAACCGCCGACTGGCGGGCATGGGTCCCAGCCGCAACACCTGAGCGTCGTCAGGCAGGTTCAGCCGATCCAGTTGCAGCTCCCAGTGCTCGATGCGGTTGGGGCAATCGGGAGCAAGGGCAGCGAGGGGGTCGGCCAACAGAGGCCAACCGCTGAGTTTCAGCCAATGGTGCAGCGCCTGTTGATAGGCCTCCAGCGCGGGCGAAAGACCGCGCCAAGGGCCCGCAATCACAACCCCCGGGCGCTCTGGATCGAGGCGAGGCGCAGACGCGATCTCGGGCGAAGGCTCAGGGCAATCCGTGGGCGGGAGCGCAGCTGAGACCAGCTGTTGCTGCTGCTCGAGCGTGGTGTGCAGCGGCTCCTCGAAGGGCAAGTTGAGGTGAACCGCTCCCGGCGGCCCAGTGCCAGAACCATGGGCTTGCTGCCAGGCCTGAACCGCCAGGGCATTGAGGACGTCGTTGGCCTGGGTGTGGACACCGTCTGCCGCTCCACTGCCGAACCAGCGGCAGGCCGAGAGCAGAAAGGATTCCTGGTTAACCGTCTGGTTGGCGCCGCAGTTTTTGAGCCGAGCGGGGCGATCCGCCGTGAGCAGCAGCAAGGGCTGACAGGAACGGTCCGCCTCCACCGCAGCGGGAAGCAGGTTGGCCACTGCTGTGCCGGAGGTGGTGACCACTGCCACGGCAGGACCATGGGCGGTTGCCATGCCGAGGGCCAGAAACGCTGCGGACCGCTCGTCGATGGCCGTGACCAGCTGCAGCCTCGCCTGGGACGCCAGCATTCCAGCCGCGGTTGCCAAGGGGCCGGAACGGCTGCCAGGGCAGAGCACCAGCTGCTTCAGCCCCTGGAGACAAAGAGCCTCTAGCAGCGTGAGGGCGGCCTGCAAATTGGTGCGAGCGATGGTCAGTGCAGCAGGCCAGGCTGGTGTGATCTTCGGTCAACGATGACCCAACCCACGACACCCGCTCCAGGAGAAGACAGCAAGGGCTTCTGGCGCAATCTGATTCTCTGGGCCCTGCTGGCGCTGCTGTTGCGCTGGTTGGTGGTGGAACCGCGCTGGATTCCCTCCGGCTCGATGCTGCCCACCCTGCAGCTGCAGGACCGCATCCTGGTGGAGAAGGTGAGGCCCCGCCTGGCCCGCAGCCGCCACAGCCATCTGCACCGGGGTGATGTGGTGGTGTTCGTCCCGCCAGAGCAGCTCGTGGCCGCTGGCTACGACGCATCTGCAGCACTGATCAAACGGGTGGTGGGGCTTCCTGGCGATCAGCTTGACGTGCATGACGGCAGGCTGTTCCGCAACGGTGAACCGGCTGCGGAACCCTGGTTGGCGGAAGCGATCAACTACGAAATGGCCCCGATCACCGTGCCGGCGGATCAGCTGTGGGTGATGGGGGACAACCGCAATGCCAGCCTCGATTCCCACCTCTGGGGATCACTGCCGGAAACCAATGTTCTGGGCACGGCGGTGTGGCGGTATTGGCCGCTGCAGAGGTTCGGTCCGTTACGGATCACCGACAGCGGCGATGGCGGTTGATGCCAATGGCTTGCGGTAAGGTCAAGTCCGTGATGCAGATCACACACGAATGTTTAACCCCGAGTTCCTGACAACTGACAGCAGTGATGGTCACGCGGGGAACAGCTTGATCCAGTACCTGCAGGAGCAGTCGCCGGACACCTTGCAACGGGTCGCCAAATCAGCAAGCAACGATATTCAGGACATCATTCGCCACAACGTTCAGGGTCTGCTGGGAATGCTCCCTGGCGAGCACTTTGAGGTGAAGGTGACGGCCAACCGCGACAACCTCGCCAACATGCTGGCCTCGGCCATGATGACGGGTTATTTCCTGCGCCAGATGGAACAGCGCAAGGAATTGGAAGAGACCCTGTTCGCTGATGAACAGATGGCGATCGAGCCGGAAGACGAACTCAAGCTTTGATCACGGGCTGATCAGGCACCACGCCGAGATCGAGCAAACGCTGATCAATGGATCCAAGAAACTCCCAATTCTCAGAACTTGGAGCCCAGTCCCGCTGTTGCAATGACGCGAGCAGGTGTTGCACGGTTTCGGGCGTGAATGTGACCGGCGCGCTGTAGTGAGCCGGCACCAGCCAGCGCAGCTCAGCCTGGCCGCTCAACTCCTGCAGCCATCGCAACAGAGCCTCTTTGGCTCTGGGCAACACCAACCGCTCAAGCACAGGGGCCACCTGCAGCCTGGGCGCGTCTTCACCGATCAAGCCATCAGCAGCCGCCTGCCAACCGGCCTTCCAGCGGAAGGGGTAGAGGCCGAAGTGGGCTTTCAGGGAACGGAGCCCTGGCTTGAACGCATCCCGCAGCAACTCAGGCAGCGCGGGCACCTCCAGCGGTTCCGGCCTCAGGTAGGAGGCAAACAGCACCAGCCGGGCCCAGCCGCGGCGGCGGGCTTCCGCTGAATCGCGGAGGGGCTCATCGCCGCGTTCGCGGGCATGGAACAACAGCGGCGTTGGATCGAGGTCAAACAACGCTGGGGGTTCGGCACTGATGCCCACCAGGGCGTCGGTCACCAACAGAGCGCCTGACGGGCGATGCAAACAGGAGACTTCCTGGAAACGGCCCACGCCAAGGTCGAGCGGTCCAAGGGAGAACCACTCACAAACATCGCCATGGGGAAGGCCATCGTCGAACAACACCTTGGTGCGACGGGGCGGCACACCCAACCAGGACAGAGGCAACTGCACCGGGAAGCTCCACTGGCCCGGACACACCCAGATGTCCGCATCCGGGAAGGCGCGGGCCAGGGGACCTAGAGGAAGCTTGTGCTCCAAACCAGAGGCGGTGGGCAGCACGATCGTGCGCACGGGGCCGTGTTGTTGCTCCAGCCCGGCGATGGCTTGGCGCACTTCACCGGTGGGCGGCAGAGGGTTCACCAACATCAAGCCGCCGGGCACCTTGGCCACGGTGAGCCGCACCGGCACGGCCACGTAATACACCCCCTGCAGCTGCTCCAGGCTCCAGAGCTGGCCAGGTATCAGCTCACTGAACAGCGTGCGGCGGCGGCCGTAGGGGTAGAGCGGCAGCAGCGGCCAAAAACCCCAGCGCTGATCAGCAGGATTCACACCAGCTCCAGCCACCACACTCCCCATCAATGCAGTGATTCTGCAGAGGAATGGATCAGGCCAGAGGCAAACCACCCACTCCGGCCCAGAACAGCACCAGTCGCCCGGTTGCCGCCAACCCACCAGCACCAATGGTCCATCCCTCAGATGAGGGAGTGTTCAAGGCGGCGCCCTCGCTCAAAAGGGGGAGACAGAACGAATAACCCCACCCACATTTCCATCAACAACCAGACCACCTGCACAAGGAAGGGTCGAATTCAGCGGCGATTGGAGCGCTTGGAGTGGCTGTGTTTCGACAACAAATGCAACAGGTTGGATGCCTTGTCTTGCTCTCCCACCTTGGTGAGCTTTTTCACCAGAGTCCAGGTGTCTTGCGCAGACATTTCCCCATCGTTCTCCCATTTGATGCTCGACAATTCAGCAGAGACATCAAGGGAAGGCATGTATTTTCTGCGTAAGGAACGTGATGTCGATGTGGCCGTTGCCACCCAGTGATGTCACTTAAGACAATCGGAAGTTGGTTTGTCTGGATACAACGCCCTGCAAGAAGGCAATAAAAAAGCCTCAGCCGCATGGGCTGAAGCCAGGTGATGGGGAACAGACGAAACATACCGGCCCTGCACCCACAATCAAGGGCTGAGGACACCACATCTGGTGGCTAGCGCAGCCTTGCCGAGGCAGCCAACACCACAGACCACCAGCTGCCAACCCGAAAAGTTCAGTGCGAACCGAACCAGGAGCAACAGGTGCCAAGACGGATCGCCAACAACGCCAGAACGCCGAGCGCTGCAGCCATAAACGAAAGTCCCATCAGCTGCTGACGGCGCTTCTCACTTCTGGCCTCGACCGATTGGCTGCCGTTCAACAGAAAAATCCAGACGCTCAAACTTAGGCGTTTTCAGTAACTTGCGCTACCAAGACAGGCGTTCTGCCGGCGATGCCGCGGCGGCTGCGTGCGCTGAGTTGCGTTCGTGCCCTGAGATGACGGTGACGGCGACAGGGTCTCTCATACAGATCGGCGCTGTTTTTCCACGAGCGCGGGTAGGGCCAGCTGCGCTTGACCGCGGGCGAATTGGTTGTTCTGCAACACCACCAGGCGTGGAGCCACAGGGCGGTCATGCCACAGATCAAACCAGTCATGGCTGCATGATGAAACCCATCGGGGCGGCGTCAAGCGCAGGCCAGCAACCTAAGCAACGCTGAGTCATCCCCCCGCAGCTCTGCGTGAATGAGTGATACGGCCTGTTGCCAAGTGGCCTAAGGCCGATGCAGAACGGGTGCATCGGATCAGCAGCCATGGCCAAGCGTCGCTTTCTCGAAAAGCAACCGCTCACCGAAGCGGAAGGACTGACCGCCCTGATCATGATGGGGGTGGGGCTCACCCTGGGTGGCATCAGCGTGACCATCCTGATGGCGCTGAATGCCTCAGCCGCAGGGTCTTGGCAAGAACTCTGGCTTTCAGGTCAACTGAATTTCTGAGATCAGGCCAGCCAAGGCCAACGGATCCCAAACGCCTCCAGGGGGTCCATCACGAGCTTGTTGAGGGCCCGGCCCAACAGCACCTGGGGCTCTTCCGGACGGATCGGCCGCACCAAATGCTCTGGAAGGGTCGCAGCATTCGCCCCTCTCACCACCCCACTGCGCATCAAGGCGTTGGCCGCCTCAAGACCGCAGACGTAGGCCCGTTCCTGGCACAGGCCCTTGGCACCGTGCTCGCGTTCGCCCATCCGCACCCAGTCGCCAGCGCAGACCACAGACGGAAGTGCCGTCTGCAGCGGCGGCCGCTGGCTGAAACTGCCGGGGGAGAACAAAGACACCGAGCCCGGGTAACGCCGCACCTCAAACTCCAGCACCTGGGCAAGCCGGAAGGCCGGCACCGCCTGGGGCAACAACTCATTCAGCAGGGTGTCGACGATCTCCTGATCACTCAAGGCTGCGATTGCCGTGGCGTTGTAGAAGTCGCTGGCCACCACGGATCCCTGGGGCTCGCTGCCATCCCAGAGCGCATCAAGATCCGCGTTCTGCAACTGGTCGAGCATGAAAAATGTGGCGCCCGCACCCTGTAAAGCGTCGAAGCGCGAGAAGACATTGGCGGGATCGGCGACCGCGATGGTGCGATCCAGCCACAACCGCACCGACACCACATCAATCGCCCCCAAACCGCCAGCAGCCGCCAGCTCCGGCAGCACATCACTGCAACGCGGCGACTCCGCCATCAGGGCATGCATGCCCTTGGCACCCACCGCCAGCACAACCGCATCAACGTCATCAACAACGCTGGAGCGGCCTGTTGCTTTGCAACGGACCTCCACCGACCGAATCGCTTCGCCTGGCTGATCAAGATTCAGGCGCGTGGCCAACATTCCTGCCAGAACAGTGAGCAAACCGGAGCCGAGCAGGCGTTCCGCCAGGGGAGCGATCAGCTGCTCGGCGATGCTGCCAGTGCGAATCCAGCGCACATCAAAGGAATCTTGATGCGCCAGGGCGTAGTAGTAGAGCAGCTCCATGGTGACGGCTGCCGATAATTCCTCCGGTGGCTTGAACAGACCCACCAAAAGAATCGGACGCAAGAATTCGTCGATCATCCGCTCCGTGATTCCCAGTTGGCAGAACAGGGTCAACGCATCGATGGCGTCGTAACGCCGAAAGGTCTCCTCGTTGCGGTTCAGATCAAGCATCGCCACCAAAAGGCCGGCAATGCTCAGGCGATCGGCAACAGGCAGGCGCTTGAAGTTCTTGATCGTTGCCATGGCCTGCCCCAGGGGGCTGGGCAACTGCAACCCGTCACCGAACACCGGGGCCGTGGCCTCCAGACCGGCGGGAGACCAGAAGGCGCTGGTGGTGAATTCAGTGAACACGTCGGTGAGCCCAAGCTCATCGGTCAGCGCATTGATGTTGGGGTAATCCCTCCAAAAGCCCCGGGTGCCCGCTTCGAAGGGTTTACCGCTGGCCGTGCGTATCGGCGTCCTCCCCGTGGGATCCGACATCCCGTCAACCAGGGTGACGCGAACACCGGCTTCACAGAGGGCTTTGGCTGCACCCCAGCCGGCCCAGCCAGCACCGATCACCATCACATGGGAGCCATCCGCGCTGGCGACCTTGGCTTGTTCAGGCATCAACCTTTCAGACTCAGTCGTTTTTTGGGGGTTTGATCAGCTCACCGGTCTGCAACGACACCACAGCAAAGCTGCCCACAAAGACCAACGCCACCAGAGCGAGGAAGGCTGCTGTGAGATTGCTGATCTCAAGCTGCCCGAGCATGAAGGCAAACAAGGTCATCAAAAGCAGCAACAGCTTTTGAACTTAAACGGACTCGTCGTTGTTCAGATTGCCAAGAACCACGCCTGCCATCGACAAACCAATGGCAAGCATCACAACGGCTTCGATCATGCGGCTTTGGTAGAGATGCTCGGCGTCTTAAGAAGAAGCGCCGCAGCGGAAGGATTCACCTTCGCCTGGCCAGAGGAAGCGGATTGTGCCTGGGGCTGCCAGGTGGATGCTGCAGAACAACGGGTGGGATTTTTCAACCAAGAACTGCGACCCATCAACCTTCAATCAGCTGTGTCAAGGATTGCGGCTGAAGCTCAGAAGATCTGTCTGATTGGCGACCGACGCTGGAAACCAGACCAAATGCAGCCAACAACATGGCTGAGGTTCAGATACGCGGAATGATCGCGTCGTTGGGGAAGAACTCTTCAAACACACAGATGCGGTCGGCCCAACGGGCCTCCACTTCCAAACGCATCAGGCGATTGCGCACCCACATCAAGGTGTCGACATCAATCGGTTTATGGAACTTGTGCTGCTGCGCCTTCACCCAATCATCCTTGCTCTGAGAGCTGTTCATGACCGCGAAAACTGACCTGCCCACACCGTACGGATGGCGTCCTTCGGCGCCATGAGCTTCACACTGAGTAAGCATCAAGGATCACTCAATCGCAGCCGAACTGTTCAGCAGAACAACGAATTAATGGAAGCTTTGAGTCCAAGCCAGAGCGATCAGGGCCTGAACCTCGTGATCGGTAGCCGATCCATCATTCCGACCATTCAAGCGGCGACAGAATCAATCCAATTCACCTTCAGCCGTGATGACCCAGAAAGCACCTCAACTCAAGCCACGCCCGGTGCACACACCACCCAAACGCGCTTAAAGTACTTAAGGGCTTGAATCAACCCATCGGAGCTGAACAGATTTCCTGTTCTGTAACAGCACGAACGACACGTCGATTGACACCACCCCTATAAAGAATCTGTAGCAACTGCTACGCAATCACGTTCACCTCGTCTTCGGCGAGGCGCAGTTCGACTCAGGCCATGGAACGGGGACCTGAGCTTGCTTCGAGGAACCCATCATGACCCTGACCTATCGCGGCCAGAAGTACAACCAGAACAACGCTGCTGCGTCCAACGTTCAGCGCCCAGTTCTTGTTTATCGCGGTCAGAAAGTCGCCAGCTGAGAACAGCACAACGACCTCTTACAAGCCCCGCCTCGGCGGGGCTTGTTTATGGCTCATTTGCCTTCAGGATCGGGCTGTTTGGCCTTCCAACGTTCAAACCAAACGGCGACGGCAAGGGACACACCCACGGCAAAGCCAGCACCAATCAGCACCACACCAACTTCCACCGGCATAAACACCACCTGTTGCTACCCCAGATCATCGGACAAGAGCGTCACTGAACCAACGACCGATACGCCTCATTGACGCGTCGAAACGCCTCAGCAGAACCACCGAGATCGGGATGGTGCTGCTTCACCAATTTTCGATGCGCCTGCTTGATCTCAGCGAGGGACGCGTTGGCCTCCAAGCCCAACACCCTTAAAGCGGCACGGCGTGGATCACGGGCGTGGCCATCGTCCTGACGATCCGTTTGACGTTGGTCCGTTCGGGTGCGGCGACCCTGCCGCCTTGAACCTGATTGGTCCTGCCGCTGACGCAACTGCTCCACCACACGCTGTGGATCCTCATCCAGCCATTCACTCGCGCGAACCCCAAACAAGGTAAACGCCGCCAGAACGGCCGTTGTTTGCTTGTTCGGCTTGGCTCCCACCGCCGCCATGAGATCTGTTCCCAGCCCCCGAACCAACCGATCCAACCGCTGTTCAAGGGTTAAGTGGGCAGGAAAACCACTGCGGTTGAGCTGCTCGATCAACAGCTCCAATCCGCGCTGACGCAGTGCCGTCCATCCCGGCTGCTGAGCCAGGGCCTGCCCCCAGGCCCGCACCTGTTGGCTGCTGATGCGCGGTGGAGCTTGTGCCGATGGCTCACTCCAGGCGCGATGGGATCTGGGCTCCGTACGAATGCGTTGGCGTTGCTGACGTTGCAGTCGCTCCAACTCACGGTTGAGCCGCAACACCTCGCGACGCAAAGCGTCGTTCTCCGCCAGCAACGCCTCAACATTGCTGGTGACCCGTTGTTCAGGGCGTCCGCCTGACCACTGACGCGGATCAAAGCCCAAAGCGTGTCTCCCGCCTCACCACGGCAACAACTCACCATTGGCATGCCAGAAGCTGCCGCTGGTGGCCATGGTCAAGCCATCGATCCGGGCCAACAGCCCCTTCACCGACTGCTCGGGGGGGATCCCGCTGGGATTGAAGCGAATCATGCGGGTGCGCACCAATCCGGGATGCAAGATCGCCACGGCGATGCCCCGCGGTTCCAGATCAATCGCCAACGACTTTCCGGCCATGTTGAGCGCCACCTTCGACATCCGATAGCCATAGGAGCCTCCCGAACTGTTGTCGTCGATGGACCCCATGCGGCTGGTCATCAGCACCAACTTGGCTCCGCTGGGCATCTGATCCACCAACGCCCTGGCCAGCAGCAAAGGAGCAAGGGCGTTCACCTCAAACTGGCGGCGAATCCCGGAGGGATCCAAATCCTTCAGGCCCATCGACTGCAAAATCCCGGCATTGAGGATGACGCCATCGAGGGGCAAACCATCCAGTCGCTGCACCAGGTCATCAATGGCTTGGCTGTCGCTCAACTCAAGGCCGGCTTCCACCCGCACCCCCAGGCACTCCAGTTCATCACTGGTTTGACGGCAAACGGCCACCACGTCGTCGCCACGGGCCTTGAGCTGCCTGCAGTATTCCAAGCCGATCCCACGGTTTGCGCCGGTGACCAGAAACGTCGCCATCGGGAGGTTTCAGCAACCGCCATCCTGCCGGCTCTTGCGTCGATCCCCTGACGCGATCACGCCGGGAAATCCCCCTCGACGCCGTACTGATGCAAACACTGTTTCACCGTGAGCACGGAGACCGTGATGCCGGTCTCTGCATCCACCAGCAGATAGGGGCAGCCTCGGAGCACGCAGCGTCGCCGTGCGTCGATATAGGCATCAAAAGCGTTGGCATGGGAACACTCCTCCACCCAACCTTCACTACTGAGATACCGCGTGAGGATCATGCCCACAGGCCCCTGGGCCACCGGTTATGGCTCAGGACATTTCACATCCAAGAAAGAGCCTTGAAGTCTTCGGGATCGCAACGGCTCGGGAAACGCCAAAGCAAGCCAGATCAATGGGGTTCAGCTGATCCCTGCACAACGGTGACCACCTGGTTCCAGGTGGCATGCACCACGCGATAGGTCTTCAACGTGGCGCGCGATTTGGTGCGGGCATTCACAAAGGCTTTGAACTCCGTTTTGAAGCAGATCTCCTGGATCCACTGCCCTCCTGTATCAAGCCTCTCGATGCAATACATCAGAGATTTAGCGGTTAAAAACATCACAACCGCAAAACATTTGCTGAGCACAAAATCGAAAGATGCTGTTCGGGATCAATCAAAAAAAAGCCCCCGCGCTTGGCGGAGGCTCGGGTGGTGTGAGGAGTCGACGATTTTGCAACTGCCGACCCTGATTTCATAGCTCGATTTCAGATCAGCAGCGCTCCAAGCCACAAAGCTTTATTCGCTACAGATAAAGAACACTGGCGCGACAACGCCGGAGCGCATCACGCACAGCCTCCAGCCTCGTTTCGTCCGGCCGATGCAGCCCGGCAGGCACCACCATCTCGTCGTTCGCATCCAGATGAACCCGTGCCGAGAACCAGGTGCCAGGTCCTGGCACAGACGCACGGCAGATCGGATCCTGGTTGGCGTCCAAACGTCGCTCGATCAACCAACCCTCAACCCGATCCAAGGGCTGAAACGACGAGGAGGCAGAGGCGACGGGCACCATCAGGGTGAGCAGCAACAAACGCAGGGCTTGCATCACAAGGCTGGGGCGAGCGAAGCGCACCCATCGTCACAGAGAACACCGGTTCAACCGCGCCGTTGCGTTAGAAGGGCTGCGTCGCGGAGCCGTCGATGCCGTTATTTCGCTGTGAAGGGTGCTCCATGCGCATCGAGCGCTCGATGGCGGCGTACTGGCGCAACAAAGGGAAATTGCTGTGCTCATCGTGTCTCGACCGTCAGGAGATGCCTGTGAAAACGGCCGAGGGCTGCCGAAGGCAAGGTTCTTCCGAATTCCGTGCCAACAGCAACAAAAGCTGACGCCAGCTGTGGGAATGATGCACAGGTCGTTCCCTCCCCCCGATCCATGGGTTTTCTCGCCGTCGCCGGATGCGTGCTCCTGGCCTCCGCCATGTCTGCTGCACTCACCACCAAGCCTTCCAAAGCCTGAGCATTCAAAACGCCAGCAAAAGCTGAACAAAAACCGGGCCTGGCCCGGTTTTTTTATGGCGCTGAGCTGTTAGCCATGGATCTTTTCTCCCGCAGAAGAGATTTAGAACTGCAAATCAGAGGTGCAGGCCGCCCCCTCACGGCTGTAGATCCTTGATCCACTGAGCCAATCCCATGGAGAGCATCAATCGCATCTGTGCCACCTCCAAGGGCACAACCATTGATGCCATCGGCCAGGGCCGCTATCGCGTCTGCAATCGACACGCCGTGTGCTCTGACGTTGAAGGTCTCTGGCAGGCCTATGAAATTCTGCGGCGTCAGGAACAATCCTTAAGTTGATCGTTGCGGCCAAGAATAAGTATCAACACTTACAGCGCTTGAGTGTTCAACACGTAACACTTGGTGCACCCCGGTGAGGGGTAATGCGTCGACTCCGGGAGGGCCTAGGGAACCCTCCTTTTTTATGCAGTTTTTCAGAAACCCAGCGTTCCTGCACTGTCATCCCCGAACTCCAGGTATAGGCAGCGGGCATCCTCAGCCCGGCCGCAATCAATCAGATGTTGAACCCGTTCGCGCCACCACTGCGACACACCAGAACTCAACTCTTTGTTGGGCAGACCACCGAAGGATTCACTCACAGCAATCATTCGTGCTGAGCAAACGCTAAGCAAGTTGATTGACAACGCGAATTGGCTTGTTACCTGCTGTTAGCAGCTGTTGTTACCCAAAGGTGTTGCCGTTCCAACCCCAACAGCTGGCCTGCACATCCTCAAAACCGATGTACACCCGATTAGCAGGGATTCCCGTGCGTGCCTGGATCAGTTCACAGAATGCGGCCGTCATCGCGGGCGGACGCAGGGCACCGATCGACTTCACCTCCACGTAGGCGCAAGGCTCGTGGCTGCCGGCGAAGGTCATCGGCACACCCGTCTCCAGGAGCGTCATCACGTAGGCCTCCGGCTTGCCCGTCTGGTTGGCCAACTCAGACGAAAGCTCCTGCAGCAACGCCGATCCGTCTTTCAGTGCTGGAAGCGAAGTGCGCACATTGATCAGAGGCATCGGCTCAAGAATGCTGGGAGAAGCTTGGCACTCTCGGGCCAGGAGTGCCAAGACCTGGACGTTGATCTAATTGAAATATTTCCACAAAAAAAAGCATCAACCTGAACAATTCGAAGAAAGAAAGGCTCATAAATTTCACACAAAAGTGATCAGCTCTATGATCCTTCTTCACTTCTTTGGCCTTGGAGACGTTCTGCGTCGCTTTGAACTCGAGCAGATCACAGGTCTCACAATCATGGGATTCAGGCCACTGAGCCTGGATGAATTGATGCACTGGTCGCAAAACATGGCCGACCAGCACCACTGGGATGGGGAAGCGATTCGTCACGACGTGATAAGCACCTGGCTCGATAAAGCCGAAGACATCACCCGCTGGAGGCATCGGCTGGATCAGGCCCCTGCTGAGGTTGAACTGTTGGCGGGCATTGGCGATCAGTACACCTGGCGTGATCATTGGGAAGGCATGCTGCGCCAAACACCGCGTGCCGGCTGGTCACAACAAGCGGAGTGCAATGACAGGCTGTCCACCGATCAGCGGACGAGAAGCGGACATCGCCGCTGTGATGCGGACCCCGCGTGACGTCTGGGCCAACAGCGCGATCGATCTTGAACAACTGCGTTCCGGATTTGCCTGTGCCCTCCACATGCACCAACCAACGGTGCCGGCGGGGGCGAACAACACTTTGATCTCCCATCTTCAATACATGCTCGATCACCCCAACGAGGGTGACAACCACAACGCAGAGCCATTCGCCCACTGCTATCGGCGTCTGGCCGACCTGCTGCCTGAACTGATCAACGAAGGCTGCAACCCAAGAATCATGCTCGACTATTCGGGGAATCTGCTCTGGGGAATCGAGCAGATGGGGCGCGGCGACATTGGTGATGCACTCCACTACCTCGCCTGTGACCCTTTGATGCAGGGACATGTGGAATGGCTGGGAACCTTCTGGAGCCATGCCGTGGCTCCATCCACACCCATCCCAGACCTGAAACTGCAAATCAGCGCCTGGCAACAGCAGTTCGCGGCCTGTTTTGGCAGCGCTGCCCTGGAGCGAGTGAAGGGGTTCTCACCGCCGGAGATGGCCTTACCCAACCATCCCGACACCCTGTTCGAATTCATCAAAGCCCTCAAAGACGCTGGATATCAGTGGCTTCTGGTGCAAGAGCACAGCGTTGAACGCATGGACGGCAGTCCACTGCCGCGCAGCCAATGCTTCGTTCCCAATCAACTTCTCGCCAGGAACAGTCGAGGCGAGGAGATCAGCATGACGGCACTGATCAAAACCCAGGGGTCTGACACCAAACTTGTGGGCCAGATGCAGCCTTATTACGAGGCATTGGGTTGCGAACGGCAACGTCTTGGTGACGTTGCGCTGCCATCACTGGTGAGCCAGATCGCCGACGGAGAAAACGGTGGGGTGATGATGAATGAATTCCCAGAGGCGTTCCGGCAGGCCAATCGCCACGTCCGTGACAACCCCAACGGCACCGTGGCCATCAACGGCAGTGAATACCTTGAGGCCCTGGAGCGCAAGGGAGTGAATCGCCACCACTTCCCCACCATCCAGGCGGTACAACAACACCGCCTTTGGCAAGAGCTTGACAACAACGCCTCAGCCGAAGCGATGGAAGAGACCATCAGCAAACTGAGGGCTGACGACACCAGCTTCAGCATGGAGGGTGCGTCCTGGACCAACGATCTGAGCTGGGTTGAGGGTTACGCCAACGTGCTGGGCCCGATGAATCAACTCAGCGCTCAGTTTCATGCGCTGTTCGACCGCTCAGTCGCCGCAGACCCCACCACCACCGGGACCCGGGCTTATCGGGAAGCGTTGCTGCATGTGCTGCTGCTGGAAACCAGTTGTTTTCGCTACTGGGGTCAAGGAACCTGGACCGACTATGCCCAGGAGATCCATC
Source organism: Synechococcus sp. N5 (assembly GCF_900473925.1). Lineage (NCBI taxonomy): Bacteria > Bacillati > Cyanobacteriota > Cyanophyceae > Synechococcales > Synechococcaceae > Synechococcus > Synechococcus sp. N5. The sequence goes on along the minus strand of NZ_UCNI01000001.1, from coordinate 325,649 downwards.
GCCGCGGAGAGGAGCTGCTGAATCAGAGGACGGCAACGGCTCCAACCAGCTGAGAGATGCTTTACAGAGCGTTACATTCGTGTAACGTGATGAGAGCTGATCGCACCTGATGGGTGATTACACAACCGCAATCATCGCCATGGTGGGCATTGGCATCGTGTTGACGTCTGCTGTGGTGTTTGCCCTGATGCGTCCCAGCGACATGCCACCCATCGACGAGAACCGCAATTGAGCATGGGAATCGTTACCGAACTGCTGATCGCTGCCACGGAAATCGGAATTGCCCTGCTGGTGGCTGTTTCCCTGCCCGTCGCTGAATCCCAGAATTGATTTCGATTCAGCCGATCCCTTTTAGGCGAAATTCCATATAAATCGAAGCGGCATCGCCCTCGCGATCGAGTTCCTGCAGGTCGCTACATCGCGCTTGCATCCAGTACACCGTTTCCCTCCAAACTTCCAGGTGATAGCGGCGCTCGAGATTTTGTCCAGAACCGTCCAAAGCTCTACCTGCATCACCCACAAAATATAAGCAATGCAGAACGGCATCGCCTTCGATGTCAACATTTAGCGACCGGCCCTTGCTTCACATCACGATGGCAAGAACGAGGGTCAATGTTCATTCATCCAGACCAAGTACGGATAAGCACACAGCAGGGATAAACGTACCCGTTGTTACGACAACGCAGGATCGAGTCAATACTTTGAGCTGATTCTGCCGACGTCACCATGGAGCCCATCGCTCTGACACTTGGCCAACAATTCGACATTGAACAGCGCAGTCGCGATATCAATGCAATGACTGACGTGAAACAGCTTCAGGAGATCAGCAAAGATCTGCTTCTAGCTTGGCAGCAGGAGATTGCCCGCTCACGGGCAGCAGCCAGTCCACACAAGAAATAACGCTTCGTTACAATTGGTTGACATGCTTGGAAGTCATGAACCTGAGCTTGCCTCAGCAGTTCGAAGCTGAAGCGATCAAGCGGTCCATCAACGAAACCGACGATCTTGACCAGTTGAAAGCTCTGGCACGGGAACTCGCAGATCTCTATGTGCGTCAGAGAGCTGCCACGGCCTGGGTGATCGCCGAGAAATAAGCATCACACTTTGCTGTCGTTTCGCCAGCGTCGTTCCAATTGCTGACGTGCTTCGTCAACGGTTTGCCCACGGGAAAGAGCTGTTTTGTCGCGATAAGGGCGCGTGATCGACCAAAACTTGAGGGCAGACGCCAGCGCCACTACCAACCATGCGAGCACAATCCAACCCGGATTCGTCATCGTTGCCCAGCAATGCGCTCCATGATGGCGAACGGGACGCGAGTCTTGCCTGCATATCCCCTCACCAGCGCAACCGTGGATCCTGAGGTGCACCAGTTCGTGATCAGCCAGTTGGTGGTGATCGCCTTACCCGTTGGAACCCTCTTCGGCATCTGGCTTTGGATGCTGAACTGGGGCGGTCGTTCCCGCAGAGACCAGTGACCTTCCTTGCCGGCCTACTGACCCCCGTGTTGATGCTCTTCCATCTTTCTGGCCCCGTCCCTGCGGATCTCGGCGTGAGCAACGGGGCGTTGCGCGACTGCCCGACAACAGCTCACTGTTCCAGCCAAACCTGGGCGAGCTCTAACCCGATGGCGGACTTCAGCAAGCTGAGTGGGTTGGTGCAGGAGTCGCCGCGGACGGTTGTGATTGATCAAACCGAGACCTACCTGCATGCCGAGGCCAGCAGCGCTTTCTTTGGCTTTGTGGATGACCTGGAGCTGTTCGCTGATCGAAACAACAACCGGATCCAGGCACGGTCCGAGTCGCGTCTCGGCGACTCGGATCTTGGTGTGAACGCCGCACGATTGGCGGCGCTGCGGTCGGGGCTGGAGAGCTGAAGGCCGCTTAAACCTTGGCGCGACGCAGTTTGCTCAGATCGATGATCATTTCCTTGATGCCAACCACGAATCCGATGGCGGCCAAGGCCACGATGCTCAAGATGATCACCGTGTCGAGCAGCGAACGTGGATCGATCCAATCAGGCATGGCATGAACCGTGGGCTGATCTCGTATTAGCCAGAGCCGGATAAAATCCCAGCACGTAGCGCGAACGTTCAACACAAATCGTCAGACATGCACGACATCATTTGCCCTCACTGCAATACCGCCTTCAAGGTGGATGAGGCCGGGTATGCCGACATCCTCAAACAGGTGAGGGATCGTGAATTTGAACAGCAACTGAACAAGCGACTGGCCCTCGCCGAACAGGACAAACGCAATGCCATCGAGTTGGCCGTTGCCAAAAAAGACAGGGAAATGCAAACGCTTGAGGCACAACTCAAGCAAAGTGCAATCCATCAGGAACTGGCGATTAAAGATGCCGTGAACAAAGCGGAGAAGCAGCGTGATCGCATTGCCGCTGAGCTCCAGCAAATTCGTGAGCAGCAGGCGACAGAACTACGCCTGGCTGAAACCAAATTCGCCAAAGAAATGCAGGCGATGACGCTGCAAAAAGACAGTGAAGTGAGGGATTTGCAGGCGAAGCTCCAGGCTGGAGCCATGCAGCGCCAGCTGGCCGTGAATGAAGCGGTCAGTTCCGTGGAGAAGCAACGCGATGCACTTCAAAGCGGCTTGAAGGAAGCGGAACTGAAGCATCAACTGGAATCTCAATCACTGAAAGATCGCTACGAAGCCCAGCTCAGTGATCGGGATCAGGCCATTGAACGCTTGCGCGACATGAAGGCGCGGCTTTCCACCAAAATGGTGGGAGAAACCCTCGAGCAACACTGCGAAACCGAATTCAACAGGATTCGTGCAGCGGCGTTCCCCAAGGCCTATTTCGAAAAAGACAACGACGTGCGCAGTGGAAGCAAGGGTGACTACATCTTTCGCGACCAGGACGACCACAACAACGAAATCATCTCGATCATGTTTGAGATGAAAAATGAGGTTGATGCAACGGCCACCAAAAAGAAAAACGAAGACTTTCTCAAAGAGCTAAATAAAGACAGAAACGAAAAAAATTGCGAGTATGCGGTGCTAGTCTCCCTGCTGGAGCCTGAAAATGAGCTTTACAATTCAGGCATTGTTGATGTGTCTCATCGCTTCCCGAAGACCTACATCATTCGCCCACAATTCTTTATTCCATTCATCACATTGCTCCGCAATGCAGCCATGAAGTCTCTGGAATACAAAGCTGAACTGGCTCTGGTGAAGGCACAGAACATTGATGTCACTAATTTCGAGAACGACCTCGAAACCTTCAAATCAGCCTTCTCACGCAACTACGACCTCGCCTCCAGACGCTTCCAAACGGCAATCGATGAAATCGATAAGTCGATCGATCACCTCCAAAAAACCAAGGATGCCCTGATGGGTGCTGATCGAAACCTGAGGCTTGCCAATGACAAGGCACAGGATGTGACCGTTAAAAAGTTGACCCGACGCAATCCAACGATGGCAGCCAAGTTTGCTGACTTGAACAACGCTCCTGATCAGAAATCGGCCTGAGCCATGCCCTCCAGTCCACGCAACCGCATTGGCGAGATTTACGGCAAACTCACCGTGGTGCGCGCATCCGAACGGCGAACCAAAGCAGGAAACGCTTTTTGGTGGTGCCGCTGCAGCTGCGGGGCCGAGCGTGAAGTTCCCAGCGACAAGTTGTCGCTGAACACGGCTCGCCGCAAGCCCACCGTGAATGCCTGTGAAACCTGTTCCCGCGAACTTCAAATTGAAGGTGTTTATCGCAAAAACGATCGGGAGGAAAAACAACGCCGCCAAGCAGCGCTGGAAGCCAGATCACAGCTGAAGGGTCAAGTGCCTGATCGCTGGCTTTCTCTACCGCTCACCGATGCTCACGCTCGAGAACTGGGACAAAAACTCTTCTTCCGCGGCACAACTTGCCTGCGTGGACACCTCGCGCCCTACCGCATCAACGGCGGTTGTCAGGCTTGCTCCGGTCAAACCCCATCCGCGGCAAATTCGCCATCAACCAAGCCCAAAGGGTCATAACAGCGGCACCAAAGGCCATCATCGCCAGGAGCTTGGCTTCCATTCAGAGGAAATCGAAATCGTCTTCCGAATCACCGGAAAATGCATTCATCACGAGGGCAGAAAAGGGCACAAATACGGCTGCCATCACAAGTATTTCCACAGGCTTAAAAACAGCTGACTGAACTTAACTGGTTTGACTTTACAAAAAGTCATCAGCACTACCGTCCCGCTGGAGTGAGTTCAAATACTCATTTCTGATCCAGGCATAGGCATTTCACTCCGTTGTCAGCCCAGACGACCGAATCAGACTGAACTGAGTCGTAAAACGACGATGCCAAAGGTGCTGAAGGCGGCCTCAAAGACGATTCGCAATCTGCTCAAGCCGGCAACTCAACACAGCTTCTCCGAAGACCGGCTGCGCAACGACCGGCAGAGCTACATCGCGATGACGCGGGCACTGGTCGATGCCCAGCTCAAATGGCGTGATGCGGAGCTCAGCTCACGCCTCTGGAAAGACGTAGCCGACCGTGGCATGGATCGCGGCCGCCTGCTTCACCTCATCTACAGCGTTGACGCTCATCACGATGATGTAGCCCTGCAGAACGCCGATACGGCCTATCTGCAGCTGGTTGATCCCAGCGATCCCTGAGGCGGAACTGCTCTAGAGCTCAAACAGAGTGCCCAGCAGCATGGCGGGATGGGTTGACTCCCCTGCCGTGCTGCGTTCGAGCTGAACGGCCATCACGCAGTGGGCCATAAATCGAACGGCCGAAAGAACAGCCAGACCAATGCACAGGGGGCAGTGCGTGAGGGACAAGACAGAGGCCTGCCGGAGTGATGGACCCATCCCAAAGCAGAAGCCGGGAAGCGCCACGATCTCTTCAACAAGCGTCATGCAAGAGACCCATCCCACCCCGGGCAGGTGGTGGGGGATGGGGCAGAGGGCGGCTGGTAAGGTTGTAGTTTATTGCTCTCTTTCGGGGAACGGATGAGTCAGGTCACAGTCGGCGAAAACGAAGGTATTGAATCCGCGTTGCGTCGCTTCAAGCGCTCCGTCGCCAAAGCCGGCATCTTTTCTGATCTGCGTCGGATCCGTCACCACGAGACCCCCGTTGAGAAATACAAGCGCAAGCTGAAGCAGCGTTCACGCAACCGTCGTCGCTGAGCTCGCGCGACACGTCAGCTGCAAACGGGCCCGAGGGCCCGTTTTTTTGTGCCCATCCGTCGCCCTCTTCACGGTGCTCTTTTCACGGTGCGCTCTGGTTTTCGCCAGACTTCATAAATGCTTAAGAAGACCAAGACCAGCCAATGGTGTTAATCAATCCTTTTTGCCCGATCAGTGCGGCAAAAATCGCTGGCTTGAAGACCACCGTGGTCTTGCTGTTGGTGTTGTTGATGAAGTCGAAATTGCTGCGAATCAAGATGTCCCTCCTGGGATCTGTTCTTGGATTCGCCATGTTGGTGAGCTTCTTACTCACCACAGGCCTACTCACTGTGATTACTGGCGGAGCCGTTGCTTACGCCGCCATGCAAAACCGGAGCAACTGAGCCATGCGCAATCGTCTTCCTTTCTTGAGCGGACTTGCATTGGCAACCCTCGGAGTTTCAGGTCTTGCCGGCGGTGGTTTGCTTTGGAATTTTCAGGGCCGCACTCTGGGGCTTGGCAGCACGGTTACGGCATTGGTTCTGCTGGGAATCAGCTTTGTTCTGCTTCGGCCTGAACCACGACTTTCACCCGTTGAAGTCCCTGAAGCCAGCCAGCCGCTCAAATTCAAGGCACCACAGGCATCCTTCCTCGGCCTGATGCTGGCAATCCTCGGCACCTTCGGCATGGCGGGTTCCGGGTTGCTGTGGAATTTTCAGGGTTTGGCCTTTGGACTCACCGGCACCCTCACGGCCGCCGTTGCTCTTTTGCTGAGTCTGGTTTTTCTGTGGCCCCTCGGCACCTCCAAGGCCAAAACATCTCTCAAGACCGAGCCGGTGGAGACCACCGAAACTGTTTCTGAGAGCGCAGCTCCCGCACAAACCACAGCAGAAGCAATTGCCGAATTGCTGGCAGCCGAACAGCAGCAGCGCGCAGAGCTGACGTTGGTGAATTTCGCTCCGTTGAACCTGTTGCCGGGACAACGTGTGCCCACAAAGTTTCGTCGGGCAGGCAGTTCTCTTGGTCGTTATCGCTCAATGGCGAACGAGCTGTTCAAGAGCTGAAGTCTCTCCAGATATTGCGGATCTGTCGGTGCCAGGGGGTGATGTTGAGATCAGGGCGCTGAACATTCGACCTGGGTTCATCAACACTGAATCCAGCCTCTTCCATCTCCCTTCTCAGCCGACGGGTGATTGGGATGAGCGCGATTGAAAGCACCAAGGCTGCGAGAAGCAGAAAGGGGAGCAACGACATCAGCCAAATGGTGGCAATCACGGTGATTGCACCTGCCATGACCGTCTTAAGCCATCGCGGCAGGGTTCTGCTCTGTTGACCTGGAAGTTGCTTCATGGCTCAGGAGAGTCCGTTCACTCTTGAAAAAATCCGCTGGAGTTCACGTTGAAATGCTGTGGTACTGAGGGGTTCCCCCAAGCGCCTGCGTTGGTTGCGGCGAAGCACAGCTCCAATCCAACAAACCTGCAGAACAATCAACAGCGAAGCAATGATCAGAACCGGAGATTCAAGATCATTCCACTGCATCTGAGTTCAGTAACTGGATTGGGGCAGGGTGAAGCCCGACTGCATATGACCAACATCAAGCATCACGTAGGTGAGCCAAATCAACACTGCTGCAACACCAGCCCCTGCAGCAACCTTTGCCAGAGAACGGCCAATCATCTCGAGCAGGCTGACCTCTTTCATCGCGTTGATCCAACTTCGATGATTCTGACGCGTCTTTCGCCCGTACCGTCGCCAGCCATAAAAAAAGCCCCGCGATGGCGGGGCTTTTGAATCTGATCACACTGGTGTTCAGCGGCTGGCCACGGCTTCTTCCAGAACAGCGGCTTCGCCAGCGGCGAAATCCGTGTCTTCCGCAGCGGAAAACTGCATGTCGGGCTCAAGCCGACGGGCGATGAGCTCATCAATGGAAAAGACGCCTGGGCCGCAGGCGAGAACGGCCACGGCAGCCGCGAAATAAAGGCCAAGAAGCTCCAAGAGATAGATGTTGAAGCCCGCTGTGACGATGGCGTGATAAATGGCGACGGAGATGGTCCCGGCGACTGCCAAGGCTCCCATCCGCGTCAGCAACCCAGTAATCAACAGCCAGCTGCCGATCACCTCCGAGAACGCTGCAACGTAGGAGAGAAGGATCGGGAAGGGCAGATGCAGAGGGCGTACGAATGCATCTGCAAAATTCTCGATATTGGCGAGCTTTTCGTAACCGTGGTGAATCAGCAGCGCGCCGGTGAACACCCGAAGCAGGAGCAGACCGAGATCGCCAGCAATGGGGCGGGTCAGAATGGCGCGAATCACCACAGAACACATCGACTACACACAACTTAAATAAGTTGCGTGTAGTTACGCGGCTTCGCGCCAGGGCGGAGCAAGGAATGGGTACTTTTACTCAGTCGTCGTAGACCAGGCACTCGGGCTCATCGGGGTTCTGCTCGCAGAACAACTCAAGGGGTGAGGGGTCATGGGGATCATCAGGGAATTCCTTCTTGTGATCCAACAGCCACTGCAGCTCCTCCGTGAGATGACGCACCTTGCCTTCGTTGTGCTCAGACAGGGCCTTAAGGAACTCCTCCTGGTCCTTCTGGATGTGCTCGTCAATCGTTTTCATGACTGAAACTGTCATCTGGCTGACATTCGGTTGTTAGCGAAGACCACCCCGATCGATCAGTCGGTAGATCTACCTTTGTGGCCGAAACCACACAACAGATCCGCTCCGGGCCCCATCACGTCCTGTGACACCACAGTGGCCATTGGACGATGGCCGCAGGAAAGTCGGGTTGGCTGATGTTGAGTGGATGCAATCTTCCGAACGCAGCGTTCTGACGGGGCTGCTTGTCTTCGCCGTAGGAGTTGTGGTGGGAATCGGAATTGGCTCAGCCAGTGCTGTTGCCGCCCTGACCCAAGGCGCACCTGACGTTCTGCAGAGTTGGTCGGGGGTGGTTGCCCTGCCGTGAAGGTTGACGGGACAGGCTTTCCCGCCTATCAGAAGCGCAGATCGGGTGAGTCGCGCGATGCTGTCAGATGAGCGGCAGATTTTTAGCCGTGACAAAAAGCCCCTGCGCCAATTCCTGAAACGGCTTCAACGCTTTTTGTTCGGATAATCAACGCGTTCCAACACTGATATTCCCTGCGCCAATCAACTGTTCAAGCCGTGCAGTGAGTTTCCGTTCGGTTCGATCAAATTGCTCCTGATGGCCGGCCACATAGGCAAGCTCTTCACTGGTGATCACCTGGTGGGTGACGGCATCAAGGTAGATCTGAACCAGGGACATCCACAGCGGCATCAACCGAAGGCCATCCTGGCAACACTGGAACGCAAACGGTGAATCGGGCCACGCGGAACTGAGCTATGGATCGAGAGACCATTCAGAGCCTGATCAAGCAATGCAGCTTGGGGCTGTTCGATCTGGCCTGTGCCGTCAGCGGACACCCAAGCTGGGATCTCAATCTGCCTGTGGGAGTGATCGATGCACGACGCTCCAAACCAAAGCTGATAGTGAGTGCCATCGGCACGATCAACTCAACCCTGAAGGCCTCATCCACCATTGCCCACCCGTTGATGGTGCGGCTGTTCGAACGGTTCGAAGACGTGGGTCTGGAACAGGCGCTGACGGAAATGAAACGTGGTGAGGATGGGGAGGCGTTCTGCGAGGTCTGGCAGGCTTACAGGGATGAACGCCGTTGTGGTGATGCCCCGATGTGGAGCATCGAAGACGCCACAGCCTTTGTGGTGCAGTCCCGCGAGGCTCACGCTGATCGTGAAGTGGCCTGCGTCGCCATTCTCCCGGGGGATCCCCACCGCATCGTCACCTTTTCAGTTCCCATCGCCTTCCTGACACGAGATTGAGTGTCTCCGAACTGCTGATGCAAATCGCCCTGCTGGGCATCGCCATTGGCGCCAATGCCCTCTCGGCTCTGGCGGGAGGGGGAGCAGGACTGGTGCAACTGCCCGCCCTCATCCTTCTGGGCCTTCCTTTCTCCATGGCATTGGCCACCCACAAGGTGGCCAGTGTTGCGCTGGGGCTGGGAGCGAGTGGGCGTCATTGGCGTGCCAGCAGCCTTGACCTGAAACGCTCGGCGCTGGTGTTGGCGGCCGGTCTCCCAGGTGTGTTTGTGGGAGCCAGCATGGTTCTTGCGCTGCCCGATCAAGTGGCCACCGCGAGCCTTGGGCTGCTGACCCTGGGGCTGGGGGTTTATTCGGCTCGGAAACCAGATCTGGGGACGACAGATCAGCCCTACCCACTGACAGCCCGCACCGTTGGGCTTGGCAGCTGCGGGCTGTTCATCATTGGCGTTCTCAACGGTTCCCTCACCTCAGGCACAGGGTTGTTCGTCACCCTGTGGCTGGTGCGCTGGTTTGGGCTGAGCTACGCCAGAGCCGTTGCTCACACCCTGGTGCTGGTGGGCCTGGGGTGGAATGGCACCGGGGCGCTAGTGCTGGGTTTGAGCGGCGAAATCCGTTGGGACTGGCTTCCACAGCTGGTGCTGGGTTCACTGATCGGAGGCTTCCTGGGGGCCCACTATTCCCTGGTGAAAGGAAGCCGCCTAGTCAAAAAAGCGTTCGAGATCTTGGCGCTGCTGATGGGCGGATCACTCCTGATCCGCAGCCTCTGAATCGGCATCTGCAAGGAAACGCCCCGAAAACCGCGTGGCCAACACCACTGTTGCGGCCCCGTAGGCGATGAACGTCACCGCCTGACCAGAGCTGGCCGTCTCGTAAACCTCACCTGTCAGCAGCATCCAGTCCATCAAGGACGCCACCGTTCCCCAGATCACCACCCAGACGGACACGTAGGCAACACCGCGGAAGGTCCGATTCACAAGGCCATGGGTTGAGCGAACCCGACGCTAGGGGAAGTCGCTCGAACGAGGAAGGCCTGCGGCTCCCGTAATGTCGCTGATTGAACCGGTTGAGGGGATGCCGAAGAAACGCCGCAAGCTCAACAAAGAGATGGAAGCGGAGATGGCCGCTGCCAAGCGCAAGATTGAGCTGGTGGGCGCGCTGATCAACGACATCCGCGATGAAGACATCCAGGGTGAGTACCTCGGCGCCTTCACGCAAATCCGCAGCGCCGTGGTGAATCTGATCGCGAAGTACACAACGGACGGATTCTGCGAAGAAACCGAGGGTCTTCTGGCGCTGTACAAGGGCTTGATTGAGCAGTTTGAAGAGGAGTACGAGCTCTGAACAGGCACGAACGCAGCACAGCGTTTAGGTTCACTTGCCTTCGTGCCTTGCCATGGCTCTTCGAGAGACCAAACCCCAGGTGTCACCGCTGCGCCTCAAGATCACGGTGTTGATCGCCGGCTTCGGGCCCCTGGTCGCCATCGGCCTCTGGCTTCAGTCCAAGGGGTTTTTCAACTGACTCCATTCATCGATTCCTCGCCACGGCTGGACTTCTCGGCCTCGGCCTGGTTCCCAGCGTGAGCTGGGCCGAAACCATGACAGCTCAGGTAGGCGCCGATTTCTGATGACAACACCCATGCTTCACCCTCCGCTGGACGCAGAACAGATCCGTGCCCTGTTCACCAAGCCCTACGGCACGCCAGGCCCCACAGCTGCGCAGTGGAAGGCCGTCTATGCCAGTGACGTGCATTTCACCGATCCAACCCAGGAACGGCAGGGCATTGACGCCTACATCCTTGCCCAGGATGGTCTGATGCAGCGCTGTGATGACGTGTTCCTGGAAACGGAATCGGTGGTGGTGAACGGTGAAACAGCCTTTGTTGAATGGCGCATGGGCCTCAAGATCAAAGGGATTGAGTTCATCTACCCCGGGGCGACCCGGCTCCGCTTCAATTCAGATGGAAAGATCGGGGACCACCGCGATTATTTCGATTTCGTCGGCCCCACGTTTGCTCCAGTGCCCGTGATTGGTGGAATGGTGCGCTGGCTCTACAAACGCTTCGTTGCCTGAACCACGGCCCCATGGCCATCTGTTGATCGGCCCCCCGGGCAGCGGCAAGACCACCCTCGCCACGATCCTCGCTCCGCTGCTCCCTGCACGGGTGATCGCCAATGACGCCCTGAGGGAACAGCTCTGGGGAGACGCGAATGTGCAGGGGCCTTGGTCTGAATTGGAACCGCATCTGCATGGCGCCATCGACCGCGCCATCGCCGATGGCGACAACGTGCTGGTGGATGCAACCCATGCACAACTCAACTGGCGCCAAGGGTTGATGCAGCGAAGCATGGGGGGCCAGCACCTGCCATGGACCGGCTGGTGGTTGCAGACACCGTTGGATCAGTGCCTGGCCTGGAACCGCAGCCGCCAACGGTGCGTTCCAGAGGCCGTGATTCGTGCGATGCACCTGAGCCTGAACAGCCCCCCCAACAGGCCCGACCTCAGCGAAGGATTCGCAAGCTTGATCCGCCTCAATCCCGCCGCCCCCCAGCTCAGCGATCAGATCAACCGAGCCCTCCAAACCATCCTTGACCCCTTGCCATGAAGAAAGGTGAGTAGGTCATGCACCCCCTTCGGAGTCCCATCAACGTGATCCCAACGGCACAAGTGTCATGACACTCGGCGAACTCTTTCTCGAAGCCATGTCCACCGGCGTGATCACCAACGGTGAGATGGCGTGGGTGACCGCCCGCCAAGATCAATTCACACGAACTGAGGAGGCTGTCGCCCAACGGCTGGGCCGGTTGATCGACGAAGGCACGATTCAACTGGGTTGTCGCATGCCCATGGCCTGATTGAAGGCCTAGTGATGGTGCTTGCGTCGCCGCGAATGACGACGCATCCGCTTCACCAAACGGCCGCTGACGGAGCGGCTTTCAGCACATTCGAGCTGATTCCAACGCCATCCCAGCCAGGACAGCACCACGACGATGGCAAGGGCGATCAACAAACCCACGGGGACAACGGCTTAAGAGAACAACGCAGGAACCAAAGCTGCTGGAGCCCAGTTCTCTTCCATCGTTAATGCAACAGGTTGCGATGCAGTCCAGCCAGGCCTGAACCGACTCAATGCGTTGTACAGCGGCCAACGCAGCGCTGTCGCTGCTTCCCTGCTCAGCCGTGAAAGGAGCAGGTTTCAGCGCTGACCGTCCTGGTCAAGGCTGAACTCAAGCAACGCTGCCGTGAGCAAGGTCTTCATCGACTGCAGGGCCTCCTGCTCTCTGGGATCTGGCCCTCCGGGCCATTTCTCAAGGTGAAAGCTCACCGAGCGGTGGAGCAGGCGAACAGCTTCAAGGTCCAGATCGAACTGGAGGGTGGGGCGAGGCTCACTCATGACTCCATTCTCACCAACACCACGTTGACAACCAAAAGGACTGCGAGTAGTACATAGCTACCAATAAGACGCGTATGGGCTTCGTCAACGCTCCGCCGCCAAGCGCCTGGCCACCGATGGGATCAGGGCTACTCCGACCGAGCCGGTCCCTCATGGTGTGCCTCACCTGCCAGCACTTTCAGCACACCCTTGCTGAGGCGGGGGTCACCCAGCCAGCCTGTGCACACCACCAACAGCGCATCCCCCAGGGAGCACACCTCACACACCGCTGCCATTAATGGATGCAACGGCTGGAGAAGCAGATCGGATGGTGCCCTGAAGGGGCCTGATACACCGCCCAACCTTCACAGCGAACACAGCAACAAAAAGCCCCCTCCGAGGAGGGGGCTTTCCGATTCAGTTGATCTGAATCGTTTTGGCTGTTCCAAAAGGAACAGGTTGATTCCAGATCAACCGATGGCAGGAGCCTGCAGAGCCACAGGAGTGGACTCAGCAGCAGCCAGGTCGAGGGGGAAGTTGTGAGCGTTGCGCTCGTGCTGCACTTCCATGCCGAGGTTGGCGCGGTTCAGCACATCAGCCCAGGTGTTCAGGACGCGGCCCTGACTATCCAGGATGGACTGGTTGAAGTTGAAGCCGTTCAGGTTGAAGGCCATGGTGCTGATGCCCATGGACGTGAACCAGATGCCGACAACAGGCCAGGCGCCCAGGAAGAAGTGAAGGCTACGGCTGTTGTTGAAGGAGGCGTATTGGAAGATCAGGCGACCGAAGTAACCGTGGGCAGCCACGATGTTGTAGGTCTCTTCCTCTTGGCCGAACTTGTAGCCGTAGTTCTGGGACTCGCTCTCGGTGGTTTCACGCACCAGGGAGGAGGTCACCAGGGAGCCGTGCATGGCGGAGAACAAGCTGCCGCCGAAAACACCTGCGACGCCCAGCATGTGGAAGGGGTGCATCAGGATGTTGTGCTCAGCCTGGAACACCAACATGAAGTTGAAGGTGCCAGAAATGCCCAGGGGCATGCCATCAGAGAAGGAACCCTGACCGAAGGGGTACACCAGGAAAACAGCCATCGCTGCAGACAGCGGAGCGCTGTAGGCGACGCAGATCCAGGGGCGCATGCCCAGGCGGTAGGAGAGTTCCCACTGACGACCCATGTAGGCGGAAATGCCGATCAGGAAGTGGAAGCAGACCAACTGATAAGGGCCGCCGTTGTACAGCCACTCATCGAGGGAAGCAGCTTCCCAGATGGGGTAGAAGTGCAGGCCAATGGCGTTTGAAGACGGAATAACAGCACCGGAGATGATGTTGTTGCCGTAGATCAAGGAGCCAGCGACGGGCTCGCGGATGCCATCGATATCAACCGGGGGAGCGGCGATAAAGGCAATGGTGAAGCAGATGGTGGCCGCCAGGAGGCAGGGAATCATCAGCACGCCGAACCAACCCACATAGATGCGGTTGTTGGTGTCGGTCACCCACTGACAAAAGGCTTCCCAATTGCTCTGGCGTCCGCTGCGAATTGCGGTGGACATGGAAGAAAAGAAGACGGATGAACCTCTCCCTCAAAAAAGGGATAGGTGGATCAAGTGTATGGACGGAACGTTCCGTTACATGACAACTCAACAATCAGAATCAGGTCTCAAAAAAACTTCATTAAGCGCTTTACTAAGCATTCATGAAGTTGCATGAAGTAGCCACTCGCGGGATTGCTGAACGAAGCCATTCCAATTCACCCGTTCCTCCTCTGCAGCCCGAGCCACCAACAACGGTGCCTGCTGCTTCAACGCCACAAGATCAAGCTCGTCAACGCCGGCATTGATCGCCAGCCAATCCGCCATGGAGCGTCCCACCACACGGGTGAGGTAAGCAGCACTGAGGGCCTGCATTGAACCGGCGATCAGCCAGCTCCCCCCATCCAGCTTGGCCAGCCCAAGCAAGGTCTGTCCGGTCCACTCCACCACGCCCTGGGCGAGGGCCACCCGAGCCAGCTGCGCCGCAGCTTCCCTCAGCACATCCGGTTGAAGCGATGTTCCCCAGATCTCTCCCATCTCCTTGATCATCAAACCGTTCGCCACCGCCACGGCCAGAAGATCAAGGCTGGCGATGGGGGAGGCCATCACCGACCCGGCCACCAGCCACTGGGTGCGCTGCTGGATCTGCAGAAAGCGTTCGCGCCGAAGCGATTCGAGGTCACGCTGCCAACGGCGATGCAAGTCCGCCAGGAGTCGCGGACGCGTCTCCAACGCAGCCTGTTTCAGCGAACGGCGCAACGGTGCCAGTGCAGTGCGCAGCTGCATCGAAGACTCCTGAACCAAAATCCGCTCACGCCAGCGCTCGGGAAGGTCATCCCGAACAGCCGCGACGGCATCGGTGGATGCGTCCTTCGCGTCGGTCGACACAAGCAGCCAGGCCGGCTGATCGTCCGGCACCTGCTGCAGCCAGAGCAGATCTGAAGCCAGCAGAGGCGTCTGCAGGCAGAACAGAATCAGATCCTGATCCAGCAGGCCGCCGGGCCAGGAACGGCTGCCGTCGTCGGTGGTCAGGGGATGGCAGAGCGACAGCGTCACCGGCGCCGGGCCAGCAAGAGAGCTGCTGAGGTCTGCCTCATTCGGTCCCTGAGAGCCCCCCAAGGCGACCATTGCCATGCGCACAGGACCGAAGCGGTCCAGCACCCGTTTCAGTTCAGCGCGACGGGCCAGATCGGCAGAGGATTGCTGCTCGAAACGTGCGAATTGATCCAGCACCTCCTGGCACCGAGCGATCCATCCATCAAGAGAGACCGGCGCCGCAAACCGCGGCTGACTTGGCTTGCGGCCAAGCCAGATCACAACGCCACCGGCGGCCAGCAGACCCAGCCCCCCGCCGGGAACATGCATCACATCACTGATCAGCCACTGTCCAGCAAGCAGACCAGCTCCAGCCAGAGCCAACGGCCGCAGCAGCGACGACGGTGGCATCACCAGGTCTGGCCATGAAGCCGGGAGTTTCAACAGAACGGCTGCTGTAGCAGTGGCCCTTCTTAGCTCAACCCACCACCTGACACCAGAACTTCAGGCCAGAAACACGAGTTCTCCATAAGTTGGGAACAGGCCGGAGTCAGCCGTGACACACAGTCATCCCAATGCGATGGTCGACAACCGCCGGGGGGTGCGCAGGGTTCTGATGGTGGCCCTGGGCCTGAACATCAGCATGTCGCTGCTGAAGCTTCTGGTGGGGGCCATGAGTGGTTCCCTGGCGGTGATCGCTGATGGCATGCACAGCGCCACCGATGCGTTGTCCAGCCTCACGGGACTGGTCACCAACAAACTGTCTGATCCGCGCCCCGACAGGGATCACCCCTACGGCCACCGCAAATACGAGGCGGTGGGAGCCCTGGGCATCGCTGGTTTCATCCTGTTCACAGCCCTTGAGATCCTGCTGCGTTCAGGGGAAAGGCTGCTCGAGGGCCTGCCACCGATCCGGGTGACCAGCCAGGAGCTGGTGCTCCTCACGCTGGTGCTGGGGTTCAACCTCCTGCTGGCGGGGTATGAGTTGCGGGAAGGTCGGCGGCTGAACAGCAACCTGCTCAAAGCGGATGCTCAACATGCGGCGAGCGACGTTTGGACCACCGTGGTGGTGCTGGTGGGCATGGCCGGGGCGGTGTGGCTGCAGGTGAGCTGGCTCGACGTTGCGCTGGCCATCCCCATGGCACTCCTGCTGATCCGTGTGTGCTGGCAGGTGCTGCGCGGAACCTTGCCCTGGCTGGTGGACCACATGGCGGTTGCACCTGAAGCCATCTATGCCGAAGCGATGGCCACCGCCGGTGTCTTGAACTGCCACGACATCGCCAGCCGGGGCGTACCGGGCCAGCAGGTGTTCATCGAAATGCATATGGTTGTCGACGCAGACGACCTCACCAAGGCGCACCGGATCACCGAAGAGGTGGAAGAGCGCTTGGACGAAAGTTTCGGGCCGGTGCGGTGCACCATCCATCTGGAACCCAAGGACTACGTGGAGGACGGGATCACCTACACCGGCGCCCATGGCTGAGGTCGACACCACAACCCAGGCGCTGGCTGGACTGACCGAGCGTCAGCAGCGGGGGCTGATTGAGGTGCTCGATGAAGTCCGTCGTGCCGAGAGCTGGTCGTGGCAACTGCCGGTGTTGCTGCGGGAGCGGTGCTGGCTGCGGCTGTCTCGAACTCCCCTGACCGAGCTGCATCGTTGGCTCCCTCCGGATGGGCGTGATGAAGCCCCGGAACTGGTGCATTACCGGCGGTTGCTGCAGCAGGGGATGGATCCACTGTTGGCCCAACAGAGCTGCTGGCGGGAGTTCGGCATCGAGGACTGCCAAAGAGCGCTGCAGGACTACTGGAACAGTCGTGACACGGCCATCCACGGTTGGACAGCCGAGCGGTACCGACAACTGGTGAGCAGCTATCGCGAACGGATTGAACGGGGGATCACGGTGGTTCCGATGCTGGTACTGGCTCGGAAGAACAGCGTTGAATGCCACCAGCTGCTCTGGATCACCGAAAACACCCCGGTGATGCGTCACACTTGCGCCTGATTCCAGGCCATGGGCCATGAGTGATTCCTACAGCGATCCCCAACAACAGGCGGGACAGGGAGACGGCGGCCGAGATGGTCAGCGCAGTCGTGGCAACCGTGGTGGCGGCCGTGAAGGCGGAGGCTTCCGGATTCGCCTGAGTGACAACGAAATGCGCTCAGCCCGGGCCCTGCAGGAGGCCTTCAATCTCCGCTCGACCGTGGCTGTGCTGGGTTTCGCGGTCCGCAGCCTTGGCCAAATGCTGGAGGACGGCCAACTGGACGCTCTGATCGAACAGCAGAAAAATCAGCCTGCCCGAGGCGGCCGGCGTGATGGTGCTGGTCGTGACGGTGGTGGTCGTGGCCGCCGCTTTGACGATGAGCGTGATGGCCGCGGATCCCGTCCGAATCCCTTTGCCCGACCGGCCAAACCCCAGCCGGAGGCTGCAGCTGAACCGGTTGCCGAGCCGGAGGCCGAACCAGTGGCGGAGCCGGTGGTGGAGTCAGAAGCAACCTCCACCGACGACACCAACACCGCAGCAACCGAGGCCTGATTGATGAGCCGGCCAAGGGTTCTTTCCGGGGTGCAACCGACCGGAGCACTGCACCTCGGCAATTGGCTGGGTGCCATCCGCAATTGGGTTGATCTGCAGGAGACCCACGACACCTTTGTATGTGTTGTGGATCTCCATGCCATCACCGTTCCCCATGACCCCAGCCGCCTGGCTGAGGACACCCGTTCCACAGCAGCGCTTTACCTGGCCTGTGGCATGGACCCCAAACGCTGTTCGGTGTTTGTGCAGAGCCAGGTGGCAGCCCACAGCGAACTGTGCTGGTTGCTGAATTGCGTCACGCCGCTCAACTGGCTGGAGCGAATGATTCAGTTCAAGGAGAAAGCGGTGAAGCAGGGGGACAACGTCTCCGTGGGCCTGCTGGACTATCCGGTGTTGATGGCCGCCGACATCCTTCTCTACGACGCTGACCTGGTGCCCGTCGGTGAGGACCAGAAGCAGCATCTGGAGCTGGCGCGCGACATCGCCCAGCAGCGCATCAATGCCCGTTTCGGCGGCAAGGACACGCCGGTGCTCAAAGTGCCCAAACCGCTGATCCTCAAGGAGGGAGCCCGGGTGATGAGCCTGACGGATGGTCGCAGCAAGATGAGCAAGAGCGATCCCAACGAGGGGAGTCGCATCACGCTTTTGGACCCTCCGGAGCTGATCACCAAAAAGATCAAACGCGCCAAGACCGATCCAGAGCGTGGCCTCGAATTCGGCAACCCCGATCGACCGGAAACCGACAACCTGCTTGGGATCTACGCAATCCTGAGCGGCAAGGGGCGGGAGCAGGCCGCCACTGAATGCGCCGAGATGGGTTGGGGACAGTTCAAGCCGCTGCTGGCCGAAGCCACCGTGAGCGCGCTGGAGCCCATCCAGGCCCGCTACCGGGAGCTATTGCAGGACCCCACAGAGCTCGATCAGGTGCTGAGAACAGGCCGTGAGAAGGCCGAAACCGTGGCCAACGCCACGCTTGAACGGGTTCGGGATGCCTTGGGTTTCGCCCGGCCAGCCTGATCAGCAACAAAGAGAAGCATTAGCTGATCTTATCAATGCGACGGCCATGGGCTCAAGCCATGGCCCCTGAGGCTTGAGGGAGACAACGTCAGCCGCAGACGCGAGCCTCGCAAGACTCTCAGTCTTCTCTCAGCTGCATATACACAGCACAGACAACGCGTCAACCCCTCAGGCGCCGATCTCGCGTCCAGGCCTCGTGGGCCAGCACTGTGATCGTCCACCTGATTGCTCTGCGTGCATCGCCTTTTTTATGTGTTCAGCCCAGCCACACGTTGGAGCCGGCCTGTCGTCGGTGCAGCCCTGACCGCAGGATTGGTGCTGTCCGCAGGAGCCAAACAGCCGCTCCAGAACGCAGAGTCGCCCGCAGAACAGGTTGAGCAAAGCGCCACCAGCAGCCGCAACACCAGCAGCCGCGCCACCCTGTCCACCGGCAAGGAGGGTGGTCGTTACGAGCTGACACCTGAGCGTCGCGCCCTGCTCAACACCATTCGCTACGCCGAGGGCACCTGGAAAGACGGTGAAGACAAGGGCTACCGGATCATGTACGGCGGCGGGCAGTTTCAGGACCTCTCACGTCATCCCGAGCGGGTGATCGTGAAGCGCTACTCCAGCGCCGCAGCGGGGGCCTATCAATTCCTGCCCAAGACCTGGAAGGGCGTGGCGAAGGAGCTCAAGCTGTCCAGCTTCGAGCCCAGGCACCAGGACCAAGCCGCTCTGCACCTTGTTGAGCGTCGCGGTGCTCTCAAGGAAATTGACCGGAAAGGGCTGACCAGAAACGCCATGGCGAAGCTGGCTCCCGAATGGGCATCCTTCCCCACCTGGACCGGCCGCTCCGCCTACGGTCAACCGGTGAAGAGCCCTCAGGACCTGGCGAGCTTCTACAGCAGCAACCTGCGCCAGCTGCGCAATCAGCTCGGGGCCTGAGGCGAACGGTTCGACCCCAACCTCGCGGCCAGGCCCCACACCTCGGTGACCAAGCCGTGCCAAGGGTTCATCACCTCCATCGAGACCGCCATGGGCTGCGTTGATGCAGCCACAAGGGAGCGTGTTGCAGCAATGGCCTTCTTGCCCTCCTGCAGCCGCTCCTGCATGCGTCGGCGCTCCTGCAACGGCATCACCTCCTCCGGACAGGCCTGCAGAAGCTCCTCACCGCGCTGAAACCAGTGCTCGAAGTCATCGAGCAGGGATGCCAGCAACTCATCCAGCAGTGCGCCAGCTTCCTGATTGGTTGACTCACCCACCTGATGCCCTCGGGTCTCGCCCATAGGATGGCGGGCCCTGAACCTGAACCGGTGAGCAGCGCTGCAGCAACCACCCCAGCCCCTTCAGCACCGGTGGTTCTGCCCAAGACCAGCGAAAGCGATCAACTGCTGAAGATTCGCCACTCCATGAGCCATGTGATGGCCATGGCTGTGCAGCAGTTGTTTCCCAAGGCGCGCGTCACCATCGGCCCCTGGACGGAAACAGGTTTCTATTACGACTTCGACAATCCCGATCCCTTCACCGAGGCCGACCTGAAGGCCATCAAGAAGGGGATGATCAAAATCATCAACAAGAAGCTGCCTCTCGAACGCGTCGAGGTGAGCCGCAACGAGGCCGAGGAAAAAATCAAAGCCCAGAACGAGCCCTACAAGCTCGAGATTCTTGAAGGACTGCAGGAGCCGATCACCCTCTACACCCTTGGTGAGGACTGGTGGGACCTCTGTGCTGGCCCCCACGTGGACCACACCGGCCAACTCAATGCCAAGGCCTTCGAGCTGGAAAGCGTGGCAGGCGCTTACTGGCGAGGCGATGAAACCAAAGCGCAGCTGCAACGCATCTACGGCACGGCCTGGGAAACCCCAGAACAGCTGGCGGAACACAAACGTCGCAAGGAAGAAGCGCTTCGCCGCGACCATCGCCGCATCGGCAAAGACCTCGACCTCTTCTCGATCGAGGACGAGGCCGGGTCTGGTCTGGTGTTCTGGCACCCCCGCGGTGCTCGCATGCGCCTGTTAATCGAGGAGTTCTGGCGCCAGGCCCACTTCGAGGGCGGATACGAGCTCCTTTACACCCCCCACGTTGCGGACATCAGCCTCTGGAAGACCTCAGGCCACCTCGACTTCTACGCCGAGAGCATGTTCGGCCCAATGGAGGTGGACGAACGGGAGTACCAGCTCAAGCCGATGAACTGCCCGTTCCACGTGCTCACCTACGCCAGCAAACTGCGCAGCTACCGGGAACTGCCGATCCGCTGGGCGGAGCTTGGAACGGTGTATCGCTACGAGCGGCCCGGTGTGATGCACGGTCTGATGCGGGTGCGGGGCTTCACCCAGGACGATGCCCATGTGTTCTGCCTGCCGGAGCAGATCAGCGACGAGATTCTGAAGATCCTCGATCTCACCGAACGGATTCTCTCCGCCTTCGATTTCAGCAGTTACGAGATCAACCTCTCCACCCGCCCCGAGAAGTCCATCGGCGATGACGCCGTCTGGGACCTGGCCACCAAGGGACTGATTGAAGCCCTGGAGCGCAAGGGTTGGGCCTACAAAATCGATGAGGGCGGCGGTGCGTTCTACGGCCCGAAAATCGACCTCAAGATCGAAGACGCCATCGGCCGGATGTGGCAGTGCTCCACGATCCAACTGGATTTCAATCTGCCGGAGCGGTTCGAGCTCGACTACATCGCCGCCGACGGCAGCAAGCAGCGGCCGATCATGATCCATCGCGCCATCTTCGGTTCGCTGGAGCGGTTCTTCGGGATCATGACCGAGAACTACTCCGGCGATTACCCCTTCTGGCTGGCCCCCGAGCAAGTGCGTCTGCTGCCGGTCACCGACGAGGTGCAGCCCTACGCCGAACAGGTGTTGGACCAACTCACAAAAGCTGGTGTTCGCGCCACGATCGACCGCAGCGGTGAGCGGCTCGGCAAGCTGATCCGCACCGGCGAACAGATGAAGATCCCCGTGCTGGCGGTTATCGGTGCCAAGGAAGCGGAGCAGAACGCCGTGAGCCTTCGCAGCCGACGGGACGGTGACCTCGGGCTCACAGCGGTGGCCGACCTTCTCAGTGCTGCCCAGATGGCCAACAGCGAGCGCGCCGCGGGCCTGGAGCTGAACCGATGACGGATACCCCTGTGCAGCACCTGGCCGATCTCGCGCGGCTGCGGGGAGCGCCGGAGTTGGCTCCCCAGATCAGAAACGAGCTGCGAGGAGAACTCGATCAGGCGATGGCCCAGGCCAGCTGGTTCACCATCGGCGTCATGGCCCCGTCCAGGGAGCAGGCCCTTACAGCGCTTCGCAGCCTCGAGCAAAGCCAACAGTGGGAGCCGCTGGAGCTCGTCGACAGCCCCGAGGAGCAGGGCCCTGTTTTCCTGAAAGCCAATCAGAAGGGGGGCATGATCCGCATTCGGATCGAGCACGGCCTTGGCGAAGGAATTCTGATCAGTGGCCACGGTGACGACGACACCACGCCAAGCACCACCTGGGGACCGCTTCCACTGGACTTCTTCTCCTGAGCCAACCACGCTGGTAGGAATTGCCGCAGCCCTGGATGGCCACCAGCACACTCCTGGCGGGGGACATGGGAGGCACTAAGACTCTGCTTGCTCTCTACGGGAGTGAGGCGGGCCAGCTGCGCCTGCTGCATCAGGAACGCTTCCGCTCGGGAGAATGGCCATCCCTTGAGCCGATGCTCGAAGCCTTCCTCAACAATCGCCCCGCCGATCTCCCGGCTCCAGCGCATGCGTGCATCGCCGTTGCCGGTCCGGTGCGACACAGGGAGGCCACGATCACCAACCTGCCCTGGCGGTTGCGGGAGGCCGACCTGGCGCGGGCTGCTGGCATGGAACAGCTCGAGCTGGTGAATGATTTCGGCGTGCTGATTTACGGGCTGCCCCATTTCGACAGCCATCAGCAGGTGATCCTTCAGAAGGGCCACCAAGACAAGGGCCCCCTGGCCATTCTTGGGGCAGGCACCGGTCTCGGCATGGCGCGAGGCCTGCAGAGCGAACAGGGACTGGTGGCCCTGGCGAGCGAAGGAGGGCACCGCGAATTTGCTCCGCGCAACGAAGCGGAATGGGAGCTGGCCTGCTGGCTCAAACAAGACCTCGGCGTCAGCCGCCTTTCGATCGAACGCATCGTGAGTGGCACCGGCCTGGGGCATGTGGCCCACTGGCTGCTTCAGAAACCCGATGCCGCTATGCACCCCCTGCGCAGCGTGGCTGAGGCTTGGCGGCGCAACAGCTCCAACGATCTTCCCGCTCAGGTGAGCGTTGCCGCTGAAGGGGGTGATCCCTTGATGCAACGCGCCCTACAGCTTTGGCTGGAGGCCTATGGCTCAGCGGCAGGCGATCTTGCCCTTCAGGAACTCTGCACAGGAGGCCTCTGGGTTGGCGGGGGCACCGCATCAAAACAATTGAAAGGACTGAAATCCGCCAGCTTTCTCAATGCGATGCGCAACAAGGGACGCTTCCGCGAACTGATCGAAGGGATGCAGGTCACAGCGGTGATCGATCCCGATGCCGGACTGTTCAGTGCAGCCTGTCGCGCCCGGATGCTGGCGGAGTCAGGTGGGACACTGGCCTGAGCAGAGGATCAGCGATGGCGCAGCCGCGCATCGGTCAGAAAGTGGTCGTGGACGTCCCGGCAACCACCGCCAATCTCGGCCCTGGATTTGACTGCCTCGGTGCAGCCCTTGATCTGAACAACCGCTTCGCGATGCGGCGGATCGAAGGGGGCGGTGAACGATTTGAGCTGATTATTGAGGGAACTGAAGGCAGTCACCTCCGGGGTGGGCCGGAGAACCTCGTTTACCGAGCGGCCCAACGGGTGTGGAAAGCGGCTGGGCTGGAACCCGTCGCCCTTGAGGCACGGGTGCGTCTTGCCGTGCCGCCGGCACGGGGGCTGGGCAGCAGTGCCACGGCGATCGTGGCGGGATTGATGGGAGCCAATGCCCTCGTCGGGGAGCCTCTCTCCAAGGAGAAGCTGCTGGAGCTGGCCATCGATATCGAAGGTCACCCGGACAACGTTGTGCCCTCCCTTCTGGGGGGCCTCTGCATGACCGCCAAGGCCGCCTCTCAGCGCTGGCGCGTGGTGCGTTGCGAATGGACGCCGAGCGTGAAGGCCGTCGTGGCGATTCCATCGATTCGCCTGAGCACAAGCGAAGCCCGCCGGGCCATGCCCAAGGCCATCCCCGTTGGCGACGCTGTGGTCAACCTGGGTGCCCTGACACTGCTGCTGCAAGGGCTGCGCACCGGCAATGGTGATCTGATCTCCGACGGCATGCACGATCGCTTGCACGAGCCTTACCGCTGGCGCCTGATCAAAGGCGGCGACCAGGTCAAACAGGCCGCCATGGACGCGGGAGCCTGGGGTTGCGCCATCAGCGGAGCTGGACCAAGCGTCATGGCTCTGTGCGAGGAAGACAAAGGCTCAGCCGTCAGCCGAGCCATGGTCAAAGCCTGGGAAGCTGCCGGGGTCGCCAGCCGCGCGCCGGTGCTGAATTTGCAGACCTCAGGCAGCCACTGGCAACCGGCCGACGATGAGTAGATCCACCTAAACAGGGCATTCAGCCCTGTTAGCTTTGTTAAAGATTGCGGACACGGAATGGATGCTGGGTTAGCAGAGCTTGCTGTCTCGGGCAGTCCCTTCCCTTGGTTGTCGCTGATTGTGCTGTTGCCGGCGGCAGCTGCTCTGGTGCTGCCGCTGGTTCCGAGCAGCGAAGAGAAGCCATCCCCCGCGCCCAAGATCATCACCCTGGTCGTCCTTCTGGTCGATCTTCTTTTGATGATGGGGGTGTTTGCCACCCTCTTCGACCCCAGCACTGAAGGTCTGCAGCTGGTGGAGCGGGTGAGCTGGCTCCCAGCACTCGGCCTCGAATGGTCCCTTGGTGTGGATGGTCTTTCAGCACCTCTTGTGGTGCTCAGCGGCCTGGTCACGTTCCTGTCAGTGGCGGCCAGCTGGTCGGTTCAGCGCAAATCACGGCTGTACTTCGCCCTGATGCTTGTTCAGGCCTCAGCCCAGGGCCTGGTGTTTCTGTCGCAAGACTTCCTGCTCTTCTTCCTGGCCTGGGAGCTGGAACTGGTTCCCGTTTACCTGCTGATTGCCATCTGGGGCGGACAGAACCGCCAGTACGCCGCCACCAAATTCATCCTTTACACGGCCCTGGCCTCTCTGCTGATCCTGATCAGCGGCCTGGCACTGGCCCTCTCCGGTGACACGTTCACCTTCAACATCACGGAACTGGCGGCCCGTTCCCCCGGCGGCAGCTTCGGCCTGTTGTGTTACTTGGGCTTCCTGATTGGCTTCGGCGTGAAACTGCCGATGTTCCCTCTCCACACCTGGCTGCCCGATGCCCACGGTGAGGCCAACGCTCCGGTGTCGATGCTGCTGGCCGGGGTGCTCCTCAAGATGGGCGGCTACGCCCTGCTGCGCTTCAACGTGCAGATGCTTCCTGAAGCGCACGCCACCCTGGCGCCAGCCCTGGTGATCCTTGGGATCGTGAACATCGTTTACGGCGCGCTCAATGCCTTCGCCCAGGACAACGTGAAACGCAGGATTGCCTGCAGTTCCGTGAGCCACATGGGCTTTGTGCTGGTGGGGATCGGTGCCGTTGATGCCCTGGGAATCAGCGGAGCCATGCTCCAGATGGTGAGCCATGGCCTGATCGCAGCCGCGATGTTCTTCGTGACGGGCGTGTTCTACGAGCGAACCAAGACCCTCTCGATCCCAAACATGGGCGGACTGGCCAAGGCGCTACCCATCACGTTTGCCTTCTTCCTGGCCAGCTCCCTGGCGTCGCTGGCCCTGCCGGGCATGAGTGGCTTCATTAGTGAAATCACCGTGTTCCTTGGCATCACCAGCCAGGAAGCCTTCACGTCCGTGTTCCGATCGATCACCGTTCTGCTGGCCGCCATCGGACTGGTGCTCACACCGATTTATCTGCTCTCCATGTGCCGACGGGTGTTCTTTGGCCCCAGGATTCCGGCCCTTGCGAGCGTGGCTGACATGCGCCCCAGGGAGCTGGTGATTGGCCTGAGCCTGCTGGTGCCAACCCTGGTGATCGGCATCTGGCCCCGCATTGCCATGGACCTCTACGAAGCTTCCACCAACGCTCTGGCCCTGCAGTTCATTGCCAGCTGAGATGTCGACTGTTTCCCCCCTCCTGCGCGGCCAAGGGCTTCCCGAGTTCCGGGCCATTTCCCCTGAGCTCGTCAGCACAGACATTCCGGTTTTGCTCGCACAGCTGGATCAGGACTTCACTGGGCTCGAGCAGGCTCTTGAGACAGCCCTCGTCGGCCCCTCGAAGCTGTCCTGGGATCGGGTGATGCAACCGCTGCAGGCCATCGGCGAACGGCTGCGTTGGAGCTGGGGTGTGGTGTCACACCTCAATGGCGTCTGCAATTCCCCTGAGCTGCGCGATGCCCATGCCGCCCAGCAACCGGATGTTGTGCGTCTCAGCAACCGGCTTGGCCAAAGCCAGATTCTTCATCGGGCCTTGATGGCCCTCCAAAGCGATCCCTCCGAACCGCTCAACCCAACCCAGGAGCGGATCCTGAAATCCGAGCTGCTCTCGATGCAGCAGCGCGGTGTTGGCCTCAGTGGCAATGAGAAGGCAGACTTCAACAGCACCAGTGAACGCCTGGCTGCTCTCTCCACCCAGTTCGGCAACCACGTGCTCGATGCCACGCAGCAGTGGACCCTGAAACTCAGCCAGCCCCACGAGGTGGAAGGCCTGCCGCAACGGGCCTTGGAGGCACTGGCCGCCGCAGCGCGTGAAGCAGGGGATGCTGATGCATCTGCGGAGTCCGGCCCGTGGCTGCTGGGACTGGACATGCCCCGCTATCTGCCCTTTCTCACCCACGCCAACAACCGATCCCTGCGAGAGAAGGCCTATCGCGCCCATGTGGGGCGGGCCAGTAAAGGCGAACTCGACAACCGGGCACTGATCGAGGAGATCCTGACCCTGAGACGAGAGCAAGCGTCCCGCCTGGGCTATGCCCATTGGGCAGACCTCAGCCTCAGCGCCAAGATGGCTGACGATGTTCCGGCGGTGGAAGCACTGCTGGAAGAACTGCGTGCTGCGGCATACCCAGCAGCTGAGCAAGAGCTGCTGGATCTCCAAGCCATCGCCAGGGAGCACAAGGCCCCCGAAGCCGATGAGCTGGCTCCCTGGGACATCGCCTACTGGTCGGAGAAGTTGCGCCAATCCCGGTTCGATCTGGACCAAGAGGCGCTGCGTCCCTGGTTCCCGCTGCCGCAGGTGCTCGAAGGCCTGTTCAGCCTTTGTACGCGTCTGTTCGACGTTGAGATCGTTGCCGCCGACGGCGAGTCACCGACCTGGAACGACGATGTGCGCTTCTTCCGGGTGAAGCGCTCCGATGGCACACCGATTGCCGGCTTCTACCTCGACCCTTACAGCAGACCCGCCAGCAAACGCGGTGGAGCCTGGATGGATGAATGCCTGGGCCTGAGCAAGAAACCCGATGGCTCTGTGGTGCTGCCGGTGGCCTACCTGGTCTGCAACCAGACCCCACCTGTGGGCGACACGCCCAGCCTGATGAGCTTTGAGGAAGTGGAGACCCTCTTCCATGAATTCGGCCATGGGCTCCAGCACATGCTCACCACCGTTGAGGAACCGGAAGCCGCCGGCATCAGCAACGTGGAATGGGATGCCGTGGAACTCCCCAGCCAGTTCATGGAGAACTGGTGTCTTGATCACGCCACCTTGATGGGCATGGCGCGCCACTGGCAAACCGGTGAACCCCTGCCTGAATCGGAATTCAACAAGCTGCGCAGCAGCCGCACCTTCAATGCAGGCCTCGCCACCCTGCGGCAGGTTCACTTTGCCTTGAGTGACCTTCGTCTCCACAGCCAGTGGACCCCTGAACTCGGCGTCAGCCCAGATGGACTGCGCCGTGAGATCGCCGCCACCACAACGGTGATGGATCCCATCCCGGAGGATCAGTTCCTCTGCGCTTTCGGCCACATCTTCGCGGGGGGCTACTCCGCCGGGTACTACTCCTACAAGTGGGCTGAGGTGCTCAGCGCAGATGCCTTCTCCGCTTTTGAGGAGGTTGGCCTGGATCAGGAGGATCAGGTGCGTGCAACGGGAGCCCGCTTCCGCGACACCGTGCTCAGCCTCGGTGGCAGCCGATCTCCAGCAGAGGTGTTTGAAGCCTTCCGAGGCCGTCCTGCCAGCACCGAAGCCCTGATTCGCCATTCCGGCCTGGTGGCCGCGGCCTGATCTCAGGCGCGCAAGCTGCTGCAGAGCCGTCGAATCGCAGCGGGGTGGCTGATCAGTTGCTGATGGGTCCAGACCGGTATTTCCTCACACCGGCCCAAGGGCAGAATGGCCCTCCAGCCGGGGTACACCATCAGATCCCAGCGGCAAAAGAAACTGGAGCACTCGACCCCAGCCAGGGCATCGGGTTGGCGATTCAGCTCGCGCAGCAGGCGACTTCCCACTTTCATGTCTGCCGCACCGGCCAGGAGCGGGCGGGGAATCATCTGAGCAGCCAGGGTGCCCTGCTGCGGGCTGCCCACGCTGAGGAAGCGCCGGGTGCGCTGCCCCCCCCCCAGTTCCTGCAGCCAGATCCTGCCGATCACGCCCCCCATCGAAAACCCCAGAAGATCAACCCTGGTGTCAGCACCAAAGCGCTGCTGGATGTGCTGATCCAGGCGAGAGGCCAGCTGCCGCAGGGGAATCCAACCCAGACCATGGGGCAGATGCGGCGCCAGCAGCGGGCGATCCGGCTGGTCCAACCCCTGAATCAATCGATGAAACAGGCGGGGCGTGTCCCAGAGACCATGGACCAGCACCAACGGGATGCTCACAGGGCTGATCTCCCGCCATTACGGGAGCGTTCCACGAACACGCGGCCGTTAAATCCTGGAACCGGTGCAGCACATTTGGTCAATCGCAGCCAGACCGGGATGGGCCCGTACAACGTTTCCAGCCGATCCAGCATCTGCTCGCTGAAGTGCTCGATCGTGAGGCAACGAACCTGCCGGGACAAGCCTTGCAGGGCCTGAATGGCCACGCCGTAGTCCAGGCTCCGGCCCAGGTCGTCGGCCACGGCAGCAGCCTTCAGATCGAGCTGAACACTGAAATCAAGGCTGAACCATTGGCCATCCCGACGTTCGTGTTCCAATACCCCGACGTGGGCCCACAACCGCAGGTCCCTCACACCGATGCAATCCATCAGAGCGGCCGATCGATGTGGGTGAAGACGCGGCTGCCGTTGGCGTAGTCGGCAGCGATGTGGCCCTCGCCACGCAACCGATAGCGGTAGGTCACCAACCCTTCCAGACCAACGGGTCCGCGTGGCGGCAGGGTCTGGGTGCTGATGCCCACCTCAGCGCCGAATCCGTAACGGAAGCCATCAGCGAAGCGGCTGGAGCAGTTGTGATAGACCCCTGCGCTATCCACCGCTGCAAGGAAACGATCAGCCGCCTGGGCATCCTCCGTCAGGATCACTTCGGTGTGACGCGAGCCATAGGAGCGGATGTGATCGGTGGCTGCCTCGAGATCGTCCACCAGCTTCACCGCCAGGATCAGATCCAGATACTCCGTGCTCCAGTCCTCCTCCGTGGCCGCTTCCGCCACACCAAGGGCCACGCTCTCGGCATCGCCCCGCAGCTGCACCCCGGCAGCAGCGAAGGCCGGCAGCGCAGCGGCGAGAAAAGGCTGCGCAATCGAGCGGTGCACCAGCAAGGTCTCAATGGCGTTGCAGGCGGCGGGATACTGGCTCTTGCTGTCCACCGCCACCCGAACGGCTTTGTCGACGTCGGCCGCCGCATCCACGTAGAGGTGGCACACCCCATCGGCATGGCCCAGCACCGGAATGCGGGTGTTGTCCTGAATGAAGCGCACCAGTTCGTTGCTTCCCCTGGGAATGATCAGGTCCACGAGGCCATCGAGACGCAACAAGGCCAGGCTTTCTTGACGGGTGGTGAGCAGAGCCAGGGCATCGGCGGACACCGGACTGGCCGCCAGGCCTGCCTGCAGAGCCTCCATCACAGCCTCATTGGTGCAGCGAGCCTCACTGCCGCCTTTCAACAGAGCACCGTTGCCCGAACGGATCGCCAGCGAGGCGATCTGCATCACCGCATCCGGCCTGGCTTCAAAGATCACACCCACCACCCCGAGCGGAACGGAGACCCGTTCCAGCACCAGGCCCTGATCCAGCTCCCGATGCAACTGACGACAACCCAGCGGGTCACTGAGGCTGGCCACCTTGCGGACGCCATCAATGGCCGCCGCCAACTTGGTGTCATCCAGCTTCAGCCGCGCCATCAAAGCCGGCGCCAACCCCTCGGCTGCAGAGCGTTGGAGGTCTTCACGGTTGGCCGCGAGGATGCTTTCCGCACGGTCGGTCAGCGCGTCCGCCATCGCCTGAAGCGCCAGAGCTCTCTGGCCGTCATCGGTCTGCCCCAGATCAACAGCAGCACGGCGGACAGCCGAGGCACGCTGCAGCAACGCAGCAGAAGGCTCTGGAACGCTGGACATCAAGGCAATCAATCTGGAGCCATCATCCCGTTCAGCCGCTGCAGAGCGAGCCGCGCAGCCCCCAGGCGTCCAGCGCCGTTCCCCAGATAGGCGGCTTCGATCCGCAACCCCTCCCTTGAGACGGCCTGAACCCGCGACTCCACCTCGCGGCGCACCGCCGGCAGAAAGTGGCGGGCAGCACCGGCCAGGCCGCCACCCAGCAACACCAACTGCGGCGTGAACACGTACACCAGCGAAGCAACGCCACAGCCCAGGCGCTCGCCGTAACGGCTCCAAACCTCCAGGGCCTCCGCATCACCAGCATCGGCCTCTGCACTGAGCTCGCGGGGATCGCGATCACACAAGCGCCGCAGGCCGGTGATGCTGGCGAACTGCTCCAGGGAGCCACGGTTACCGCTGTTGCAGGCCGGACCATCGGGCTGAACCCCGATCAGACCGGGTTCCGCTGCAGCGCCGTTGTGGCCCGTGAACAGCTCACCCCTTAGAAGCACCCCCCCTCCCACACCGGTTCCGAGGGTCAGCAGCACCACATCATCAACACCACGGGCGGCGCCCAGCCAGGCCTCACCGACCACCCCACAGTTGCCATCGTTGGCAAGGGTGACCCGGCGGTTGAGCCTGGACTCCAGCCAATCCGCCAGCGGCACGTCCTCCCAGCCGGGCAGGTTGATGCAAACCCGGGCCACTCGAGCCGCCGCATCCATGGGACCGGGGAGGCCAATGCCGACCGCCTCAGCCGCATGCTCAGGATCAATCTGTTCAATGGCGTCACACAGGGCCATCGTCACGGCGCCAGGTACGGCGGGCTGCGGTGTGGGGCATTGCGCCTCCGCCAGCACCGTTCCATCAGCACGAATCCGGGCCAGCTTGATCGCCGTGCCCCCGAGATCCACTCCAATCACCTGCGCGGTAGGCATGGCTCAGAACCGGAAGAACACCTGCAACTGGCTCTGCCAGGTGCCATTGGCATCCATGGCCGCGGAGACTGACGTGGTCGGTGTCAGCCGATAGGAGACCGTTCCTTGTGGAGGAACGTCGGTTGTGTTCGGTGCCATCAGAACGGAAAGGTTGAACCGGTCGGTCAACGCCACACCAAACTCCGTCACCACTGTGAGTGTTGGTGAAACACGGCCGGAGGTGCGCTCCTTCTCTGATTTCACCTGAGGGTTGACGTAGGTGGGGAAGATCGCCACCTGAAGCCGTTGCCCCATGGCATCGGTCAACGTGCCCAGCACCGGTGAGAGCAGCGACTGACTCAGCATCGTGGCCAACGCGGCGCCACCGGTTCCACCCAGGGAAGCCAGGGTGTTGCCACCGATCAAACCCAACAGCTGTTGCTCGCTCATCGGTGGCGAGCTGCGCAGGACCAGGTTGTTGCTTTCACCCAGACGATTGGCCGGGCCGCTGACCTGGACCATGACCTTCACCAGCCGCAGTTGACCACCGCCGACATAGGCACTGCCCGTTCCATTCGAAGCAAAGAGGTTTGCGCTGGTGATCTGATCGTTGGTGCCCGCACTCACGGTGTCGGCGACCCTGGCTTGCATGGCGATATCCACGTAGGGGACAAGCCCCAGCGAAGGCGTGAACACCGCTGCATTGGCCGCCTGTGGGTCCAAACGCAGTGGAGCCAGAGGAGGAACCCAGATCCTGCCGGACTTGAGCTGGATCAAGCCTCGTGCTTTGAGCGAGGGATCCAACGGGCCGTTCAACGTGACGGCACCTCCCCCTTTGAAGCTGATCCAGGGGGGCATCAGCACCTCGATATCAGGGCCGAGGGCCAGCCGAAGGTTCTCAAAACGGATGGCCGGCAGTTCCGGCATGAACCGTTGCAGCTGATCCGGAGCTTGGATGGATCGGTTGGGACCCATCAGGACCAGAGGTTCCTGGAAGTCCCACTCCTCCTCCAGAAGTGTGTTCAACGCCTGAGGACCGAGCTGCACCGCCGCTGAGGAGCCCTCCACCCCGGTGGGTACCAGAGCTTGAAGCCCGCCCTGCCGCAACCGTCCGAAGAAGCCGGACTGGGGCCGAAGCGTGCCCCGCGACAGGTCCAGATGTCCGGAGAGGACGGGTTGCACCAAAGCTCCAGACACCTGCAGTTCGCCATCGGCCTGGAACTGCACGATCGGCTGTCGAATCTGAGCTTGGCTGAGTTGCAGGGTGAGCGGTGAAGACCCGTTCTGGGGGGTGAACAAGCCAAGGCTTCCTGAACCGCGCAGCAAGCCGCCGCGGCCCACTTCAGCCTCCAGGCGTTGCACCAAGACGCGATCGAAATCGAACAGGATCGAGGCGTTGATCCGACTCAGCTCCTGTTCACCGATGCTGAGATCTCCATTACTGACCACCACAAAGCCATTGGCTTGCGGTTGGTTCAACGGCCCGCGCAGCAACAGCCGCAGATTGGTGCTGCCCCGCTTCACGGCCAGGGAATCCCCAGCCAGAAGCGTCAACACGCCCAGGGCATCCCCATGGCTTTCCAGCCTCAGGTTCAAATCCGAATCGGGGTTGAAGGGCACCGTGCCGGCCACGGTGACGGCTTCCTTGCTCTCGCCTCCCTTCAGGGCCAGGTTCAGGCGGATCAACTCACGCTCAACGACAACCGATCGCTGCTCCAACTGCAGGGGCTGGCCCGCCAGGCTGGCGGAGTCGAGCAGCAGATCGGAAACCAGCAGGGGGGCCGTTCCGCTGAGGTCGTAGCGGCCGCGGATGCCAACACTGCCGCGGAGCTGCGTCGGCACAGGAGCCAACAACGCCAGCAGAGAGAGCGGAACCTGCAGCAGGGAGAGGTCACCGGATCCACCGAGCAACGGGCCGCGAAGCGTGGCGACCATCGGTTCAAGCTGGAGTGCCTTGGCCTGGTCATCCCCTTCAATCCAAAGGTGCGCCTTGGCGATCAGATCGGCCTTCAGGCGCTTTGGATCAGGACCGTCGATCGTTCCCGACAGATTGACCCGCCCCTCCAGACGCTCCAGCTCAGCGCCCTTGCGGGGGTGAGCCAGGGCATAGGCCTCAAGCGCCCGGCGCGATACCGCCAGAGCTTGCAACTGACCATCAAGCGACCCACCAAAGGTGTTGATGAACAGGGTTCCGAGATCCTCGGCACGGCCGGGGGCCAGGCCCGGTTCGGGATCGCTCCCTCTCAACTGACGGGCCAAAAGCGTCAGCCCGGTGACATCCAGGCCTTCGGCCTCGATGCCGCTGTGCATCCAGCCACCCAGATCGCCACGGGCCTTCAGCCGAATGCTGCCCTGCAAGAGCGTCAGTGCTGCATCGGCTTGAAAACGGCCATCCCCGAGGGAACCCTCCAGCTCGAGGCTCTGCACGGCAACTCCCGCCATCGAGCCGTCCGCAATGACGGCAGACCCACGGATCGCGAGGGGGCCCATGGCAAGGCTCCCTGCACCCGAGAGCTGACCTGCCGCCGCTTTGGGCTGGTTGACCGGAGGCACGATGAAACGAAGTCCATCAATGTTGAGGTCCGCTGCACGCCAGCGGTAGCGGCGTTGCTCTCCAGCCGGATCCAGCCCGTGCAAGCGCAACTGCCCCTCACCCCGGCGCAAGAGCACGGTCTTGGGCCAAGCATCGGCATCGAGTTCAGCCACGAGCGAGCCGGGCACGACAGGCTGCTGGGCCACCATCGCCAGACGAGCACCACGGCCCAGTTCACCGTTGAGGCTGCCTTGCCAGCGTTCGAGAACCTGCAAGGCACCAACGCGGGGTTGATTCAGCGTCAGGCTGATGTCGGGCTGAAGCCCCGACAGAGGACCCTTCACGCGACCCCGCGCCGCCACCTGCCCGCCCAGCGGCGTACCGATCAAGGGGGTGAAACGGCTCAGGCTGAAAGGTTGGAGTTCAAAGCCGCTCTGAAGCTCACCGGTTTGCCACCGCCCCTGCGCCAGTTGCACAGGAAGGCGCGCTTCCGCCCGCAACAGCGGACTGGTGAAGTGATCCAGCACCAGGGCTGAATCCTGCGCTGACCATCGGGTCTGAAACGACCACTCGTCCAGCAACGGGTTGGACACCTGGCCAAGCTTCAGGCTCAGCTCAGGTGACGCCAACCCACCACTGACGTCGACGCTTCCAAGGAGCGGAGCGGTTTGGCCCAGTCCGGCCTGCAGGGTCGGCAGCGCAGACCAGAAGCGGGGATCGATCTGCAGCTCCGTGCTGCGCAGATCCAATTGGGATCCAATCGTCCCCACCAGCCCAAAGCGCAGTCCCGGGGCACTGAGGCGGAGTCTGTCCACGGCAACAGACGGTTGCTGGTCTTGCATCCAGGGGGTGCGCCATTGAGCGTCCAGCGTCAGGGCTGTGTTGAGCCCTGTGGCCTCAGGCAGCTGGATCTCACCATCGGCACTCCACCGGGGCTCCCCCCAGGGGCCCTGGATCCTGAGCTTCAACCGGTCCTGGCTTGCAGAGCTGAGGTCTGTACGGCGAACGTCAGCCTGGAGATCAAAGCTCTTGTTCAAGGCAACGGACCCTGAGGCCCGAGCCTCAAAGGCTCCAAAACGCAGTGTTGCGGGCTGCAAGGTGAGTTGATCGCCCTTGCAAGCGACCCTGAGGCGATTGCTGTTCAGCGCAGCAAGTTCGAGACGCTTGAGGCTGAGCCCACCTCGACAGTTCAACAACCCATCGGCCCAGCCGATCTGAACATCTCCCTCCAAGGTTCCAGAGGCATCCAGATCCTGAGCGGGGGCGATGACGGCCCCCAACGGTTTCAGGTTGAGCCGATCGAGCCGCGTTCGAAGCCTGAAGCGAGGGCGATCCCAATGCCCTTGTCCATCGAGCCGCAGCACCCCTTCAGCGTCGAGCCAGCGAAGTTCCGATGCGGTACTGAAAAAAGCCTCCCCGAGCCGCACTGCGCCCCGGCTGCGGAGTTCAAGGGTCTGCTGCTGAGGACCGAAACGGAGCAATGCAGGATCGGCCAACCGGTACTGCACGCCAAGTCGCGGCAGGGTGCCGTCGCCGCTCAGGGGCCCAAAGGTCCAGTACCGACCAGCCTCATTGGCCTGCAACTGACCACGCAGCCTGTGCACCGTGATCTGCAGAACCGGTTGCAGACGCCGAAGACTCGCCAAAGGAGCGAGGCCGACCTCCAGCCCCGCCAGGCTCAGCTCAGAACGATCCGCCGCCGACGGCAAGATTCGACTCGGCCCGATGGCGATCCCCAGGCCCAAGGGGCGAAGTCCTTCGTAAGGGCCAAGATCCACGTCGTGGCCCAGAGGACCCGACAACGTGCGCTCCAAGCTGGGGCGCGCCCGGCTCAGGATGCCTTCGGCAGCGCGGTCAAGGGCGATCAAGCCTGCTGCTCCAGCCCCGACCAGAGCGAAACTTCCCGCAACCAACCAGGTCCTGCGCCGCGTTTTCCCCATCAGACGCGGCGGTCTCCCCGGAATCTCGCGCAATATAAGGAGACTGTTTTCAGTCCACCAGACCCCATGGCCTTCGATCAGCTGCTGCTTACTGCCGCTCCCTGGCTGGGTTGGTCTGGGCTTGGGCTTGGAGCGCTAACGGCAGTTGCCTTTCTCGCCAAGTGGGGCATTCGGTTTCGACTGGTCGGCGTGAGCAGCTTCACCCTGCTGCTGGCCGTGAGTTGCTGGGCATTTGGCGTGAGCTACACACCGCCAGTGGTGGTGGAGGGTGCAGTTCGGGCACCGATCGTGTTCGATAACGGCAACGACCTGGTGGTCGCCCAGGTTCCTGCCGACTTGGCCCCAACCACAGTTCAAGCCACCCTGGAGCAATTGGAGGGCAACCTGCGCGGCTCAGGTCGCTCCAGCAGCACCGTGCTGGTGCGGTTGCGGGGCATCCAGGCGGATGGCGATGGGCTGGGACGCCCCGTCATCCTGGGCGAGGTGAGCAAGACCTTGCGTTGATGCCGAACTTCAACGACGCGATCGAGGAGCTCCCCCAGTCGTTTCGCAGGGAACAACAGGAACTGGATCGGGCCGGTATCAAGCGCTGGTCCAGCATTCGTGATCTAACGGATCTGCAACTGAGCCAACTCGCCCGCAGTGGCCAGGCTTCGGCCCGAAACCTCAAGCGGCTGCGGGGCATGGCCGATTTGGTCTGCCGCTTGGATTTGCCTCCCCAGGACGCAGCGCTGCTGATGCATGCGGGCATCGCCACGGCCGCCGCTCTGGCGGCATGCACCCCCGAACGTCTTGTGCGCCAGACCGGAAGGCTGGAGCGCAGCCTTGGAACCAACCGGCCTGCCGTGGTGGATCTGCGGGTGGCAGGCGATTGGATCCGCCGCGCCAGGCAACTGGCGAACTGACCCCAGCCACCCTGCCTTGGCATCCAAACCTGCGTATGAACCTGTTATGGGCTTGAAACTCTTACGCACAGCTTTGATCGCTCTGGCGCTCCTGGGCTCACCATTGCTCGTGGTTGCCGCTGAGTCGGACTTGCTCAACAGCGTCAAACGCAATCCTGAAAAAGCAAAGACCATGTGCCGTTCGTTCCGGCAAATGAACGTCAACGGCCGATCGCCATTCTCCAAGCCTTACATCAACCAGGTCGCCGCCAGCGAGAAGCTGAGTTTTCAGGATGCGGAAATCTTCATCACCTACATCGTGGGGATGCATTGCGCCGATGTCCGCTGAGACCAGCGGAATTGTCTGCCGGTCTGCAGCGCTGAGGACGGCCGATGGCGTGGTGCTGCGTTCACGGTTGTGGCATCCCAGCGGCGAAGGCCCCTGGCCTGCCCTGCTGATGCGGCAGCCCTACGGGAGCCGCATCGCCTCAACCGTGACCTACGCCCACCCCAGTTGGTGGGCGTCCCATGGCTTCCTGATTGTCGTTCAGGACATCCGAGGACAAGGCGAGTCGCAGGGACGTTTCCGGGGGTTTGGTCAGGAAGCAGCCGACACCCCCGCCACCCATGCCTGGGTGCGGCAGCTGCCGGAATGCAATGGACGCCTGGGGGTCTACGGTTTTTCGTATCAGGGCCTGACCCAGCTCACTGCAGCTGAATCGGCCCCACCGCCGGAGTGCACCGCTCCGGCGATGACCGGCCTGGACGAACGACGCCATTGGAGTTGTGAAGGCGGTGCCCACTGGTGGCACCTCGGCCTGGGCTGGGGGCTGCAGCTGGCGGCCCTCCAGGCCCAGCGACGCGGAGATGCAACAGCCTGGCTGGAGATCCGCCGAAGCCTTGAAGACAACCGCTATCTGCGGGACGGACCAACCCTGCTGGAGCGCCATGACCCCGAAGGCATGGCCTGGAGCTGGTTGAACAACGACCCCAGCAGCGATCAGCAGTGGACGGTTCATCACGCCCCGGAGAGCTGGCTCCAGCGGCCGATGCTGTTGATCGGTGGATGGTGGGATCCGCATCTGGTGGGTCTGCTGGACCTCTGGCATCGCAGCCAAGCGGCCGGCGGGCAGCCATCCCTGCACATCGGGCCTGCCTCCCATCTGCAGTGGTGGCCTGAAACCCAGCAGCTGATGCTTCAGTTCTTCCAACAGCATCTGCAGGATCGCCCCCCGCAGGAGCCGAAGCCCAGCCACCTGCTCTGGAACATCACCCAGCATCAGTGGGATGCAATCCCCGCACCCACCACGGGCAGATCAGCGTCATGGGGACTGCGCAGCCATGGACTGGCCTGCATCGACCCAAACGACGGTGCCCTTGTGGCGGATGGAGAGGGAGAAGGAAGCGTGGTCATCGTTCATGACCCCTGGCGACCGGTTCCGGCCATCGGTGGACACCTCGGGACAACCCCTGGGCCGGCGGAGCGCACGGCCGTGGATCAACGCAGCGACGTTGCGACATTCACCACCGCACCCCTGGTTGATGAGCTGCTGCTGTCAGGTCAACCGCACCTCCGGCTGGACGCAGAAGCGGACCAGCCCGGGTTTGATCTCTGCATCAGCCTCTCGCGCCTGCCCGCGGAAACCCACAGCGTTGAACAACTGAGCACGGGAGTCGTACGGGTGCGCGGAGAGGAGGCGTTGCAGCCAGCCAGGCGCAGCGTGACCCTCCAGCCGCTGCACGCGAGCCTGGCTTGTGGCGATCGACTGCGGATCTCCGTTGCCGCAGCAGCGTGGCCCGCCATTGGCGTCAACCCTGGCCACGATGCCGTTGCCTGCGGAGCACCAAGCCCAGAGCATCGTGTGGTAACGCTGACACTGAAACTTGCTGGCTCCACCCTGCAGCTGAACCCCTTTGATTCCGGCAGACTGAAGCTCGACTGACGTTTGTGCTTTGAAGCTCTCCGCTGCCCTGCTGGCCATCGCTCTGTCGGCTCCCATGGGTTGATCAGTCCCGCAGCAGCGAAGCAACTCACCAGAACCGAACTCACCCCAGCCCAAGCAACAACGGCGGCTGAACTGCTGCTGGACGCGCTCAAAAATCGCCAGGGAGACGTCATGCATGACGCTCTCGCAGCCCCGGTTCAGAGCAGTGTTGATGTGAACAGCGTCCAGGCACGCCTGAACCAACGCGCGGCCATTGATGCAACCCGCGTTGTCAGCGTGACCCCTGGCTACAACACCACAACCATCGATGCGGTGGTGACCACGGCATCCGGTGATTAAGGGGTGCTGATGGTGATTGATGAGGACGGCAAACTGCTCGCCTGGAAGTGGAGCGACCGGATCCAGCCGATCGAGACAACGGCCCTCGACTTCACCCGCGACCTGGCAGCAGGACGCTGGATTGCCGCGCGATCCAAGATGTCCCTCCAACTCCAGGAGGAGCTGGCCCCGGGAGATCTGGAACGCAAATGGACCAAGCTCAGCCAGGTGTCAGGTGAGTTCTGCAAGGTCAAGGACGCTGTGATCGCCCATTAAGGCGGCGATCAGCAGCTCGTGCTGGTGGCTGTCGCCTTCGGCCAGGCCACCACCAACCTGTTCGTGATCTTTGACGCAAGCGGTCGGATCATCAACGTCGACATTTCCCGAGACTTCGTCTGATCAACAGCGGATCTGTTTCGTAAATCGGGCTTAACATCTCGCCCAATTCACAGATCTCCCATGGGTGTCGCCGCAGTCCTCGACTGGATGGTGCAGGACGGCGAACGGTTGGCGAATTGTCGCCATGACCACCCGTTTGCGGTGCTTGGTCCTCAACCCTCGGATCAGGGTTGGACCGTGCGGATCTGGATGCCGGAAGCCCAAACAGTCACCCTGTTGCAGGCTGGCGACGAGATCGCCATGACAACGCCGAACCACCCCTGGGTGTTCGAGGCACAGCTCAACAGAGACCCCGGCTGCACGTACCGGGTCAGGGTTGAGCGGGGCGGGATCGTGCACGAACAACACGACCCCTGGGCCTTCCGCGGCGAATGGATGGGCGAAATGGATCGCCACCTCTTTGCTGAAGGCAACCATCACCACATCTGGCAAAAGATGGGTGCCCACCTCACCGAGCGTGACGGGGTCAGTGGTGTGATGTTCTGCCTGTGGGCGCCCAGCGCTCTTACGGTCTCCGTGATTGGAGATCTGAATGCATGGGATGGACGTCACCACCCCATGCAGCAGCGCGTCGGGGGCATCTGGGAACTGTTCATCCCCGGCCTTGAGGAGGGACATCTCTACAAGTACGAAATTCGTACCCAAGAAGGCCACTGCTACCAAAAGGCTGATCCTTACGGCTTCCAGCACGAGGTTCGCCCGGACAACAGCTCCGTTGTGGCTCGCCTGGGCGGATACCAGTGGTCCGATCAGGGCTGGATCCAGAAGCGCGACAGCAGCAACGCGCTCGATCAACCGATCTCGGTGTATGAAATGCACCTGGGCAGCTGGATCCACGCCTCAGCGGATGAGCCCTGGATTCAACCCGACGGCACTCCTCGAACGCCCGTTCCCGCCGCGGAGATGAAGCCCGGCGCGCGCCTGCTCACCTACGCCGAACTCGCCGATCGCCTGATTCCCTACGTCAAGGAGAGGGGCTTCACCCACATCGAGGTGATGCCGATCACCGAGCATCCCTTCGACGGCTCCTGGGGCTATCAGGTGACGGGTTGGTATGCCCCCACCAGCCGTTACGGAACGCCCGATGAATTCCGGGCCTTCGTGGATCGCTGTCACGCCGAAGGCATCGGCGTGATCATCGACTGGGTTCCGGGCCACTTCCCGAAGGATGCCCACGGCCTGGCCTTCTTTGATGGCACCCATCTCTATGAACACAGTGATCCCCGGATCGGGGAACACAAGGAATGGGGAACGCTGATCTTCAACTACAGCCGCAACGAGGTTCGTAATTTCCTCGTCGCCAACCTGGTGTTCTGGTTCGAGCAGTTCCACATCGATGGCATTCGCGTGGATGCTGTGGCCTCGATGCTCTATCGCGACTACCTGCGTCCCGACGGGGAATGGCTGCCCAATGAGAACGGTGGTCGGGAGAACACAGAAGCCGTTCGCTTCCTGCAGCAGGCCAACCACGTGCTGTTCCAGCACTTCCCAGGGGCCCTCTCGATCGCGGAGGAATCAACCACCTGGCCGATGGTGACGCAGCCCACGGACAGCGGCGGCCTCGGATTCAACCTCAAATGGAACATGGGTTGGATGCACGACATGCTCGATTACTTCGAGCTGGACCCGTGGTTCCGCCAGTTCCACCAGAACAACATCACGTTCTCGATCTGGTACACCTACACCGAGAACTTCATGCTGGCCCTGAGCCACGATGAAGTGGTGCACGGGAAGAGCCATCTCCTGCACAAGATGCCGGGAGATGACTGGCAGAAGTACGCCAACACCCGGGCGTTGCTCTCCTACATGTGGACGCACCCCGGCAAGAAGACGATCTTCATGGGGATGGAATTCGGCCAGCGGGCTGAATGGAATGTGTGGGGCGATCTCCAGTGGGATCTGCTCAACTACGAACCCCACAAGGGCATCCAGCGGTTGGTGGATGACCTCAACGTTCTCTACAAGGCAGAACCGGCCCTCTGGCGGGACGACTTCGACCAATTCGGCTTCCAGTGGATCGATTGCAACGACAACCGGCACTCCGTGATCAGCTTCATGCGTCGGGAGAGTGCCAGCGGCACCTGGCTGGTGGTGGTGGCGAACTTCACGCCCCAAAGTCACTCCCACTACCGCGTGGGCGTTCCTCTCTCAGGGTTCTACGAGGAGATCTTCAACTCCGATGCAGCCAAGTACGGCGGCAGCAACCTCGGCAACATGGGCGGCAAACCAACGGACGAATGGGGCATCCACGGCTACGAGAACTCCTTGGATCTCTGCCTGCCGCCGCTGAGCCTGATGGTGTTCAAGCACGACCCGAAACGCAGCCTGAGCAGCAGCGAGCCGGACAACATCGTGTGACGAACGTGATGACAAAGAGGGGGTAAAGCTCTAGCCAAGGGCTTGATTCGGGTAGGTTTCCGGCTGACCTGACCGGGCTTGATGAGCGACTCTTTACCCCTGCTCCTGCGTGCTGCGCGCGGTGAATCGGTGGAGCGTCCTCCGGTGTGGATGATGCGCCAGGCCGGTCGCTACATGAAGATCTATCGGGACCTGCGGGACAAGTACCCCAGCTTCCGTGAGCGTTCCGAAAACCCTGATCTCTCCTATGAGATCTCCATGCAGCCGTTTCACGCCTTCAAGCCCGATGGCGTGATCCTGTTCTCCGACATCCTCACGCCCCTGCCGGGGATGGGAATCGATTTCGACATCATCGAGAGCAAAGGCCCCCAGATCGGCGATCCAATCCGGAGCATGGCCCAGGTGGATGCCCTGCGCCCCCTCAACCCCGCCGAGTCGATGCCCTTTGTGGGTGAAGTGCTGGGTCGTCTGCGCCAAAGCGTCGGCAACGAAGCAGCTGTTCTCGGCTTCGTTGGTGCCCCCTGGACCCTGGCCGCCTACGTGGTGGAGGGAAAGAGCAGCAAGAATTACGCGGTGATCAAGGCCATGGCCTTCCGCGAACCCGAGATCCTGCACAAGCTTCTCGACCACTTCGCTGAGTCGATCGCCAATTACCTGCGCTACCAGATTGATTCCGGCGCCCAGGTAGTGCAGATGTTTGATTCCTGGGCGGGCCAGCTGAGCCCAGCGGACTACGACACCTTCGCTGCGCCTTATCAGAAAAAGGTGGTGGATCTGGTCAAGCAGACACACCCCGACACCCCCTTCATCCTCTACATCTCCGGCAGCGCCGGCGTGATCGAGCGGATGGCCAACACCGGTGTTGACATCGTTTCGCTGGATTGGACCGTGGACATGGCCGAAGCCCTGGCACGTCTGCCGGAGCACGTTGGTGTTCAGGGCAACGTGGATCCCGGCCTGCTGTTCGGCACCCCGAAGGCGATTGAGGCACGCATCGATGACTGCGTGCGCAAGGCCCGCGGCAGGAAGCACATCCTCAACCTCGGCCATGGAATCCTGCCGGGCACACCGGAAGAAAACGGTGAAGCCTTCTTCCGGGCCGGCAAGAGCGTGATGGACCGTCTCGGGGCTGTCGTTTGACCCGCATCCTGGTGACCGGCGCCAGCGGATGCGTCGGTCAGTACATCTCCCGCTGGCTTCTGGACCACTCAGATGCCGAGCTGCTGCTCTGGCTGAGGGACCCCGCCAAACTGACCGCTGTCCCAGCAGACCATCCCCGCATCCGCCTCTTGGTCGGGGACCTGCGGGACACCGGCCGTTTTGCCCAAGAGCTGGCCTCGGTGAACCGGGTGATTCACACCGCCACGGCCTGGGGTGACCCCGAGCGGGCCGAACAGGTGAATGTGGTGGCGGTGAAACGGATGCTGGCGCTTCTGGAGCCCAGCAAGCTGGAGCAGATCATTTACTTCTCCACGGCCAGCGTGCTCGACCGGCACCTGCGCCCCCTGCCGGAAGCTCTGGCCTACGGCACGGAATACATCCAAACCAAGGCGCGCTGCCTGAGGGATCTGGAGCAGCACTCCCTGGCCAGCAAAATCGTCGCGGTTTTTCCCACCTTGGTGTTCGGTGGACGGGTCGACGGCACCAGCCCCTTCCCCACCAGCTACCTCACCGAAGGTTTGGCTGAAGTCAGCCGTTGGCTCTGGCTGGCCCGTTGGCTTCGGGTGGATGCGAGCTTCCACTTCATCCATGCGGAAGACATCGCCCGCATCTGTGGCCTTTTGGCCACCCGCCCCCATGAACCGAACCGAGAGCCCGGGCAAGGCGCCCTGCGTCGGGTGGTGATGGGACAAGCGGCCATCTCGGTGAACGACACCGTGAAAACCCTCTGCCGCTGGCGCGGTGTGGCCCGAACGCCCGGCATTCCGCTCTGGCCATGGCTGATTGAGACCCTGATCCGCGTTCTGCCGATCGATGTGAATGCCTGGGACCGGTTCAGCATTCGCCAGCGCCACTTCATCCATGACCCGGTGACGCAGCCAGAACGGTTCGGTGGCAGCAGCCATGCCCCTGACTTGGCAACAGTTCTTAGCGATTCCGGCCTGCCCAATCGCGGAACCCCCAGATCTGCGCGTAAGGTTTAGTCATCGACTAAGCACTTTCATGCGCTCCGTCATCCGCACCATTGCAGCTGCCTGCTGCGCCTTCCTGATGCTGATCGGCCTCAACGTCGGCAGCGCTCAAGCCGCCACTGTTGAAGTGAAGCTCGGCACCGACGGCGGCATGCTCGCCTTCGAGCCCGCCACCGTGAACATCAAGGCCGGCGACACCGTCAAGTTCGTCAACAACAAATTGGCTCCTCACAACGCTGTTTTCGAAGGCCACGACGAGTACAGCCACTCTGACCTCGCCTTCAACCCCGGCGAATCCTGGGAGGAAACCTTCGCCACCGCTGGCACCTATGACTTCTACTGCGAACCCCACCGCGGTGCTGGCATGGTCGGCAAGGTGATCGTTGAGTGATCTCTGGATTTCTGAAGAAATCTCTGAACATCTCAAACTGAACTAAAGGCCCCGGGCTGTGTATCAACCACAGTCCGGGGTTCTTTTTTTTGCCGGCAACGATGGATAGCTTGGGGCATTGAGGGGGGTTGCGATGGCACGCCTATCAGGCCTGATCCTGACGTTGCTGTTGATCATTGGCGCAACAGGCCTGCTGTCTGCTCCGGCGATGGCGATCGACAAGATCGAAAGCTCCGCCTTGGAGCGAGGGGAGCAGATTTTCAACAGCAACTGTGCGGCTTGTCACATGGGGGGCGGCAATGTGATCCGCGCCAACAGAACACT
The DNA here is from genome assembly GCF_900473925.1 of Synechococcus sp. N5. NCBI lineage: Bacteria > Bacillati > Cyanobacteriota > Cyanophyceae > Synechococcales > Synechococcaceae > Synechococcus > Synechococcus sp. N5. The sequence goes on along the minus strand of NZ_UCNI01000001.1, from coordinate 281,580 downwards.
GAAGATCAGCGACTTGAACGACCATGTGGAGGCCTACTCCAGCTCCCCGCTGGAGGCCCTGGAGCATGAGATCGAGGATGGGCTGAATGCCATGCCCAGCTATGCCGACAAACTGAGTGAAGAGGAGATCATGGCGGTGGCCACCTACGTGGAACAACGGGCCGAATTGGGCTGGTCCAGGCGATGAGTCGTGAAGCTCTTCGCGATTTTTTGCGGGCTGTGGAGCACCACCAGGGCTTGCGGCGTGATGCGGCCCAATGCCGTGATGACGATCAACTGTTGGCCCTGGCACGCCACCACGGCTTCAATGTGATCCAGCGGGATCTCTGCGACGACGCCCGCGAATCAGCCATCACCAGTTGGTTCGAAACCAGCCGAATCCAGCGCTCGTTTCAATCACCACCCTTCCAATCAAATCCCTCGCAATCAACACCTCCACAACCAACACCCTCGCAATCACCAAAGACCTGATGGCCGTTGTCACCCTGCTCAGTGATTTCATCGACGGCACCAGCATGGCCCTGGCGGAAGACACCGACGCCGCCGATCTGAACGCCTTCATGACCGCCAATCAAGGCCGACTCTGGGCGAGCGTGCAGCAGCGCCGCCGGCAGCGACAGCAAACCATCGAGCGGCGAGGTCCGGGAACGGTGTACTTCGCTGCGGATGCCCCAGGGGCTGCGGCCGTGGAGCGCTACCTCGGCAGTGACACGGGCTCAGCTGAGGAAGCAGCAGCGCTGCAGGCCATGCGGAGCACTGGGGTGGAGATCGCACCCCATGTGGGAGCAGACCGTGAACGCGATGTTCTGCTCAACGGCCGGTTGAAGGACCTAACGGCCCAGGCCAAAGCCAAGGGTTTTGGTTGAAGCCATGGGCGATGCAGCGATGACGCTTCCTGAGAACCCGCTTGGCCTGCAGAGTTTTGACGAGCTGGTGGAGTGGACCGTGTCCTACCTCCACTTCAAACACGCCCTGGAGGTGATTGCCTTCACCCCAGAGGTCGCAAGGTCGTATCTCGATCGCTTCAGCGCGTTCAGCAGCCGCTATGCCACGGAGATGAAAAAACAGGACATCCTTGAAGCCCGCCTCCCCAAAGAGATGCGGGAGAGCATCGAAGCCGAAAACGCTCACCGCGCGCTCCTACGGGAGCTGCTCAACGGCTGATCAAGCGGCGGACTGGGCCTGCTTGGCCGCCTGCAACACAGCCAGATAGAGATCCTCGTCGATCTCACGGATGTCGTACTCCGTGGGTTTCACACCATGGTGGTGCTCATGCACCACCATCCAACAGCTGCGTTCCAGCTCACCGCCAGCCGTTGCTGCGAGCGCCAGGCCCTGCTGCACGAGGGAGTCCACCAGCGGCTGATCAGGCATTGGCATCCAAGGGTTCGGCAAACTCTAAAAAGACACCCCGGTTTGCCGCTCCCTGGCGTGGGGACCGATCCAAAGGCTTCGGTTTGCCCCCACTGAAAACGGAACAAGCCCCATACGGTGAACTCAGTTGAAACGCATCCGAGATGCAACCCACGGCGGAACAGTTCACCGAACAAGCCTGGGCCGCCATCGTCGCCGCCCAGCAACTGGCGCAGAGCGCCAGGCATCAGCAACTTGAAACGGAGCATCTGCTGCTTGCGCTGTTGCAGCAGAACGGTCTGGCTGGACGCATTCTCAGCAAAGCAGGGGTCGACGTTGGCACGTTCCAGGCGGCCGTCGACAGCCATCTCAGGCAGCAGCCCAGTCTTGGCTCTCCACCGGAATCGGTGTTTCTGGGACGCTCCCTCAACAGCTGCCTGGATCGCGCCGAAACAGCCCGCGATGGTTTCAGTGACAGCTACATCGCCATCGAACATCTGTTGCTGGCCCTGGCCGACGATGAACGCTGCGGCAGGCAACTGCTCAGCCAAGCGGGCGTTGACACCAGCAAACTCAAAGAAGCCATTACAGCCGTGCGAGGCAACCAGACGGTGACCGATCAAAACCCGGAAGGGACCTATGAATCGCTTGAGAAGTACGGACGGGACCTGACGGCCGCCGCCCGTGACGGAAAGCTGGACCCGGTGATCGGTCGCGACGAGGAGATCCGGCGCACCATCCAGATCCTCAGCCGGCGCACCAAAAACAACCCCGTGCTGATCGGCGAACCCGGGGTCGGCAAGACCGCCATTGTTGAGGGATTGGCGCAGCGCATCGTGAATGGCGATGTGCCCCAGGCCTTGCAGAACCGTCAGCTCATCGCCCTCGACATGGGAGCCCTGATCGCCGGTGCGAAGTACCGCGGTGAGTTCGAGGAACGGCTCAAAGCTGTGCTCAAGGAGGTCACCGCCTCGGAAGGCCAGATCGTGCTGTTCATCGATGAAATCCACACGGTGGTGGGCGCTGGCGCCACCGGTGGAGCCATGGATGCCAGCAATCTGCTCAAGCCGATGCTGGCCCGGGGGGAACTGCGGTGCATTGGCGCCACCACCCTCGACGAGCACCGCCAGCACATCGAAAAGGACCCCGCCTTGGAGCGTCGCTTCCAGCAGGTGCTGGTGGATCAACCCACGGTGGAAGACACCATCTCCATCCTGCGTGGTCTGAAGGAGCGCTATGAGGTGCATCACGGTGTGCGCATTGCCGACAGTGCCCTGGTGGCTGCTGCTGTGTTGAGCAGCCGCTACATCGCCGACCGCTTCCTCCCCGACAAGGCCATCGATCTGGTGGATGAGTCGGCCGCCCGCCTCAAGATGGAGATCACCTCCAAACCGGAGGAGATCGATGAAATCGATCGCAAGATCCTGCAGCTGGAGATGGAGAAGCTCTCCCTCGGCCGTGAATCCGACAGCGCCAGCCAGGAACGCTTGCAACGGATTGAACGGGAACTGGCGGAACTGGGCGAACAGCAAAGTTCCCTGAATGCCCAGTGGCAGCAGGAGAAAGGAGCGATCGATGAGCTGTCGTCGCTCAAGGAGGAGATCGAACGGGTGCAGCTGCAGGTGGAACAGGCCAAACGCAGCTACGACCTGAACAAAGCAGCGGAACTGGAATACGGCACCCTGGCCTCGCTGCAGAAGCAGTTGCTCGAACAGGAAGCCCAGATCGCCTCAGAGGAGCCTGGCGAGAAAGGCTTGCTGCGGGAGGAGGTGAGTGAAGACGACATCGCCGAGGTGATCGCCAAGTGGACCGGAATCCCTGTGGCGCGGCTGGTGCAGAGCGAAATGGAGAAGCTGCTGCAACTCGAAGATGATCTGCATCAGCGGGTGATCGGCCAGCACCAGGCCGTCACCGCCGTCGCCGATGCGATTCAACGGTCCAGGGCGGGGCTGAGCGATCCGAACCGCCCCATCGCCAGCTTCCTGTTCCTCGGCCCCACGGGTGTGGGCAAGACGGAACTCTCCAAAGCCCTCGCCAACCGGCTGTTCGACAGCGATGACGCCATGGTTCGCATCGACATGTCGGAGTACATGGAGAAGCACACCGTGAGCCGTTTGATCGGGGCACCTCCCGGCTACGTGGGCTATGAGGCCGGTGGCCAGCTCACCGAAGCGGTGCGTCGTCGGCCCTACGCCGTGATCCTGTTCGACGAGGTGGAGAAAGCCCACCCGGATGTGTTCAACGTGATGCTGCAGATCCTCGATGACGGACGTGTCACCGATGGGCAGGGCCGCACCGTGGACTTCACCAACACCGTGCTGATTCTCACCAGCAACATCGGCAGCCAGTCGATCCTGGAGCTGGCCGGCGATCCCGAGCAGCATGGAGCGATGGAAAGCCGGGTGAATGACGCTCTCCGGGCCCATTTCCGGCCGGAATTCCTCAATCGCCTCGACGATCAGATCATCTTCCACAGCCTCAGGCGGGAGGAACTGCGCCAGATCGTCACCCTTCAGGTGGAACGTCTGCGCCAGCGGCTGGCTGAGCGCAAGCTGGAGCTCAGCCTGAGCGATGGGGCCGCCGACTGGCTCGCCAATGCCGGATATGACCCCGTCTACGGGGCACGACCGCTGAAACGCGCTGTGCAGCGGGAACTGGAGACACCCATTGCCAAAGCGATCCTGGCGGGTCGTTACAGCGAAGGGCAGGCGATCAGCGTGGAGCTGGAAGCGGACGCGTTAGCACTGCGCTGAAAACCAGGCGGGAACAGCGCTGTAGGTGGCGGCATTGCGGCTGTTCTCCCGCGCCTCCACGCCAAAGCAACAGGTGCGACCGCCGTCCCGCTCCCGGAGCAGCTCATTGGCCCAGGTCCAGATCAAGGCCGCCGTTGCCTCCATGCCCACGTTCTCCATCACGCGGAGATCAATGGCCTGGAGGTCATGCAACCGCTGCCATTCCGCCAGCAGTGGATCGTCTGCATTGACCAGAAAGGTGTGGTCGAACTGCTGCCTCAGGCGTTCTTCGAAGGGGCGAAGGCTGGAAAAATCAACAACAAACCCGCAGGTATCCAGCTCCGTTGCGGCGAACCAGAGGTTGAAACTGCGGCTGTACCCATGCACGAAGCGGCAATGGCCCTGGTGGCGCCACTGCCGGTGACAGCAGGGATAGCCGCTGAAGGCTTTGCTGCAGCTGTAGGGGGTCGGAGAAACGAGCAAGGGGTGAAAACGCGGAATGGAGCACGCTGCGGGAAGATTCAGGCGTTGCCCGAATATCCGAGGCCTGATGCAGCCCCTCAGCCCCGCCTTCATTGACCAACTCCGTTTTAACGAAGCGGGGCTGATTCCAGCTGTGGCCCAGGACTGGCTGGACGGGGCGGTGCTGATGGTGGCCTGGATGAACCGGGAGGCCATCGAAGCCACCCTGCGCAGCGGTGAAGTGCATTACTGGAGCCGCTCACGCCAGGAGCTTTGGCACAAGGGGGCCACCAGCGGTCACGTTCAGACGATGCGGGAGGTCCGCTACGACTGCGATGCCGACGTGCTGCTGGTGACCGTGGAGCAGGCTGGGGATGTGGCCTGCCACACCGGCTCCCGCAGCTGTTTCTACGAAAACAGCGATGCACGAACCACAGGTGGCGCCGAGGCCCTAGCGCCACCAACGGATGCTTGCACCGAACTGTTCCGGGTGATCGAAGGGCGACGCGAGAAACCGGAAGAGGGCAGCTACACCAACAAGCTGCTGGCGGGGGGAGACAACAGCATCCTCAAGAAAATCGGCGAGGAGAGTGCTGAATTCGTGATGGCCTGCAAAGACGACAATGCCGCCGAGATCGCCGGCGAAGCGGCGGATATCGTCTTCCACATGCAGGTGGCCCTGGCCCATCACGGCGTGAGCTGGCGGCAGGTGCAGGAAGTGCTGGCCGCACGTCGTGGTGCCCCGCGCCGGCACTAAGGCAGACAGGGGCTGTCGCTGCTGATCACAACTTCATCGCCAAGCTCCACGGTGTCCAACAACACCCCCATGGTGAGCTTTCCGGCGTTGATGCAACCGCCAGTCACCGCCTTGCCGATCCGGGACTCGTCATTGGTGCCGTGAATGGCGAAGCTGTACCAGCGGAAGACGCCGTCGTAGGTGTTGAAACGGAAGGGCTGATCGGTTGCGGGCACAGGAGCCAGGCTGATGTAGCCGACGCCGTATTCCCCGGTTTCCCCATCACCTTTGAAGTCAATGGAGTTCATGTTGGTGAAGAGGCTCTCGCGCAGCTCCTCTTCTGATTTGCCGGATTGCTCCACCAGTGCGGGATCCATCTCGAAGCGGTCGTTGCTGAGGATGGCGTTTACCTGAAAGGTTCCAAGCGGAGTGATGCCCTCTTCAAAGGTGGTGCCTTCACAGGCAATGCCATGGCGACCATGGCCAACGGTGAAACGCAACGGCCCCTCAGCACGATCCAACACACCTTCACTGGCTGCTGGATTGCTGCCGTCCAGCTGAATCCGAATCGGTGCTCGAACCTGTGGGTTCTGCTGGGGCAGGCTGTTGTTGGAACGACAACCCACCAGACTCAGCAGCAGACCAGCCAGCGCCAGAGAACGGACCAGGTGCATCGATCAACCACGACTGCCGGCAGCATGCCGCGCCCTCATGGTGACGTCACTCAAGTGATTCAGATTCGGCCGGTTCGATGGGCTTCCGAAGCGTTGATCCGAAACGGGTGGTCTGCTGCATGACCCACGCCAGCGTGAGGCGATCCCGCTGCGATGGCACCAACACCGGACGCTCGCCCTGGCTGATCGCCAGAACATCGGTGGGAACCGAACTGTGGCCCCAGAGGCCGAAGGCGTGACCCAGTTCATGCAGAGCGGTGGCCTGCAGTGCTTCAGCTCGCAGCCCTGGTGACACCATCACCTTCACCAGGGGTTCAAGCCTTCGGCGGCCCTGGCGCTGCACGTCCACAACCTGAAGTTGTGTACGTCCGTTGCTGGCGCGCCACACCCCAGCCACCTGCCGGCGGGCCGGACGCTGGCGATGAATCAACACGTTCGCCTGGTCCGGATTGTCCACCAGCGTGAGCGGAACCAGTGCACCCCAGGTGGTGAGCGCCGATGACACTTGATCAAGCCAGCGTTGGTCCCAGCGGTTGGCCGGCGTTGCGGCGGCGGGCTGAACCCACACGCACCAGTGCTTCAACACCGGAGGGCCCAGAGAGGTGGTGGCGATGGAGGAGGCATAGCCCGGCCTTTGGCCTGGAGGCTGGTGTTCCAAAGCCACCTGCAGGGTTCGAACCTGCTGTTGTGGAGGACAGAGCTCGGGCTGCATCAGGCGGCGGGAAGACCCACACCGCGGGCCATCAGGGTGGCCATCAACGGAATGCTGGCGAAGCCGACCAGTTCAATGTTGATGATCCAGGCCAGACGCTTGGCCAGGGCTTCGCTCACCTTCGGCAGCTCACCCTTGCGCAAGGGAATCGCCCAGAGGATGTAGGTGATCGTGGGATACAGCGACAGGCCTCCCACGGAGAGGTACAGACCAACCTTCCACCAGAACAGCGGATTCTGGGTGTAGAACTCAGCCCCTTGGCCGAAGTGGATCACCCGCAGGATTCCACTGACCAGAAGAGCCAGGGCAGCGATGCCATAAACGATGTCGGTGATCACCATCGCCGTGGCGTCCTGGCGATTCGGATCAGCTTTGATCAGCTTCCGCTCCAGCACCAGAGCGCCAAAGCAGAGCATGAAGCTGAGGTAGTGAACGTAGGCAACGCCGGCGTTTTTGGCGATGTCGGACGTGAGAGCGACGGCCAGGTGCATGGGCGTGGCGGCGGAAGGTGCGGCGACCTTAGCCACCCAATTGAATTAACAATGAAAGATTCACTTCAGTAACAGGAAGAAAGAGTGAAATAGCGCACAAAGTATTAATTCGGGAGTCTTTATTATGACCACAAGAAAAAAACACTTTGGTTCTAGGTTCAATTCAGCCGTATCGTCATGATGACGAGTTCTCTGAGTGCTTTTCTCGGCGAAATTGGTCGCCATCAACTGCTCACTCCAGAGCAGGAACTCATGATGGGGAGGAAGGTTCAGGCGATGGTCGCCATCACAGAACGCTGTCATCTGGCTGGCGGGATTGGCCCAGCCTGTGAGTACAGCGATGAAGAAAAAGGCGTGATTCGTCGTGGCGAACGGGCCAAGAATCAGATGATTACCTCCAACCTTCGTCTTGTCGTCAATCTGGCCAAGCGTTATCAAGGCAAGGGTCTGGATCTTCTCGATCTGATTCAAGAGGGCACCCTTGGCCTCACCCGAGCCGTCGAGAAATACGACCCCACCCGCGGCCATCGTTTCTCCACCTATGCCTACTGGTGGATTCGGCAGGGGCTGAATCGAGCGCTCTCCACCCAAAGCCGCACGATTCGCATTCCCGTGAATGTGAACGAAAGCTCACCAAATTGCGGGCTGCCAAGGCACGCTTGATGCAGCGCAATGGCCTCAGCCCCAGCGGAGAGCAACTCGCGGAGTTCATGGAGATCCCCATCGCTGAGGTGGAAGATCTGCTGGCCTGTGAACTGCGCAGCGTCACCGTGAGCCTGCAGGGGGTTGTGAAATCGAAATCGGATCCTTCCGAGCTGGTGGATGTGCTGCCAAGCGAGGAGCTCCCGCCGCTGGAAAGGGCCGAGATCGCTGAACGCACCGCGTCCGTGTGGTCTTTGCTGGCCAAAGCCAATCTCACCCCGAAAGAACACACCGTTGTGACCCTGCGCTTTGGGCTGGATGGCACCAACGAGTGGCGCACCCTTGCCGAGGTGGCTCGCCACATGAACTGTTCACGGGAGTATTGCCGTCAGGTAGTGCAGCGGGCCCTGCGCAAACTGCGCAAGACGGGCATTCAGAGCGGACTCGTGGAATCCACACCCTGAAGATCGGCACGCCCCGCTGGCGTCTTGCGGAGGAACTGGGGAGAGTGGATCCAACCGGTTCCCTCCGCATGACTGACCAGGCTGCGCGAACCACCGTTGAAGCCGACGTGCTTGAACGGGAGGTGATCGACGAAAACCTGCTGCGGCGCCTGTTGCAGCGGGCCGGCAGAGGTCTTGCCGCCCCAGCCCTGGAAGCCCTGGAGTTGATGCTTGACCCCGGAACCCCCTCAGCCGCGCGGCTGACGATGCTCGCCGCTCTGAGTTATCTGCTGATGCCGGCCGACCTGATTCCAGACCTGCTGCCGGTGGCCGGTTTCAGTGATGATCTGGTGGCGCTTACGGCCATGGTGGGTCTGTGGAGCAATCACGTCACTCCCGCCATCCGGATGCGAGCTCGCCGCAAACTGGATCGCTGGTTTCCCCTGGCGCACTGAATCGCTGAACTGAATCGCTGATCAATGTCTGGCTGGACCCCTGAATTTGAAGCGGACCTCACTCTGCTGCTGAAGGACTGGTTGAAGCAGCAAGGGCGCACCCAGGCCGACCTGCGTCGAAACCTGCGCGCTGTGTCGACCCGAATGCCTGCCCTGCTTGAGGTGCTGGAGCGCGAACACAACGTGCGTGGACTGGCTGGACTGGCTGATCGGCTCTGCAGCGTTGAAGCCGAATGGCATGGCCAGCCTTCCAGCGAACCTGCCGGTGTGGCAACGGCCGACGACGATCCATTCGGGCAACTTGATCTGCTTTTGCAGGAAATTCGAGACGACTGCACCGATTAACGGCCGACACGGGCAAAGTGGTAGCTCAGACATCGCTCCGATGACGCGAAATCACCTCCTCAGCGCCTCCGTTCTGTTGATGATGTCGGTGTTCGGCGCCGCCTCGGCCCATGCGGTAAACCGAGGGGTGGCTGCGGGGACCGGGTAGCGCCACGGGCAAAGACAGCAAGATTGAAGCCGATTGCATCAAGGCAGAGGACGGCTCCGTCACCTGCGACACCAAGGTGGTCAACCCAGCCAGCGACACCAAGGCTCGCCCCTATTACAACCCCTTCGACGACTGAAGCCCGTGAGTGAACCCACGCGTTCCAAGAGAAGTTTTCTCGGTTTCGTAGATGCAGGTGAGCGCGAGGTCGCCCGACTGCTCACCCTGATCACGGCCGTGGTGATCAGCGCCGCCATCATCCAGCTGATTGTTTCCTTGGGCTCCAAGTTGCTGACTGGGTCAGCGGCGACATGGTTGGGCGATGACCTGATCAAGATCCTTGGCGATCTGCTCACCGTGTTGATCGCGTTGGAGGTGCTGCAGAACATCACCAGTTACCTGAGGCGCCACGTGGTGCAGATCGAACTGGTTCTGGTCACCGCGCTGACGGCTGTGGCTCGAAAGGTGATCGTGCTGCCCTCCGGTGCTGAAAACAAACCCCAGCTGCTGGTGGGCCTCGGGATCGCAGTCGTCTCACTTTCAGCGGCTTACTGGTTGGTGAAGCGTGCGAATGCCACGCCCTCCCGCAAACGACTGGGCCGCGGAGGATCAGCCAACAAGCTTGATTTCCAGGACTGAGGCTTCACGAACAAAAGGAAGGCCGCCCTTCCCGATGGAAAGACGGCCTAACTCGCTCGTTTGCGCATGGCAATCGACCTCAACTTCAGTGTCTGATGCCTTGGAAAATCTCCTCCAGCAATGGAACTGAGACAGGAAGGTCGAAGCGTCTGGCTCAAGGCACCCTGGGGCCATCGGGTCCAGGTGTGAAGCGGCTCTCCTGCGGGGCACCTACGAACGATGCAGAGGGGAGTCGACTGGCTTGACGCTCTTCGTTGTCGCGCCAGACGAATCGCTTACGAATGGGTGGAAACTGTTGGAGCAGGGGCCAGAAAGTCAGTCTGCTTCTGGGGTTTGCTCAGGTGGAGTGTCGGCCGTCATGGGCTCCTCCGATCTCGATGCACTCACTCTCGTCAGCGATGCCACCGACGGCAATCAGCTGTCGTGCTCATTGCCTTTTGGGGGCTGCACGACCCATCGTGGAGGTGGCGTGCCTCGCCGGGCTTAAGCAGCATCCCAGTGCAAGGCGAGCCACAGGGTTCCTGGATCGGGATCAGTGCGCTCCACCCGGTGGCGTTGATGGGGCGAAAGCAGCAGATGATCCCCTGGACTGAGATCCACAATCCGATCGGGGTTTTGCAGCGCAACACAGGCACTCCCGCGCAACACAAGCACCCACTCGTGATCGGACTGATCCATCCATTCGTCACGGGGGGGGCTGAAGCCGTTGGAGGCGATCAACAGCAGTCTCCATGTTTCGGCAGACGCCACCACCTGGGTTGATTCCTCACCCGGTGGAGGGCACGGGGTCGCCAACAGGTTGGCCTCTCCCCCCGGCCGATGGTCACGCTCACCCCAGCGCCGACCGATGTCGAACCCCCAGGATCGGGCCAACTGAACAACCTGGTTGTGGTTCGCACAAGCCGCCAGCTGTTCGCGGCTGCTGGAGTCGTTCCGCACACGCTCCGCAAGGGCCTGAAGTTGGGAGATCTTGCTGAGGAAACGGATCAGATCCTGTTCCGCCACGGAGACCACCGCACAGCTTCAACAGTGATCCTGACAACAGACCAATCAGGGGATAAACGCAAAAGTCAGAAGATCCTGACCTTCTGTTTCATGTCGTCTGCAACCAAGGCACTCACCATCGGAGATCTGGAGGCTGGATTCTCGACCTACTGCCAGGCCCTGCGTCGCCTTGTGGCCGATGGACGCGACCTCAACGCCATTCGCCGGACGGTCTGCTGGGACTACCTCAACCGATTGCACACCTCGCTTCCGAAGGATTACCGCTCTCCCGATGAACTGATCCAGCGGTTCCAGAAGGAGGCATCGCCTGCTCAAGCAGACTGATCCAAGCCACATCATCCCTGTGCTGAGCCACCTCCTGCGCTGCTGCATTGGTGCGTTTCTTGTTCTGCTGCTGAGCCTTGGTTCAGCCGGCGCTTCGCTGGCTGCCGGGTCTGACGCCAGCCACGGCGCCCTGTTGTTCGAACAGCACTGCGCGGGATGCCACATCAACGGTGGCAACATCATTCGCCGGGGCAAAAACCTGAAGCTGAAGACCCTCGAGCGTGAGCAGATCGCAACGGTGGACGCCATCGCAGCCATCGCCCGGGAAGGGCGAGGCCAGATGAGTGGTTACGCCGATGTTCTCGGGAGCGATGGAGATCAGCTCGTGGCTGAATGGGTGCTCACGCAGGCTCAGAACGCCTGGACCCAGGGATAAACCTCGAGCGCCGTCCAGATCCCCTGCTTCCAATAGATGTCGTCCTCAACCAGCCTGCGGACGTCGTCGATGCTGTCGGCCTCGAAGATCCCGAAAACATGGGTGCTTCCCTCGGTGGGTCCGAGCGTGACCAGCGTTCCCTGCTCTTTCAGACTTTGGAGACGAGCAAGGTGCTCATCCCGATAGGGAGCACGCTTCTGAAGAGCATCCGCGCAGTAAGTGCCCCACAAAACGAAACGTGCCATAGCGAAGGATGAAATAACAGCGAACTTTTCAGTAGAAAATGATGGCATAGCCGCTTGAACCATGGCTATGTTGTAAAGGTTGATATCTCTCGAAAGCGATGCTCACTGGGAGCGAACTTCTCAATAAAGTCAAAGACCTGGGTGACATCAGCAAGTCTGACCTTGTTCGTGCCTGTGGCTATGTCTCCATGAAAAAAGATGGTGGTGAACGTCTGAATTTCACCGCTTTTTATGAAGCACTGCTGGAGGCCAAAGGCGTCAGTCTTGGCGTGGGTGGAGTTGGCGGCGTGGGCAAAGGCGGCCGCAAACTCAGCTATGTGGCCACTGTGCAAGGCAACGGCAATCTTCTCATCGGCAAGGCCTATACAGCGCTGCTCGACCTGAAACCTGGAGATGAATTTGAAATCAAACTTGGTCGCAAACAGATTCGTCTTACACCGGTGGGTGCCACCGACGAAGACTACGAGTGATTCAACATTAAAAAGCAATGAAAAACCCCGGCCAATGCCGGGGTTTTTCATTGCTTGAGCGGGATGGCAGCTCCTAGGGCTGATCGGCAGCGGCACGCAACTCAGCGCAAAAACGACCAGCTTCCTGAGCTATGTCACCGGGCGACGCTGCCGCCATCCGTTTCACAAGTGCACTGCCCACAATCGCTCCATCGGCACCCCAACCCCGAACCTGACGCACCTGCTCGGCACCGGAGATCCCAAAACCAACCGCAACAGGAACCGGTGAGGTTTGTTTGAGTTGCTGCACCAAACCTTCAACCCTGCTTTCCATCTGAGCTCGCTCACCGGTGACACCGGTGACACTCACCAGGTAGGTGAAACCTCGGCTGCATGTAGCAATCCGACCCATCCGATCCTGGGGAGTGGTGGGTGCAACCAAGAGCACCAAATCCAAGCCATGACGCTCTGCGATTGTCGACAGCCGCTCCGCTTCCTCAAGGGGTAGATCAGGGACCACCAAACCCGCCGCACCAGCCTCCGCTGCAGACTGGCAAAACGCCTCCATCCCCACATTGAGCAGTGGATTGGAATACGTGAACAGGATCACGGGAATCTGCAGCTGGCCTTTCAACGAGCGCAACATGTCCAGAACACCCTTTGGCGTGGTTCCGGCGGCAAGGGCCCGGGACGCAGCAGCCTGAATGACCGGCCCATCAGCGAGGGGGTCGCTGTAAGGCATTCCCAGTTCGACCATGTCAGCCCCTGCACGTTGCAGGCTGAGCAGCACATCAGCTGTGACAGAGAGATCCGGATCGCCGGCCATCAGGAATGGCATCAAGGCGAGGCGACCGTCCTGCTTCAGCTGCTCAAAGCGCTGGGCGATGGAAGAGGACTGCTGATTGGGCATCTCGGTCAACCGACCAGGAACAAACTTCGGAAGCCTATGAGTCGACGGGGGCATCGCCGTCCGCGGGAACCGAGGCATCCGCTCCAATCTTGCGCAACAGCGCCTGTTGCTCCTCCTCGGGAAGAGCATCAAAACGGGCTTGAAGCGCCTCAGCTTCCTGTTTGTCGTAGACCTCGCGGTAGCGACGCCGCTGATCCATGTAGGTCATCTGGCCGGTGACCACACGGAACAGGTAAGAGCTTGTCCACACCACCACAATCACAACCAGCAGGGCCTCCGCAGCAATCCCTGCCGAAAACCCCTCAAAGCCTGCAGCCTGAAAGCCGACTTGCCCAAGCCCGCCCAGCAGGAGGACTGCAAGTCCGATCAGAAGAACCTTGCCACGCGTCAATTCAGACGTCTCCTTGCCCGCTCAGCCGGAAATTGAGGAAGGGGGCAAACAGGATCATCCCCGGGAAAAAGAGGAAGACCAGGCCATAGATCCCCAGACGCTCCAGCTTGCCCATGCGATGCCAACGCTGGTTCATCCACGCGTACAGGGCGAGGGGAACCACAACGAGATACAGGCCGCCCAGAACGGTGTAGGCCAACAGAACCAACAACGTGTCCTGTGGGACTTGAGAAAGCAGGGACGAAAGGTCCAAGGCCTGAGGACATCTAGGGGAAATCTAAGATGTCCGGGCGGGGGCATGGCGGAATCGGTAGACGCACGCGACTTAAAATCGCTTGGGCCGAAAGGCCTGTGGGGGTTCAAGTCCCCCTGCCCCCACCACCTGAGCTCAGGACGGCAGCAACTCAGCCAGCTTGGTGCGGAAATCTCCCTTGGGCATGCCGCCCTTTAGTTCTCCCTCGATCGAAAAATCTCCATCGGGATCGTTCACAAGGAGGTAGGTGGGCCAGCCCATCCCCTCCTTGTTGGGGTACTGCTTGAGCAGGATCTTCCGGTATTTCCGATACATCTCCGTGTCCTGCAGCATCACGGAGATGAAGCTGCAGCCGAGTTCCTCGGCCACTTTGCCGTCGTAGTGACTCATGCGGTGACAGGTGCCGCAGTCTTCAGAGCTGAACTTGATCAGGTGCATCGGCAACGGCCCAGGACAGGATCTCTCCAGCATGGAAAGGAACCAGTCCATTCACAAGTTCCGGCACGATATGGTCACGGCGTTGCAACGTGATGCGACGCGTGTTGGCTGGACGGTTGTAGAAGGCCGGCCCATTCAGGCTGGTGAAGGCTTCGAGATGCTCCAGAGCACCCTCCTCATCAAAAACCTGGGCATAGCTCTCCAGGGCGAAGGGCGCATTGAAGATGCCGGCGCATCCGCAGGCACTTTCCTTGGATGCCCGTTCATGCGGTGCCGTGTCGGTGCCGAGAAAGAAGCGTGGGTCACCGCTGGTGGCCGCCCGGCGCAGGGCCTGACGGTGGCATTCCCGCTTGGCCACGGGGAGGCAATAAAAATCACTGCGCAACCCGCCGGCAAACATCGCGTTGCGGTTGATGTGCAGATGGTGGGGGGTGATGGTGGCGGCGAGATGACGATCCGCTGAGCTGACGTATTGCACCGCTTGTTCGGTGGTGATGTGCTCGAACACAACCTTCAGCTCGGGATGGCGGTCCCGCAGTGGTGCCAGATGGCGTTCGATGAACACCGCCTCTCGGTCGAAGATATCGATCTCGCTGTCCGTGACTTCACCATGGATCAGCAAGGGCATGCCGATCCGGGCCATCGTTTCCAGCACGGGATCGATCTGCAGCAGATCCGTCACCCCTGCGGCGGAATTGGTGGTGGCGTTGGCGGGATAAAGCTTGGCGGCAGCAAAAACGCCCTCTCGAAATCCTGTCTCCAACTCGGCAGGAGCGATCGAATCTGTGAGGTACGCCGTCATCAGCGGCGTGAACTCCAGATCAGCGGGGCACGCCGCCTGAATACGGTCGCGGTATTCCCGTGCAGCAGCCACTGTGGTAACTGGGGGACGCAGGTTGGGCATCACGATGGCCCGCTGAAAACGGCGGGCGGTATGGGCCACAACCTGGTGCAGCATCTCCCCGTCGCGGAGATGCACATGCCAATCATCTGGGGCGATGATCGAGATCTGATCAGACATTCAGCTGCAAACCGTTCACGGCAAGACGCAAGGCATCGAGGCGATCGCCAGTGATGTGGCTTTGGGGGAGCCGATCCAACAGCTTCAGCTTCTGCAGGCGCTTCTCCGTGCTGCCCGTTGCACCGACCAGGAACACCTGACGACTCTCTTCAATCGCTTCCTTGACGGCATTCTCGAGGGCGATCGCAGCGGTGACCCCCAGGTGGGACACTTCGGAGAGGTCGAAGACCACCGCCTGACAATTGCCGATGGCGTTGTGCTCACGCGAGATGGCCTTGGCCACGCCGAAGATCATGGGCCCCGCGAGCTGGAACAACAGAACCTTGCCGGAGGCCTGATCCAGCAACACCTGCTCTTCATCAGTCAACTCCACATCGTCATCGGCGGTGCTGATCGTTTTCACTTTCCTGGACTGCAACGCGCTCATCCGATCAATGGTGAGCACGTTGGCCACGAAAACTCCGATGCCCACTGCAGTGATGAGATCCACCAGCACCGTGAGCGCAATCACGCCGTAGGTGATCACCGCAGCTTTCACCGAGAGGTGGTGGGCCCGTTGGAGGAAATCCCAATCAATGATGTCGATGCCCACCTTCAGGGCGATGCCCGCCAGCACAGCGAGGGGAATCGTGGACGCAAGGGGCGCGGCAGCCAGAACGACCACCATCAGAATCAGCGCGCGGACAATGCCCGACAGGGCTGAGCGTCCGCCGGCCTGAATGTTCACGACGGTGCCCATCGTGGCTCCCGCCCCAGGCAGTCCGCCAAAGACGCCCGACGCGATGTTGGCCAGTCCCTGACCCACCAATTCCTTGTTGGAATTGTGCTCCGTGCGGGTGAGGCTGTCAGCCACAACGGAGGTGAGCAGCGCATCGATGCAGCCGAGCATGCCCAGCACTGCGGCATCCACGAACATCAAACGCAGCTGGCCGCCCGAAAAGGTGGGCACATGCAGGCTGGGGAGCTCAGCATTGAACGGAGGAATGGTCTTGAGACCGGCGTCCTGGAACAGGGTCATCGACAGCACCGTTCCCAGCACCAGCGCCAGAAGCTGCGGCGGGCAGAAACGCTTCACGCTGGCTGGGGTGAACCAGAGGATCGCAACGGTGATCAACGCCAGCGCCAGCTCCATCGGCTGAATTCCGGCAATCAAACCCGGCAGGTTGGACAGGGTTCCCATCACCCCGCCCGATGCGGTCTGCCCCAGGAAAGCGGGCAGCTGGAGAATCACCAGGATGGCTCCAATCCCCGACATGAAGCCAGAGATCACGGTGTATGGCATCTGGGTGACGTATCGACCCAGACGGAAGACGCCAAAAAGGATCTGAAACAGACCCGCAAGGATGACCACGGTGAATGCCATGGCCATGGCCGTTTCCTTGTCCGGAGCTGTGGCGGTGAAGCTCAGGATCACCGACGTGAACACCACGGTCATGGGACCGGTGGGTTCAGAGATCAAGGTGGGCGTTCCGCCGAAGAGAGACGCCACCAAGCCGATGATCACGGCGCCCCAAAGCCCAGGGGCAGGGTCACCCGTTGCGGCGACCCCGAAGGCCAGGGCCATCGGCAGAGCAATCACCGCGGCGGTCACGCCACCAAAGGCGTCACCCCGGAGGTTGCTGGTGCTGATCCGGTTCAACAAGGTTTCTTATCTATTACCCAGGTAAGTGACCTTAGGTTGATTCGCTTCAAAGCAGAATCCCCGTACAGCTGAGCTCGCCCCATGCCTGAATTTCTGCAGGCCTCGATCCAAGTGCTCCTGGGCATCGGACTGCTGTTCGGTGGCGGGGAACTGTTCGTTCAGGGGTCCGTCGCCATGGCGGTGATCTTCGGGATTCCCCAGCTCGTGATCGGCCTCACGGTGGTGTCTCTGGGCACCAGCGCCCCGGAACTGTTCGTGAGCCTGAGCTCGGTGCTGCAGGGAGCTGACGCCCTCGCCGTGAGCAATGTGGTGGGCAGCAACATCTTCAACGTGATGGTGGTGCTGGGCAGCAGCGCCCTCGTGCTGCCCTTGCGGGTTGAAAGCCGCCTGGTGAGGCGGGATGTGCCTCTGATGATTGCTATCTCAGCGGCGGTCTGGGGCATGGCCTCCGCAGGACGGGTCACCTGGCAAGCGGGCCTGGCCTTGCTGTTGGGGCTGGTGATCAACACCATCTGGGAGATCCGCACCGCCCGTGAACAACCGGACGACAGCGGCAGCGCTGAACCCGAAATCAGTGACGAAGCAAACAAAGGTGGATTGATCCCAGCTTCGGTGCGATTGATCGCCGGCATCAGCGTTCTCTCGATCGGATCCAGGGTTCTGGTGAATGGCGCGGTCAGCGCCGCAACCCTTCTGGGGGTTAGTGAGGCAGTGATCGGTCTCACGATCGTTTCCGCTGGAACGTCGATGCCCGAATTGATCACGTCCCTGGTGGCCGCCCTGCGCGGGCGCACCGATCTGGCGATCGGCAACGTGGTGGGCAGCTGCCTGTTGAACCTGATGCTGGTGCTGGGCGGCGGAGCCATAGCGGCAGCTGGCAACGGGCTTGAAGTCAGCCCGGAACTGATTCAGGACGACTTGCCGGTAATGCTGCTCACCAGCCTGGCCTGTATGCCAATTTTTTGGACGAAAGGTCGAATATCCCGCTTGGAAGGAGGGCTACTTCTCGGCCTCTATGTTCTGTATCTGGTCGACAATGTTTTGCCCCGAACGGCTATGGCCACCTGGGCCGATGAATTTCGCCTTGTGATGCTCTGCGCTGTAATTCCAATCGTAATGATTGTGATTTTCACCCAGGTAGTTTTTTATTGGCGGGACAACCAGAAAAGTCCAACCACTTAAATCAATGACTAAAAAGCTATTGCCTTTTGGCTATTAGCAGCCACGTGGTCCAACTCGTCTCTGGCAATTAATTCGATTACATCTCGAAGAGTTTTTGGCTCACACTCATCACGGGCAGCCCACATATTTCCCTCTTTTCTCCAATAGGCTGTTGCAATGGGAGTTACGGGCTGCTGCAACCATTCTTCTGGCTGCTCCAGAAGCATGCGCCGGTAAGTTTTGACAGCTTCGGCCTCAACAGCTTCTCCAAGCAAAGAGGCCAACTCGTGATCCAACAAGGTAGTAAAAGCAAATACCCAATAAACAAGGACAGCTACATGCCTTGCCACAAAGCGATCTACCCATAAAGACAATCCACCAAGATCACGAGAAAAAATGTCTTCATGCGTCTGCTCATTACTATCCTGCCGACGTGCCAACTCCAGAGTTTTACGAATAGCACCGCTCTGATCGAGGCCAATCGTCTCAAGGTAATGACAAGCACTTTCCTCAGCTGTATAGGCCGTGCGAGCAATAATCTCTAAAGATGCTGCCCGGCGAGCGTCAGCTGCAGGCCAAAAAAGGCTGAGCAACTGCTCCCCTGATTCAATCAAAAAATGAGCAAAATCAGCCTTATGACCTCGAGTCTGCATGAATGATTCCACGTCATATATATCGATCTAATCGTGGTCTAGTTCGCCATATATGCATTGTCTTGCACCTTTCATACTGTCGAAAGGATTGCCGGATCACTACATCGTCACAAACTCCTCTGAAACAGAGGGGTGCAGTGCCATGGTGCGATCGAAATCGGCCTTGGTGGCGCCCATCCCCACGGCAATCGCCGCCATCTGAATGATCTCCGCGGCATGCTCGCCCACCATGTGGCAGCCCAACACCCGATCGGTGGCCTTCTCCACCACCAACTTGAGCAGACAACGGGGGCCGGAGGAGGGCAGGGCCCGCGCCATGGACCGGAAGCGGGCGCGATGCACAACAACACCATCCACGCCGTAGCGTTCGATGGCCTGTTCTTCCGATAGGCCCACGGTCGCCAGCTCTGGATCGCTGAACACGGCACTGGCCACCAGATCGTGGTTCACCTGCCGCTGACGCGACCCGAAGACGCTGTCGGCGAAGGCACGACCTTCATCAATGGCCACAGGAGTGAGGTTGACCCGATCGGTGACATCACCGACGGCATGGATGTGGGGAACCGAGGTGCAGGAGTTGGCATCGACCTTGATGCGGCCGTTCTCGGTCGCTACGCCGGCAGCATCCAGCCCAAGATCCGCAAGCCAGGGGCGACGCCCGGTGGCCATCAACACACCGCCGCAAGCCAAAGACTCACCATTGCCCAGCCGCGCCGTCAGCGCCCCGGGCTCTCCCTCCACGGCCACCACCGTTTGCTCCAACAGCACCTCGATGCCCTGCTCACACATGCCACCCAGCACGGCATCGGCCAACTCAGCATCAAAACCGCGCAACAAGCGCGGACCACGCACAACCTGGGTGACCGCCACACCAAGGCCCCGCAGGATGCAGGCGAACTCGCAGGCAATGAATCCTGCGCCCACCACCACCACGGCTGAGGGGACATCCCTCAGCAGGAACATGTCGTCGCTGACCCAGGTGTGTTCAACCCCAGGAATCTCCGGCCGGGCCGGCCTGCCACCAACCGCCACCAGAAAGCGCGGGGCCGAGAGTTCCTCTCGCACGGGCCCACCGCGTTGATCGGAAATGCCAATGCGATCTGCTGCCGTGAAGCGTCCCCAACCGGAGATCAACTGAACGCCGGCCTTCTCCAGAAATCCGAGATGGAGGGCATTGAGCCGATCCACCTCGGCGCGCACCCGACGCAGGAGATCAGGCACATCCGAACGCACCGAACCGATCTCAAGGCCGTAGGCCGAGGCATCCGCCAATTGATGACGGGCCTGGGCGCCGTAAACCAAAAGCTTTTTGGGAACACAGCCGCGGATCACGCAGGTGCCGCCGACGCGATCGCCCTCCACGATGGCGACGCGGACTCCATGACGGGCCGCGCGTTTCGCAGCGGCCAGACCACCCGAGCCTGCTCCGAGCACAACCAGATCCAGATCAGCGCCCATAACAGAAGGGTGCTCGAGACGACGGGCGTCATCGTAAAGATGGCGTTATGGTCCGTGGAAGGGGGCCATAAAGGCCCAAGACGAGTCGGTCGTATTTCAACCGCGTCCTTAAACCATGAACCGTTCTTCCAAGCGCCGCAGGCAGCCGCCTGAACCTGAGCTGCGCCTCAAACGATCGCAACGCCGCGAGATCGTGATGATGATCACCAGCGACGACATGAAACTGCGGCTGAAGCAGTTGGCTGATCAGGGCCGCCAGCAGGACTGTCTGGCGCTGATGCACGAACTGGGCGACTGGCAGTCCTATGGACGGGCAACGCTTGAGCCGATCCTGCATGCCCCTTTCATCGGAATCAGCTGAACCCCTGAGCTGGTCGGGCCTGGCCAGCCTGGCGATGCCGGAACCGAATCGGATTGAAGGGCCGACCAGTGCCCAGGCCACGTTGCGCCTGTTCGGACAGCCTGAATCCAACGTGATGGTCACGCTGTACCGCGACCACCACGCCTGGTGCCCCTACTGCCAAAAAATCTGGCTCTGGCTGGAGTTCAAGCGCATCCCCTACCGGATCCGCAAAGTCACCATGCGTTGCTACGGCCAGAAGGAGCCGTGGTTTCTGGAGAAAGTGCCCTCAGGGATGTTGCCGGCCCTGGAGCTCAACGGGCGGCTGATCACCGAAAGCGACGACATCCTGCTGGCCCTCGAACAGCAGTTCGGCCCCCTGGGCATGGCGATGACAGCGCCGGAAGCTCTGGAGCTGCGCCGTCTTGAACGGCTGCTGTTTCAGGCCTGGTGCATCTGGCTGTGTTCACCACGGCTGAGTCCAAGGCAACAGGTTCTGGCCCGAGAGCAGTTTCAAGACATCGCCCGACGCTTCGAACGGGAGCTGAACCGGGAGGAAGGACCGTGGCTGCGGGGCCCGGAGCCGCAGACCGTGGATCTGATCTTCGTTCCCTACGTGGAACGGATGAATGCCTCGCTGGCTTACTACAAGGGATACCGGCTGAGGGCTGAGCATCCAGCCATTGACCGCTGGTTCCGTGCCCTGGAGCAACTGGAGACCTACCGCGGCACCCAAAGCGACTTCCACACCCATGCCCATGACCTGCCGCCCCAGATGGGCGGCTGCTGGCCCGACGATGGAGCGGAAGCGAAGCGCCTGGCCGAACGGATCGACCAAGGTGATGGCCTCGGCGAGGACGAAGCCTGCTGGGATGCGGACCATCAAGCCGATCAGGCCGTGATCGCCCTGAGCCGGGTGCTGCGTCACCAGCAACGGCTGCGCGAGGTGAACCCCATGGGTGCTGCAGCCTTTGACCAGCCCCTGCGCTGTGCCCTCACCCGGTTGGTTCGCAACACCCCCTGCCCGCCTCCAGCGGGGAGTGCCGCCGGGCTGCGCTATCTGCGCGATCGCATTTCGGTGCCAAGGGATATGCCGCTCCCGGCCGCTCGACTGCTGCGTCAAGCCCTTGAAGCCACCGCCCAGCTGGATGGCCCTGAGCAGGCCAAGCCCTTGCCGGTGAGGGATCGCTTTGATCAGGATCCCCGACCCTTCTTAGTTGGGTCATAGTGCGGGGGCGCCAACGCTGAGTCGTGCCCCTGCGGCTGCCCACTTACCAACCGATCCCAGCCCCCGATCGGGGATCCGATCTGATTGAGGTGTCAGCGGCACAGCTGCAGCCGACCCAGTGGTGTGTGGGACTGGCGGAGATCTGGTCGCGCGAGAAGGATTTCGCCCAGGACACCCGTCAGCAGCGTCTTGACTACCTGCGCGGCAAACCGGTCCCTTTGATCCGATCTGCCGATGGCGCCATGTGGATGCTGGACCGGCACCACCGGCTGCGAGGCCTGATCGGCATTGATCCAGGTGCCACCACCTGGGGTTACGTGGTGGAGGAGCTGCCAACAGCCGACAGAAACGCTGTGCTGGCCTATCTTCACAACCAGGGCTGGCTCTACCTCTACGACGGACGAGGCAACGGCCCGCGCCCGGCCGAGCAGCTGCCCACGAGCCTGCTGGGACTGGACGACGATCCCTACAGGAGCCTCGTGTGGAAGCTGAAGCAGGAGGGGTGGATCAAGCCTCAGCCCCTGATCCCGTATCACGAGTTTCGTTGGGGTGCCTGGCTGCGCAGCCGGCCCCTGCCCCCCTTCAGCTCCAGGCGCCTGGAGCCGGCACTCGCAGCAGCCCGCCAGCTGGTGTGCTCAGCCGCTGCACAGGACATGCCGGGCTGGAAAGGTGACAAGAAAACCTGCCGCTGATCAGCGCTTCTTGCGGGAATCGATCTGCAGCAGATCCTTCACCTTCTGCACCTGACCGGCGAGCTGGGGGTCGGAGGCCAGTTTTTTCTCCACCTGCTCGATCGCGTACATCACCGTGGTGTGGTCTTTTCCGCCGAAGTTGTCGCCGATCCTCGGCAGGCTGAGGTCGGTGCCCTGGCGCATGAGATACATCCCCACCTGACGGGCCTGGCTCACGGCGCGGCGACGGGTGCTGCTGCACATCTCCTCGGCCGTGACATCAAACACTTCAGACACCTTGTCGATCACCTGTTGCGGCGTGACCTTCACCCCCTGCCCCGTGGGGTCGAGCATCGGTGCCACGGATTCCACGGTCATCGGCAGACCTGTGATGGAGGCGAAGGCCACAGCCCGGGTCAGGGCCCCTTCCAACTCGCGGATGTTCGAGGTGAAGCGACCGGCGATGTACTGGATCAGATCACGGGGCAGCGACATGCGCTCCTGTTCCGCTTTCTTCTGAAGAATCGCCATGCGTGTCTCCAGGTCAGGCGACTGAATGTCTGCGATCAGGCCCATCTGGAACCGGGAGATCAGGCGCTGCTGCAACCGTGGAATCTGGCTGGGGGGACGATCACTGGCGATCACCACCTGACGGCCTGCCTCGTGCAGGGCATTGAAGGTGTGGAAGAACTCCTCCTGGGTGTACTCCTTGCCCTCGATGAATTGAATGTCGTCCACCAGGATCAGATCGGCGGCGCGGTAGCGATCGCGGAAGGCCTGCATGCCGTCCTTGCGGATGGCCTGGATCAGGTCATTGGTGAAGGTTTCGGTGGAGACATAGGCCACCCGAGCCCCGGGGTCGATTTCCAGCCGGTAATGGCCAATGGCTTGCATCAGGTGGGTTTTGCCCAGGCCCACACCGCCGCAGATGAACAGGGGGTTGAACTCCCGGCCCGGTGCTTCGGCCACAGCCAAAGCCGCCGCATGGGCCATCCGGCTGTTGGGGCCGACCACAAAACGGCCGAACACGTAGCGGGGATTGAGCCCGGGGAGGTAGCGGCGTGGGGAGCCGTTCCGCGCTGGAGCCGATGCCGACTCCTGGGCCGCTGGAGGCGGCGCCGCATCTGCAGCGGCTGAGGCCTCATCGGTGGCATCCGGCAGCGGCAAGGCGGTTTCCGCCAGCACCGTCACCTGGACGGGCTGACCGCTGATGCTGCTGGCCATCTCGGCGATCGTGGGCAGCAGCTGCTCGCGCAGACGAACGCTGGCAAAGGGATTCGGGGCCAGAAGCTTCAGCTCTCCATTGGCAAAGCCGCTGCAACCCGTGGGGCGAATGAAGGTCTCGAAGGTGGGCTTGCTCAGCTTCGCCTGCAACCCATCCCGCACCTTGATCCAGAGCTCTTCGCCCGTCTGCGCCAAAACCGCCAATCGCCCGAGCGCTGAATCTACGCATGCCGATCCGCTCAGGCCGTCTTAAATGCATCAGCACACATCTCGTCGTGATGCCCAACGCCCAGCATTGGCTCGCCATCGCCCTGGCCGGGAGCGCACTCTCCGGTTGCAGCCTGGTGAGAGACCAGCTGGGTCTGACCCCCAAGCCAGCGATGACGGCGCCACCGGTGGTGCACGATCAGCCCCGCAGCGCGCCTCTGCAACCGGGGGACAACGTGATCGTGAAGGCGGTGGATCGCGTCGGTCCGGCGGTGGTGCGCATCGATGTGGTGAAGGAGATCTCCAACCCCTTCGGAGGGATTTTTGGGATGGGTCCCTCCAGCCAGCGGCAGCAGGGCCAGGGCTCCGGCTTCATCACCCGGGCCAGCGGCCTGATCTTCACCAATGAGCACGTGGTGCGTGGTGCCGATCAGGTGGCGGTAACCCTGCCGAACGGACGCAATTTCAAGGGCAAGGTTCTCGGCACCGACCCCCTCACCGACGTGGCGGTGGTGAAAGTGGTGGCCGACAACCTACCGGTGGCGGCCCTGGGCAACTCCGACCAGCTCAAGCCGGGGGAATGGGCCATTGCCATCGGCAATCCCTTCGGCCTGAACAACACCGTGACGGCCGGCATCATCAGCGCCGTCGGCCGCCTCAATGCGATCGGTGACGGCCAGCGTGTTCCCTACATCCAGACCGATGCAGCGGTGAACCCCGGCAACAGCGGCGGCCCGTTGATCAATGCCGCCGGTCAGGTGATCGGCATCAACACAGCGATCCGCACGGCCCCAGGTGGCGGCTT
Organism: Synechococcus sp. N5; assembly: GCF_900473925.1. Classification (NCBI taxonomy): domain Bacteria; kingdom Bacillati; phylum Cyanobacteriota; class Cyanophyceae; order Synechococcales; family Synechococcaceae; genus Synechococcus; species Synechococcus sp. N5. The sequence goes on along the minus strand of NZ_UCNI01000001.1, from coordinate 256,950 downwards.
GAGTTTTGCGGTTCCGATCAACCTGGCCAAGCGGATCGCGCAACAGATCGTCAGCACCGGCCAGGCATCCCATCCCTTCATCGGCGTGCAGCTGATGAACCTCACGCCGCAGCTGGCGCGGGAAATCAACGCCACCAACAGCGCCTGCACGGTGCCCGAGCTGAATGGCGTGTTGGTGAAGGAGGTGGTGAAAGGCACTCCGGCCGCTGCGGCCGGCATCCGCCAGTGCGATCTGATCCTCAAGGTGGAAGACAACCCCGTTCAAACCCCCACCGAAGTACAACTCGCCGTGGACCGCGGCCAGGTGGGGGAACCGATGCAGCTCACCCTTCAACGCAATGGGAAAGAGCTGATCGTGCAGGTGCGCCCGCGGGAACTGCCCCGCAACAACTGAGATGGTGCAGATCGTTGTGATGGCCCGCTGGCCATCACCGGGCCGATGCAAACGCCGCTTGAGCCGCGATCTCAACCATGAGCTGGGCCTGACCAACAGCAGCGAACGCGCCACAAGGATCCAACGGCGGCTCACGCAGCACACCGCTGCGGTGGTGCAGGACCTCGCCGGCGCCATGGAGATCGAGCCGGTGCTGGCGGTGAGCGGACTCGGCACCCGGGCAGCCGATCGCTGGGGGCAACAGCTGGGGCTGAGCCAAGTGCGGCTGCAGGGGAGGGGGCAACTCGGCACCCGATTGCGACGGCAATTGATGCACGGCCATCGCCACAACAGACCCTGCCTCGTGATCGGCACGGATCTGCCCGAACTCAATCCCGATGATTTGAGGCAGGCCGTTGAGCACTTAGAGCAGCATGACCTGGTGCTGGGGCCAGCCTCAGATGGGGGCTACTGGCTGCTGGGGATCGGTGCATCCCTGATCCGCAGCCCGCAGCACTGGCCGCTGATCGGCATTCCCTGGGGCGGCCCCACCGTGCTGGAGGCAACGCTGGAAGCGGCGCGCAGGCGGCAGCTCTCATCGGCCCTCGTGGCCCAAAGGAATGATCTGGATCACTGGAGCGATCTGAGGCCATGGCAGGGCTGAGCGTTGTGATTCCAACCCTGGAGGAAGCCAGCAGGCTGCCGCTGCTGCTGGCGGATCTGCAGCGATGGGCGGGGGAGTTGGAGGTGATCGTCTCGGATGGCGGCAGCAGGGATCACACCCGGGCGGTGGCTCAGCTGACCGGCGCCACCGTGCTCGACAGCCCCACCGCCGGGCGGGGTCCACAGCTGCGCTGGGGCGTTGGCCACAGCTCCCATGCCTGGGTGCTGGTGCTGCACGCCGACAGCCGCCTGCCGGACACCTGGCACCACAAGGTGGAGCAGATTCTGAGCAGCCCGGAGGGCCAACTCAGCGCCTGGTGCTTTGACTTCAAGGTGGAGGCGCATGGGCGGCCGATGCTGTGGCTGCTGGAGCGGATGGTGAACCTGCGCAGCCGTTGGCTGCAACGCCCTTACGGCGATCAGGGCCTGTTGATTCAGCGCCAGCTGTATGAGCGCGTGGGCGGCTACCGGCCCCTGGCGCTGATGGAAGACCTGGACCTGGTGGAACGCCTGAGCCAGGTCGCTCCCCTGCGTTCATTGAACTGTGCCCTGCTCACCAGCGGAGAGCGCTGGCAGAAGCGAAGCGTGCTGGTGCAGGCCTGGCGCAATGCCCGGCTGCGCTGGCTGTGGCGGCAGGGCCGATCAACGGAGCAGCTGTTGCGGCTCTACCGGCGCTGAAGGGTCCGATCAGTTGGCGTACCAGAAGGCACAGCGATGGCCCTGGGGCTCGAGATCCCAGCCCTGGCCCTGATAGAAGCTGACGACGCCCGGATCGGCGAACAGGCTGACCCGCTCGGTTCCCATCTGATCCAGGGCCTCGAGGATGTAAGCCATCATCTGCTTGCCCAGACCATTGCCCTGGTACAGGGGATGGACGGCCACGTCCCAGACGGTGGCTTCGAAAACACCATCCCCGGTGCAGCGCGCAAATCCCACCAGACGGGGCACCCGTGGGTCGTGCCGCCAGAGGCCAACTTTGAGCAGGCTGTGGCTGAGGGCTTTGCGCACCCGGCGAATCGGCCGGCGGCTCCAGCCCACCGCTTCCAGCAACTGCTCGAGTTCCACCAGATCGAAGGGGTACTCCTGGCTGAACACCAAGGTGATCTGGTCATTGGCGCAGGGGCAGAGACGCGCCCCCTGGCCGTACTGCTCCAACAGAGGATCAGCAGGCATGGGCAGAGGAGCGATCACAGTCGCGCCAACCCCCGCTCCTGCAGATCAGCCAGCTGGGCGTAGAGCCCGCCGCGGGCCCTGAGCTCGCGATGGGTTCCCTGCTCGATCAGTTCACCGCGGCGCAGCACAAGAATGCGGTCCGAGGCTTCCACCGTGGCCAGGCGATGGGCAATGACGATGGCGGTGCGCTTTTGCAGCAGGCGATCGAGATCAGCCTGCAGCGTCGCTTCCGTTGAAGGGTCCATGAAAGCGGTGGCTTCATCCATCACCAACACCGTTGGCTTGCGGATCGCCACCCGGGCCACCGCCAGCAGTTGACGCTCGCCTGAAGAGAGGTTGCCTCCCCGCTCGCGAAGCTCCGTCTCCAGGCCGTTGGGAAGCTTGGCCAACAGCTCGTTGAGACCAAGCTCAGCACAGACCTGAGCCAGCTCTCGATCACTCACCGACGCATTGAGCCGAAGGTTGTCGGCCACATTGCCGCTGAACAGGAACGTGTCTTGAAGCACGACGCCCAGCTCACGCCGGAGATCCGCCATCGGGATCGTGCGGATGTCCCGTCCATCGAGAAGGATGCGTCCCTGCTGGGGTTCATAGAGTCGGCAGAGCAGGCGGATGATCGTGCTTTTGCCCGACCCCGTGGGGCCCACCAGGGCGACATGTTCTCCGGGGGCGATGCGGAAGGACAGGTTGCGGAGGATGGGATCGTCCGGCCGATAGGCAAAGCTCACGTTCTCGAAGATCACCTCGCCGCCACCGCCACTGACGTGGGGGAGAACCCCTTTGGCCTCAGCGATCTCGAGGGGCTCCTCCATCAACTCGCCGATGCGTTCGACCGCCGTGAGCCCACCCTGGATCTGGGTGAAACGCTCCGCCAGCTGACGCAGCGGATCAAACAGGCGTTGGGAGGCCAGGATGAAGGTGGTAAGGGTGCCAAGACCCATGGCGCCATTGGTCACCATCAAGCCGCCAAGGGCCAGAACCAGGGCAATGGCGGCCAGAGCCACCCATTCCAGGAAGGCTGAAATGCTGCTGTCGAAAAAGATCGTTCCGTTCACAGCGCTGCGGTAGTGCATGCCGGTGCGCAGGAAGCGGGCGCTGTTGACCGTTTCACGGCCATACATCTGAACCACCTCGAGGCCCTGGAGGTTCTCCTGGAAATCGGCATTGAGCTGGGAAAGCTCTTCACGCACGCGGTAATTGGCCTTGCGGTAACGGCGCTGCAGCCAAAGCACGGCCAGGGTGACGGGCACCTGCGTGAACAACAGCAGCAGCCCCAGCCTCCACTCGATGAACAACATCGTTGAGGCCAGCACCAGCAGGCTCACCAGATCATTGAGCACGCCCACGGCACCACTGCCGAACACCTCAGCCAGGGCATCCACATCGCTGGTGAGCCGTGTGAGCAACTTGCCCACCGGCATGCGGTCGTGAAACCGCAGTGACAGCGACAACGCATGTTCAAACAGGTCGTCGCGGATGCGGGCGGTGAGCCGTTGTCCGACGGCCAGGATGCTGAATTGCTGCACCCCCTGCAGGCCGAGCCGCAGCAGCACGGAAACGAAGTAGAGCCCGATGATCACGCGGATCGAGGCAGAGAGGCTCATCCCCGAAAGGAAGGGAAGACTGGGCTCTCCGCGCAGGACGCTGACGGCCTGACCGAGCAGAACGGGTTGCAGTGCTCCGGCAAAGGCCAAGGGCAGCAGCAGCAGCAGGGCCACCAGCAGCCGCCGGCGATCCCGCACGAGATAACGACCGAGACGACGGACCCGGCGCCAGTCGGCGACGGCCCCCATCAGCTGGAGCTCCCGACGGGTGTTGCTGCGCGGATCGCATCAACGATGGAGGCCAAGTGGCCGTGATCGAGGCGAACCGACAGGGGGTGCCCCACCAGTCGAGCTGTGGAGTGGAACAGGTCTTCAATGGCGATCAGGCCGTTCTCACGCAGGGTGCGACCGGTGGCAACCAGGTCGACAATCGCTTCCGACATTCCCGTGATGGGCCCCAGCTCCACCGAGCCATTGAGGTGAACCAACTCAACGGGAAGGTCGAGCGCATCGAAATATTCCCGGGCGCAGTGGGTGAATTTGCTGGCGACGCGGCAGTGGGCGGGCAGATCAGCGGCCCGGGTGTAACCACTTCTCTCCTGAACCGCCACGGCCATGCGGCAGCCGCCAAAGCCCAGGTCCACCAGTTGAGCAACGGGGAGTTGATGCTCTTTGAGCACGTCGTAACCCACCACCCCCAGCTGAGCCTGGCCGTAGGCCACATAGGTGGGCACATCGCCGTTGCGAACCAGAAGGGCCCGGGCGCGCCCGCAAGGGGTGGGCACCATCAACTGACGGTTGTTCTTGTCCAGAACAGCGGAGAAATCAAGACCAGCCGCCGCAAAGCGGGCCACCGAATCTTTGAGCAGCGCTCCTTTGGCCAACGCGACGGTGATCATGGGTCCAGCGCTGACCGGTTAACCAGGCAGGACTTTAACGATGCATTCCTCACTTCATGCCCTGCCGGTGCTCCAGGACAACGTGATCTGGATCTGGGTGAGGGGCGCGGAGGCCGCGGTGATCGACCCTGCCGTGGCGCCGCCGGTGCGCGAGTGGCTGGATGAACGGCAGTTGCGCCTGGCCGCCGTGCTGCAGACCCATCACCACGCCGACCACATCGGCGGCACACCGGAATTGCTGAAACGCTGGCCCCAGGCTGCGGTGATTGCCTCCGCTGAGGACCGGGAGCGGATTCCGTTCCAAACGATGCCGGTGCGGGATGGGGACCGGATCACTGTTCTTGCCCATGAGGTGGAGGTGCTGGATGTAGCGGCCCACACCCGGGCCCACATCGCCTTTTTCATCCCGAACCCGGAGGGCGGCGAGATCGGGCCCCTGTTGTTCTGCGGGGACACCCTGTTCAGCGGGGGCTGTGGCCGACTGTTTGAAGGCAGCGCTGAACAGATGCATCAGGCCCTGCAGAAACTGGCGGAACTGCCCGAGGCCACAAGGGTTTGTTGTGCCCACGAGTACACCGAGGCCAACCTGCAATGGGCCGTGGAGCAACGCCCCAGCGACGCCGTTCTGGCTGAGCGCTACCTGGAGGTGCGGAGGCTCCGTGCCCAAGGAGAACTCAGCCTGCCCAGCAGCATCGCCATGGAACGCCGCACCAACCTGTTCATGCAGGCCGGTTCAGCCGCGGAGTTGGCCGTGCTGCGCCAGCACAAGGACCAGTGGCGGCCGGCATGAGCGATGGCGGAGCAGGGGATCACCAACGGCGATGATCGTGATGACTGCTGTTGAGAACCAACCCATGAGCGCCAAGGCCATCACCACTCAAGACGCCCCTGCACCGGTTGGGCCTTACAACCAGGCAGTGCTGGCCGGCGAGTGGCTCTATTGCTCCGGGCAGATTCCATTGGATCCAGCCACCGGCGCGATGGTGGGGAACGGTGATGTGGCGGCGGAAACACATCAGGTGCTGAAAAACCTCTGTGCAGTGCTGAAAGAAGCTGGCGCCACCCCGGCTCAGGTGGTGCGCACCACGGTGTTCCTGGCGGACCTGGGCGATTTCGCAACCGTGAATGGCATCTATGCCGAGGTGTTCGGCGAGGGGGTCAGCCCAGCGCGCGCCTGCGTTCAGGTGGCAGCCCTCCCCAAGGGAGCACGGGTGGAAATCGACTGCGTCGCCTGGCTCGGCAGCTGAGCCTGGCCCGCGGGGGCATAGGTTGGAACTGGCTTCAGTGGTCCTATGCCTCAGGCAAAACTCACCATCGGTGAATTAGAGGCGGGATATCCGATGTATTGCAAGGCGCTGCGGCGTCTCCTCCAGCAGGGAAAAACCGTTCAAGACATTGAGCGCACTGTCTGCTGGGGGCATCTGGAAACGCTGAACCGCTGCCTGCCCACCCGCTACAAATCGCCCTCCTACCTGCTGGCACTGATCCGCCGCGACCTGGAGAACCCAAAAGAGGATTGAGACGAGTTGTCTCAGCGTTTTTCCAGCGTTCTCGTGGTCAACGCTTCAATTTGAACTGAAAAGAAGCGTTAAATCAGGCTGAGAATCAAGGGCCTGGCATGAGCCGCTGTATTTTTCGCAAGCCCAAAAGGCGACTCAAGCTGAGTCAGGGACTGGGCGTGGTCACGGTGATGCTGGGAGCGGCCCTTTGCCTGGAACTGCAGAGCGAGCTGAATCCCAAGCCCTCGACGATGCAGGGGACACCCCTGCTGGGAGTACGCGGGACAATGCAGGGATGGAGATCGAACAGCTCGAGCAGATTGCCGCAGTGATCGTGACGGCTGGGCTGGTGGCCGGAAATTTCCTGATGTTCACCCCCTGGCGCAATGGGGAGGATCCCAGGCAGCGGCAACCGCAGAGCCTGATGCCCCAGAACGAGTCTGTTGTTTCTGATCGCCCGAAGCCGTAAGCCATGCAGACATCCCAACGCCTGGATTCGTGATCTCCTTAGGGTGACTTGATGCACCCACTCGAGCTGTTCGATCGTTTTCGTCGCTGGTTTGGCTGGGTCGCGCCAGGACGACAGCTGTGGGAACGCAAGCCTGAGCAAGTGGCCCCGGATCGCTCTGATGACTGGCTCTTGGAGCCGCCGAGCCTGGACGAGGCCCGTTTGCTCTTTCCTCAGCTGGATGAAGAGCGGGCCTTGCTTCGTTACCAGCAACTCCGCCTTGAAATGCGAGAGCGTGACGGCCGCGGATTTTGATCAGCCACCCCACGGTGCCGCCGGTGCCCTGAGTCAATGCGCGAGTCAGCTCATGTATCGGGCTGAACAGTTGAGCCATAACTGAAGTTCTACGGGACGGGGCAAGTCCAGCTACAGCAAGGTGAATGCGTCAGCCGGGTTGCGATTGGAAACAGCACCCGGCTTTCTTATGCCGCCACGGTGCAGCCCGATCTAGCTCGCTTCTGGAGCCCAAAGCTTGCAGCGGGTCTGGCTACTCCTTGTCTTTCCTCAGCTTCTCGAAAGCTGCCATCACGTTGGCAGTGGCTACCGCCTGCGACTCTCCAGTGACCCGCATCCGCCTCTCAACCAATTTCTCCACGAGCTTCTGGGTGGAGTCCATTCAGCGATGAACCAGGAATGCCAGGACGTAGCCGATCAGCAGACCTTTGCCGAAGGTGATCCACAGCATTTGGTATTTGCTCAGACCAAAGCGTTGTCTGATCCGCTTGATAAACGTCTTATGCCACAGCAGGACAGAGCAGGTCTGCTTCGCCTTCTTTGACTTCTTGGATTTCTTGCCCATCCATCCATCCTGCCCTCAACCAACCTCAGATGCCCAGCCGAGCTCCTTTGGCCAGGTGGGCGCCCAGAGCTTGCACCACTTCATCTTTTTGTACCAACACGGGGCATCGAGCGGGATCATCGCCGCGCATTGGCAACAAAAAAACCAACCAAAGGCTGGGCTTCTCTTGAATGGAGCCAAGGAGACTCGAACTCCTGACCCCCTGCATGCACTGCGTCTAAGCCCTTCGCCAAAAACCAAGTCCTAGACAAGCAAAGGCCATTGCAAAACAGGGGTTTCAAGGAATGCAAGCTTGACCTGCACCAGCAAGCCATTGCAAGTAAAGGCAGAAATCACACCTAGAAATCACACCAACCCGCGGCATACTGAGCACCTGACTGGCAAGCAGGTGCTCATGGTCAAAACAGCTCCTTGGCTCAAGGACCTGCGGGGCACCATCAAGCGCACCTACGGACCTGGCTGGGTGTTGGAGGAACGTTCTGGCTTTTTCAAAATCCAGCGTCGTGAGGCAGGCAACGCCAGGGAAGGCAAGCGCCCCACCATCACCACCAAGATTCGTTTTGCTCCCAGCAGCAGCACTGAGGTGCTCGTCCTCATCGGTGAGCTGAAGCGAAAAATGGCTGACCTGGGGCTAGGGCTCTATGCGGCCCACTCGCTGATCAGCAGTGCTGCAGAAGATGAGAACTCCGGCGGCACCAACTGGCCCGAGGTGGTCAAGCGATACGAAGCCAGCCGCGTCGGCACAGGACAGGTCAAAGCTGCAACATATGACCGCGAGGAACGCCGTCGCATCGAACGCACCATCGAGCTGATCAACGCCAAAGGACGCGAGGCAGCAAATGATGGTCCCGGTGTCATGCGGAACTACACCAGCCAGCACCTGGCAGACCTCAAGCTTGGTGGCGTCGGACGCAAGCGTGCGCTTCTTGATGTTTCACGCTTCCTGCGCTTCGCGGTGACCAAATGCGGCGCAGAACAAAGCTGGCTTCCTATTGAGGGCGCCGACCTCCAAGACCTCATCGGCCTGTCGGAGACGAGGAAAGAAGACAAAGTCCCGGTCAAACCAGAACAGCTATTCGGGCTGATCGACAGCCTTTACGAGAAGCCGGAGCTACGCCTCGCCGTCACCTTGGTGGGCCTGTTCGGTCTACGACCAGCCGAACTCAAAGCAATGCGCGTGGAGGACGGCAAGCTCAAAATCGGCAACGTCAAACGCAACCGGGCTACAGCAAAGGCTCCTAAACCCGATCGCGTTGCCTATCCACTGGAGATTTCAGAACTCGCAGGTGCATCAGGTCAGGCTCTGGCTCAACTCAGCAGCGGGCTGGTCAAGCTGCCGGTTGGGATCCTGAACGCCCAAGACTTCAAAACCTGCGGGCACACCTTCAGGCAATACCTCGATCGCCATCCCTATTGGGCTGCGCTGGTGAAGGCCAACCCTGGGCTCTCCCCGTACAGCCTGCGGCACGGCTACGCCTACCGAGGAGCCCTAGCCGGCATACCTCTCAGACAGCTCGCCGCATCAATGGGCCACGATTTGCGCACCCACATGAAGCACTACGGCCAATGGACTGATGAGGCTGGCCTCGATGTTGCCTTTGGTGCCGCCAACGCCAAGCTCACCGCGTCACCGACCCAGCGTCAGCAGCAGATGCAGCAACAGCAGTAGTCAGCTAATTGGAGCGATAGGTATAAGCAGTTACCTCAAAAGTCTAGGATTCAAGAGAATTTCAGGCTAATTCACGCATTTACATGTCGACCTTAATTGCAGCTACAGCATTAATTCTGGGAGTTTCTGGTGACATCAAATACCCAGCAATCTGCAAGGACACCTATTTAAGCGACGTGCAGATCAAAAATGTAGCAAAGACCGAGAGGGCTTTATCTCGCAAGCCTGGCTGTATGAAAATAGGCGAAGAAGTTATCAGCGAAGGAGATAGAACTGGTGAGACCTTTTCGATTTTCACTTGCTGCACTTCTCTTTGATTGATGGAGCTGGAGATTAATGGGCGCCCCATCAGCGTTCGCTTTAAAAGCGACGCGGTCGTGGCACAGAGAGTCGCGGCTCATATCCTGCGCCGCATAAAAGAAGACGATTGGCTTCCTTTTCAGTCCAAAAATGATGCGCTGCAGTCATGGCAAAAGCTTGGGGGCATTCGCGTTCAGGTATTGAGGGCCTACGACCTGATCTGATCAGCGCACTGGCGGGGGGCAGCGTCTCCAGCCCGTCTTCTGCATCGCCTGCCAAGCCTCAACAGCGTTGTACCGCAGTAGCCCTACCTTTCTCTATCTCAGTCGATTAGGGAACACAGCGATTGCTAAGAGCTGTGATAATGATCTCTTCTGCATCTGGTTGGCCTTGGATCACAAAGGCTTCCTGCTCCAAAGCAAAGTTGATGGGCTTGTAATGCGTACGGAGTAAATATTGGATCCGACTGTTGACCACTGGGTCAACTCTGCGTTGAACACCGATTAACGAGAGATCGCCATTGGGGCAACTCTGAGCGGCATGGACAGCCTCATGAAGAAATACCGATCTTGCAATGCCCAGCTCACGAACTAAGGGGGAGATCTCAAGTCGTCTTTCAGAAGGAATAAATCGCCCATAGGCTTTACCTGGTGGCTGTCGCTCCTCGATGGAGAAGCCATGGCGTAGAAGGGCGCGATACAGATCATTGAGGTCGGCAGCAGAAGCCGACGTTGGTAGCAGCATGAATAACGCAACTGCTTTTAAAAGACGCAGAAAAGGAATTGACAAGCAACGCTGCTGCTCGGAGTACAGCACCCGTTCACCACCAGCCTTTTCTGGCGCCTCGTGGAAGCTGCGGTCCTTGTTGGGTATACCCCAGTTCTAAGCCAGACTAGGTGGCATACCGAGCCTTGTGTAATGAAACGGCTAATGCTGCTGCTCACCCCTCTGCTGGTCTCGGCAAACCCTGTTAGCGCTTGGGAGAGATTTGTTCCAGATGAAGGTTACAAAAACTGTGTCGATACAGCTCTAAGAGAGTGGTTGGACCAAGAGAAGTGGAGATCCTTGAACAGAGTTGAGAAGAGCGCCTACAAGTCCTTGGCTCACCAACGTTGCAATTCGTCAGTGCCGGAGCAATTCCTAACTGACATGGGGAAATAGGCAAGGTTTCTTGCATTGCAGGTGAGCCTTCAAAGCCAAAGCGCGACGCAGGTGTTAACTGTCCTCAGCCAGCTCAATCACGTTGCGTAGCGTCATCCACTGCAGCTCCGTCCAAGGTGGTGCCCCCCATTGCGGCAGGTCCAACACCTGAAGAAGAAGTGCAAGCTGTGGGAACCGACGTGGCAGAAGGAAGTGGGCTGGTCTCCCGAAGCGACTGACGCCAGACTGAGAAAAGAAATCAGCTTTGTATGGACGACCGCTTAAAGGTCGCTATCAGCGCGGTGCTCATTGCGGCAATGTTTGTAACCGCAGCTGGCGGGAACTGGTTGACGTTCCTTTTCTTCGCCGCCATGGCGGTCATTGTGACTTGGGAAACCAGCTAATCAGGCGCCATCCACGGGGTTAATGCTGACCTTGTAATGCATATAGCTTCTAAGATCTGAACCGCTACTTTCGTAGAAAACAAAGTTGATCCAATCAAAAGATCCCTAGTGTTTTCTTCTTGCAATAGCCAGCGCCAATATTCATCCAGCCCGACTTGCAAGCTTTGCCGTTCGTAGGTGCTACCTCGTAATAAATGGGAGAGACGCAATTCGTGTCGAGGGTGTTCAGGTAACCCAGAGGACATTGGTCATGACCTGAAGCCTTAGGGATCTCCTTTTGAGCCCACGCTGAAGGGGTTGCTGAAGCGATTACAAGCAGTGCGAAGAGAGCTTCTTTCATGTCCAGATCATCTGAGCAACCTTTTTATAGCCATGCCTGCAGAGGGAGCTCCAAGTGGTCAGTGGCTGAATCAGAGAGCTGCTCAAGGGGGCTACCCCCTGACCCACCGCCACAGTCGAGACGACGTGGCACAAGGTAATGGGCTGGGCTCCCGAAACAGGCTAATTGCGTGACGTCAGCCCCCTCTATCGGTGGGGCTGACTTCCAACAGCCGTTACCGAATCAAAGATGCGGGACTACGGAACCGCGAGGAGAAACATGTTCGCCCCGAGCGATGCGGTATCCGCTTAAACAAGTTCGCCGCTATACAGGCGCTTGTTGCAAATGCACTAACTCTTTTCAGAGATTTGAAGAGCGCAGAAAACTCCCCATGGCAATCGCTCGTGCCAAGGGAGCTATTTCTGCCAGCTACCAGGTCGCTCTCCCGGTGCTGCCAAGACGAATCTCTGGTGTCACGCAGTGGTGGTCTTGGACACCAAATATGGGAGCTATCGCCGGACTTTGCAGCGACTTTTCGGACAGGTTTTAGTTTCCAGAAAATCTTCCGTGAACCTCTGTTCAGTGGTATCGCGGACCACCGACGAGACGCCTACCAGCCCGTGCCCAAAAGCCATCAGGCGTCGATCATGCAACTTGCCGTTCCAGCTTGAGGAGATGTCGGCGCCCGGCTGCCGCAGCCAGCTTTTCCTCTTCTATTTCAGCCCGCAGAAACCTTTTTCTCTGGGCTGACTCGTAACCACTCAGATCTGTCTGTTTTTTGGAATGTGGCTTGGGCTTCGGTTTGTCCAAACCCATCAGCAGCGGGTGGATTCCTCTTCGGCTCATTGAACTGGCTTGATATGTGGTTCTCGCGTAGTGGTCTGCCTGACCCAGCCGCGTGGAATCAATATCTCGACATTGGACAAGGATTGCGGTGTAGGCGACGACATTTGCACTCAAACGTCGATAACGGTTGGCTTCACCTGATCCAACGCCACGGGCAAGACATCACGACATAGGTAGGGGAGGTGAATGCATGGAGCGGAGCTTCAACCAAAAACTCGCTGTGTATCCGCCCGAACGACAAAGGGGTTGACGCCTCCCCTATTAATGGGCTGTAGCAACCGCTACCAACAACGTTCACCTCGCTTCTGCGAGGCGCAGATCACCAGGCCAAGGAACGGGGACCTGGATTTCTGAGGAACCTCAAATGACCCTGACCTATCGCGGCCAGAAGTACGACCAGCAGAAAGTGGCTGGCGCTTCCGCTAAGCCTGCTCTGACCTACCGCGGCGTTTCTTACGCCAAGTGATCAAGGCTTAATCAGAAGATCCCAGCCCCTGCCTTCGGCGGGGGCTTCTTTTTGCCTCGCGTTATCCACAAACCAAGTGGCCCCCTGCCTGCAGCCTCGAGCCTCGAAATGCCTCGCAAGCACTACTACTAGTGCTTCAAGCCATAAAAAAACCCGCTGTGACGTGCACATCGGGCCAGGTGATGGGGGAACTGACAATATGGCCCAGCTCTTAGCCACTGCCTAGCCCCACATTTGGTGTCTTAAGAGTCGGTACAGAACTTCACCGCACTATGTCCGGAATATGGATTTGTTGGCACTTCTGAGTCCAACGAGGCTAGTTTTGTCCAGTCCGGTCGGGTGATGGGGATCAACCGAAAGGATTAGCGACCTCGGAGACACCTCCGGGGTTTCTTTTTGGGAAATGGCCTCCAACCAAAAATCTGGCTAAGGGTTGAGTTCAACCATCCCGATCTAAATGACCTCTGGATATCCAGAAACAACGGAGCAGGATCCATCGGCGCCAATCCAGCCTGGGGATCAACGCGAACGACTCGCAAAGTTCGTTAGCGAATTGTGGGCACAACGCCGACACGTTGTTGAGACTCGTCGCCGCATCGAAAAGAGATTCGCGGATGAGAACGACTGGTTTGTCCGCAAAGACACTGAACTCGTGGACTGAACTCCCGTCTGGCTACTTAGAAGCGTCCCCTTAAGTATCGCTTGTAGGAGCGGCTTTTTCTTTTTCTGTAGAGGCGTTGATAACGGCCACCGCAGGGCTTTCAGCGAAACGGTCAATAGTGTCCTGATGTTGTCGGACATGTCCGGGCTGTGTTAGCACGAAGTTAAGTAAACCAACTTTGCCGTGTATTGCATCCATCGTGAAGAAGGTCCCGATCGTTGGATTCAGGACCTGTGCTTCAAGACAGAGCTAAGAGCTTTTGTCCGAGCAAGAACGATGTCGAAGGTTAAAGGCTGCAACTACAGAGTTGTCCATCAGGCAACTAACGACGTGGTTGCTGTCATCGAGAAGGGCAAAGCCTCAGCTGTTTAAAGCTACAACGGGAATCCAAAGCTCCCGTTGAAATTGCTTGCAAACGGACGCAGACTCACCAAGCTCTGTATCCACGTTGATACAAAGCATGTTTTGCGTTGAGCGAAACGTCGGCACCGACTTTTGGGTTCAGGAACAGTGCTTTAAGACTGAGTTCCAAGCCTTCAGCAATGCCCGCACCAAATCGCTGAACTTCTTCGGGCTCTATCGAGTCATCTACGAAAGTCCAGGCAGCTCCGGTGAGGTGCTGAGGATTTCAAAAGGGAAAGCGATCCTGGCTGAAGATGACCGACTCGTTGGATAAGTGCTGGTGCCTAAACAGCGGAAATTCCGTGGTTTGGGCTAGCGCATCAAAGGCATTGCTAGAGCAAGGGTCCAGGCAAAAACTGTGTACAACGTCGTCAAGCAAGAAGCTCCCGACCGTTGGGTCAAGGAGCTCTACTTCCAAACGGAATTCAGGGCTTACCTGTGTGCCCGCACAAAGTCGAAGGCGCTGATGTGCACTTACATGGTGGTTGACGCGACCACTAACGAAGTGACCTCGATCGTTCGTCACGGCAGGCCCCTCATCGCATGAGTGATGCTGACAGCGCCATCTGCCTGATCAGGGTTACCACATTTAGCGCCACACTGTTGTCGTGGAAGCTCTTCTACTGCTGTTGATGGCAATGACCTTCCTGCTGCTGAGGAGGATCGTTAGAAGGTCTTATGCACGCTCCTACAAGCTTCCGCCTCAACAGGTTGATCTCGATGAACTCCGAAGGAAAGCCGGGTCATAAGGTCTATGAGAGGGCGAGCGGCAATCACCAGGAATCACGCAGCAAGCGTCAGGTGCAGATGCCGAAACAACAAATGAAGGCATGAAACGACTACTACTACTCTTGATCTCACTGGTCTTGGCAGATCCAGCCATTGCCTTTGATGGGGGTTGGTATGACAAAGAGGAAAAGCCAGAACTTTCTACTGATAAATCAGAGACACTCGCAAAGTATTCAGAGTTTCACCAATCCTGTATGGACATCCAAATGACCATGTGGGGAGAGGCTGCAGAATTAATGGAAGATCTGGCTACAGCACACTGCTACTGCGAATACACCAAGCTTGAAGACTTGGAAAGTATTACTTGGGCAGACAAGAATGCTGCTGAGATTGAATGCGCCAACCAAGGCACAATCAGTAAAAAAGAAGCTTTCATCTGGGGGGCTCTTCCACTGCATCGTCAACGCTTAGAAGAAGAGCAGAAATAGTCCTAAACCCCTGCAGCTTGATCGTTAACGCCTAAGGAAAACGCTGTCTACTCGCCACTGGCATAAGCCCTGCAGAGTCTTCTGCAACCCATCAACGTCAAGCAAACGCTGCCCACTGGGCATCTGAATGTGCACATGTGCATCCAGCCAGCCGTCATTCATCAGCTTGTACAGCTGTGAACGACTTTTATACCCAAGGTGCCTGGCAGCGGCACTCACACTCATGAGTTGCATTGCTCTGTCTCCCGATGTCTCTAAATGTCCAATGTTTTGACAACCAATGTCTAGAGGATCAATGCGCCTTCGGATGACCCACGTTGATTTGGCTCAAAAGGACCCTGTTCGCGCCAATAGCGCCGTGACTGAGGACTGCTCAATGAGTCATCCGCAGGGTTAGGCACCTTCGGGGAGTCGTCATCAATAAGCTGCACTGTTGACACTGATAGTTATTACTAAGTCTATGTCTATTGAAATGACTGATTGACCAGAGCTAGTGGTGAGTTGTCGTTGTAAATAAGACATGACATCAGAAGTAACAGCACTACAAATGGCGCTGCCTCTGTTCAACACCAAGATCACAAGTCACAGGTGCAAGCACTGCGGAGGTAGTGGTTACAAGAAGAGCAGATATGACGGCTACATGCACGTCTGCAGCTACTGCAGCGGAACGGGCAGAAAGCTTGTCCTGACTCGGAAGTACGACATAGAAAAAGGGCCAGCCTGACGCCGACCCTAAGTTCATTGTCCTTTCAAAAGATCAGGACATTTTGGCGAAGAGCTTCTTGTGGTAATCAACCACGTCCTGACAGCCGATAACAGGAGTGAAGTCCATTTCAATGCCGAACTGAGCACGCCATGGTGCGAAGTGCTCAAAGATTTGAGCATCACTTTCAGCTTTGAAGAGGATCGTCACTCGGCCTGCGCCAGGAGCGTGCACGCGGAACAACATTTCAAAGCCATCAAAGTTATCCAGCTTTGCCATTTCGCCTGAATCCCACAGCTCACAGAAGCTCTTGTAGGCAGCCAGTTGGCCTTCAATCTCAGGAAAAACGCAATCTGCGAGATACATCTGCATGACAAGCCAAAACAAGAAGACAGCCACGTCGTAGCCACCACCGTTGCTCTCAACTCATCAGGTGCTCGCGTCGTGACAAAAGAGATACGCGATCGGGTCCTGCATCGCTGCGAATGGATCTTTTGGGCGGCACACCAACACAATGGTTCCGCATCACCAGAGCCATCGTTGCCGGTGTTGTCGCTGATATGGCCGAGGACCTCGACGACGCAGAGCTTTCCCTGGTCGAGGAGCACTTCATCTCAGCGGGGTTGCTGTGATGTCAGTCCTTCTTCTCTCCGTACAGATCCCTGTAGAAGTCCTTGGCCTTCAATCCATCAGCAACAGCTGGGATTTCATTCACCGAAGGGAGACACAGCATCGCCACTCGTGGCTCCTGCCTATACGAGCCGCCGTATTTGAAGTTGGCTTTCCAAGCGCCGGGAAGGCCAAGTGTCGAAGCATTGGGCGTTCTGATTTGAGCGACGTGATCTGCGGTCGCTTCGCAGTCTTCAAGCGAGTCGAAGTCCAGAACTGCAATCGGATTGGTATCGGATCTCGGAATGATCAACATGCGCGCCGGGCCTGCATGAGCAGCAGAAGAGAGTCCGATCGAGGCCACCAAGGCCAATGGAGCCAGTCCCTTCATCACCAATTAGTCGTTTCCATCCAGGTGTAGCCATGACCACGAAGCATGAGATCAGGCGACGCAGAGCTGTCGGTAGTCGAGGAGCACTTCATCTCAGCGGGGTTGCTGTGATGTCAACGCGATTGTTCAAACCATTCCTGAAGATCGCCAGACAAGCAGATCGTCAAGTCGGCACTGCTGGGCGAATTCGTTACGTACCACCATTCATCAGCACCAGAAGTTCCTGAGAGGTAAACCCATGTGTCCCCTCGACGACTGCACTCACCCGCCACATAGACCCATTTGTCAGCACCGCTGGTTCCAGACAAATAAACCCATTTGTCAGCACCACTGGTTCCAGTGATGTAGACGCTCATATCTACGTATTGAGCGTTTATTGGCCGCGGGAAAAGTGAAGTGGACAACAGAAGTACAACCGCAGCAAGCCATCTGCTCTTCATCGCCAGTTACTCACTACTTCTTAGATAGCCATGACCACTCAGACCGAAAACAAGATCCGCATCCGTAAGGCAGCCGGATGGATCCTGCAGGGGCACTCCGTCAGCCACGTTGTGGCCAGGCTGGCCGAATTCGAGGGGGTCAGCAGACGTACGGCCCGGCGGATCGCAGGCAAGGCAATGGATCTAGTCCACAAGGACCTTGAGGCAACGAACGTAGAGAACCCTCAAATGGCCACGGTTTTGATCCACAACCTGCAGGAGTGCATGGCCCGCGGGATGGAATCGAACAACATCGGTGCCGCTGTTGCCGCTGCTCGTGAGCTGAGCGCGATGTTGGGCATCGGGGTGCACAACCGGCGCACGCCGCACCACCAATACCGGAGGTAGTGGCGGCCCGTCAGGTAGCAGGCTGGAGAGATCGAGTTGATTTGCTCAGATGGCTCGGTCGGCATTTGTCGCGTTGCTGTCCCTGTTTTTTGCTGGAGCGCCTGCAATGGCGAGATGCAGCTTTCGGGACCACCCCCCCTCCGTGCAATCACCGCGGGGCGATGGCAGGCATCAGATATGGATGCAGCATCCAGTCCAGTGAAGGCTGGTACGAGATCAAGATGAATGGGTCGAGCTTCACGGCCAAACAGCTCTGCAAGCACTACCCGCCGCCTGGCTATTGCAGCTGCTCTGACTACGCGATGTATTGATCCAGATCACGCCGCCACTGTGCCTCCCATATCGACTTCGGTCACGGATGCCCAGTGTTCACACTGTCGGGTCAGATGCTCACCGTGCTGGAGCAGGCCCCGGCGGAGCGTGCAGCCGAGCAGCGTGTGGCAGTGGCCATCAACGCCCCAGGAAAAGTGCTGGCACGTCATGCAAACCCGTGCTCCCCTGAAGGGGACGAGATCTCGCTCGTCTACCCAGGCCCATTCCTCCATCGTTCATCTGCAAATACAGATGTACTAACTGGGGTCTGTTGAGGGATGCCAGGTCGTTGTGCCAGTCCCACTCCGATCTCACTGGCAGGCTGAGTCTCACGACTGCTGGACTGTCCTTGGTCACTGTCTCTTAGACCGCTACGCAGCACTGCCACGCATCAGTTCCGACACGTTGGGCATTGGGTCTGACTTGCCATCGGCCAGAGAGATGGCGTTCCTTCCTGAAGGGAAGACGACCTGTCCCCAGAAGCGCATCAGTAGTGATTTAGGAGATTCACTTCTCCCCTGCCAGTAGGGGGGTGTCGATGATCCACTGTGGAGAAGACCTTGGTCCGAGGACCCAACGAGAGAACTCAACAACCAAATCGCGGAACTTCAAGCCCGAGTCGCCTTCCCGCAGCACTGGAGCAGCGGTGAGCAGCAGCAGCACATCGAAAAGCTCCGTCAGCTCACCTACGAAAAAAGCCGTCTGACTGATCGATCAGACTCCTCTCCTATGGAGCAAGCTCATCACTGAAGAACTCTCCTACAAGTCAGTTGGTGCATGGCTTGCCAACGAATCACAGCAGCTTTACTACCAATTCACCGCATCCAAGGATGGCTCTCAAGGCGAGTCGATTGTCATGCGCAGCTTCCATTGGCGACCACCTGACGACCCGATCCCTCAGGGGAGTCAACTGATGACACGACAAGAGGCGCTGGAGAAATGGAATGCACTCAAATCCATGGGTTGGAGGAGATGCGCCGGTCCCCTGCGATAGGTCAGTGAATGAGCGAGCCGAGTCCGTATAGGCATTCGGCAAATGGAGCAAAACCAGCGGTAGTCCAGAGTGCTGTGATGAAACAGCCGAACACTCAGCAACTCCGGGCTCTACGGCTGTCTGCACTCGCGAGAGACAACAAGGTTGTCAATGCCATTCGCTGCTCGATCACTCAGGCCCCTGATGCTCTGGTTAAGGAGTTGATGGATGTTCATGGGTGGCCTGCGCATGAAGCTCTCTGTGCAGTTCAGCAGCTTCAGCAAGATGTCCTCGAGGACACGACGAAACAGGTATCTGCGTGAAGCAATCGCTCGCGGCGGCCAAGATTTGGTTGGGTGATTGCAGTCCTATTCACCTCTTGCCATCGCTTGAAGTGAGGGCTCACTGGCATTCGATGCACACACGATTCGTATGTCTACGTTGCGAGTGTCGTCCTCTTCAGGGACATGGGATTCGACGGAGTAGACAAGACAGACCGTTTCATCATTGCCGCCAGGCGACGTGCCGAAGCTGCATTACATGAAACGTCTCCAAAGCTGACAGCACTTGAGAAAGCGATGTGGCTCAAGTTGAAGCGAGGTGAACGCCCCCGCAAAAACAACAAGGCGTCCTAGGGAACTGCTCACCTGCACTTCAACAAAGGAGGAGGCCGCCCCTCCCGGGTGGAAGAGACGGCCTAGCTCGCTCGCTTGTGCATCTTTAAACCCGTGATGTGATCAGGGGTTGAGAGGCCAGCCCACCTACGACAGGAATGGGGTGACCTCTCCTATTGCTCGCTTCCGACACCCCTGTAGTGGCAGAACAGGGGCCATGCCGTATGCCATTGCTGGCGTCGGGCGAAGTGTCGGGCTTTCAGGTTCCTGGGGCCATTACGTCCAGGTGTTGGGCTGGCTTCCTTCAGGGCACCTACGAACGGTGCAGAGGAGAGTCGACTGTTCTGACGCACTTCAGTGTCTTCACAGACGAGTAGCCCACGGTTGGGTGGAAACTGTTGGAGCAGGGACCTAAAAGGCAGGCAACTTCTACGGATTGCTCAGGTGGAGTGTCGGCCGTCATTGGCGCCTCCGATCTCGATGTACTAACTCTCGTCAGCGGGCACGCACAAGGCAATCAGCCTTAACGCTCATTGCCTTTCAGGCCCGAACCATCCGATGTTGGTTTCGATTTGCTTGTCCAGGGAGACATGGTCATAGATCTTTTGGGCGGCACACCAACACACCAGAAATCACACCAAGCAACGGATCGCTCCACTACTCGACTAACCCCAGAAACAAGAAAGCCCAGTCATTGATTGGGCTTCAAAGAATGGAGCCAAGGAGACTCGAACTCCTGACCCCCTGCATGCCATAGAGGCACTTTGGACGCCAAAAACCTCTGCAAACACTGGGCTGGCGCTTAATTAATACAATCTATGTGCGCAGAAAGGTGCGCAGAATTGTCCTACTTCAAGGCACCTATCAGGCTGAGATCACAGTCAAAATTGATCAACGTCGATTTGATCCTTGCTGATCTGCGACCTGAACAACTCTGCGGCAGTAAGCGATGAACTCCTCAGGGGGCATATCCCCCTTGGCGTCATTTGTCTGCCAGCTGACGATTTCAAAGTCAGGGACCGGTTCTGCTGTGATGTGATCAATCGTCGGCAGCAGGGAGAAGCGCCTCTTGTATTCAGCGCCCTCGGCCTTCGCGTCGTCGTTGTTGTACGTGCCAAGCAGCTTTGGATCGAGCTTGGACCCGTCGTATGGGTCAGAGCCGTTGCAGCGGTGAAATGCCTCGTTAATGGCTTCTATCGCTTGCTTGACGGTGTATTGACCACCACGCCTCTTGTCGCGCCTGGTGACTGCCACAGCCTTCCGCTGGATCAGTTCGCTGTACTTGCCATCGCTTACCCCAACCCAGCCAGGAGCACTCCAACTCACGCCACCACCTGTCATCCACTGCCCCCTTGATAGCCATGACCAACCTGCTCGATCACATCCCCCAGACCCCTCTCCTCGAAGGCATTCAGGACTGGCCCAAGAGCTGTAGCCGGGAGGAATGGTTCCGCATCACCAGAGACATCGTCGCCGGTGTTGTCGCTGATATGGCTGAGGACCTCAACGACACAGAGCTGTCGATGGTCAAGCAGCACCTCATCTCAGCGGGGTTGCTGTGATGTCACCACCGTCCTTGCCAGTTGCATTCAGGGTTCATCAGCCAAACCTTCACCGGCATCGATCCTTCTTCTTGTCCTGCAATCTGCGTGTAGCTGCCTCTTCCTGCCCAAGCAGCAGGAATCGAGGCAATGGCAATCGCCAAGGCAAAGGTCGCAGCGGGTTGCAGGTAGTCCTTCACGAGATCGGAGTCACTTTCCCGTAGATAGCCATGACCACCCAGACCGAGAACAAGATCCGCATCCGTAAGGCAGCTGGATGGATCCTTCAGGGGCACTCCGTCAGTCACGTTGTGGCCAGGCTGGCCGAAACCGAGGGGGTCAGCAGGCGTACAGCCCGGCGGATCGCAGGCAAGGCAATGGATCTCGTCCACAAGGACCTTGAGGCAACGAACGTAGAAAACCCTCAAATGGCCACGGTTTTGATCCATAACCTGCAGGAGTGCATGGCCCGCGGGATGGAATCGAACAACATCGGTGCCGCTGTTGCCGCTGCTCGTGAACTGAGCGCCATGTTGGGCATCGGGGTGCACAACCGTCGGCCGCGGAACCACTACTACCGGCGCTGATTACTTACAGAATTTCTTCCTCACGATCATGATTGCACCGCCGGGTGATCCAGGCTCTGGGGGCATCCAAACTCCTGGAACTGATCGATCTATTTGTACATATGTTGATGCGATATTTCTTTTGCAACTGGCTCTAAGCCACTCATACCTTGCCACATCTTGATTTTTTTTACTCATGTCGCCTTTTAAGGTTCTATAAAAGAATGCGAATGTCACTACATCTCCTGTCTTTTCTACGCCATCGTTGTAATAACTCTGTCCGTCTGGCTTGTCATAGTTGTTTATCCACTCACCGCTAGCCATGTCCGGTGAAATAGTGGGTATTGGGGCGTCCCATAGGTAGGCAGTTTCTGATGTGTATCCCCAATCTGCCTTCGCAGCTGTCCTCTTGCAGTACAGCTTCGCTACGGACTCGATTCCGGATCCTCGGGGAATGACCGCCCAGGGCTGATTCTGCGCCAAGACACCATTCAGCCTGCTATAAAAATCTTTGTTTTTGCAATTCATATCTACTCTTCCTTCGGCTTGGACTCCATTGTCAAGCGTGAATTTTGCTTGAAACCTGAAGGAATTTTCATTCAGGGGTTCGTACGTCGAAGTCCTTATCCAAAGAGATGCAACTCCGTTCTCATTGAAACCTACAGGTATCCAAGTATTTTTACCTGATTCATCTTTAATTTGAGATCGATCTACTGGCTCACGTGGCTCACGATCGTTGTCCCTCATACCACGCGGAGATCTCATTTGCGCTAACAAAGATGTCTCTGCATTTGATGCCTGGCTTGCATCAGCAAACACGATGCTCAGCCCAACTGCGCTGAAGGCGAGGAGGGATACAACGGGCTTCATACAGGGATTGCCGCTACTCCTGATTCTTAGCGAGTCTGTGCCAGTCCAGCCTCGATCTCACTGGCAGGTTGAGTCTCAAGATTGCTGGACTCGATCTGGACGCGACGAAGGTTGTCTCGTCGCATCCCATTCCCGTCTCAGTCGCCGGGACCCCAGGCCCCGCAGGACCCGAGTCTCACCAGATCAGCTGGACTGTCCTGCGTCACTGTGATCTGAGCAAGAACGCAGACCTAGGGCTGGTGACTCAGTTCTTCTCAAGGGTCTGAACCGCTGCCATGCTTGGTGCAGCATCACTTATTGGATGAGAAGGCCCCTTGTTGCTTTGCTAAGCGGCTTTGCACTCGCGAGTGCCATGACCCCGACAGCCGTTCGTGCCTGGATCAACACAGAGGAAGACCTGCTTACCGGCAAGTCGAACTCCACTCTCTTCATAGATTCGATCAACAACGTGTCCAACTCGATCGGACAACCAGAGGAAGCGACCATCCTGATTCGCTGCAAAGGAGGGAAGCTTCAGGACATCTACGTCAAGACTCCGACTTACAACGCCGATAACAGACGGGTAAAACTCCGTTGGGATGATGGTGAGGTGAAGGGCAGGTGGTGGGAGGAGTCATCCAGCGGCACCGCCTTATTCGCACCGAGGCCGGTCGAATTCTTCAAGAAGTTGACAACGCACGACAGGCTCGTATGGGCCTGGAATCCCTATCAAAAAGCCGAGCAGGTCGTTGCTTTCAATCTTGCATCCGAAAGAGATGACCTGAACAAGATGGTCACCCTTTGCGGAGTGACTTTTAAACCTGACAAACCCAAAGGCTCCTCACAATCCGTCAAATCCTCCGGACGAGGACGCTAATAAGCGACATCATGAACTCATGAAAAACATTTTTAAAAACACCTCAGCACTGTTCTCCCTTCTTTGCTTGGGCAGCATGACTCCTGTTCACGCTGATGCCATGTATCTAACCTGCACTATCGATGAATATCGCTCTCTCAAGTATGGAGAGCCGAAAATCATTAACGGAAAGGTAGTCTCAGTTCCTATTGATGGCGCAGCTTGGAGTGATTGGGAGCCTACGCAGAAAGGGCCAAGAGTTCTTAAGTTCACTCTCAATGAAAGCGATCAGACAGGATCACTCTTTGATGAGCAATTAAGCAAGAGCTATAAATTACCAATGGTAACCTTCCAGCCGGAATCAATTCTGGCCAAAAAGTCGGGCATCAAATTAAGTTCGTCTATTCCGGTAGGTAGCGACACTTATACAATCAGTCGAATAGATGGTTCTGCTATCTGGGACCAAAAAATAATCCCCGATCAATACACAATTCAGTACAGCGGCCAGTGCGCCAAATCACAGCCCAAGAAAACACTTTTCTGAGTTCTACTAACCCTGGAATCGTGGGGAGTATTCCTGAAACGCTGGTGATTGATCTCAGTGATTGACCACCTGTTGACCTTGAAGGGGGTCGGACACGTTGGACACGCTCAGACAGGAGTGGTGTCTGCTCAGATCTCCTGCAGTGCAGTGAGTCTGAACCGGTTCGGACAGATAGACACACCATCCCGCCGAGGCCCCGGCGGGTTCCCTGGAGCTTCAGGGAACTCAGAACCGTGTCCATCTGTCTGAATCGACCCGGAGCCAAGTCGTCGTGGGCGATAACAGCAGACAACCCCCATGTCTGCCGCTGTCCACCGTGTCTAAGGCCAGGGTTTCAGAGCCTTGAAGGCCGGGACCGAACCGGCCTGGAGACGTTCACCCAACCCCATCGACTCCAGCCCGGCGATGGCCTTCCTGAACCCCTTCGCACCACAATCACGGATGCGCTGGGTGCCCTTGTCCTTGGCGTCCTGCCAGGTGATCAGGTCGTGCTGCAGAACATCGTTTTCCCAGCTGAGGGAGTGGATGTGACGCATCAGCTCAGTGCCGATGCTCTCCGGGGGCTGGTGGAACTCCCGCGTCTCCGAAACAACCTGATCCACCATCGCGGTGGCCGCGCGCACGAGATCGAGACAGATCTCGGCAGCGGGGTCCTCACCCTTCGTCCACACCAAATGGAGGAGCACCGACAACCGAAGCGCATTGGCGCTGGTCTTCCCCAACATCGCGGAGATGACCGACGGCGTTGAAGGCTTGAGCGCCTCCACCTGGTGGGCGCGAAACCAGCCGTTGAGATGGCGGCGAGCCTCTGCGCTGAATCGATACCGACGGGGCGGCAGCTCGTACAACAGACGGGCGTAGGAGGCCAAGACCCTCTCGGCCCGCTCGAACGCCCCCTGCTCCTTGGCACTGATGGGATCGTCCTTCAGCTCCAGCGGTTTCAGGGGGCACTTCACCATCAGGACCCGGGCGAATTTGCCGCTGGCGTCTGAGCCGTTGATCAGCTCTCGCAACACCTCGTCCTGGACTCCACCGAACAGGGAGACATGACAAGAGGAATAGCTCCGCACCTCCCCCGTACCGGCCTTGCCAACGCGGAGAGAAGTGCAGCCATCACCGTCGTACGACTCTAAAAATTGAGCCTCAGCGGTCCCCCTGCCGCGCCTGGTGTCAGCCTCCAGCGCCCGCAGCATCCCGCTCAATTCAGCGCGGGTCAGCAGGACACCGAGGCCAGCCTGCTCATAGAACTGCAGCCACATCCCAAGCGCCTCCGGGGAGAACTCGTTCTGATGCAGCGGGCACCGGCGGGGAGGGTGCTTGTCGCGATCCTGTGGATCGGCGTCCTCCCACTCCTTCAACAGCCTGTCGAACCGCGCCTTCTCCTCGGCCTGGAGCTGGCGGGTCGGATCAGAGATAAGGGCCTTTTGAATTGGGCTCTTGGTCAGGCCGCTCGGTCCCACCAGCCCGACGTAGAGGTTGGCGGGGACCCAATAGCGACCATCCGGCGATACCTTGGTGCCGAGCTTGAGCAGGCCGCTGTAACCGCAGAGCAGCGTCAGCACGGAGGTCAACGCATCGGCAGGCAGTACCTCCGTCACCATCTCCACCGCCCTCGCCAGCTTGGATGGCAGGAGGTTGTCGAAGATGAATCGTTGGCGGCCCTGAGCGACCCGAATGCTCTTGGCGGCATCCCTGATCGCCTCGTCCGGGATGGTGGAGTGATGGTCCACCACCGATTGCAGATCAGCCATCAGCGGGCCTCCGGTAGCCGTGCTGCTGGGCTTGCCACCAGAACGTCCCAGCACTGATCTCATCACCTCCAGAGCGAAGGATCTGGGCGGGGTCCCAACCATTAGGGCTGTGGGCTTCGAGGAGTTCCCGAGCCACATCCATACCGTAACCAGCGTCTCGGCAGGCAGCCTTCAGGCCCCAGGCCATGTTCCGATCCACCGGGTAATTGCCGTGCCCCGGCACCCGTGGCGGGATGTGTTTCAACGCATCGGCGATGTCCTGCAGCGTTCGCGTCGGTTGCTTGCAATAAAGCGATTTCGGGATGTGACGCGGGCGTTCCGGAAGTGGGGGCAGCAGCTCCTCAAACAGCTCTGGAGTGAACCGGTCGCCGGTGATGTCCTGGAGCGTGCTCTTCCAACCAACCTTGCCGTCCTTGCGGATGTACCAGGCACCGGGCAATCGCATGCACCGGCTGGGGTCCTTCACCGCAGGATCGCTCCCGCAGTGATTGATCAGTCGCAGCATCAACGGCCGCCACCGAGCCACCTCGATCGGCTGCTCGAACACCCAGTAGACGTGAAGGCTCTTGCCCCCGGTGAACAGGCCGAAGGTGGGTGACGGCAGACCCAGCTGGGCAGGCAGATTCATCTGCTCCGCCAGGGTCCGATCGTCCCACTCGGCGAACAGACCAACGCAGTAATCGATGCTGTCGGCGGTGTCGCCCCCACCATTCGGGACGGCGTAGATGTTGCGGCCTTCGACTTGCCAGCCAGGAATCTGCTCGCAGTCTTCGGCGAGGTTGCCCTTCTTGGCTCCCTCGCCACGGCGGATGGCTCTGATGCGGGTGTCAGCTCCCGAGGGATCCTTCCCCAGGAGTTCGGCCCAGGTCAGCGCCTGGCCGATGTCGAAGATGAAATTCTGCGCACTGTTCTGCGCATACTGACGGCCCGTAGGCCACCAAAGCGCAGGCGTAGGAACGTCTCCGGGGCGTGTGACCCCCTGCCCAAACAGCAGGGGCTCGCTTAGCCTTTGGTCACTCCTTGGCAGGGCGTGACCGTGGGCCGTTCTTCGGTTCGCGGTCATTTTTATTGTTGCTCCGTTGAATCGATTTCCAGTTCGACGCGGCACCCGTTGGCCGCTTTGAATTTCACGGGGAGCTTGATGGCGGCGTTGATTTCCTCAGCCACCTCCTCCAAATAATCAGAGGCGTAAAACTCCTCGATTTCCAAACCACGTTCGATTTCACAGTCGCGGCGCAGGAGTTTCTCAGCTTCAGCCGAAAGAGTGACCTTCGCAGAAATTGTGGTCAGGTAAGAAACTTCGAAGCTCTGCATCAGCCCACCTCCGCGAGCTGTTTACGCTCAGCATCGATTGCGAGCATCAGCCGCCCACGCTCGTGAAACTTCTGACGGCAGGTGGTGATATTCCAGCTGATTGAGCTGGCACCAGTTGGTCCGAAGCACCAATCCTGACCAGCGATCAGGAAGCCACCGTTACGGTCGCGATAACGCTTCAGTGTGCGGGCGCTGTAGCCCAAGGCGGTTGTTGCTGCCGGGGTGGGCAGCCATTCATGTTCAGGCACAAGTAGATCAGCGAATTAATCCCTGCTGATCTCTTGCGGACGTTTTAGGCCCCCGGAATCGGTGCCTTACTCAGCTTTCCCATTTTGGAAAGTCGCCACCCCTCGCAGGAGAGATAGCCGCATTGAACCCCATTTCACCTAACGAGTTCGGAAGAACGCACATGGCCAGAATCTGGGTGGATGCGATCTTCGTAGTCAGTCCCGATTTACAGGTATAGGAGACAAGAGATGAAGCAAATTGCTCCGTGATTATCTTTTAGGCGGCTTCAGTTTGTAGGTCAAGGGGTGACAAGGTATCCCCCTGCAAAGTTGTCCTACCTGCTCCAGTAATCCGTTCGACAGCCTCAATCAAGCCAGCCTCATCAATCCACTGTCCATAACTGGCGTGGTGCTCTTGCGGGGTGTGCCCGAGCAGCGCAGCAGCATCCCTAATTGATAACGGGCGGTCATAGGACTTGTGCATTCGATAAGCACAACCGTGCCGCAGGCTGTACGGCGTCAAACCGGGATTGGCGACCTGCAGCCCCTGCCACCACTTGAAGCGTTCGAGCTGCTGCCGGATCTCATCCCCCACCGGCTTGAAGCCCTTCTCCTCAACCTCGTTAATGCGGTTCATCACGGCCTGAGGGAAGCGAATCATGCCGGTGCGCCACATCTTCACGAGTTCCTCTCCTTCGCCTTCTCGACCGGGAACGTCGAATGGCAACACCAGCCTGTTCTTCTGCTTCTTCCCGCGGGTGGCTTTGTTCCGCTTGCCACCGGGGCGAACCTTCAGATGGCCGTCCTCCCAGATCAGCTGGCTGACTTCATGGGGGCGGAGACCATAAATGCCAACAATCCCCACCAACAGCATCAGGCTGAGTCGGTCGGCATCCCTCAGCGCATCCAGCAGGTTGCCCAGGTCATTGGGCAGCACGGGCGGCGTCAGCTTGTCCTCAGTGGGCCTGTCGTCAGTGCCGATCAACTCCCGCACATCATCGTTGTCCAACGGCTTCCAGCGGGCGTCGTAGCCGTATTCCTTTATTGCGTAGCGCAGCAGCGCACGGACGTTGTTGAGTTGCACCACCCGGCCTGACCCACCGGGGCGGCAATGCTTGAAATGCTGCCGGGCATAAGCCTTCATCAAGTCCGCTCCGCTCTGGGGGCGTGGCTTCTTCTGCAGGGTCTTCAGCACCCGCTTCATATGGCAGTTCAGGTCGCGCATGGTGGTGGCGCGGTTCACCTGCCGTCGCCTGTCAATGAAGTCATCGATGACGGCCTCCCAGCCGCTGTCCTCGTCCTCCACCGAGCGGGTGATGGTGGGGGTGGCGCTGTCCTTGGCATCTAGCTTCTTTTTGGCCTCAGCCAGCGAGCAGTGGCGCTCGTCCACCAGCTGCTTGAGCTGGCAGACCTTCAGAAAAATGTCCCCGCTGCAGGCCGGGTTCCATGGCACCCCCAGCTGCACCGATTGCCGCGGGTTCTGGTGCTGCTTTCCATCATTGATGCGTCGGGTGAGCTGAGTGTCACCGTTGCGATCAGCGATACCCCAACCCAGTCCACACCTGTCTTTTATCTGCCCACGAAGGCGGGCGAACCACTTCTGCTGAGGCATGTGCGCAGAAAAATTCCTATGCGCAGAATCATGCGCAGAAATGGGCAGACATGGGACTACCCAGGTAGGACACGATGCGCAGAAGGGCACTAAAAAAGCGGCCTTTCGGCCGCCTAAAACCCTGTCTGGGACAGTGTTTTTAAGAATGGAGCCAAGGAGACTCGAACTCCTGACCCCCTGCATGCCATGCAGGTGCTCTACCAGCTGAGCTATGGCCCCATGTCGACGTGGTGGCTTCAGAGCCGCCGTCGTCGTGACACAGCTTACACCGCGGGAGCCTCAGACCTGACGCCAGACGGCAACCAAGCGACCCTGCACCTCCACCTGTTCGGCGGGGAGCTCAATCGGTTGATAAGCGGGGTTGGCAGCTTCCAGCACCACCGTCGCCCCCTGGCGATGAAAATGCTTGAGCGTGGTGCCGCTGCCGGCCACCAGAGCACTCACCACCGTGCCGTTGCGCAGCCTCTGCGGATCCTGCACCGGCTCCATCAACACCACATCCCCATCGGCAATGTGGGAGTCGACCATCGAGTCACCATTCACCGTCAGGGCAAACAGGCCGCGGGTTTCCAGCACCGGCACCAGGTCGAGATGCTCCTTAACATCATCAAAAGCCGTCACAAGGCCACCGGCGGCAACGGCGCCCAACACAGGAATCCCGGCGGCACCCACCATGTCTCCAAGGAGCTGCAAGGTGCGCGCCTGGCCTTCCTGCCAGGTGATCCATCCCTTCTGCTGAAGATGGCGCAACCGGCTCTGGATCGGCGCAGGAGAGCGCAGTCCCATCGCCTGCATCATCTGGCGAATCGAGGGGCTATGGCGATGAGTGCCGATGTAGTCCGCCAGCCAGTCGTAAAGCTCTTGCTGAGCAGTGGTGAGGGGCTCCTGGGGGGCACGGGTCACCGCAAGAAAAGGTTCGGGCAATACATTTGTACCGTTCCTTGCCGTGTGCCGCAAGCGCAGGCTCAGTTCAAACCAGCTTCCACACCGCAGCCTCGGGAATGCTCGGCGCCAGGTTCAGGTCTTTGGGCTCCTTGAACACCACACGCCATTCGGGAACCCGGCAGGAGACATAGCCAGGATGCTCAATCAGCAGCCCCGGCTGCTCGGTTGTGCTGGCCACCCAGCCCGACATCCAGTGCCCCTCCTCCGATAGGCCACCTTTGAACCAAACCCAGCAGCGTTCCTTACGCATCGCGATGCACTTCAGCGGTTTTTATACGACTCAAGCTGTTGCGGACAGGCCGCCATCAGATACCCCATCAACTGTCCGGTAATACGGGACTTTTCCTGATCATTCGGTGCGGTGGGAACATCCTCGTAACGCATCGAGGTGTCGCGCTCAAACATGGTTTTGAGCTCAGGATCCGGCAACGCGTAAAAAGCATCCACACCCATTTCACAGATTTTCTCGGCCGTCCAGCGGGCAATGGTGCCCTGCTGTTGTTTGTCGGTGGCCTGATCCGCTGACGCTGCCACCGCATGGGCAGTGACGATCAACGGCACCAACCAGCGGTGGATGACCGTCACAGACCACCCATCAACGCCGCCAACAGCGCCTGCTGCGCATGCAGGCGGTTTTCGGCCTGATCAAAGATGCGGCTTGCCTTGCCCTCCATCACCTCGGCGCTGATCTCCTCACCGCGGTGGGCCGGCAGGCAGTGCAGAACGATCGCATCGGCTGCCGCCTGCTCCATCAGGGCTTGATCCACGCAGAATCCCGCAAAGGCCTGTTCCCGCTGAGCCTGTTCGGCTTCCTGACCCATGGAGGCCCAAACGTCGGTGTAAACGGCCTGGGCACCCGCCACCGCCTCACGGGGGTCCGTCACCACCTCAATCGAGGCACCGTGCTGTGCCAGGGATTGGGCCTGCTCAAGCACACCCGGCAAGGGCTCGAAGCCCTCGGGGCAGCCGATCCGCACATTCACCCCCAGCAACGCGCCGCAGAGCATCAGGGAATGGGCAACGTTGTTGCCGTCGCCCACATAGGCCAGGGTCTGACCAGGAAGGGCGCCATGGGCTTCCTGCATGGTTAGGAAGTCGGCCAGGGCCTGACAGGGATGCTCCAGATCGGTGAGGGCATTGATCACCGGAACCGAGGCCCAGTGGGCGTAGTCCACCAGTTCCTGCTGAGCGAAGGTGCGAATCGCCAACACATCGCAGTAACGGCTCAGAACCCGGGCCGTGTCTTCCAGCGGCTCGCCGCGGCCCAGCTGGGTGACGGAAGGATTGAGATCCACCGTCTGGCCGCCGAGGCGTGCCATGGCCACCTGAAAACTCACACGGGTTCGGGTGGAGGCCTTGCTGAAGATCAGACCCAGCACACGGTTGCCGAGATCGATCCGACGATCACCGCTCTTCAGTTGTGCAGCCAGATCCAGCAACGCTGCTGTTTCCCCGGCGGAACAATCCGCAGAAGAAAGGAAGTCACGTCCGCACAGCGGAGAGAGGACAGCAGCAACGCCCGCAGAAGCGGTAGCCATCGCGACGGTTCAAAGGACTGTTATCGGGGATGAGGCCCGCTGCCGTCAAGCGGTCACACCGGACGGCAGCACACTCGCCTCGAGCATCTGCTTGAGGTCATCCCCTTCGATCACCTCTTTCTCGAGGATCTTCTGAGCGATCGTCTCGAGCAGCGCCATGTTCTCCCGCAGGATCGCGAGGGCGTCGTCATGGGCCTGGTCCACCAGCCCGCGCACCTCCTTATCAATGGCCTGAGCCGTGGCATCACTCACCGAGCGGCGTGGGTTGTTGCCTCCACCAAGGAAACGGCCACCGCCCTGCTTGTCGTAGGCCAAGGGCCCCAGGGTGTCGCTCATGCCATAAGTGCCCACCATCTGCTCAGCCAGATCGGTGGCCCGCTGCAGATCGTTGGCAGCACCCGTGGTGATCTTGCCGAAGACGATCTCCTCAGCCGAGCGACCGCCCAGAAGCGTGGCGATCTGGCCCTGGAGTTCCTCCTTAGAATTGAGGAAGCGCTCTTCGGTGGGCAGCTGCAGGGTGTAGCCCAGGGCGCTCATGCCACGGGGCACGATCGAGATCTTGGCCACCTTGCTGCCGCCAGGCATGAGATGGCCCACGATCGCGTGGCCCACCTCGTGATACGCCACCACCTTCTTTTCATCGTCCTGAAGAACGCGGCTCTTCTTCTCCAAACCAGCCACAACCCGCTCGATCGCTTCACCGAGATCCTGCTGCTCAACGCTGGTGCGCTGGGCACGCGCTGCGAGCAGGGCAGCTTCATTCACCAGGTTGGCGAGATCAGCGCCGGCAAAACCACTGGTGGCCTGGGCGACGCTGTCGAGGTCAACACCTGCAGCGAGCTTCACCTTCTTGGCGTAGATCTCGAGGATGGTCTTGCGGCCGGAGAGGTCCGGACGGTCCACCAGCACTTGCCGGTCGAAACGGCCGGGACGCAGCAGGGCTGCATCGAGCACCTCGGGCTGGTTGGTGGCCGCCAGAACGATCACCGGCTTGTCCTGAGCGGTGAAGCCATCCATCTCGGTGAGCAGCTGGTTGAGGGTCTGCTCCCGTTCGTCGTTGCCGCCGACAACGCCCATGGAGCCCGAACGGCTCTTGCCGATGGCGTCCAGTTCGTCGATGAAAATGATGCAGGGCGCTTTTTTCTTCGCTTCTTCAAACAGGTCGCGGACCCGGGCGGCACCAGCACCAACGAAGAGTTCCACGAACTCCGAGCCGGAAATGATGAAGAAGGGCACCTCGGCTTCGCCAGCCACGGCCTTGGACAGCAGGGTCTTACCGGTGCCTGGGGGGCCGACCAGCAGCACACCTTTTGGAATGCGCGCACCGATCTCGGCATAGCGCTCAGGACGCTTGAGGAAGTCGACGATCTCGGTGAGTTCCTGCTTCGCCTCATCCACGCCCGCCACATCGGCGAAGGTGATCCGCGACTCCTCATCGGGCACGTACACCTTGGCCTTGCTCTTGGTGAAGCTCAACGCCCCCTGAGCACCACCGCCCATCGAGCGGCGAGCAAAGAACTGCAGCACCAAAATGAAGATCAGGGGCGGCACCACCCAGCTGAGGATGGTGGTGAAGATGTTCGGCTTCTTCGGGGGAGCTGCCGCGAATTCAACGCCCTTGGTTTCGAGGCGTTGGGGCAGATCCATGTCGAAGATCGGCGTGGTGGCAAGCACCGGAGGCGTGCCCTCCTCGGGATCGCTCAGCTCGTAGCGAATCTGATCCTGCGTGATGAAGGCCCGCTTCACCGCACCGTCATTCACCTGGTCGATGAACAGGGAGTAGGGCACCCGCGGCACCTGCTGCATGCCATTGCTGGGGAGGAAGCTGCTGGCCAGCAGCAACACCCCGAAGCCAATCAGCACCAGATTGATGATCCCGAAGCGACGGTTCGGCTGGTTGTCGTCCTGGCGGATCGGCATGGATGGCCTGAGAGTTCCGACACGCTACGAGGGATCTCTGGCAATCAACGGGTGTGAGAACCGAACGGCGCCTAGCTTCTGCCCATGTGTGGTCGCTATTGCCTCGACACGCCTCGCGCGGAATTGCAGCTGCTGCTGCGCAGCTGGTTGCGGCCGGAGGACAGCGCCTGGCTGGAGCATTACCTCCCCCGCGAGCTGATCCGCCCCCACGAACCGGTGCTGGCTGTGCGGCGTGAGCATGGTGAAGACCGTCTGTCCCACATGCTCTGGGGCCTCCTGCCGGGCTGGGTCAAGGATCCGCTGCAGGCGCCGCGACCGATCAATGCCCGCGCCGAAACCATCGCGGAGAAAGCCTCCTTTCGCGGGCCATGGCGTCATCACCGCTGCCTTCTGCCCAGCAGCGGCTTTTTTGAAAAGGGTCATCTGATCCAGCGCAAAGACCGGCAGCTGTTCTGGCTGGCCGGTGTCTGGGACCGCTGGATCGGCCCCGATGGCAGTGAAGTGGAGACCTGCTGCGTGATCACGACGCAGCCCAACAGCCTGGTGGCCCCATTGCACGATCGGATGCCGGTGATCATTCCCGAGGGATTGGAGAGCATCTGGCTGGAACCGGGTGATGGAGCCCATCGACGCGCCCTCGAGCCGATGCTCACGCCAGCGCCAGCGGAGCCATGGGACTGCAGAGCACTCAAGCCAGCGGCCCCTGCCACCAAGCACCAGCAGCTCTCCTTGCTCGATTGAGCAAGGCTTGGCAGCCGCAGCTCACTGCCGAACCTGGGGGAAGCGACAGTGGCCAAGGTGCTGGTGGGACTGGTTCAGCGGCTCCTGCGGCGGGATGACACCCAGCTGAAGCTGCTGCTGCTCTGCACTGTGATTGCCACCGTGGGCTTCGCCTTTCCCCGCTTGGTGTGGGCGACCTACATCGGCTACAGCCTGATTGCCTTACTTCTCACCCAGGTGATGGTGGGGAGCAGCAACGCTCCGAACTGGAGTGATGTGCTGTATCGGGGTCTGGGGCTGATGGCCGTGGTGACCATGTGGCTCTGGCTGCTCACGCCCCTGGAGCTGATCTACAGCGGCATGCCGCTGGCCCTGAGTTGGAGCGTGCTGGTGGGGTGGAGCGTGATCCGCCTGGTGACACGCTTCGCCAGCACCAAGCGCGTCACCGAAGCGCTGCTGATGGGTGCCACGGCCGGGTACCTGCACATCGGCCTCGCCGCCGGCCTGGTGATGAGTGCTCTGGAAACCATCCAGCCGGGCAGCTTTCAACCCCTGGAGATGGCCAACGTCGGCGATTCGAGCGTTCTGGCCAGCGCCCGCCTGTTTTCGGCAATCAACTACTACGCCTTCGTTTGCCTCACCACCGTCGGCTTCGGGGACATCAGCCCGATGCTCCCCCTGTCACGGATCGTGAGTGTGGCCACCAGCGTTGCCGGACCGCTCTACCTCGCTGCCGTGATGGGAGTGCTCATCGGCCGCTTTGCCAGCAGCCTCGATCGGCAAAGCCGGGAGCGCTGAGCTCAGCTGCCGCTGCGCCAACGCAGCAACCAGTCGTTGCCCATGGGCTCGCTCTGATGCCACTGCCCCTGCAGCACCTGATCCATGGCGCTGAAGTTCAGATCTCCAAGGGGGGTGCGAGCCGCCATGCCCCCCATCAACTTCGGAGCCACCACCGCTGCAATCTCCTGCACGCAGCCCTGCCGGATCGCCGCGGCCGCCAGCTCAGGGCCGCACTCCCAAAGCACCTGGTTGCAACCGCGTTCCGCCAGGGCCTCCATCAGCTGCTGCGGTTCACAGGCCGAAAGCCCCAGTGCGTCAGGCCCGGATGGCAAACGCCGGAGGTCGGCATCGGGGCCATGGGCCACGAGGGTGGGTGCCACCGCGGTATCCCAGAGCTGGGCCTGATCCGGCAGATCCAAACTGCGGCTTAGCACCACCCGCAGCGGCTCCTGTGAACGCCGGCCCCTGCTGGTGAGCAGCGGATCATCGCCGCGAACCGTGCCGCCCCCAACCACCACGGCATCCATGCCACTGCGCAGCCGATGCACCCAGTCGCGGGCGGGTGGACCGCTGATCCATTGGCTGGCGCCGTTGGGCAAAGCAGTGCGGCCATCCAGGCTCATGGCCCACTTCAGAACCCCGAACGGGCGGCCGGTGCGAACGCGGTGCAGAAAGGCCCGGTTCTGCTGGCGGGCCTCCTCGCGCAACACACCACTGATCACCTCCAGCCCCGCCTGCCTCAGCTGCCGGATGCCGCCCCCATCCACCCGGGGATCGGGATCCTCCAGGGCGATCACAACGCGGCGAATTCCCGCACGCAGCACCGCCTCACTGCAGGGGGGCGTGCGGCCGTGGTGGCAGCAGGGTTCAAGGGTGACCACGAGGGTTCCGCCCCGGGCCGCATCCCCGGCTTGCCGCAAGGCACCCACCTCGGCATGGGCATCTCCGGCCCGGGCATGAAAGCCTTCGCCCACAAGGCGCCCTTCGCGATCAAGAACCACGGCCCCCACGAGAGGATTGGGGCTGGTGTGACCTTCAGCAAGGGCAGCCAAGGCCAGGGCCCGCCGCATCCAGAGCTCACACATCAGCTGAGGGGCAGCTCCTGCAGGGAGCGCCATTCACCAACGACGTAGGGAGGGATCGGCAACTCGGTGAAGACACCCGGCAACGCCAGACGCAGCGGTCGGTTGTTGCTGAGATCGTCCAGCAGAGGATCGAGGGCAAATTCAGCCGCTGCGTCGCGCCCATCGGTGGCCAGCACCGGATTGGCCAGGGTGATGTCGTCCAGCTGCCATTCGCGCCGACCCGCCAACACCTGGAGGCTCACCGGATGATCGAGCCGCATTTTTCCGGGATAGCCCACCACGCGCAGCACCACCGGCTGGCCCGGAGGGCCTTCGCGGTAGGCCACCGCCTGCCAGCTGTCGTAATCGAGGTCCCTGAGGCTCTCCAGCGAACGGACCATGGCGACGCCATCCTCGTTTTCATGCTGATGAACCTGGGCCCAGGCCAGACCTGGCGTGAGCAGCAGCAGCCCCAAAGCAGCCAACAAACAGCAGAGCAAACGGCGCATGGGCAGGAGGTGAGTGAGTGAATTCTCACAACAAACCTGCACAGAAGGCGATTCACGCCAACAATCAGCCCATGGAGGTTGTATTCCACTCTGCTCCGTGCTTCAGCAAGAGCCTGCAGGCGGTGGGCTTTGAGATGGATGTCGCCCAAGTAAGCCGGGGCCGACTCGAAGGGACGTTCCGGCTGGGTGGTTCACAGCAGCTGCCGGTTTTATCCATCCAGACCAATCAAGACCTGCTTCTTCAGGGCAACCGACGCCCTGGGATATTGCCCCTCAGCCTGAACACCACCGATCAGCTGCCGTTGGTTCGCGGGAAGGAAATACAACGCTGCTCACTGCATGGTTTTCATGCCGACCTGAGCGACGCTTTTGTTCAGCTTCCGGCAGGGGCCCACATCCAGGTTGCTTCATCTCCCAAACACGATTTGAACAGCTCGCCACCGCCACCGGTGATCACAAGACGCTCGAGGTGATCCAACGAGCCAACTGCGCCAACCTCCACCCCCAGCGGTTTGACGAGATCAGCGCCTTGATCCAGGCCCAGCTGATGGGAGGCGGCCAGGAGGATCTGGTGGAAGTGGCGGCGCTGGAGGCGTTGTCACCCCATCAGCTGCAGGGAACAGCCAGTGGTGAACTCGATGTGGGGGCGGGATTGATGAAAGATCTGGTGGCTTGGGGGTTCAAGAACACCGGCCAAGCGATCACGCTCAACGATCTCAGCGCCACGATCTTCGCCTCGCGTTCTTCAATCGTTCACCACTGCCGCCAGAGCTTCGGCACCGGCCCCATGGCGTTGCTGAAACAGATCCGACTCAGCCAGGTGCATCACGCCTTCAGCTCACCGGAGGTGCAGCAGGCCATTGGCGGCAGCACCGTGCATGAAATCTCCTGCCATTACGGCTTCCAGAGCCGCAATCACTTCGCCAGGGATTACCGCAACCAGTTCGGTGAATCCCCTAGCGCCACGCTTCAACGGGCATCCGCTCCTGGGATGAGCGTCCAATCGGTCTCCGTGGCCCAGAGCCCCCAGATGGCCATGGCCCTGAGGTAGTGACAGGCCCTGAATGTGTTCACCGCAGTGATCGCCTCAGGGGTGCGGAACTGCAGACCACCGGAATACACCTGCTCGACAACCGCTGAGCAGATCGCTTGCGCCGTCTGCTTGTCTCCCATCAGGCGGTAGTAGCTAGCGATCCCGAAGTTGATCCCCGTCCACACTTCGAGCGGGTGGGTGCCATTGGGATCCAAGGGCGTGCCATCGCGGCGCAGGCCGTTGGCCACACCGAGGGATCCACCATCGAAAGCCTCGAAGCAGGACTCCTTCACGGCCTTCAAGGTGCTGCGGCTGTTGTTGTCACTCACCACCGGCGGCAGGCCCAGGAGCCGTGCGTAGAAATCGCCGCAGAGCTGATCGGCCATCACCACCGGCGTGCCGCTCTCGGCATCAATGTCGTAGTACTCGCCGTTCCAGAGCAGCTTGTCGAAATTGCCTCGGGATTGCTCCAGCCAACCGCTGAATTCCCTTTGCTCAGCGGAGGTATCGAGCCCAGTGCTGAGCTGAAGCGTCTGGGCAATGGCCAGGGCAGCCTCAAGCGCAGCAATCCAGAGGGCACCGCAGTAGGCACTGACCCCTTTGAGGGGCCAGTCGTCGAAGGTCTGGTCCGGAGCACCACCGTTGTCGGGCAGGCCGTCGTTGTTCACGTCGAACGTCTTCAGGTAGCGCAGCGCCTCCACGGCCGCCGGCCAGCAATCGGCGAGGAAGCGGATGTCTTCACCACTGGGGCCGAGCTTGAACGTGCGCCACACCTGCAGCACAAAATCACTGCCGAGGTCCTTCCAGAGGTTGCAGTCCTGATAAGCGGTGTAGTTGGTCGCATCCCAGGGGATCTCGTTGGGAGCCCCCAGGTCGTGGGGGGTGGCTCCTTTCACCTTGCGGTCAGCCTCCACCCGGCCCTTGCCCTGGGTGAAGTACCAACCGATCGGGCGCTGGGTGGCATCTGCGGCCGGAATCGCCCGGGCAAAGCTGCGCAGCACGGCCTTGTCGAGTTCCGGCCAGAGCTGCAGCAGGGCCAGGGATCCGTAGAGACGAACGTCAAGACTTTCGTACCAGGCGTAGTCGAGGCACTCGAGAACGCCGAAACGACCGTAGGGATCCTCCGGTGATGCCGCACTCCAGAGACTGCCGCCACTGCAGAGGTCGTAGAGCTCATTGAACAGAGCCATCCGCAGCGGTTCCGGCAGGTCCTGGCGTTGCAGCACCGGCTGCTGCCAGGCCTCGATCTGCTGTCGCCAACTGCGCCAGTCACGCAGCGCTTCAGCGGCAATGGCAACCGCCTGGTTGGCATCCGCAGCGAAGAAATCGGTGTAGCGGCGCAGCGCCTGGCTGCCGGTGGCAAAAGCCGTCACAGGCAGATCCCAGCTGATCACCAGCGGAATCTCAATGCTCTGCCCAGGGGCCAGCTGACACTGCACCGCCAGCGCAGCACTGAGGGGATCGTCGGATCCACTGCGTCGGTCGTTGTTGCTTTCAGGGATGGAGCCATCAGCACTGAAGCTGTCCCACAGCTCACGCCCATCACCGCTGGGATTCCAGCGACTGCAGCGCTGGATCGTGACACCGGGCTGCTCGGCTGTGGCAATGCACCACTGGCCCTCACCTTCGGCAACGGGGTTGGAGACGTTGCCCTCCAGCACCACTCCCTTGAGGGAGCCATGGTCAATGCAACGGTTGCGATGGCCGGTGGTGCTGCCGATGGCCGGGGCGTAGTTGTGCTCGGGGCTGCCGTCATCGCGGAAGTGAACCTCCGCCGAGGCATCGGTGTTGGTGAACCAGCCGGTGGTGTTGCGCCAACTCAGCAGCAACGACAAATCAAGAGGCTGATCGGTGGGATTGCGCAGCGTCCAGACGAACACCGCCACCGGGTAGCTGGTGCGCTGGTAATCACCCGGCAGGATCGGGCTGAAGGCCTCACAACGCACCTCGGCGTCATACACGCCCTCATAGCTGGTCCAGCTGAGGGGGTAACGGGCGGAATAGGTGCCGGTGCTGCGATCCGGCGTGCTGGCCGGGTACCACTCCCAGGTCTTTAGCGGCTGGCCAGCCTCCGGCCGCGAGGCATCCTGATCCGGCTGAACCGCCAGGGCGTGGGCCCGCTTGCCGCGGCCATTCCCTTCAAACAGAGCGAACTGGCAATCGGGCAGCACCCCAAACCAGTGCTCGCCACCATCGAGGTGCCAGAGGTTGATGTTGCCGTCGGGTGCCCGCCCGAAGCAGCCAGCTCCGAAGCCCCCCAGCGGCATGCCGTGGTTGGGGCCGTCGTCGAGGTTGCTGGCATAGCGAACCGTGTAGGGCTTGTCCCAGCCCAGGCCGAAGGGTCGGCTCCAGGAGGCCTCCGGTGGCTGCCAGCCCTTGGCTTGCTTTCCGCGACCCAGCAGGGAGTTCAGAGCGGACCAACCGAACGAAGCCATGCAGGGGCCGAGAGTCGCCCCAGATTGCCAGGTTTGACGCGATCAGCCAGCCGTTGCGATCAGCCTGCAGACATCAGCCCGCAGACATCAACCTGCAGAAAGTGGTGAGGGATTGTCTTCGGCATCCAGCAGGGCATCCAACGTGACCGCCGTGCGGACCAAGGCTTGATAGCGATGCAGGCTGCGGCGGTTCTGATCCAGCCAACGGCCAGGGGCCGTCCCCTCCAGGTCGGGCTGATCGGGATCGAGCAGGGGCAAATCGTCCTGCTGAGCAATCAAGGCAATCACAAGCTCGTGCAAGCGTTGGCGACGATCGTGGGCTGGGGTCATGCCTCCTCCATCAGGTCGTTCAGGCGCTGTTCCGACGCCAAGGGCAGGGTCACCGGATCAGCGGTGTAGCTGCGGGCCTGGGCAATCCGAGCCGACAGCGGGGCCTGCGCGACTGGCCAGCTGCTTAGCCCGAGTTCGTCATAGATCCGTTTCAGCGCAGCGAGGGGGTGGCGGATCAACTCCTCATAAGGCAATTCAACCAACTGCCCCGCAGGAATCCGGTGCCGAGACGCCTCAAAGGCCTCAAGCAGCTTGCGATGGGCCGCCACCGTTTCCTCCACCTGGGTGACGGCATCGGGCAGGGGCTGAAGCCCCACCAGTGAACCCAACCGCTGCTTCACCTGAACCAGCGAGCGGATCTAATCCTGCCGATCACGCCACAGGAGCACAAAGCGCGCCCTGGGGAAGTGGCGCAGCACCAACTCCACCCGGGCGGAATGAGCGCTGTTCTTGATAAGAAGTCCCGCCTTCCCATGCCCGTCATGGAGCCAGGTGAGCTTGGTGAAGTGCAGCCACTGCCGCTCGAAGGCAGCGGAGGAACCCAGAACATTGCGCCGGAAGAACCAGGGATAGGCCAGGGGGAAGGCCATGCCCGCCATGTTGGTGTCGATGCTGAGTCGGGCCAGACCGAGCTCATCCTCCTGGGGGTCATTCGGACCCCACTGCACCGCATCGATCGGCCGCTGCCGCGTCATCCACGCTTGGAGTGCCCAGCGAATCCAGGGTTTGAGCAGCAAGGCCACCTGCGGCGCCATGGTGAGCGAATTGCGGGCCGTGGCCAGCGTGGGGTCACAGGCCAGCAACTGATGCAGATAGGTGGTGCCACTGCGCCAGTGGCCAATCACCACGATCGGGTCGTCCGGCAGTTCAGCCTTCCTCAAGCGGCGAGCCCACAGCCACGACTGCAGCCAAGCCAGGGGCTCCACCAGCAGCCCACTGAGTCCCATCAAAAGGCCCACCCTCCAGCAGGAGAGGGCCGGGCGACGCAGCTGCAAGCCTCGAAGCAGCACCGCAGGACGCAGAAAGCCCCCGGCCACCAAGCGATCCACCAGCAGATCACCCCCTGCCATGGCCCCACAAACCCTCACACCAGAATGACGGGATGATCGATGTGATCGGCACCGACGCCGGGGCACCCGCCTCGTTGCCCGCTCCACAGCAGACGCTGCTGCGGGCGGCGGCCGTGATTGCAGCACCGCAGCGGTTGAAGGCTGCTCTGCAGAACTGGCTGGGGGACGCCAAGCCCGAGCTGATCAGCAGCGATGACCCGCGGGCTCTGGTGGACAGCCTGCAATCGAGGGCGGCTGAGCAAGCTGTAGTGGTGCTGGCCAGCGGCGATCCGCTCTGGTTCGGCCTGGGGCGCATCCTTTGCGACCGCATCGGGGCAGAGCGGCTGCGGTTTCATCCCGCCCCCACATCGCTACAGCTGGCCTTCTCCCGCATCGGGCGCCCCTGGCAGGACGCCGACTGGGTGAGCCTGCACGGACGGGACCCCGAAATCCTGGCCAGCACTCTGCAGAAGCGACCCGCAGCCCTGGCGGTGCTGACGGATCCGAACCAGGGGGGCGCCGGCACCGTGCAGCAGATGTTGCGCAGCAGCGGCCTGGAGGCCAGCACGGATCTGTGGCTCTGCGAAAACCTCGGCCACCCCGATGAACGGGTGCAGCTGATCGCCCCACACGCCGCACTACCAACAGATCTGCAGCCGCTGCTGATTGCACTGCTGATCGCCCGCGAACCGGCCGCACCGGATCCGCAGCAACTGCCCTTGTTCGGGCTCGATGACGGGCTCTACCTGCAGCACAGCGATCACCCCGGATTGATGACCAAGCGGGAGGTGCGCATCCAACTCCTGGCCGAACTCGCCTTGCCGCCGCAGGGCGTGCTCTGGGATCTGGGGGCCGGCACCGGCAGCGTTGGTCTGGAAGCGCTGCGCATGCGCCCAGGTCTGCAACTGCTGGCGGTGGAACGCCGCGCCGGTGGCGCGCAACTGATCCAACGCAATGCACAACGACTCGGCGTCAGCCCTGCGGCGGTGCTGGAGGCCGACGCCACCACGGTGCTGAACGGCGGGCTCCCGAGCCAGCTCAGCCAGCCCGACCGGGTTCTGCTCGGGGGCGGGGGCGCCCAACGGGAGCGCTTGCTGCAGGAGGTGCTGACGCGACTGCGATCTGGAGGTGTTGTGGTGATCCCCCTGGCGAGCATCGAGGCCTTGGCCAGCGTTCGGCCGCTGCTCGAGAACGCTGGGTTGGCCGTGCGCGTGCAGCAACTGCAGGCCTGGCGGGGACAACCTCTGGGGGATGGCACCCGCCTGGCTCCGATGAACCCCACCTTGATCGTGACGGGAACGAAGCCGGCTCAAGCTGGCTTCACGGGAAAGACTTGAGCGGGGTGATCCGAACCGGATCGCCGATGCCAATGCCAAGCCGCTGCGCCTCTCCGGCACCGATCTCAATCACCGCATCAACGAAATCAGCCCGTCCATTGCCATCGGCATCGGCGGCGAAGGAGCGACAGGGCAGGGCAGCACAGGTGGGAACGGCAGGCACCAGATCGAGCACCCGCCCATCGCGCACAAAGATCATGTCCAGAGGCGCAAGGGTGTTGAACATCCAGAAGCGCTGCGGCTGGGGGGTTGCAAAGGGAAACCACATCCCGCGCAAGGGCGGCAGAGCCGGCCTCTGCATCAAGCCCAGCCGCTGCTGCTCCGGACTGCGGGCCACCTCGAGATCAATGCAACGCTGCTGTGCCACGCACCAGCGGACCTCAACCGGCAGCCATTGCGGCGGTGACTCAGGGGGAAGAGCATCCATGGCCGCTCAAGCCTCCGGCAACACCTGCCCGAGGCAATACCCCCGGCCGCGCACGGTGTGCAGCAAACGGCGTTCTCCACCGGCCTCCAGCTTCTGGCGGAGATAGCGCACATACACCTCCACAACATTGCTGCTGGAACGCTCCCCCTGCCACACCTCCTGAAGCAGCAGCTCGCGGCTCAACACCTGGCCGCGCCGCCGCAAGAGCACCTGCAACAGCATGAATTCCCGGGCCGTCAACGCCACCACACGGTCTCCCCGCCGCACCGTTCGGTTGGCGGGATCGACACTGAGATCGTCCAGCTCAAGCAGCGCCGGTCGCTGCCCCGAGCGCTGTTGAATCGTGCGGTGCAGGCGCAGACGCAACAACAGATCGCTGGGCCCGATCTCCGAGAGCCAGAAATCATCGGCACCGCTTCCCAGGCAGGCGGCGCGAGCCTCAACGCTGTCGCGTTCCAGATCCAACAGGATCGGCATGGCCCCGAAACGGCTGCGCAGGTCTTGAATCAATGCGGCCTGATCGGCCGCCAGCACAGCGGCCACTGGAGATTCACCCGGTTCAGGGGCATGGGCCGAGGGCCCGGCACTGAGCCAATCGAGGGTGGCGTAGCCCGATGCAGCCAGACGGGGCGCCAGCGACACCGCCGAAGGGCCTGCCAACAGCAACAGGGGATCAGCGTTCATTCCCGCTCGGGCTTGGCGATGTGGGGCAGGCCCCAACCCAATTTGTTGCGCAGCACCTGGAAGAACTCATGGTCGGCGAGGCGCACAAAGCGCACGGGGTGATCGCTGCGACGGATCAGCACCCGATCTTCCGGCCAGACGTAGCAACCGGCACTACCGTCCACCACCATCATCAGCCGCTCCGGCGTGGCTGGAAAAATCGTGACGGGTTCACGGTCGCTGAACACCAGGGCGCGGGAGGCCAGGG
Organism: Synechococcus sp. N5; assembly: GCF_900473925.1. Taxonomy (NCBI): domain Bacteria; kingdom Bacillati; phylum Cyanobacteriota; class Cyanophyceae; order Synechococcales; family Synechococcaceae; genus Synechococcus; species Synechococcus sp. N5. Next base: position 213,361 of record NZ_UCNI01000001.1, on the reverse strand, counting down.
AATGGGGCGCGATCGGGGTGAGTTGCAGCACCGGACAATCCGGCGTGATCACCGGCCCACCGGAGCTGAGGGCGTAGGCCGTCGAACCCGTCGGCGTGGAGAGGATCACACCATCAGCGGCAATATCCACCGGGGCGTGGCGGCCGATGGCGATCTCGAAGTGGCACATGCTCGTGAGCGGCTCACGGTGCAGGGCCATCTCGTTGAGAGACAGCGCCTCCCAGCGGCGCTGATCACCCCGCATCACGCTCACCACGAGGTTGCTGCGTTCCTCGATCGTCCATTGCTGGGTGAGCACCACATCGAGGGCGCGATCCAGATCATCGAGATAGGCCTCGGCCAGAAATCCCAGGTGGCCGGTGTTGATCGTGAGAATCGGAATCCCCACTGGGGCGGTCTGCCGCGCGGCGGAAAGCACCGTGCCGTCACCCCCCAGCACGATGGCCAACACCATCGATTGATCGAAGCCCTTGGGCACACAGGCGCTGTAGCCGCGCAGGCGCAGGTGCTGATCGGGGTTGGCAAAGCCCACCATGCCCCCGGAACTGCTGGCCCGCTCCACGGCATGGCCGGCAGCCTCCAGGCGCTGCTGAATCGTGTCCGCCGTCTGCACCGCCAGCGGCTTGCCGTCATTGACGATCAGTCCGATCCGGGGCACTGATCCACGACGGGTAGAGGTCAGCCTCAGCCTATGGGACGCGCGAGAACAGAACGCCGCTCAGTAACGAAGGTTCCCGATCAGAACTGCTCGAGGAAGCGCAGATCGCTGGTGTACAGCCGGCGGATGTCGTCAATGCCATGGCGCACCATGCAGAAGCGCTCCACCCCAAGGCCCGCGGCAAAACCGCTGTAGCGCTCCGGATCGAGGCCCAGCCCTTCCAGCACGGCGGGATCCACCATGCCGCAGCCCATCACCTCCAGCCAGCGGCCGCGCCACTGCACATCCACCTCGGCGGAGGGCTCGGTGAAGGGGAAATAACTGGCCCGGAAACGCACCGGCAGGTTACCGAAGAAGGCCTTGAGAAAGGCCATCACCGTGCCGCGCAGGTGGCTGAAATCGAGCCCTTCATCAATGGCCAGCACCTCCACCTGGTGGAACACCGGCGAGTGGGTGGCATCAACGGCATCACGGCGATACACCCGTCCGGGAGCCACGATCCGCACCGGCGGCGGGTTCTCTTCGAGGTGACGGATCTGCACCGGGGAGGTGTGGGTCCGCATCAGCAGGTCACCACCGAGATAAAAGGTGTCTTGCATGTCCCGGGCCGGATGGTCCTCGGGGATGTTCAGCGCAGTGAAGTTGTAGTGATCCCGCTCCACCTCAGGCCCCTCGGCCACGCTGTAGCCGAGGCCCAGGAACAGATCGACGATCTCTTCAGTGGTGGTGATCAGGGGATGGCGATGGCCCATCGGCACCCCGGAGGCCGGGGCGGTGACATCGAGGCTTTCCCTGGCGATGCGCTCCGCCATGGCCGCCTGCTTCACGGCCTGCAGCCGCTCTCCCAACAGCGACTGCACCTGCGTTTTCAGCACGTTGGCGCGCTGACCCACCAGGGGACGCTCCTCACCGGGCAACTTGCCCATCGCCCCGAGCACACCGGAAATGCGCCCCTTCTTGCCCAGCAGCCCGACCCGCAGTTGCTCCAGCGCAGCGGCATCGGCCGCCTCGGCGATCTCCGCCGCGGCCTGCTGCTCGAGGGCATCGAGTTGATCGGTGAGCTGCTGCAGGGTGACCGGTGCGCTCACAGGGATGGAACATACAGCTGCCGACTGTAAGCAGCCGTGCCGCTTAGGTTCACCTCAGTGCGTATAACCTCATGGCCCCGCTGCGGATCCTGATCAGCAATGACGATGGGGTCTTCGCCGACGGCATCCGAACCCTGGCCGCCGCAGCGGCAGCCCGCGGCCATCAGGTGACGGTGGTCTGCCCGGATCAGGAACGGTCGGCCACCGGCCATGGCCTCACCCTGCAGACCCCCATCCGCGCCGAGCGGGCCGATGAACTGTTCGCCCCAGGGGTCACCGCCTGGGCCTGCAGTGGCACCCCCGCCGACTGCATGAAGCTGGCCCTGTTCGAACTGGTGAAGGAGAAGCCAGACCTGGTGCTCTCCGGCATCAATCACGGCCCCAACCTGGGAACAGATGTGTTCTGCTCCGGCACTGTTGCCGCAGCGATGGAAGGCACCCTGGAGGGCATTCGTTCCCTGGCGGTGAGCAGCGCCTGCTTCCAGTGGCGTCAGTTTCAGGCGGCCGCCGACCTTGCCCTTGAGGTGAGTGAACAGGCCATCGCCGACCAGTGGCCCGACAACCTGCTGCTCAACCTCAACATCCCCCCCTGTGCCCGGGAGGAGATGGGAGCACTGCGCTGGACCCGTCTCTCGATCCGGCGCTACGACGAGCAATTCAGCCGTCGGGAAGACCCCCGTGGCCGCGCCTACTACTGGCTGGCCGGAGAAGCCGTGCAGGATCTGGAATCAGCCGGAGAAGGCCCAAGGGATTGGCCCAGTGATGTGGCCCAGATCCACGCCAATTCCCCCTCACTCACACCGATCCAGCCCGACCTGTTCTGGCGGGGCCCCCTCAGCGGACTGCCGCAGCTCAAGCTCAAGGATCAACTGGTGCGGTAAACCCGCTGCAGCAACCAGAGGGAGAACAACACCCCGATCAGGTGGGCGAACAGCACCTGGGTGTTGCTGAGCACAGACAGCATTTCCAGGGAGGTGATCGCCAGGTTGTCGGCCATGCCGCGGCCGCCGATGGCAATGCCCGGAGTCTGCATTGAGGCCTGCACGAACAGGCTGCCGGCGAGGGCCTGATAGCCGATGGTGGCGAAGGTGAGACCCAGAAGATCCGCCAACAGCCCCCGTTTGATCAGCCGCGCCACTTCGCCCCGACTGGGACGGGCCGCGCTGTCGATGGCCCGACCGGTGCGAACGATCAGCCAGCCCTGCCAGAGGCTGAACAGCAGCACGAGGAAGGCCAGGGATGTGAGCGAAAGGCCAGGCCCCAGACCCACGGCACGTTCGGAATTGCGGGCCAAGCTGCCGCCGATGTTGTTGAACAGCAGAACGCCCACCACAACGATGCCGAGAACCACCTGGATCCAGAATCGGATCCATCCCATCCGACGCACGCCGAACGACAACTTCTGGAAATCGAGGCGGTCTGGCATGCCCTGGTGCTCGGTCGTTCAAACTTGCCACCAAAGCGCCCCTTCTGCACCTCTTTGATTCCGCTCTGCTCTCCAGAGGAAGCCCGTCGGCCCACTGCCCTGGCGCTGGGGAGTTTCGATGGCCTGCATGCCGGCCATCGCCGCGTGATCGCCGAGGCCATCCAGGACAGCCCGGACGATGCCGTTGCCTCGGTTGTGAGCTTCTGGCCGCATCCCCGTGAGGTGCTGTTCGGGGAGGCACGCCTGAGGCTGGATCTACCCAGCGAAAAACTCACTCTGCTGGAACCGCTGGGGATCCAGCAGCTCGTGCTGGTGCCCTTCACCCGCGAGCTGGCTCAGCTGAGTGCGGAGGACTTCGTGACCAGCGTGCTGCTGAACACACTTCAGGCCCGGCGCATTGCCGTGGGCACCAACTTCCGCTTCGGTCATCAGCGGCGCGGTGACGCCGAAATGCTGGAACGGCTGGCGGCTCGCAGCGACGTTGAGGTGAAGGTGGTGCCGATTGTTGAAGACCAAGGGGGCCGGATGAGCAGCAGCCGCATCCGCGCGGCCCTCGACCAGGCCGACCTCACCACCGCCAAAGCCTTGCTGGGCCGGGCCTACCGCTTTCAGGGACGGGTGGTGCGGGGCCGAGGCCTGGGGCGTGAACTGGGCTGGCCCACCGCCAATCTCCAGGTGGATGGCCGTAAGGCCTTGCCAGGCCTTGGCGTCTACGCCGCTTGGGCCCAACTGGATGGGGATGGCGATCGGCTGCCAGCCGTGATGAACCTCGGGCCCCAACCCACGATCGATCCCACGTCCCCTTCAGCCGTGGAGGTGCACCTTCTGGATCAGAGCCTGGAACTGGGAGGCCGGCAGCTGGGCGTCGAGCCGGTGCAGCGCTTGCGCGGCCAGACCAAATTCAGCGGCCTCGAGGAGCTCAGCAGCCAGATCGGCCGCGACGCAGCCCAGGCCCGCACGATCCTTCAGACCGGTTCTCAGGCCGCGGTCGGATAGGCATTCACCAGCCCCCAGACGATGAACACGCCGATGCCGCCGAGAAGGACGATTCCCCAGACCAGAACGTGCATGGTGCTCTCAGAACCACCGTTCTCCATGACCTACGCCGAAACCGTTGCCCACAGGGTGCCATGAATCCAACCCCAAGCGATGCATACCTGGATCCACGGGTGGCACGCCTGATCGACGCCAACCTCGACCGTGCCCGGGAAGGCCTGAGGGTGGTTGAGGACTGGTGCCGCTTCGGGCTGGAGCAACAGGATCTGGTGGTGCGCCTCAAGGACTGGCGTCAACGCCTGGGTCGACTCCATCACGACACCTACAAGCAGGCCCGCTCCACCAGCACCGACACCGGCGCCGGACTGGAGCATCCGGCCCAACTCGATCGCCACAGCCCCGACCATGTGGTGGCGGCCAACTGCGCCCGGGTGCAGGAGGCGTTGCGGGTGCTGGAGGAGTACGGCCGCACCATCGATCCTGCGCTGGCCGCTGAAGCCGCAGCGATCCGCTATGGGCTTTACGACCTGGAGGTGACCTGCCTCAACGCCACCCTGGGAGCACGGCGACGCAACAAACTCAAGGACGCTCACCTCTGCCTGATCACGACCCCCTGCGATGACCTGAGCGATCGGGTGGAGGCCGCCCTGCGGAACGGCGTGGGGATGGTGCAGTACCGCTGCAAAGCGGGGAACGACCGCGAACGCCTGCGGGAGGCGCAGCAGCTCAGGCAGCTCTGCAACCGCTTCGGGGCGCTGTTGTTCATCAATGACCGTGTGGACCTGGCCCTGGCGGTGGATGCGGATGGGGTGCACCTGGGCCAGGACGACATGCCCAGCGAGGTCGCCCGCGATCTCTTGGGCGTTGATCGTCTGCTGGGCCGCAGTACCCGCAGCATCGATCAGGTTCATCAGGCTCAGCAGGAGCCAATCGACTATCTCGGATTTGGCCCGATCCATTCCACGGCCGTCAAACCCGAGCGGAAGCCTGTTGGTGTGGAGCTCCTGGCGCAGGCCACTGCGATCAGCCAACGCCCCGTCTTCGCCATCGGTGGAATCACCTCGGCCAACCTGCCGGCACTGCTCACGGCAGGTGGCCAGCGCGCGGCCGTGATCGGCGCGATCATGCACGCAGATGACAGCGGTCTGGCCTCGCGGCAACTGCTCCAACAGCTGGACCACGCCACGTTCTGAGCCATGCCTCTCACCCTGATGGTCAACGGTGAAACCCGCGTGCTGGATTCAGCACCGGATCCCGCCAGCCTGGCGGCGGTTGTTGCCTTGCTGGCCAACAACCCCCAGCTGGTGGTGGCCGAGCACAACGGTGTGATCGCACCCCGCAGCCGCTGGGACAGCATCGTTGTGAAGGATGACGACACCCTTGAGATCGTCACCATCGTTGGTGGTGGTTCCTAGAGTCGCCGGATCAATGCTGTGGGCGCTGCTGTGGCCACTCCCCGACTGTTGACACGATCCCGACGACTGCTCGCATCGCTCCTGTTGCCGCTGGTGATTGTGGGGCTCTGCCTGTTCCAGGCACAGCCGGCTGATGCCGCCCGCGGTGGGCGCATGGGAGGGGGCAGTTTCCGCGCTCCTTCGATGCCGCGATCCGGTGGGAGTTACCGGGGTGGCAGCTACGGCGGTGGCTACCGCGGCGGCGGGATGGGCTTCCCCTTCCTCATCCCCATCTTCGGCTTCGGTGGGGGCGGGCTGTTTGGTCTGCTGATCCTGATGGCTGTCGCAGGCGTGCTGGTGAACGCCCTTCGTGGCGTTGGCAATGCCCCCTCGATCGGTGGTGCTGCTGCAGCGCCGGCCATACCGCGCAACGTGAACATGATTCAGGTGCAGGTGGGCCTGCTGGCCAGTGCCAAATCCCTGCAGGAGGATCTGCGCTCCTTGGCCGCCTCTTCAGACACCAGCAGTTCCTCAGGTCTGCAGAGACTGCTGCAGGAGACAACCCTGGCCCTGCTGCGCCAACCGGACCTCTGGGTTTACGCCAATGCCGAGAGCGGCAGTGTTCCCTTCAGTTCGGCTGAATCGACGTTCAATCGCCTCTCGATGAACGAGCGCAGCAAGCTGGACGCTGAGCTCACCAGCAACGTCGGCGGACAGCGGACCACGGACACGAGCAACAGCACTGGAGACGCTGATGCCACCAACGAATTCATCGTTGTGACCTTGCTGGTGGCCTCCACGGCATCGGCCAAGCTCGCCGGAGCCGACACCGGAGAAGATCTGCGCCAGACCCTGCGCATTCTTGGTTCCACAGCCTCCAGTGAACTCATGGCCCTGGAAGTGATCTGGCAACCGGAAGGTCGCGGAGATGTGCTGAGCGCCAACGACCTGGTGACGGCTTACCCCAACCTCCAACACCTCTGAGATGCCAGAGCAATTCGTGGCTCATCTACAGGTTTTCTGAGTATTTCTCCCCAGCAATCAGGCCTAGCTTGGCCTGATCAGATTGCGCACCTCCAGCGTTGGCTCCCGACCCCCGCTCCATGCAATGGCAACAGGACGGTGAGCTGGCGCGGGCTGATCTGGATGCTCTTGTGCATGCGCTTCAGCAGGTGGAGTGCGATCACAACAGCGCTGAGCTGCAGCGTCTCGGCCAGATCGATCCTTCCGCTGCGGCTTGAAGCCTCAGCTTGCAGCGTCCGGGGCACAGCCCCTGAGCATCCGCAATGCAGCCATGGCTGCGCCGTAGCCGTTGTCGATATTCACCACCGTCAACCCTGGGGCACAGCTGGCGAGCATGCCTTCCAAAGCGGTTCGTCCCCCTGCACTGATTCCATAGCCAACCGAAACCGGGACGCCGATCACCGGTTGCGGCACCAGACCAGCCAGCACCGTCGGCAACGCACCCTCCATTCCCGCGCAGGCGATCAGGATCCGCGCTGTGGCCAGACGGGGCAGTTGATCCAACAAGCGGTGCAATCCAGCCACCCCCACATCCATCACAGGATCCACGCCGATGCCGTGGCAACGCAGGGCCAAGCTGACCTCCGCCACCACCGTGCGATCACTGCTGCCTCCGCTGAGCACCGCCACCGCAGCCGGTGACGCAGGCACAGGAGGCAATACACCCAGGGTGAGGCAGCGAGCGTCGGCATGCAGCTCCACCGCTGGCAACGCCTCACACACCCGTGCCGCCTTTTCGGGATTCACCCGGGTCACCAAACCCAGTTCTCCTGCAGCGGCAAAGCTTTCAAGGATGGCGATGATCTGATCGGCTGTCTTGTGTTCCCCCCACACGGCCTCGACCATGCCCAAGCGCTGACGGCGCCGCAGATCGAGGCGAGCATCCGGGGTGGTCACTGCGGCAACAGTTCCCCTTCAAATACCAGCGGGAATGGGTTGCCCTGGCGCTGTCCTGTTTGCTCGCGGGCCAAGGTCTCGAAGCGCTCCTGAACCGTCTCTACCTCAGCCATGGAGATCGATTTCCATGCCTTACGACTGCTCCAACGAATCAGCAGCGTTCCCTCTTCGGTGGCCGGATCCCAGAACAGATCACGGCCCAGAAAACCCGGCTGTTGCTTCAGCCAAGGCTCCCAGCTGCCGCGTTCCGCCGCCATCCACTGCTCACGGCTCTCCCGGGGGACCTGCAGCCGCAGGTGCTCCACCACAGCCACCACGTCAGCACGTGTCGGGTCGGACTCTGCTCGCACCTCTGTCTCCGAAAGCCCGCCCAACAACAGAACCAATGCCAAACAAGGTGCAATGACCCTAAGCAGAACAGACCTGAGGCGACGCACGGTTCAGCTCCGCTGCAGCAGGGCCACAGCCTGGCAACTGATGCCCTCTTCCCGTCCCTCCGGACCCAAGCCTTCATTGGTGGTGGCCTTCACACCCACTGCATCGGGGGCGATACCGATCGCAGACGCCATCCGGCTGCTCATCTCGGCGATATGCGGCTTGAGTTTGGGGCGCTCGGCGATCACCACCGCATCGATGTTCACCACCGACCAGCCGCGCTCCTTCACCAGCTTCACCACCTGATCCAGCAGCTTCAAGCTGTCGGCCCCTTTCCATTGGGGATCGGTGGGGGGGAAATACTTGCCGATGTCACCGAGGGCAAGGGCCCCAAGCAGTGCATCCATCACCGCATGCACCAGCACATCAGCATCGCTGTGGCCATCAAGGCCAAGACCATCGGGATGGTCCAGGGTCACACCCCCCAGGATGAGGGCCCGTCCGGGCACCAGCCGATGGATGTCGTATCCGTTGCCGATGCGCAGCTCCATGCCGGGATCTGAAGGGTCATTCATTGTCGCGGTCTGCCAGCGTGCAAACAGATCGGGCCGCCGCTCGCGGGTGCGCTGCTCCCGCTGCTCCTGGCGCCATCGAGCGATGGCACCATGGTCGCCACTGCGCAGCACATCCGGAACGGTCATGCCGCGGAAGTCGGCGGGGCGGGTGTAATGCGGGTGTTCCAGGAGGAGTGCACTGTGGCTTTCCTCCACCAGGGAATCGGCGGTCCCCACCGTGCCGGGCAGCAGGCGCACAACACCGTTGATCACCGTCATCGCCGGCAGCTCACCACCGGTGAGGACGAAATCACCCATCGACACCTCCTCATCGGCCAGGCCGCGAATCCGCTCGTCGAAGCCCTCGTAGTGACCGCAGAGAAAAACCAGTTGATCGTGGTCACTGGACCAACGCTGCAGATCCGCCTGCTGCAGGGGACACCCCTGCGGTGACATCAACAGCACCCGGCTGCGGGGACTGCGGGGAATCGCCTCCATCGCGGCGAACACCGGCTCGGGCTTGAGCACCATGCCGGCACCGCCCCCGTAAGGCTCGTCGTCCACCTTGCGATGGCGATCCGTGGCGAAGTCCCTGGGGTTGTGTAGATGCAACTCGGCAATGCCCGCGTTGAAGGCACGACCGATCACCCCCAGCTCCAGCAGAGGAGCAAACGCCTGCGGCGCCAGGCTCACCACATCAAGGCGGTAGAGGGCCATGCCGCCTCAGGCCGCGGGTTTGGACACCCTGCGGATGTCCGTGCAGAAACTGCCCTGCACCGGTGTTCCCTGGGCATCCACCGCCGTAGTGCTGCGCAGGCGCAGGTTGGCCCGCGTGAACCAGATCCGCTCCTGAACCTGCACGCCGTCAGCCAAGCTGAGATTCAACTCCATGCTGCCGTCAGGCCAGAACCTCCAGTTGCCTGGGGAATCACCATCGAGGATCAGCTGTCCATCAGCGGCGAAGGTGAGGGTGCTGCTGGTTCCACCAGGGGCCTGCACCTGCAGTTGGCCGAGAGCCCCCTGCTCGCTCACGCAGCGAACGGTGAGTTCACCCCGTTCGCTGCTGTGCCACTCGTCATCACCACCGGCAGCCAGCTCAAAGCAACTGCGCAGACTCATCCACTCCCCGTCGCAGAGGCTCAGAAAGGAGCCAGGGTCTTCCGGGGGAAAGGCTTGTTCACTCATGCGCCCATCATCTCAGCCGTGGGGCAGGCATTTCTCGTTATTGATCCCCCGTGTAACCCAGCTCCGCCAAGCGGGCCGGTTTGCTGCGCCAATCAGGCACCACCTTGACGAACAGCTCCAGATACACCGGGCCATCAATCAGCACCTGCATCTGCAGCCGCGCCCCCTGGCCGATCGTCTTGAGCATCGCCCCGGCTTTGCCGATCAGGATCCCCTTCTGACTCTTCCGTTCCACAAGAACCGTGGCTAACACGGCCGTGCGACCCGCACCCTTGCCCTTGGCCGGCAACTCCTCAACGCGATCAATGGTGACGGCAACGCTGTGGGGCACCTCCTCTCGCGTGTGCAGAAGCACCTGCTCGCGAATGAGTTCTCCCAGAAGTACCCGCTCCGGTTGATCACTCACCATTTCGGGCGGATACAGCTGTGGCCCCAAGGGCAACTGAGCCGCCATCGCTGCTGTGAGCTCCGCGCAGCCATCGCCTGACAGGGCGCTGCAGCGGTGCACCGGCCAATTCGTCTCCTGCAGCAGGGCGGCATAGGCCTCTTCCGCTTCAGAGCGGTGTTCCTCCGCCAACTTGTCCCACTTGTTCAGGGCCACCAGCACCGGCAGGGACTGCTGCTGCAGCAGATTCACGATGAAGGCATCACCACGCCCCGGGCGCTCGCAGCCCTCCAACAGCAACACCACCAGGTCCACTTCACCGATGGCACTGCGGGCACTCTTCACCAGCCGTTCCCCCAGCAAGTGGTGGGGTTTGTGGATGCCAGGCGTATCCACCAGAACCATCTGGGCCACCTCCGTGGTGAGAATGGCCCGCAAGCGGTTGCGGGTGGTCTGGGCCACGGGCGATGTGATTGCCACTTTCTCCCCCACCAGCTGATTCACCAGCGTGGATTTGCCCACGTTCGGGCGACCGATCAGTGCGATGAAGCCAGAACGGTAATTCTCTGGCAGTGGAGTTGCGTGCATGCTCTAAGTCTGCGCCGCCATTGGATCGACCCGTTGAATCGACCCATAGCCTTAGGGCAGGAATTGAACAGGTCCATGGCGGATCAGCAACCCACCTTCCAGCAGGCCATGGAAATCACAGCGGCCTGGCTGCAGCAGTGGGACAACGAGGAGATCAGCGATGAGGTGCTGGCCGACCGCATCGGTGAAATGGTGGCCAGCCGCGATGGTGCCCGGGGATTTTTCGTAGTGAGCCTGGCGGGCGAGAGCGTGCTGATGGATCGTTTGCCCGATGCCGTCGTGGGGCAACTGCGGGGCGCCGGGGCTGGCGTTGTGGATCTGAGCGTCCGCAATCTGGCCATGAGCACCGCCATGGCCGTGCATCACCGGCGGTCGGGAGATGAGGCCCAGCAAGCCGGCTCGGAGAGGGTCAGCAGCCGTTGCATTGAACTGCTCAGACTGCTGGAACCAGCGGAGGTGAAGGAGCGCCTGGAGCAACTGCTGGCCGCAGCCCTCGACAACCGCGGTGAGGACGTCGCCTTCCTGGAGAAGTGGGGGTACGACGCCGAGCAGAAACAAGCCATCGGAGACAGCGTCTATGCCGTGGCTGAGGGCTAAGCCACAAAAAAAACCCCGGACAGGCCGGGGCGAAGGTTGATTCGATGCGTTGGCATCGTCAGTCGCGAAGGTCAGTCGCGACGACCGCCACCGTTGAGCACGATGATCAGGCGCAGGATGAAGATGAACAGGTTGATGTAGGTGAGGTACATGCTCAGGGCACCTGCCAGGTATTGGTCATCGCGGTAGGAGCGGGGCATCGTGTAGAAGTCGACGAAGGCGGCGCCCACGAAGAGAACGGTGCCGAATCCGGCGATCATCAGCTCGAAGCTGGTGCCATGGAACATGGCAGGGGCAAAGATGCCGCCGATGAACTGGACGACCATCGCCAGGATCAAGCCGATCAATCCAAGACCCACCACTCCGGAGAGCGCCTGGCCAACGGAATCGCTCATGCGACGGCCAACGATCGAGGCAATCACGAAGGTGATTCCGGTGGCCAGTGCGGCGGTGCCGACTGCACCCACACCCGCAACGGCTCCCGCCAAAGCCACGAGACCACTCAGGGTGAAACCGGTGATCAGGCTGTAGACCGACAGCAGCGGCAAGGCTGTGGCGTTGTTGCCCTTCAAGGCGACGTTCTGCGCCACGAAGAACAGCACCAGGTTGCCGATCACAGCCACCCAGAACAGGGGCATGAACAGCGGTGTGGCCATCATCGAAAGACCACCAATCACCCCGATTGAGGTGAGCACCATGCCGCCGCCGACGTAGGGCAGCGCTTTATTGACGACGTTGGGGCCGACGAGGGCGCTCGATTGCGCCTCGCGGATCGCCTCCTGGAAATTGCTGCTTGCTGGCATGTCGACCAGGTCACCAAAGACTCATCACATCCTGCCAGCGGTGACAAGGGATTGGGGTGTGGATCTCCCTATCGACGCTGAACTTTGGGCGTTTTGCGTTCGTCCCGGCGGGCATAGGCCTCCACCACCCGCTGCACGAGGGGATGGCGCACCACATCCGCAGCGGTGAGGCGGCAGACCGCAACCCCTTCAACGCCCTCCAACACCTCGGACGCCTCCACCAAACCGCTCTGCACGGTGGACGGAAGATCCACCTGGGTGATGTCTCCGGTCACCACCATTCGCGAACGCTCCCCCAGGCGGGTGAGCACCATGCGCATCTGAGCCGGCGTGGTGTTCTGAGCCTCATCAAGGATCACAAAGGCATCGCTCAGGGTGCGGCCTCGCATGTAAGCCAGGGGAGCGACCTCGATCACGCCCTTCTCCAACAGCACAGTGGTTTTCTCCGCTCCGAGCAGGGAGTGCAAAGCGTCGTAGAGCGGACGCAGATAGGGGTCCACCTTCTGCTGCAGGTCGCCCGGCAGGAAGCCCAGGCGCTCCCCGGCTTCAACAGCCGGCCGGGTGAGAATCAAACGCTCCACCTTGCGTTCGGTGAGCATCCGAACCGCGAGAACGGTGGCGAGAAAGGTTTTGCCGGTGCCGGCAGGACCGAGGGCAAAGGTGAGGTCGTGGCGCTCCATGGCGTCCACGTATTTCTTCTGGCGCAGAGTGCGCGGGCGCAGCAGGTTGCCCTTCTGGCTTTTCGCCAACACCTGCTCGCCCATGGCGGCATGGTCATCGCCGCGGCCGGTGTTGAGCGCTCCCAGCGCTGACTGGAGGTCCACCGGTGACACCGACTGGCCGTCCTGCCAGATCGGGCGCACCAATTCCACAACCGCAGCAGCCCTCTCAATCTGCATTGGCCGCCCGGTGATCACCAGTTGAAGACCCCGCAACACCATGGAGGCTCCTGTCAGAACTTCCAGGCGATGCAGGGTTGTTTCCGCTTCACCGGCGAGGGCCAGTGCAGCATCGGGATCAGGCAGGTCGAGAACGAAACGGCCGCGTTCGCCGTCGTCAGACACCGGAATGATCAGCCCTCGGTGGATTCGGATTCTGAGGAATCAGAGGCTGCAGCTTCTGCAGCCTTCGCCTCAGCAGCTGCAGCCTTGGCCTCAGCAGCCTCCTTGGCGGCTTGCTTGGCATCAGCTTCACGCTTGGCCGCTTGCTTGGCCTTGCCCACGGTCTCTGCAGGACGCACGGTCTTTTCCAGAAGACCGCCGCGCTCGAGCAGCGTGCGAACCACATCTGTGGGTTGGGCACCCTGACCCAGACGCTCACGGATGGCCTCGGTGTCGAGGCGCGTTTCCTTCGTCCGCGGGTTATAGAAGCCCAGCTCCTGCAGGGGACGACCGTCCCGACGCGAGGTGCTGTTGCAGGCCACGAGGCGGAAGCTCGCTTCCCGCTTCTTGCCAAACCGCTTCAGGCGGAGCTTGATCATCGTGGCCCTGGAATGAAGGAAAAGAGGTGGTCCGGCGAAGCCCAAAGGCCCGCCAAACAACCACCATACCGTTCCGCCCTCACAGATCCCCGAAGCCCTTCTTCTTCTTGGCGGGTCGCTGCCGCTTCGGTGGTCCACCGCGACCGGGACGACCTCCACCCCCGGGCATGCCACCCATTCCAGGCATTCCTGGCATTCCGCCCATGCCCGGCATGCCACCCATCCCGGGCATGCCTCCCATGCCGGGCATGTTGCCCTGGCTCATCTGCTGCATGAAGCCGCGCATTTTCTGGAAGTCGGCCAGCACCTTGTCCACATCTGCGGCCTGATGGCCGCTGCCGCTGGCAATCCGGCGACGCCTTGAGGGTTGACTCGCCAGGAGGTCGGGATTTTCCCGCTCCTGCTGGGTCATCGAGCCGATCATGGCCTCGATGCGCTTGAGCTGCTGCTCCCCCTGCTTGAGCATGCCGTCATCGATCTTGTTCATGCCCGGGATCATTTTCATCAGACCCCCCAGCGAGCCCATGCGCTTGATCAAGCGCATCTGCTTCACGAAGTCCGAGAAATCAAACGTCGCCTCCTGCAGCTTCTTCTGCATCTTTTCGACGTCGGCGAGTTCGACCTCCTTCTGGGCCTTCTCCACCAGCGTCAGCACATCACCCATGCCGAGGATGCGGCTGGCCATCCGTTCGGGATGGAACGGCTGCAGGGCCTCCACCTTCTCTCCGGTGCCGATGAACTTGATCGGCTGACCGCTCACCTTGCGGATCGAAAGGGCGGCACCACCGCGGGAATCACCATCAAGCTTGGTGAGCACCGCTCCGGTGATGCCCACCTGGTCGTGGAAGGCGCGGGTGAGTTCGGCCGCTTCCTGACCGATCATCGAATCCACCACCAGCAGCACCTCATCGGGCTGCACAGCAGTGCGGATCCGCACCATCTCCTCCATCATCTCGGTGTCGATCTGGAGGCGACCGGCGGTGTCGACCAGCAGCGTGTCGAAGCCTTCCTCTTTCGCCTTGGCCAGACCAGCGGCTGCAATGTCTTCCGGTTTGGCCTCAGCACCGAGGCTGAACACCTCCACATCGATCTGAGCACCGAGCGTTTTCAACTGCTCGATGGCGGCTGGTCGGTAAACGTCGGCGCCCACCATCAGGGCTCGTCGCCCCTGATCCTTGAGGTGGAGGCCCAACTTGGCCGTTGCGGTGGTTTTACCGGCACCCTGAAGGCCGGCCATCAACACGACGGTGGGAGCTTCAGCTGCCTTGGCCAGAGGAGCGTTATCGCCCCCCATGACCTCCACGAGCTGTTCATGGACCACCTGGATGAACTTCTGATCCGGGCTGACCCCGCGCACCACCTCCGCACCAACGGCTTTGTCGCGGACCTCAGCCACGAACTCCTTCACCACCGGCAGGCTGACGTCGGCTTCCAGCAAGGCCCGACGGACGTCCTTCAGGGCTCCATCGACGTTGGTTTCGCTGATGCTGTCTTGGCCACGCAGCCCCTTGACCGCATCCTCAAAACGGGCTGAAAGCTCGTCGAACATCGGCGTTACGCCCCTGGATCAATGGGGTGATCGTAAAAAGCGACGGTCAAACAACCCGGGCAAGCAACTCATGAGCCCGGGATGTAGTCGTGCAAACGCCATTGGGTTCCATCTCTGCCGAGCACGTAAGTCACGCTGAAATCAGTCGGTGCCGTCTCATCAATGACGGTTCCATCAGCAGCCTGAAGGCGATCGCTGTAGGCCACCTGGGCCAGCAGTTCAATCCTCTGAGGCTTGCGGTCGACCACCTCGATGCTGGTGATGGAGGCATCAATCGACTTGGATCGCCCTGCAGCCTGATCAGCTTCCCTCTCCTGCTCCACGCGCTTCACCAGGGGCTCCCTGGCCACGACGGAAAGATCTGCCGGCTCACCGGAGAGCATCAACGCCTTGGCATCAAGCCATCCCTGGAGCAACGCCTGAAGCTCAGCTTGGGTGGGGGCCTCACTGAGCAGTGGTTCTGTGGGCGCTGAAGGCTCAAGGTCGGGCTTCAGGCTCGCGATGGGCTCGTCATCCACCGGAGACGAAGCAGCATCGAGCTCCTGCGTCTCGTCAACCTCGTCGCCAGCCTGCTGCTCAGCGGAGAGTGAAGCGGTTTCCGGCAACAGCGGTGCAGGATCCCAGTTGCGTCGAACCAGGCCGAAACCCGCAACGGTGATCCCAACCAGGGCCACAGCGGCAGCAGCGGGGCGGAACCAACTTTGCTGCCAGAAACGTTGTTGCCAGAGACGTTGTTGCCAGAACGGCGTGGCATCCGCGTCTTCGAAGTCAACGTCCTGGTCTAATTCAGCTGCGTCGCTCGAGGCCGCAAGGGATGCATCGCCTGCCGTTGCCCAGGCCAGGCTGATCTCTTCAGCACCGATCTGGCGCGACGCCTTGCGATCGAGACGATCAACAAAACCCTGCACGTCACGATCAGCGAACCAGGCATCCAGATCAGCACCGGAGGCATCGACGTCGCGATATCCCGGCAACACATCGCGTTCAAGCCAGGCCCGGCAGTACTCGCATTGCGCGGCCAACCGATCGCCAGGGTGGTTCAAAAACCAGGCCTGAAGATCCGGATCTCTCAGGACGGCGAAATGCCGATCCGCATCTTTGACGTTGCCCAACAGCAGATCCAGGCAGCCAAGCAGCGGCATGGGATCGAGGTCGGCATTGGCAAGCGTCTGCAGCCGGTCGCGGGCCTGCTCGAGGAACTCAGGCTTGCGCCGCGAGAACCCTGCTGCGGTGAGAGCCAGAACCGTGAGGAAACCGGCATCGGCTGCGCCCCCCTCAAACCAGCGGCTGAACAGATCGATCTGCTCCTGAACGGTGAGGAAGCGGCGGATCTGATGGAAGAACGATTCGAAATCCTCCTGGCTGAGGCTGCCGGGCTGATCACCATCAGCATCGGTGGCCTCCAGGCCACCACGGGCCACAACCAGCTCATCCAACAGCGTCAACCCCCGTTGATGGGAGTCCTGATCGCCGAGATCACGGCTGAGCAGATCCAAAATCCTGAAGGGAGTCAGCCCTTGCAAGGCGTCTTCCAACTGGCGCTGCTGGTCGGGGAGCTTGCCCATCCGTTGTTGCAGCTCAATACCGTCGATCAAAAGTTGGGCCGCCGACTCATAGCGCCGTTGGTCCTGTTCCTCCACGGCAGCATCGCGGCAGGCCAGGGCAGCCAGGAGCGTCAGGTCTGCTTCACGGCCACTGCCGAGGGCGGGGGCCTGAGGCGGTTGGAGACCCTGCCGCGCCAACTGAAAGGCCTCGAGAGCGCCATTGGCCTCCCAAAGCAGCATCAGGCCCGCCACCTCACTGCTGGTGGGAAGGTCCAAGCCCACCGTGCCGTTGGGATGGGATTCACTGAGGCGCAACAGGGCTGCTTCGTACTCGGCCCTGTCAGCGGGATCGGTCAGCAGATCGGCGGAGCGGCGCAGCAGATCGGCCCTTATGAGCAGAACCTCGTGGGTGAAGCCCTGATCCGGAGGACTGTCACAGCGGCTTTCCAAGCGGCGCAGAATCGCCTCTGGCGCTGCCGATGGACTGACGCCCAGAAGTCGGAAATGATCGATGGGCAGATCCAACAGCGCCGCTGCGAGGAGACGCGGATCTTAGTCAGTGTCAGGGGTTTTGCCCATCGCTCGTCGGTTGGCCCTTAAAGTTGATTGCAATCCCTTAGGTGGACATGGGTCAGGACCTCGCTGTCGATTCCGCTCCGATTGGCACTGCGACTGCTGGTCCCCATGCCGAACGGCTCTCCAAATTGGTGACGGCACAACGGGCCAGCGTGGACCGGGAGACCGGTCTGGAGCTGTACCGAGACATGACCCTGGGCCGGCGCTTCGAGGACAAATGCGCCGAGATGTACTACCGGGGCAAGATGTTTGGCTTCGTGCACCTCTACAACGGTCAGGAAGCGGTGAGCACCGGTGTGATCGGTGCGATGAAGCGTCAGCACGACTGGTTCTGCAGCACCTACCGCGACCACGTGCATGCCTTGAGTGCCGGCGTGCCGGCCCGCGAAGTGATGAGCGAACTCTTCGGCAAGGAGACCGGTTGCAGCAAGGGTCGTGGCGGCTCAATGCACCTGTTCTCCAAGGAGCATCACCTTCTGGGCGGGTTTGCCTTCATCGCTGAGGGCATTCCCGTGGCACTTGGATCTGCCTTCACCAGCCGCTACAAGCGCGACGCCCTCGGTGATGCCTCCAGCAACGCCGTGACAGCAGCGTTCTTCGGCGATGGAACCTGCAACAACGGTCAGTTCTTCGAGTGCATGAACATGGCGCAGCTGTGGAAGCTGCCGATCATTTTCGTGGTCGAGAACAACAAGTGGGCCATTGGTATGGCCCACGACCGGGCCACCAGTGACCCGGAGATCTGGCGCAAGGCCAGCTCCTTCGGCATGGCCGGAGAAGAAGTGGACGGCATGGACGTTCTGGCGGTGCGGGCAGCGGCCCAACGCGCGGTGGAACGGGCCAGGGCGGGTGAAGGTCCGACCTTGCTGGAGTGCCTCACCTATCGCTTCCGGGGCCACTCCCTGGCCGACCCGGACGAACTGCGGGCGGAGGAAGAGAAGCAGTTCTGGGCCAAACGTGATCCCCTCAAAGCCCTCGAGCGGGACCTGACCCAAGCGGGTCTGGTGAAGAGCGAGGAACTGCGCGCCATCGAAAAGGACATCGACGGCATCGTTCAGGACTGTGTTGACTTCGCCCTCTCCGCACCCGAGCCAGATCCCGCAGAACTCACCCGCTACATCTGGGCGGAAGACTGATTCAACCGAACGGGATCCGTTGAAACCAACTTCTCCCGGGGCGGCTCAGATGCCGCTCGGGAGACGGCGGGTCAGCTTGCGCAGCGCCTTGAGTTCAACCTGACGCACTCGCTCGCGAGACACCTCCATCAGGCGTCCGATTTCAGCCAGGGTGTGACGCTCGTTGCCCTCAAGCCCGAAGCGCATGCGCAGAACGTGCTGCTCCTGTTCGCTGAGGTGACTCAACCAGCGGCCCAGCTGCTCGTGATGAATCCGCTGTTCCACGATCTCGAGCGGTTCATCGAGGGATGAATCAGCGATCAGATCCCCAAGGAAGCTGCGCCCCTCCTCACCGTTGACGGGAGCATCCAGGCTGCTGGTGGTGAGCGCCTGACGTAGCAGCGAATCCAGCTCATCCAAGGGGATGTCCATGGCTTCGGCAATCTCCACACGGCTGGGCATTGCGCCGAGCTTGTGGGCGAGATCAAGACTCACCTTGCGGATCGTGGTGAGCCGCTCACTGAGATGAACAGGGAGCCGGATCGTGCGCGACTGGCAGGCAATGGCGCGGGTCATGCTCTGGCGGATCCACCAGAAGGCATAGGTGGAGAACTTGTACCCCCGGGTGGGATCGAACTTCTCGACAGCACGTTCCAGGCCGAGGGAACCCTCCTGAATCAGGTCGAGCAATTCCAGACCTTTGCCTTGATATTTCTTGGCAACGCTGACCACAAGACGAAGGTTCGCCTTCATCATCCGCTCTTTGGCACGGCGACCGATCCTCAGAAGACGGCGCTGTGCAGTGGTGAGTTCTCCATCCTCGAACTCACGGGAACCGTCTTCGGTGAGGGCCATCATGGCCTGCACCTGATTGCCCAGCTCGATTTCTTCAGCTGGGGTGAGGAGTGGAATTCTGCCGATGGTGGCGAGATACCAACTGACGGGGTCGCTGCTGCGCCGGCGTTGCGTCTCCAGCGGCTTGGAAGCTGTGGACACCTTGGGTGCTGCGGAAGTGAGTTGACTTTCCTACGAACAGAAAGAATGTCGAAGTGTTTTCAGCAACCCTTCAGATTCAGAACAGCAAACCGCAACATTTCAGATTTACGAAAGATTTAAAAACTAAGAAAAGCTCTTTTGGGACCTGCCAGCCGAGGCAATCAAAACGAATCATTTGTTCAGACTTCGTTGAACATCGTTGTTTGCTTTTTCTGACACCGCGCTGTATTGATTTTCAAACAATCCGCAATCGCAGAAGCATCACTGGAGCGAGCACGAACGGCCGCCAAACCGTGCAAAGCCGCAGCGGCAGTGAAGCTTTCCAGCCCAGGCTGCTGCTGTGCTGCAACCGCCTGGGCACCCCAACCGGTGGCAAAACCGGCCAGCACGTCACCCAGGCCGGTGCGGGCCACCCGTGGGGTCGTGCCGGTCAGCACCACGGCTGCACCCGATGGATCCGCCAGCACCGAATGCGCCCCCTTCAGCAAAATGCAGCAACCGCTGCAGCGGGCTGCGGACATCGCCTTTTCCAGCGCGTCACCTGCTCCACAGTCTGGAAACAACCGCGCAAACTCGGCCGCATGGGGCGTGAGCCAGGTGGGCCCCCGCCGCTTCAACAACCAAAGCCACCCCTCCGGACTGGCCGCCAGACCGTTGATGCCATCGGCATCGAGCACCAGCAAACCAGCGACGCTGAGCATCTGCTCCGACCACTGGCTCCACCAATGGCTGGACTCCCCCAGACCGGGTCCGACCAAAACCGCATCCAGCCGCTCTGGAATCACCCCGTCCTCCAGTTGCATCACCTCCGGCAACACCTGCCACAAGCCGGATTGCAGACGGGGCGGCACAACGGCCTGAACTGATCCGCAGCCACTGGCCATGGCCCCCCGCAGCGCCAGATGTGCTGCGCCGGGATAACGATCACTGCCCGCCACCACCAGGCAGCGGCCGCGTTCGTACTTCATCGCCGTGGGCGGCAGCGGCGGTAACGGGGCCGAGCAGGCCTCTGTCACCGGCAGGCGGCGCGGCAAGACCGCAGCGGCGTTGCTCATCACCGAAGGCGGCAAGCCCAGATCGATCCGCACCAGCGCACCCACCCAGGGACGGGCCGGGTCCAGACACAACCCGCGCTTGATCCAGCCAACGCTGAGGGTGACCGAGGCACAGGCTGCCTGCTCGCCCAGCACAGTTCCTTGGTCTGAACAAAGGCCTGACGGCAAATCCAGGCTGATCAACGACCCAGGCTGCAGCTGCTGCCGACGCCGGAACAAATCCGCCAAGAACTCAGGCAGCGGCCGACTCTGGCCGAGACCGAACACCGCATCAAGCCAAAGTGCGGCTCCGCCGGGTTCGGGCTCGTCAGCCAGGCGCTGCAGACCAAGCCACTCGCCATGGCGCAGATGTTCAGCGGTGAGGGACTTGCGAATCGGCAGGGGACACCACAACGACACCTCAATGCCAGCAAGGTGCAACTCCCGAGCCACCACCAAACCATCGCCACCGTTGTGACCGGGCCCCACCAGGACAACAACGCCATGGCGCAGCAGATCCCGGCGCGCCAGCAGCCAAGCCGCCATGGCCAGCCCCACCTTCTCCATCAAGGCTGCAACAGGCATGCCACTGTCGAACAACCTCTGTTCGCAGGCGGCCATGGACGCGGCATCCAGAAGCAGATGATCAGAATCAGTGGGAGGCCACACCAGTTGCGGTTGCCGGGACCTCACTATGGAGAGAACTCCCTGCGCCGCCCATGGCCGTTGGATCCATCACAACCCGCGCTGGAGAGGCTGCTCTTGAGCGCCTGCGGCAATGGCCCGGGGAGCACCGCGTGGCCGTTGGTCTCTCTGGAGGCGTCGACAGTTCCCTGACGGCGGCACTGCTGGTGGAAGCGGGCTGGCAGGTGGAAGGCCTGACCCTCTGGCTGATGAGCGGGAAAGGGGCCTGTTGCGCCGAGGGGCTGGTGGATGCAGCCGGCATCTGTGAGCAGCTCGGCATTCCCCACCACGTGGTGGACACGCGGGAGACGTTTCAACAGGAGATCGTGCAAAGGCTGGTGGATGGTTATCGCGATGGGATCACGCCATTGCCCTGCTCCCAGTGCAATCGATCGGTGAAATTCGGACCGATGCTTAATTGGGCACTGCAGGAGCGCAAGCTGCCCCGCATCGCCACCGGCCACTACGCCCGGATCCGCCATGGCGGCGATCAAGGGCGCCATCAGCTGTTGCGGGGCCTCGATACCCGCAAGGACCAGAGCTATTTCCTCTACGACCTACCCCAGGAGGTTCTGGGGCGCATCGTTTTTCCCTTGGGGGAACTGACCAAACCCGACACAAGGCTCGAAGCCGCCCGCCACGGTCTGCGCACCGCAGAAAAACCGGAAAGCCAGGATCTTTGCCTGGCCGACCACCACGGATCGATGCGGGCGTTCCTGGATGCCTATCTGCCCCCGCGGCAGGGGGAAATCGTGCTTTCGGACGGGACTGTTGTGGGCGAGCACGACGGCATCGAACACTTCACCATCGGCCAACGCAAAGGGCTCGGTGTGGCCTGGCGCGAACCGCTTCACGTCATCCGCCTTGACGCTGCGATGAATCGAGTGGTCGTCGCACCCCGGGCTGAAGCCGGCCGAGACAGCTGCGTGGTGGGGGCGGTGAACTGGGTGTCGATTGCCCCGATCGAGGCGCCACGAACCGTTGAGGTGCAAGTGCGCTACCGCAGTGCGCCGGTGCGTGCGGAGCTTTCACCCCTCCCGGCCACCGAAGCCGATCAGCAGCGGCAGCGGCCCCACCGCTGCCACCTCAGCTTCGAGGAGGAGCAGTTCTCGATCACGCCAGGCCAGGCGGCGGTTTTCTACGACGGCGACACCGTTCTGGGTGGGGGGCTGATCCAACGGGAATAGGGCGTGACGCGCTGGCGCACCAGAACGAGGGCCTCAGCGACGCCTGAAGCCTCAGGTGCAAGCAACCACTGCACCGACCCGTTGGCCGAAATCAGCGCCGTGGGGCCCGTGTTGCCAACGCTGAGCAGATCCCGTCCTGTCTCGATCGCCCGTAACTGCGCCAGGGCCAGGAACTGCTTCTGCAGCTGCAGCGGGTAGGGGTCGAGATTGGCGATGGCCAGGAGCCAGGTGGCGCCATCGGCAGCGGCCCGTGCCAAAGCCACACCATCGGCGATCTCGTAGCAGATCGCAACGGCCGCAGGGGGTTCAACCACCTCCATCGTTCTCGGGGCCGGACCGGGGGTCAATCCACCCACCGCAGACAGTCCTGCCGTCAGCCCGGCGGGCAGGGGCGGGATCCATTCCCCAATCGGCACCAGACGGTGCTTGTCAGCCAAGGGAACAGGAAAGCGGGCCGGCGGCTCGTACAGCAACAGAGAACTGCGCTGCTGACCCCGGACCCAACGAAATCCGCCACTGATCAGAGGAATGGCTGGAGCCTCAACCGGCAGCTGAAAATGCGCCGGCAGCGCTCCTTCCGGAGCCACCACAGCAGCCGGATTGGTGGGCTCCAGCTGACGCATCGCCTCCACCAGAGCTTGGGGAAGCGCCCGTTGACGCTCCAGATCGAACTTTTCTCGCGTGGGAACAGCGGGTTGCCAAACCCCCAGAGCAACGGAACCGACCGGCGGCGGCGGCGCCAACAACAGCCAGCTGCCCAAGCCATGGGCCAGAAGCACACTGGCCAATCCGAGCAAGCCCCAGCGACGCCAGGCTGCGGGTTGCTCGAACAGCGCCAGCAGGCAGCAGCCCCAGCACAACTGCAGCCAGGTCAGCCCTCCGGAACCGAACCAGCGGGCCAATCCCGCCAGGGGGCGGTCCCAGGGAAGGGTGGTGCCGCCGACGCCGATCCAGAACAACGGCGACCCCGACAGCACCAGTTCAGCCAGGGCCCAGAGCCCGGCCAGCAGCATCAGCCGCACTGGACGCGGCCAACGGCGAGGCAGCCGCCGCGACAGAACAGACCATCCGGCCAGAAGCAGAGCGGCAAGGCTCCCGCAGGCCAACCAGAGGGCCAGTGCCACAGGCAGGCTGAGCCAGGCGGGAACGCCCATCCAGGTGAGTGGATGCAGGGCCAGCAACCAGCGGTGGCTGATCAAAACAGCCAGCAGTCCCCAGGCCGCCGACCAGCGGGGACGCTCAACCACGGACCAGAGCAGCGCCAGGGCAGGGACCATCAGCAGGGGGCCGCCGAGGGAGGGAGCCACGCCGGCCAGGACGCCGCCCAACAAGGCCCGCGATCCGGCCTGCAGTTGGTGATTGCTCATGGTCAGCAGTCCCGGCCAAAGGCATCCTGGATCGGACCCGCCCACCTGTCGCCATGGATGCCGCGAATCCTCTTCAGCAACTGCTGCTCCGCGGCCTGGGCACCACCACCCTTGTTGCTGAGCGTCTGCGCGGCGTCACCCAGAACTGGGTGAGCAGTGGCCGGCTGGATCCGAACGAAGCGTCCGCATTGGTGGACGACGTGCTCAAGGCCCTGCGCGGGGAAACCCCCGAACTGGAACAGCAGATGGGGCGCAACCTGGAACGCAACCGCGACAACCTTCTCCAGGACTTCGGCGTTCCAAGCCAGAAGGAAGTGGATGAGCTGCGCGGCCGCATTGATCGCCTCGAGCAACAGCTGCGGCAGATGAACCGGCCTGAATGAACGCCGGCGCCGCGGACCGGAGGTCAGAATCAGCGCAACAGAAGCCTTTCCGTGCGCGACATCATCATCAGCACAACGGTCTGTGTGGCCTGCCTGCTCCTTGCCCTGGTCAGCCAGATCGTGGCCCCCTCCACCGTTTCCGCAGCCCCGGCGCAGCCTGCTGCCGTTCGCAGCGAGGCTTCGAAACCCCAGAAGGCGTTGAGCTTCGAACTCGACCCTGACGACCCCAACCCGACTCTTTTCGCCATGGCCAACGATTCCGCTCCAGCCGACGCCTCAGCCCTCGGCGGCCCCCTCGATGCCCCTGACACCACCATCACCGCCAGTGGTCTGAAAATCATCGAGCTGGAGGTGGGCAGCGGCGACGAGGCCACCCCCGGCCAAACGGTGGTGGTGCACTACCGCGGCACCCTGGAAGATGGACTGCAGTTCGATGCCAGCTACGACCGGGGCACCCCTTTCAGCTTCCCCCTTGGGGCTGGCCGAGTGATCAAGGGTTGGGATGAAGGCGTCGCCGGGATGAAAGTGGGTGGAAAGCGCAAGCTGGTGATCCCTTCCGACCTCGCCTACGGAAGCCGTGGCGCCGGTGGTGTGATTCCCCCAAACGCAACGTTGATCTTCGAGGTGGAACTGCTCGACGTGAAGAAGTAAGCGGGAGCTAGGCTCATCTCAAGCCAATTCCGCTCTGAACCGATGCTGCGCTCGGCCCTTTCTGCCCTTGCATGTGCCCTCCCTGCCCCTGTGGCAGAAGCCCACTGCGACGGTCCTTGTGGCGTGTACGACCCGGCTTCCGCTCGCGTGGCAGCCGAGGCCGTGCTGTCGATGACCAAAAAGCTGAAGGCGATGGAAGCTCCCGCAGCTGGTGACGCCGCTGCCCTGGCTGCTTACAACAACACCTTCGGCCGCTACGTGGCCATCAAGGAAGAGGAAGCACAGAAGACCAAGAAAGAACTTTTGATCCTCTGGACCGACTACTTCAAGCCCGATCACCTGGCCACCTTCCCCGACCTGCACGACACCTTCTGGAAAGCAGCCAAGCTCTGCAGCGCCTGCAAGGTGAACATCGATCAGGCCAAGGCTGAGGAACTGATGGCCGCCGTTGAAAAAATCCACGGCATGTTATGGCAGTCCAAGGGCCGTTCCGACGCCTGGGTCACCGCATCCTGAGTTCAAACAGAACCCATCCCCCCATCGCAGCAGCAGGTCTTCGCGACCTGTTGCTGCTTTTTTGTGGGCGACGTCTGCTGCTGCGCATCGAAGGGCGATCGATGCAACCCAGCCTTGAACCGGGAGACCGGGTTCTGGTCAGACGGCTGGGACAGAAGGCCGCACCCAGCCTGGGATCCGTGGTCGTGACCTGGCATCCCCAGCGAAGCGAGCTGCGCCTGATCAAGCGCCTCAGCCGAGTGAACAGCACAGGACTTTGGCTGCTGGGAGACAACCCCGCTGAAAGCACAGACAGCCGCCAACTCGGAGCGGTGCCAGCCAACCTGTTGATTGGTGAGGTGGTGGGCCGGCTCCCGCTCGGGGAATCAGAACAGAGCCGGTGACGTCTTCTGCAGCCAGATGGCCCCGGTGATGATTGAGAGAGCACCCGTACCGCCCACGAGGAAGGGCATCAGCCGTTCACCGCTGCGGAGGGTGAGAAACGAGACCACCGACACAACGGCCACCATGGCGCCGATGGATCCGAGCAAGTAAGCCACGAGGTAGCCCACAGCGGCGTGGGGCGGCAGGGCCAAAGCAGGGATCACAGCCAGCAGGTGACTGGCCCCCGCCAGTCCATGCAGCAAGCCCAGGCCCGAGGATGCATGGACGTGGCGACGGTGGTTGCTGGCACCGCGCACATGCAGATGGAGATGACGATGCGCCGCGGCACCATCGTGGCGGTGCTCATGGGTGTGCAGTTCCAGCCCGAACGCTGTGCGCACGGCCAGGGCACCCACCACCAGCAGGGCCACACCCACCAGAAATTCCGCCCAGGACGACATGACCTCCACATGGGCCAGGTCTTTCAGACCAATGGCGATCAACGCCAGAACCACAACTCCGGTGGAATGACCAGCACCCCAAGCCAGGGCATGACGAAAGGCGGCCCATGGCTTGCTCAGGGAGAAGGGCGCCATTGCCACCAGGTGATCAGCACCACCCACCACATGAACGGCCCCGGCTGCGACACCGGTCAAAACGCTAATCAGCACAAAGAACCGCCTGAATGTCGCAATTCTGCATCAGCAGTGAAAGAGGAACGGCCTTAACCGGGCTGGATCAACTGCACCAGACCAGCTTCAACATCTGGCTGCCGCATCAGGGCTTCCCCCACCAGCACAGCCCCGGCACCGGCGGCCTGCACACGGTCGAGATCGGCCCGACTGAACAGACCTGATTCACTCACCAGCAGCACCCCCTGTTGCTTCAACCGGTCGTTGAAGTCGACCAGCAGCCGCTCGGTCGTGGCCAGATCCGTCTCGAAGCTGGTGAGATCACGGTTGTTGATTCCGATCAGGGGGAAGCCACCAATATTCAGCACACGGTCCATTTCGGTGGCGTCGTGAACCTCCACCAACACTGTGAGGCCCAGAGCCGCCGCAGCCTTGTTGAGATAACGAAGATCCTGATCCGAAAGGATGGCAGCAATCAGCAGCACCGCGTCAGCCCCGGCCGCCCTGGCCTGGAACAGCTGATAAGGGCTCAGCACAAACTCCTTGCAGAGCAGAGGCAGGTCTACGGCCTGACGCACCTGCACCAGGACATCAAAGCCACCCTGGAAGAAGGTTTTGTCGGTGAGCACCGAGAGGCAACTTGCACCGCCAGCGGCATAGGCCTTGGCGATCGCCACCGGGTCGAAATTCTCACGGATCACCCCTTTGCTGGGGCTCGCTTTTTTCACCTCAGCGATCACCGCAGGTTTCGTGGCGGCCGCCTGAAGCGCCCCCAGGAAATCCTTGGTGGGGGGAAGCTTGGCAATCTGCTGCTTCAGGTTGTCGAGGGGAACCTTGTCGCGGGCGGCATCGATCTCACGATCTTTTTCCCAGACGATCTTCTCGAGGATGTGACGCGGTTCCTCGTCGTCATGCGGCACCGCATATTCGAGATGGGCCACCCGCACCTTGGGGTTGGGGGGACGACGGCGGATCTCCATGGAAGAGGGAAAAGACTGGAACGAAAAAAGTGGGACGGGATCAGGCGGCCAGCTGGGCGGCAGCTTGCTTGTAAGCGACCTCCACCACCTCGCTGAGGGTCGGGTGGGTGTGCACTTCGGTGGCGAGCTGACGCACGCTCTGGCGCCGGGCAACGGCATTGGCCACCTCCTGGATCAGGTCGGCGGCGTGAAGTCCATAGATGTGGGCTCCAAGCACTTCACCACTGGTTTTGTTGAACAGCAGCTTCATCAGGCCATCGCTGTCCAGCTCAGCCAGAGCTTTGGAAT
This sequence comes from Synechococcus sp. N5, assembly GCF_900473925.1. Taxonomy (NCBI): domain Bacteria; kingdom Bacillati; phylum Cyanobacteriota; class Cyanophyceae; order Synechococcales; family Synechococcaceae; genus Synechococcus; species Synechococcus sp. N5. The sequence goes on along the minus strand of NZ_UCNI01000001.1, from coordinate 186,047 downwards.
TGGCCTTGAAGTAGCTGCGAACGGAACCAAGCTGGAAGCCATCCTTCTCCGCCAAAGCTTTGGCATCCGCCTCAGTCAGGCCAACAGAGCTGATCTCGGGATGGGTGAAGGTGGCTGCCGGAATGCTGCGGTAATCAATCTCGCGCGCATGGCCAAGGATGTTGTCCACCGCAACGGTGCCTTGGGCAGCAGCCGTGTGGGCCAGCATCAGCTTGCCGGTCACATCGCCGACGGCCCAGAGATGGGGAACAGGTTGGCCGTTCACCAGAACGCGCATGGCGTCGTCGATCGGAACGAAGCCACGGTTCGTCTCCACATTGAGTGACTCGAGGTTGAGGCCCTTGCTGCTGGGAACACGTCCTGTGGCCACCAGAACGGCATCCACTTCAAGGGTCTCCACCAGTTCACGGCTGTTGAAATCAGCCAGTTCGATCTGCACGGGACAGCCCGGGGTGACCTTGCGGGCCAGCAGACCGGAACGCGCATCGATATCGCGACCATCAATCAGGTGACGCCCAGCGATCTTGGCGATGTCGGGATCAAAGGTGGGCATCACCTTGTCCATGGCCTCGATCATCGTCACCTCGCAACCGAGGGCGGTGTACACATCAGCGAATTCAAGGCCGATGTAACCGCTGCCGATGATGGCGATCCAACGGGGCAGCCATTCCAGGTTGATGGCTTCGTCGCTGGTGAACACCGTGCGGCCATCGGTTTCGATGCCTGGCGGCACGAAGGGATCAGACCCCGTGGCGATGATCACGTCCTTGGCGGTCAGCACCCTGTCCACCCCGCTGGGCTCCCGCAGCCCCACCTTCTGGCTGCCCTCCAGACGGCCGTGGCCTCGGAGGATCGTCACCCCTGCCCGCTCAAGGGTTTTGGTGAGATTGGCGCGAATGGTCTGAACCAGCTGATTGGCGTGATCAGCGATCTTCTGCCGCTCGAACCGCACAGGAGCAGCATGAATTCCAAAGCTCGCGAGGTGCTTGTCGTCGGCCAGTTCCCGCACTTTTCCACTGGCAGCCAGCAGCGCCTTGGAGGGAACACAGCCCCTGTTCACACAGGTGCCACCCATATCTCGGGATTCAACGATCGCCGTCCTCAGGCCGTGTTCGGCGGCATGTTTGGCAGCGTCGAAGCCGCCGTAGCCGGCTCCAATAACAATGACGTCGAAGTCGAAGCTGGCGTCGCTCACCCGAACTGCTGCGATGTGGCGGTCATTGTCGCTCTTCGCCGCTCCAGAAGGAGGGGAACAGCGGCAGACGCCACATTCAGGGATTCCACCCGGGCGCTGTGGGGGAGCGTGACGGCATGGGTGCAGCATGCCTGCAGGTCCGGATGCAGACCTGCACCCTCGGTTCCCAGCACCAGCGCCGTCGGCAGCGTCCAGTCGAGATCCCAGTAGGGAACAGGGGGGTCAGCCTTGATCGCATCGGGCACAAGGGTGGCCACCACTTGCACACCCAGGGCCACCAGCTGCTTCAGTTCCTGCTGAAGCTGTGAAATCGCCATCGCTTCGCTCGGGCCAAAGCGTTGATGCGGCAGCTGAAGCAGAGCACCAGCAGAGGCCCGCAACACCTTCGTGCCGAGGGGATCAACCCCAGCACCCATCCAGACCGCGTTGACGTCAGCCGCCAGGGCTGTGCGCAGCAATGTGCCCAGATTTCCAGGATCCTGAATCCGATCCAGGACAAGGAGAAAGTCCAGCTCTGGAGGGACAGTGGGCAGTCGATCCAGGGGACTCAGGCAGGCAACACCATCGGGTGTGACTGTTGTGAGCGCAGCCCGCAACACCTCATCGGTGACGATCCGCCATCGCGCCTGAGAACAACGTGCAGCCAGGGCAGAATGACCTTGCAACCAGGCTTCGGTCGCGATGATTTCCTCGGGCGCGTTGCCCTGCCTGAGAACTTCCTGCAACAGGTGGGTGCCCTCAAGAAGCAACAGCCCCTCGGCCTCTCGCCCCGCACGGGTGGCCAGGGTTCGAAGCCGTTTGACCAGGGGATTGCGTCGGCTGCTGATCAGGGGAGAGGAGGAATCCAGAGAACGACTCAGAAAGCTGCGTGTTTGCGCACGTTCAGGCCTTTGTGAACGCTCAGATTTTCGCCATCCAACTCAAGGCCGTTGATGGCTGCGATCTCCCCCTTGATTCCCTCCGCCGCAAGGTTTTCGATCATCTTTTTGATCACTTGATCCTCAACGGTGGTGTGATCGATGGAATCAGGAGTGAGCAGCTCAAGGAACTTGCCAACCTTGGAAGCAACAACTTCCGAAGCATTGGAGATCTTGAGAACGATCATGGTTGTCGAGAACTGCTACCCGACAAAGCTAGTGCGGATGGGGAGACTTGAACTCCCACGATGTTGCCACCACTAGTACCTGAAACTAGCGCGTCTACCAATTCCGCCACATCCGCTGGCGTGTCGTATTCGACCGAATGAACATAGGGCATCGCCGATCCGTGGCTGCCCCGGCCCCGTAACAAACTGTCCAGTTTGGACGCCGGCCGTCTAGACGGTCTCAAAGACTGTTGCCAAAATCCGGACATAGGGGATCAGCTCATCGATGATGGCCGTTGCAGAAGCGTCTCAGGAGAGTCTCAAGCAACGCCTCAATGTCAGCGGCGGACACGCTTTGAAGGGAACGCTTCGCGTCAGTGGCGCGAAGAACTCCGCCCTGGTGCTGATGACAGCCAGCCTCCTGAGTGAGGAGACCATTGAGCTGACCAACATTCCCTCTCTCACAGACATCGATGGCATGAGCGCCATCCTTGAAGCTCTGGGGGTTCAGGTCGACAGGCAGTCGGACTGCATTCGCCTCACCGCCGCCGAGCTCAATGGCTCGGCACCTCCCTACGAGCTGGTCAACAGCCTTCGCGCCAGTTTTTTCAGTATTGGCCCCCTGCTCGGACGCCTTGGACACGCGCGGGTCCCCCTTCCAGGGGGATGCCGCATCGGGGCTCGTCCCGTTGTCGAACACATCCGCGGCCTGAAAGCCCTCGGCGCCGTCGTCAACGTGGAGCACGGAATTGTCACGGCCTCAGTGCCCGGCAGCAAGAAACGCCTGACAGGCGCTCAGATCGTGCTCGACTGCCCCAGCGTTGGCGCCACCGAAACCATTCTGATGGCAGCGGTGCTGGCCGATGGGGTCTCCACCATCGAAAACGCTGCTCAGGAACCTGAAGTGCAGGACCTGGCCAACCTGCTCAACAGCATGGGCGCCCAGGTGAGCGGCGCTGGCGGCCCGGTGATCACCGTTCAAGGAGTGGAGCGGCTCCGTGGTTGCACCAACTATCCGGTGATCCCGGATCGCATCGAAGCCGGAACGTTCCTGATGGCAGCCGCCATCACCCGCTCACCACTGGTGGTGGAGCCCGTGATTCCCGAGCATCTCAGCGCTGTGATCCACAAGCTTCGCGATTGCGGCTGCTCCATCGAGGTCAAGGGGAGAGCCGTGACGATCTCCCCCGGCGAGATCACGGCCGTGGACATCACCACCCAACCGTTTCCCGGGTTTCCAACCGATCTTCAGGCACCGTTCATGGCCCTGATGTGCACCGCGAAGGGCACCAGCGTGATCAGCGAGAAGATCTACGAAAACCGGCTGCAACATGTGGCCGAGCTGCAGCGCATGGGGGCATCGATTCGGCTCAAGGGCAGCACAGCCATCGTTGAAGGCGTGGCTCAGCTGAGCGCGGCGCCCGTCACCGGCACCGACCTCCGTGCAGCCGCTGCCATGGTGCTGGCTGGCCTCTCCGCCAAAGGAATCACCGAAGTGGCTGGTCTGAAGCACCTTGATCGGGGCTACGACGACCTCGAAGCCAAGCTCAGCGCTGCCGGCGCTGAGGTGAAGCGCAACATCCTCTGAAGAGGGGCCCTTCAATCAATACAATCCCTGTGCGGGAGCCTGGCGGAATTGGTAGACGCAGCTGACTCAAAATCAGCCGGCCACTGGTCTTGGGGGTTCAAGTCCCCCGGCTCCCATCCCTCCGCCGTCATGAACACCTACGGCCGTTTCCCTTTGGCTCTGGCCAAGGGAAAGGGCTGCTGGGTCAAGGACACCCAAGGGCGGCGCTACCTGGATGCTGTTGCTGGCATTGCCACCTGCACCCTGGGCCACAGCGACAGGGCCATGCAGCGGGCTCTGCGCAAGCAGCTGGGACGGCTCCAGCATGTGTCCAACCTCTATCGGATTCCGGAACAGGAAGAGCTGGCCAGCTGGCTGGTGCGCAACAGCTGTGCCGACAGCGTCTTCTTCTGCAATTCCGGCGCCGAAGCCAATGAGGCCGCGATCAAGCTGGCGCGCAAACACGGCCATCAACGGCGCGGCATCGAACAGCCGGTGATCCTCACGGCAGCAGCCAGCTTCCACGGCCGCACGCTCGCGGCGGTCACCGCCACCGGTCAACCCAAGTACCACAAGGGTTTTGAGCCCATGGTGACCGGGTTTGATTATTTCCCTTACAACGATCTGAAGGCCCTCGAAGCCCTGATCAACCGCTACGAACAGTCCGGTCCCTCGATCGCGGCCGTTCTGGTTGAACCCCTGCAAGGGGAGGGTGGCGTCAACCCTGGAGATCGCACTTTCTTCTCACGCCTGCGCGAGATCTGCACGGAGCGAAACATCCTGCTGATCCTTGATGAGGTGCAGGTGGGCATGGGGCGGAGTGGCCGCCTCTGGGGTTATGAGCAACTGGACATCACCCCTGACGCCTTCACCCTGGCCAAGGGCCTGGGCGGTGGTCATGCCATTGGTGCCCTGCTGGTGAACGCGTCAGCTGATGTGTTTGAACCCGGCGACCATGCCAGCACCTTCGGCGGCAATCCCTTTGCCTGCCGGGCGGGGTTGACGGTGGCTACCGAAATCGAACGACGAGATCTGCTGACCAACGTCACAGCCCGAGGAGAACAACTGCGCGACGGGCTCCAGGAGCTTGTGAACTGTTTCCCCGAGCACCTGCAAGGCGTGCGGGGCTGGGGCCTGCTGCAGGGCATCGTGATCCGGGAGGGCAGCAGTTGGACGGCCCCCGCGCTGGCGAAAGCCGCCATCGACCACGGTCTGCTGCTGGTGGCGGCCGGACCCTCGGTGCTGCGCATGGTGCCCCCACTGACCATCAACAAGCGCGAGGTGCGCGAGCTGCTGCGCCGTCTTGCGGCGACCCTCTCCAGCCTCAGCTGAGTGGACGATCTGTCTGATCTGATCCCACGCTTCGACCTGCGTGGCATGGATCTGCAGTTGGATCGCATGGATGCGGCCCTGCACGAGCTCAACCATCCCTGTCGGACGATTCCCGCGATTCAGGTGCTGGGCACCAACGGGAAGGGATCCATCGTCAGCTTTCTGGAATCAGCCCTCTGTGCCGCCGGCCTCCACTGCGGGGTCACCACCTCCCCTCACCTGGTGAGCTGGTGTGAACGCATCCGGATCCAGGGGAGCCCCATTGCGATTGAAACCCTGCGCAGCCGGTTGCAGGCGCTCCAGCCCCTGAACGAACGGCATCGGCTCACCCCGTTTGAACTGCTGGTGACCGCCGCCCTGCTGGAGTTCCACCGGCACGCCTGCGACCTGCTGGTGCTGGAAGTGGGGCTGGGGGGACGGCTTGATGCCACCACGGCCCATCCCTGCCGTCCTGTGGTAGCCGTCGCCAGCATTGGGAAAGACCACTGCGAGCACCTGGGCCACAGCCTCACCGCCATCGCAACCGAAAAAGCGGCAGCGATCCCTCCTCAGGCCACCGTGATCAGTGGCGCCCAAGCCCCTGAAGTGCAGGAGGTCCTGGAAACAACCTGCCGCACTCAGCAGGCCACGCTCCACTGGGTGAAGCCGCTGAACTCAAGCTGGCAACTGGGCTTGCCCGGCACCATTCAGCGCAGCAACGCCGCTGTGGCCCTCGGTGCCTTGCAAGCCCTCTCGGGCCTGGGCTGGTCGTTGCCTGAGGCGGTGATTCAGGAGGGCTTCGCCAAAGCCCACTGGCCCGGTCGCCTGCAAACCGTGCATTGGGGCGTCCACACGCTTCGCCTCGATGGCGCCCACAATCCACCGGCCGCAGTGCAGCTGGCCGAAGAACGCAGTCAGTGGAGTGGTGCCTGCAACGGTGTTGTTTGGATCCTGGCGATTCAAGCCCATAAGGACGCTGTCGCCATGCTCCAGACGCTGGTGCAGCCCCAGGACCAGGCCTGGATCATTCCGGTGCCGAGCCACAGGAGCTGGAGCCGGTCGGCCCTCCTCCAGGATCTGCCCCAGTTCGAGCACCAGCTGCAGGAGGCCGACGGCCTCGAAAGCGCGCTGCACCAGCTCAGCAGCAATGGATGGCCGACACCGATGCCGATTGTTGCCGGATCGCTGTATCTGATCGGTGACCTGTTCGCTCGCGGCGTTGTAACGGCAGAGTGAGCACAGCTTGAGCGTGAACTGTGCTGCGAATCTCCCGGTTGCTGGGCCTTCTCCTGCCCCTCCTGCTCATAGCAACGGCGGCCCCGGCCCTGGACACCTCAGCTGGGGTGGGACTGCAGGATCGTGCCCTGTTCCAGGAAAAGGTGGACTACACGCTCACCAACCAGAGCAACGGCGACTTCGAGGGGCAGAACCTGGCCAACACATCCTTCGCCGGTGCCGTGGGCCGCGGAGCGAATTTCCGAGGCGCCAACCTGCATGGCGCGATCCTCACCCAAGGGGCCTTCGCCGAAGCTGATTTCCAGGGAGCTGACCTCTCCGACGCCCTGATGGATCGCGCCGACTTCGTCGCCACCGATCTACGCAATGCCGTGCTAACGGGGATCATTGCCTCGGGCAGCAGCTTCAGCAACGCTCAGATCGAGGGGGCCGATTTCACGGATGCCCTGCTCGATCGTGATGATCAACGCCGGCTGTGCAGCGAGGCCGATGGCATCAACCCCAGCACCGGAGTTTCCACCTTCGACAGCCTGGGTTGCTGATCCTCAGGAGCGCTCCTCCCAACCTCGAAGCTTGCCGGGATTGAGCAGGCCCTCGGGATCAAAGCGCTGCTTGGCCGCCACCTGATCGGCATCGATGACGCCAAGGCCGCCGTCTTCCACGGTGATCACGTGGGGGTTGAACAACACGGCACCAGCGGCCCTGCAGTCGTCCATCAACCGGTTCAGCTGATCTGCCCCCTGCCAACGCACGAGCGGCAGAGCCGCCAGCCGAGGACAGCCCTGCTGACGCACAAGCTCGAGATGCCAGAGCAGGGCATCACCCCAGCGCTGCTTCAAGGCCGCCATCACTGGGGCCTCCGGTTGCGGCAACAGCATCTGCAGGTAGGTCCATCCCGGCTCTGAAGCCCGCACATGCAGGGTGGTGTGGTTCCAGCTCAGCTCGCGCAACCCATTGCCCCCGGAGAGATCCTCAGGGCCGAGATCCCGCAGGTTGGCGCCGGCTGACTGCGCCATCCGTTGCAAGCTGTTGAGCCCATCGGGAGCAACGAGCAACAGCAGCCGGTGCGCCGAGACGGCAGGACCACCCCAGCTGGGCATCCGGGGCAACAGCGGCTGTTCCAGCAGGCTCGCCAAATGGAGATCCAAGGCCGAGGCAGCGATCCGTTGCATCAGCTCAATCGCCTGCTCCCAGTGCTCGCAGTCCACGCTCACCTGGTGCCAGTTGACCGCTGGAGCTGTGGCCAGGCTGAGGGCCGTGATGATGCCGTTGGTGCCGTAGGCGTGATTCAAAGCCTCCGCATCTATCTCGCCGAGTTGATGGCGCCGGGCATCGGGGCGTAGCGGCACGATCTCCAACCCGAGCAGATGGCCTGGATCCCGCAGGAAGCCCCAGCGCAGGGAACCGATGCCCCCAGAGCCCCCTGCCACAAAACCGCCAATGGTGGCGCTGCGCCAGGTGCTGGGCATCAAGCGCAGCTGGCGTCCATGGCGGCGCAACTCCTGATCCAGATCGCGCATCACACAGCCCGGTTCCACGGTCACCACCCCGGTGATCGGATCAATCGAGCGGATCTGCCGCAGGGCCGTGGTGAGCATCACCACGCCGCCCTGCAGAGGCACACACTGGCCGTAGTTCCCTGTCCCGGAGCCGCGCAGGGTTAAGGGAACCTGGTGCTCGGCGCAGGCCGAAGCCAGCCGTTCAACGGCATCCACCGTGCGCGGACGCACCACCAACTCAGCACGGCAGGCCTCCAGCCGCGGCGTCAGCACGGGGGAGTACTCAAAGGCGTCCCGGGAATGGCGCTGCAGCTCCCCCGGTTCATCCAACAACTCCAGTTCCGGATCAACGCTGAGGGCTTGCCGCAGGGCAATCAAGGCTTCGGCGCGACCCATGGCGTGGCGGAACACTGGTCAGGGTCTAGCGCCTGGCGACGACTGCCAGTGGCCGTCCACGAGAACCTGACGCTGCGGAGCAGAACGGATCAGGTCCGACCATCCCTGGCCCTCCATGCTGATCAGATCGGCAGGAGCGCCGGCCCGCAGCACCCCATCCCATTCCAGTTGAAGAATGGCCGGCGGTGCCGTGGTGAAAGGGGCCAGGCCCAGACGCTGCCAGGGCAACAACTGAGTCAACGGCATCGATGCAGCCAGCAGGGCCAAGGGGTCGAAGTCGCCTCCCGGGAACCAGGGGTCGGCCACGTTGTCACCCGCCACAGCCACCGGAACACCGGAACATTGCAACTGACGGATCGGGGCCTGCGGACGCTGAAGGGGGGTGGCATCGTCCGCCCGTGCGAGCAACCAGGCATTGGTCAGGGGCAGGGCAATCACACTGAGCTGCGCTGCTGCCATGCGCTCTGCCAACCGCGCCAGAGAGGACGCCGACAGAAGGGAAAGACTGCTGGCATGGCTGCAGGTGACGGGAACCTGCACCGGCACGCGCTGCAGGGCCTTCAACAGCTGAACGATGCCCTGCGCCGGACCGTGATCAGCCTCATCGATGTGCAGATCGACGCCGCAGTTGTGGCGATCAGCCAGGCGCAACAACACCTCCAACTGCTCCGTGACCACGGCCGATCCACAAGGAGGTGTCAGAACACCACCAAGGCAGCCGCCACTGGCGGCCACACGACGCGCCAGAGCATCCGCTTCAGCTGAACACCAGAATTCCAAGGGCACCAGCGCCACCAGCTGCAAGTCGATGCGGCGGTGCCAGCGCTGCTGCAGGGTGAGCAAGGCATCCCAGCTGGGCTCAGCGCCAGGGCCACCACTGTCCACATGGCTGCGCATGGCCCGCAGCCCATGGGCGAATGCTCTCTCCATGGCGCGTTCTCCGCGTTGAAGCACGCAGGCCACGGTTCGGGAGCTGTGCTCCCGCAGGTTGGCCTCCAGGGCACCCCCGTAGCTGCCGCTGAGGTTGGGATGCTCCTGCCAGGTGTAGGCCTTGTCCAGATGGACATGGCAGTCGACCAAGCGCGGCAACACCATTCGAGACGGTGGCACGCGTTCGGCAGAAAGGGGCTGGGGCTCCAGCAAGCGCCCCTGCTCCCAGGCCAGGCGCACGGGCGTCAGCCCTTGCTTCTCAACCTCCGGCAAGGGCGTTGAAGGGGCGAAATCCAGCAGTCCCAGGGGCGCCCAGGCCTCAAGGACGCCACTCCCCGGCTTGGACTCAAGCGACGGGACGTCCATCACCGCTCAGCACCGTTGCTGGCATCGGTGCTGAGGACCACGAAACGACCGGCCACACCAAGGCTGAGCACTTCAAAACCAGGCAGGCGCAGACCGGGCAGCATCTCCTTCCTTTCCATCCGGGTGGAGTACAGACTGGCCACCAATAAGTTTCGACGGGTGGTGAACTGACCCGCCAACGCCGCCAGTGCATCCCGCTGGGAGGCAATCAGCTCAGGGCAATTGCGAATCCAGAGACGCAGCAACATCGGCAGGGTCGGCTCGTCGCACAGTTCCTTGGTGCCCACCCGGACCAGCTGATCACCGGCGTGAGCTTGATAGTCCTCCAATGACGGGTTGGACACCACCAGCGAGAGCACCCCGACCGCTGCAATCCCCCCCGCCAACATCGCCAGAGCAGACCAACCTTGCGGACGCGATGAAGGGGACACCAGGCAGGCTGCAGCTCGTGTTGGTAGATTCTCACGGACGCGGCGGGCGTCGCCAAGTGGTTAAGGCAGCGGCTTGTGGCGCCGCTATTCGGGGGTTCGAATCCCCTCGCTCGCCCTCTCAACAATTCAATAAAGCCCTGAGAAGCGGTTCTGCTCCCCAGCGGATCGGATCTATGCAGGGCAGACCCAGCGTCTGGCGGATGCGCTCCACCTCGTCTCGAGCCTGAGCCTCATCAAGGCGGGCGGTGTTGAGGGCGACAGCGGCCACCTTGGCTGGCTCAGCAGCCCCATCAGGCCGCGCCCAGCTCGCCAGGGATTCTGTGGTGGCCACCAAGGCCTCAAGGCTTGGAAGCGGGATCTGAGGCAGTCGATCGATGGTCTGCTGTGCTGCCCGATGCACGAGCAACAGGGCCGTCGGCTGCGTGCCCCGCAACAGGGGCAACGTGGCCGTGGAGGCCGGATGGCAGAGCGATCCCTGACCCTCCACCAGCACAAGACCCTGCTCCGGCAGAGTCGTCGCCGCGCGAAGCACCGCCGCCTCCACCGCACCGGCGGCGTAATCGACGCGCACAGCATCCAGGGCGACCCCTTCTCCGCTGATCAGAATTCCGGCCTGCCCTGTGCCCACAAAGCGCGCGGGGATCCCGGAGCGCTGGGCTGCCTCCAGGAGAGACAGGCATGCGCTCATCTTGCCGACAGCCATATCGGTGCCAATCGCCAGAAGGCGCCGGCAGGGAAGCTCTGCGGCGCGTGCCTGGCCAACGTTGAGGTCTTCCGGCTCCCGGCGCAGATCCCAGATCCAACGGTCGCGCCAGCAGGCGTCTGCCAGTTCGGGATCATCGGCCAGGCGGGTGTGGAGTCCGCTGGCGAGATGAAGGCCTGCGCGCAACGCCGCCAAGGCGTCGTGGCGAACAGGATCAGGCAGCCGCCCCCCCGAAGGAGCCAGGCCCACCACAGCAACCTCAGGCTCGTAGGGCAGAGCAGCAGACAAGTCCGCCACCACCGGCACATCACGCTCGATGCCGGTGACGCGTTGCAGAGACTGGCCCGCATGGTCGGGATCAATCACCGCGACGATCGGTCCAGCACGGTGTCGGAGCATGGCCAGACCGGTCTTGCCGGTGAGGCTGGCCAAACCACCGTGTTGGAGCAGCACCAACCGCATCTCCCGAAATCCCGACGGCGCTTGAGTCCCGCTTATCACGCTGCTGTGCCTCCTGCCTGGCGGATCCCCAATCCAGCCATCGCCGAAGGCCGCAGACGATCGTCCTGCAACTCAAGGCCAACAAAGGGGTCATCCACCAAGTTGAGATGGCTGTCGAGATCCGGCCAACGAATCAGAGGCAAGATCTGGGCCGCTGCACCGTTCAACAACGAACTGTCGGAGTAGCAACCCACCATCAGGTCCAGCCCCTTCTTCTGCGCCACTTGGGCCATTAGCAAGGCCTGACTGAGCCCCCCGGTCTTGAGCAGCTTGAGATTCACACCATCCACCACTGGGGCCAGGCGCAGCAGATCCTCCAGATCCCAGCAACTTTCATCCGCCACCAAGGCCATCGGACAGTGCGGGTGCAGCGCCGCGAATCCCGCTGTGTCCTGCGTGGGATCCAGGTCTGGAGCCAGAGGCTGCTCCAGCAGCACCACCTGGTGTGCGGCCAGGGGCTCCAGCATTTGCCTGGCCTGATTCACGGTCCATCCGCCATTGGCATCCACCTGCAGTTCGATGGCCACACCCTGCCGCTGGGATCGATCCGTGATGGCCTGAGCCACCGCCCCCAACAGGCTGAGGTCGTGGTCCAAGCCGTCGGGGCTGCCCAGCTTGAGCTTCACCCGCGTCGCCGGCAGCTGCGTCCACCAGCGTTCGAGACGATCCAACACGGCATCCACTGAAGCCAGTCCCAGGGTGACGCTGGTGGCCACACCCTCGGCTGGGTCCAATCCCCAGAGCCGCCACAGCGGATGGCCGAGCCGTTGCCCATGCCAGTCCCACAAGGCCAGGTCGATGGCACAACGGGCCGGGGGACGCAGGGATGCAAGCAGGGGCTCAAACCGTTGCGGACGGTGGGGATCCAGAGCTTCCAGTTGCGGCAAAAGCCCCAGCAGTTCCTGTTCCACAGCCTCAAGGGCAAAGGCTCGGTGGCCGGTCTCAAATCCCCCGGTCTCGCCGCGCCCCACCAGCCCATCACGTTCCAACCTGAGCTCCAACCGCACCACGGCAGCTGTGGTGCCCCTGCTGATCGTGAGGGGCACGGCTTTGGTGAGCGAAAACCGTGTGAGGGCCCAGCCCATCGCCATCCGGCTGTCAATCTCCAAACTGACACAACACCGCTGTGACTCACACTGAGAAGGCTTGAGCCAGAGATTTGGTCGCCTCCGCCCCCCTCGCCACTGACGCCACCGCCAACCCCCAGCGCGGCAGCTACTGGATCACCACGTTCGGCTGCCAGATGAACAAGGCGGACTCCGAACGGATGGCGGGAATCCTGGAGGCCATGGGCTATCGGGAGGCGTCAGCCGAACTGGATGCCGATCTGGTGCTCTACAACACCTGCACCATCCGGGACAACGCCGAGCAGAAGGTTTACAGCTACCTCGGCAGACAGGCCCAGAGGAAACGCAGCAACCCCAATCTCACCCTGGTGGTGGCGGGCTGCGTTGCTCAGCAGGAGGGCGAATCCCTGCTCCGGCGGGTGCCGGAGCTGGATCTGGTGATGGGACCGCAACACGCCAATCGGCTTGAAACCCTTCTGCTGCAGGTGGACAGCGGTCAGCAGGTGGTCGCCACCGAAGACCACCACATCCTTGAAGACATCACCACAGCCCGCCGGGACAGCAGCATCTGTGGATGGGTGAACGTGATCTACGGCTGCAACGAACGTTGCACCTACTGCGTGGTGCCCTCCGTGCGGGGCAAGGAACAATCACGGCTGCCCCAGGCGATCAAGCTGGAAATGGAGGGTCTTGCCGCCCAGGGCTACAAGGAAATCACTCTGCTCGGCCAGAACATTGATGCCTACGGCCGGGATCTGCCGGGCATCACGCCGGAGGGTCGCCGCCAACACACCCTCACGGATCTGCTCCATCACGTCCACGACGTGGAGGGCATTGAACGGATCCGTTTTGCCACCAGCCATCCGCGCTACTTCACCGAGCGGCTGATCGATGCCTGTGCCGACCTGCCCAAGCTCTGCGAACACTTCCACATTCCGTTTCAGAGCGGGGACAACGACGTGTTGCAGGCCATGGCCCGGGGCTACACCGTTGAGCGCTACAGGCGGATCATCGACCGCATCCGTGAGCGCATGCCCGATGCCTCCCTTAGTGCCGATGTGATCGTTGCCTTCCCTGGAGAGACGGATGCGCAGTACCGCCGCACCCTCGATCTGATCGAGGAGATTGGCTTCGATCAGGTGAACACAGCGGCCTATTCACCCCGGCCCAATACCCCTGCAGCCCATTGGGACAACCAGCTGCCGGAGGAGGTGAAGGTGGAACGCCTTCGCGAAATTAATGCCCTGGTGGAACGCTGCGCCCGCAAGGCCAATGCCCGCTACGAGGGGCGCACGGAAGAAGTGCTGGCGGAGGGCATCAACCCCAAGGACCCATCGCAGCTGATGGGGCGAACCCGCACCAATCGCCTGACCTTCTTCAGCTCCACCCGAGCGGATGGTCGTGCCTACAAAGCGGGCGATCTCGTGCCGGTGCGCATCGATGCGGTGCGCTCCTTTTCACTCAGCGGCAGCCCCCTGCCCCACTGAGCACAACGCTGATACCTTTGGCGCTCCCACCGCTCAGGGGTCGCCGCATTCATGCCGTCCAGTCCCATCACGGTCGGGCTCGTCTTTGGAGGCCGCTCTGGAGAGCACGACGTGTCGATCCGATCTGCGGCGACCGTCGTCCGAGGCCTGCGCAGCGGGCAGAACCGAGAGCGATACACGGTGCGGCCGATGTACATCGACCGTGATGGTCGCTGGTGGGGAACGGATCTGTCCGAGGCAACCCTGGCCTCCGAAACCGCACCGGAGCTCAACCCACCTCTGCTCCCATCAGGATTCCAGGGGTTCCCGGAGGGATGTGATGCGGTCGACCTCTGGTACCCGGTACTACATGGTCCCAATGGAGAAGACGGCACCATTCAGGGGTTGTTCCAGCTGACCGGCAAACCGTTCGTTGGTGCCGGCGTGCTCGGCTCAGCCGTCAGCATGGACAAGCAGGCGATGAAATCTGCTTTCTCCAGCGCCGGGCTGTCCCAGGTGCCCTATGTGGCCCTTCACGCGTCCGAACTCGAGAACGCGATCAGCCGATCGGCCCTCATGGATCGAATTGAACGCGAACTGAACTACCCCTTCTTTGTGAAGCCCGCCAATCTCGGCTCCTCGGTGGGCATCAGCAAGGTGCGTTCCCGCCAAGAACTGGAAGCAGGCCTCAACCAGGCTGCAGCGCTCGATCCAAGGCTGGTGGTTGAGCAGGGCGTCAACGCCCGAGAGGTTGAATGCGCCGTCCTGGGGGGACGCATGCTCGAAGCGTCGGTGATCGGTGAGGTTCGTTTTGATGCGGACTGGTACGACTACGAGACGAAATACACCGCAGGGCGCAGCACCACGTTGATTCCCGCTCCTCTACCGGATGAAGTAGCTGACCGCATCCGCGCCCAGGCCCTGCAGGCCTGCGCTGCCGTGGGCGTCAACGGCATGGGTCGGGTGGATTTCTTCTACGACGACGCCAACGATCAGCTCTGGATCAACGAAATCAACACCCTGCCTGGTTTCACGGCCCAGAGCATGTTCCCGATGCTCTGGGCGGCCAGCGGCGTAACACTCGAACAGTTGGTGCACAAACTGATCCAAACCGCAGGAGAATGAACGCAGCGTCCTTTGCCTAACCCATGAGCCACGGACTGCTCTGGTTTCCTCTGCTGCTGGCCTTTGTGCTGCTGGCGTCGCTCGGATGGCTGGAACGGCGGCGCCAAAACCTGTTTCGCACCTGGGCCGAAGGCTCCGAACTCGCCAAGCTCGATGGGTGTGGTGGAGCCCGTCTGAAAGACGGAGAACTGCACTGGAGCAGCTTCGAGGCGGGAAGTTTTCAAGATCAGGGCTCGTTTGACGTCTGCAAACTCGAGCTTGTGGAACTGATGTCGCTGGCGTCCGGTGATGCGCCCCTCACCGACGAATCCCAGGGGCGTTGTCGGCTGCGCCTCATCGGGAAAGATCTGCAGATGGATGTGCCCTTCTCTGATGCCGACCGCGCGCGCAGCTGGGGTGAGCAGCTGATGGCACGGGCCCGATGCGACCTGTGAGCCGGGTCTCGACCAACAACAAATCCCCCCAACAGCCGGTTTCCGCGCAGGTCGCCCGGCGCCGGGACTTGCGCCGGCAGCGCCGCCAGACCCTGTTGCTTCAGCTCTGGCGCTTTGTGGCCTTGCTGCTGCTCAGTGGCGGATTCAGCTGGATCTTGCTGCGCCATGGCTGGACGCTGCGGAGCCCTGAGGCAGTCATCCTGACCGGAGGTGCTGCCCTTGAGACCAATCAGGTGATCGAGGCGGCCAAGCTTCGCTTTCCCTCACCCCTGCTGGAGGTCAGTCCGAGGGAGCTGGAACAACAGCTGGTCGGTGTCTTACCGGTTCACAGCGCTCACGTGCAGCGCCGGATTTTCCCCGCTCGCCTCGTCATCAGCCTGAAGCCGGAGATTCCCATCGCACGCGCTGAGCGTCGGGGACCCGCTGGACGGGAACGGGGGCTGCTCAACGCCGCAGGTGGATGGATTCCCCTGAGCGACGCCGTAGCAGATCCGCTCACGGAGATCATGGTGCGCGGCTGGAATAGCCCGCAACGCGGTCAGGTAGCTGCGCTGCTGCAACAACGGAATCGCTTCGCCGGGATGCTGAAAGCCATCGTGCTTGATCCCGACGGCAACATCAGTCTGATCACCACCGAGCTTGGCCGGATTGATCTCGGTGGCGAACCGGCCCTCTTAAACACCCAGATCGAAACGATCCTCCACCTGAACCGGACGTTGCCAAAGCACCTGCGCGGGGCCCATCACAGCAGCCTTGATCTCAGCAATCCGGACCGCCCGGAACTGCAACTGCCGGCGCCACCCGCCCCCAAGCAGCCCAAAACTGAACCCTGAAACCTTGGGGTGGAAAATCTGGAGACCACAACCTCAGCTCCTGGTTTGTGATCTGTTGAAGCCGAGACAAGGCTTCAGGGACATAATGCAACGCAACCACACGGTTCTGCCTCGACGATGGAGATGGTGAGCGGCTCAGGGTCTTTCACGGCAGCTGGTATCCAGCCCAGCCAGTCCGCCCGCATCGAGGTCATCGGCGTTGGGGGTGGCGGCAGCAATGCCGTCAACCGCATGATCCTCAGCGACCTTGAGGGGGTTGGGTACCGCGTTCTCAACACCGATGCCCAGGCCCTGATCCAGTCGCAGGCCCAGCAACGGCTGCAGTTGGGGCAGACCCTGACCCGCGGACTGGGTGCCGGCGGCAACCCCACCATCGGCCAGAAGGCAGCGGAAGAATCCCGCACGGATCTGCACGATGCACTGCAGGGCTCAGATCTGGTGTTCATTGCCGCTGGCATGGGCGGTGGAACGGGGACTGGTGCAGCACCAGTGGTGGCCGAAGTCGCCCGTGAAGTCGGTGCTCTCACCGTGGGCATCGTGACCAAGCCGTTCAGCTTCGAGGGCCGTCGTCGCATGCGTCAGGCCGACGAAGGCATCGCTCGGTTGGCGGAACACGTGGACACCCTGATCGTGATCCCCAACGACCGCCTGCGTGATGCCATCGGCGGAGCTCCCCTTCAGGAAGCCTTCCGGAGTGCGGACGACGTCCTGCGCATGGGCGTCAAAGGCATCAGCGACATCATCACCTGCCCGGGCCTGGTGAACGTTGACTTTGCTGACGTTCGCTCCGTGATGACCGAAGCAGGCACAGCACTGCTGGGCATTGGCATCGGTTCCGGTCGCTCAAGAGCCGTGGAAGCAGCCCAAGCCGCGATTGCAAGCCCGCTGCTGGAAACCGAGCGCATCGATGGCGCCAAGGGCTGTGTGATCAACATCAGCGGTGGTAAGGACATGACCCTGGAGGACATGACCACTGCTTCCGAGGTGATTTACGACGTTGTCGATCCCGAAGCCAACATCATCGTGGGCGCTGTAGTGGATGAGGCCCTCGAAGGGGAGATCCACGTGACGGTGATCGCTACAGGCTTCGAAAACAAGCAGCCGTACCGCAGCGAGCGCAGCCGCTCCGTGCCAGGAATGCTTAATCGTGGGGAGCCCGAAGAGAACGGCGCCCGCATTCCTGAGTTCCTGCGTCGCCGTCAGCAACAGGACAACGGCAGCTTGTGAGATCGCTGTCAGACCCCGCAGTCTGACAGCTCATTTGAATGTGGTGACCCGGAACCCACGCCTGCCCTGAGCATCCCGTGTGGCTGCTCCCTTCCGGTCCTGACCAGATTTGGGCGTCAGAGCCGCATGGGCCCGAATCGGCCGAATGCTAGCAATGAGCCCCCGAGGGGTTCTGAAGCTGCATGCGTCCTTCTGATCTGACCCGCTTCAAGCAGAAGGGCCAACCCATCGCCGTGCTCACCGCTTGGGACAGCCTCTCTGCAGCTCTGGCCGAGGCCGCCGGTGCAGACGTGCTGCTGATCGGTGATTCACTGGCGATGGTGGCGCTGGGCCATGCCACAACACTCCCGGTGAGCCTGGACCAGATGCTCCATCACACCCAGGCAGTCGCCCGGGGATTGACGGCCATGCCGGCCGATCAGCCCCTGCTGGTCTGTGACCTGCCCTTTCTCAGCTACCAGTGCGGCGAAGACCGCGCCGTGGCGGCTGCAGGGCGTTTGTTGAAGGAGTCCAGCGCAGCGGCGGTGAAATTGGAGGGGGCGGAACCCGAGGTTGTCGCCGTAATCGACCGTCTTGTGCGCATGGGCATTCCCGTGATGGGGCATCTGGGCCTCACCCCGCAGGCCGTGCATCGCCTGGGGTACCGGCGCCAGGCCACGGACGCCATCAGCCAGGAACGCCTGGTCGATCAGGCGCGCACCCTCGAGCAGAAGGGCTGCTTCTCCCTGGTGCTGGAACATGTTCCTGCCGAGCTGGCGTGCCGGGTGCAGCAGGCGCTGACCATCCCGGTGATCGGCATCGGGGCAGGTGACGGCTGCGACGGCCAGGTGCGCGTCACCGCAGACCTGCTGGGGCTCACGGCCAAACAACCTCCCTTCAGCCCAGCGCTGGTGGATGGCCGCCGCCTATTCATCGACGCATTGAAGGGTTGGGTCCAGCAGACCCGGAACAACACTCTTCCCACCACAGAATCACCTCAATCAGCACCTGATTGCTGAGGGCCATGCCCTCGGGGTCGGTGAGGCACCAACGGCCTGCCCGCTGCTGCAGCCATCCACGCTCAACGAACGGTTGCCAGCGGCGCACCAGGGCATCGGCATCAAGACCTTGAAGGGTCACTCCTTCCCGGCGCCGCAGACCCACCAGCAATTGATCATCCAGGGGGAGTCCAGCCTCGGCGACTGATTCCTCAGGAGGATGATCCAGCCATTCCGCGTAGGCGGCGCGGGTGCGGGGTCGCGCCAAACGCACCCCCCAGGGTGCTGATGTCGCTCCCATGCCAAAACCCCACCAGCCGGCACCGCTCCAGTACACCCGGTTGTGACGGGAGGCATGGCCCGGACGGGCGTGGTTGGAAATCTCGTAGCGACTGAGTCCAGCAGCCGACAGCCGTTGTGTGGTCCGCTCCATTAAGGCAACGGCCAGGTCGTCCTCCGGCAGCTGCAACAGGCCAAGCGTTCGTTGGCGCTCAAAAACCGTGCCCGGCTCCACCGAGAGGTCGTAAATCGAGAGATGGGGAGCCTGACTGGCAATGGCCTGATCCAACTGCGCATCCCACCCGGCCAGGGTCTGGCCCGGGAGGTTCTGGATGAGATCGAGACTCCAGGACCGAAGCGCGCCATCGCGCCAGGCCTGAACCAGCCAGTCGATCGCCGCATGGAGGTCGCTCTGGCGATGCCGACGCCCCAGCTGCTCGAGCACCGCATCATCAAAGCTCTGCCCCCCCAGGCTGATGCGGTTCACGCCATGGGCCAGAACGGAGGCCAACTGCGCGGCATCAAAGGTGGCCGGATCCATCTCCAGGGTGATTTCCGCACCCGGTTGAAGACCGAATTTGTTGGCCAAGGCATCGATCAGTGCTCCGATCTGATCGGGGCACAACAGCGATGGTGTTCCCCCGCCGATGTACACGGTGGATAAGGGAGGACCCCCTGGGGCAGAGGCGATTTCCCGATGCAGCAAGCTCAGGTACTCACGGATCGAGCGACTGCCAGGCCCGTTTTCGGCTCGGGCCTGGTCCCCCAGGGGAACCACGGCGAAATCGCAGTAGTAACAGCGCCGGTGGCAGAAGGGAATGTGGAGGTAGGCGCTGCGGGGCGGGATGGGATAAGGCATGCTTCTGGCATCCGGATCGAGCTGCCACGACCTGAACCCATGGTGGATCCGCTCATCCTGCTTCTGTTTGTGGTTTCCGGTGCAGCTGCCGGGTGGATGGGGATTCACTTGCTGCCCGACGGCCTGGTGAGTGCAACCACCAATGCTGAACAGTTGCGTCTCCAGCTCAGCGGAGCTGGCGGTGGCATTGGCTTGATCGCAGGCCTGGTGTTCAAAAAGCTGCGGGTGCGCCTGATGCAACAGGTGCGCACCATGCCCACCGATCTGCTGGTAAGCCGGGCTGTCGGCCTGATCCTGGGGTTGCTGGTGGCCAACCTGCTGCTGCTGCCTGTTCTGCTGCTTCCGTTCTCCGGAGGAATTGTTCTGCTCAAACCCCTTCTGGCGGTGGTGAGCAATGTCTTTTTTGGCATTCTCGGAAGCAACCTGGCGGAAGTTCACGGCCGCACGCTGCTGCGCCTGTTCAATCCCGCGAGCACGGAGGCGCTGCTGGTGGCTGATGGGGTGCTGACCCCCGCCACGGCCAAGATCCTGGACACCAGCGTGATCATCGATGGCCGGATCCGCGGCATGCTCGCCTGCGGATTGCTGGAAGGGCAGGTGATCGTTGCCGAATCGGTGATCGATGAGATGCAGCAGCTGTCGGATTCCACCAACATCGAAAAGCGGGCCAAGGGCCGACGTGGCCTGAAGCTTCTGAAGGATCTGCGGGAAACCTACGGGCGGCGGTTGGTGATCAACAGCACCCGTTACGACGGCAAGGGAACGGACGACCGATTGCTGCAGTTGGCATCTGACACCGGCGGCACGCTGGTGACCGCAGACTTCAACCTCGCGCAGGTGGCCCAGGTCAAAGACCTGAAGGTGATGAATCTGAGTGAGCTGGTGATCGCGTTGCGGCCTGAAGTGCAACCCGGCGACGAGCTCAAACTCAAGATCGTGCGAGAGGGCAAGGAGGACAGCCAGGGTGTCGGCTACCTCGATGACGGAACGATGGTGGTGGTCAACGAGGCGAAATCGCTGATCGGCCAACGCAAACCTGTGGTGGTGACCGGTGCCCTGCAAACCCCAACCGGCCGGATGGTGTTTGCACGGTTGGACGAGAACGATGCATCAACGGACACCAAGCCCTCATCCAAATCGAAAAGTCAGGGAAAACCGGCCAAAACCAGCAACCGCAAGCCCGCTGACCCCGGCTAGGCTCGCTCCACCGCGATGGTGGAGATGACAACTTCGGCCCCGTACTACGGCGACAGCGCCGTGATGCGCACACCACCTCCTGACCTTCCCTCACTCCTGCTCAAGGAGCGAATCGTCTACCTGGGCTTGCCCCTTTTCTCTGACGACGACGCCAAGCGTCAGATGGGCATCGATGTGACTGAGCTGATCATTGCTCAGCTGCTTTATCTGGAGTTCGACAACCCAGAGAAGCCGATCTACTTCTATATCAACTCCACAGGCACCAGCTGGTACTCGGGTGATGCCATTGGATTCGAAACCGAAGCCTTCGCCATCTGCGACACCCTTCGCTACGTGAAGCCTCCGGTGCACACCATCTGCATCGGCCAGGCCATGGGCACCGCGGCAGTAATTCTTTCGGCAGGGACCAAAGGTCAACGGGCCGCGTTACCTCACTCCTCCATCGTTCTGCACCAGCCCCGCAGCGGCGCCCGCGGCCAGGCGACGGACATCCAGATCCGGGCCAAAGAAGTGCTGCACAACAAGCAGGCGATGCTCGAGATCCTCTCCACCAACACAGGTCGTTCTGTGGAGGAGCTGAGCAAGGACTCCGACCGGATGAGCTACCTCACCCCTCAACAAGCCGTTGAGTACGGACTGATCGACCGCGTGCTCAGCAGCCGCAAGGACCTGCCTGGCAATCCCCCCGTCTGACCGACGGCATCAGACCCAACCCTCCTGCCCTTCCTTCATCAACGTTCTGAACCATGCCGATCGGTACCCCCAGCGTTCCCTACCGCCTGCCCGGCAGCCAGATGGAGCGCTGGGTCGACATCTACACCCGTCTCGGGGTGGAGAGGATCCTCTTCCTTGGCTCTGAGGTCAATGACGGCATCGCCAACAGCCTGGTTGCCCAGATGCTCTATCTGGACTCGGAAGACAGCAGCAAGCCGATCTACCTGTACATCAACTCCCCCGGCGGCTCCGTCACGGCTGGACTGGCGATCTACGACACGATCCAGTACGTCAAGAGCGAGGTGGTGACCATCTGCGTTGGCCTTGCTGCCTCCATGGGCGCCTTCCTCCTCGCCGCTGGCACCAAGGGCAAGCGGGTCGCCCTGCCCCACAGCCGGATCATGATTCACCAGCCCCTGGGCGGCACCAGCCGTCGCCAGGCCAGTGACATCGAAATCGAAGCACGGGAAATCCTGCGGATGAAGGAGATGCTGAACCGCTCCCTGGCCGACATGAGTGGCCAGAGCTTCGAGAAGATCGAGAAGGACACCGACCGGGACTACTTCCTCAGCGCCGAAGAAGCCAAGGAATACGGCCTGATCGACCGCGTCATCTCCCATCCGAACGAGGCCTGAACCGAACGGGGCAGGCCGCTGCGTAAGCTCGTCCACTGCAGTGTTCCGCAAGCCCGCCCCGGATGGCCCAGCTCTTTTACGACTCCGACGCCGATCTCGGTCTGCTGAACGGCAAGACCGTGGCCATCATTGGTTATGGCTCCCAGGGTCATGCCCACGCTCTGAACCTGAAGGATTCAGGCGTGAATGTGGTGGTGGGCCTCTATGACGGCAGCCGCTCCGCCGAGAAAGCCAAGGCGGACGGCCTTGAAGTGCTGAGCGTGGCCGATGCCTCAGCCAAGGCCGACTGGATCATGGTCTTGCTGCCCGACGAATTCCAGAAGGACGTCTACGAGAAGGAAATCGCACCCCACCTGAGTGCAGGCAAGGTGCTCAGCTTCGCCCACGGCTTCAACATCCGTTTCGAGCTGATCAAGCCCCCCGCCGATGTGGATGTGGTGATGATTGCCCCGAAGGGCCCTGGCCACACCGTGCGTTGGGAGTACCAAAACGGCCAGGGCGTGCCCGCCTTGTTCGCCATCGAACAGGACGCCTCCGGCAACGCCCGCGGCATGGCGATGGCCTACGCCAAGGGAATCGGTGGCACCCGTGCCGGCATTCTGGAGACCAACTTCAAGGAAGAGACCGAAACCGACCTGTTCGGTGAACAGGCTGTGCTGTGTGGCGGTCTGTCTGAACTCGTGAAGGCTGGTTTCGAGACCCTAGTGGAAGCGGGCTACCAGCCCGAATTGGCTTACTTCGAGTGCCTGCACGAAGTGAAGCTGATTGTGGATCTGATGGTGAAGGGAGGACTGACCTCCATGCGCGATTCAATCTCCAACACCGCGGAGTACGGCGACTACGTAAGCGGCCCCCGTCTGATCACCGCCGACACCAAGGCCGAGATGAAGCGCGTTCTGGCAGACATCCAGGACGGCACCTTCGCCAGGAACTTCGTGGCCGAATGCGAAGCCGGCAAGCCAGAGATGAAAAAGGTGCGTGACCGTGATTCACAGCATCCGATCGAGAAAGTGGGCAAAGGCCTGCGCTCGATGTTCAGCTGGCTGAAGGACGCCTGATCCAGCGCAAGCGCTGAACAGCTGGTGACATCAGACACCATCACTCAGCTCACCCCCCGCTCTGTTGCCATTACGGTGCAGAGCGGGGATTTTTGTTGGTTTCTGGTCACGCCCCTCCCATGAGTTCAGAAGCGTTGGGAGGCCTGCTGGTGATCGGGGCAGCCGTGCTTGATCGGCTGATCGGTGACCCGCGCCGGTGGCTCCACCCCGTGGTGGTTATGGGGTGGAGCATTCAGCAGTTGCGCCAATGGGTCGAGCGATGGGCGGGAGACCATCCGATCAAGCTGCGGATCGGGGGAGGCTTGATCACCCTGATCCTTGTGCTTGGCAGCGTTCTGACAGGCTGGTGTCTGGAGCGGCTGCTATGGCTTCCCTCCCCATGGGGATGGCTCAGCATTCCGGTACTGACCCTGAGCCTCGCCAGCGCTCTGGCGGCTCGCAGCCTCAAGGACAGTGTGCTCGCCGTAGTGGATGCACTGCCCTCAGCAACGGAGGGGGATCTCGAACCAGCCCGACAGAACTTGAGCTGGATCGTTGGACGCGACGTTCAGAGTCTGGATCGCACGGGACTGCTCAGAGCCGTAGCTGAAACAGCCTCAGAGAATGCCGTGGATGGCGTCTTCGCACCGCTGTTCTGGATGGGAATCGGTGCCCTGCTGTGGATGGTCCTGCCCTCTGGCCCTGGTCCGCTGGCACTGGCCTGGGGCTTCAAGGCCAGCAGCACGCTGGATTCCATGCTTGGGTACCGCAGCGGCCGGCTGCGCTGGTTGGGGACAGCCGGCGCACGCCTCGACGATCTGCTCACCTGGCTGCCCTGCCGGATGGTCATGCTGACGCTGCCCCTGGTCTGCCCACCCTGGTCGCATTGGGTGCAACGGGTGCAGGAGGCAGAGCGGGATGGCTCTGCGGATCCATCCCCCAATGCAGGTCGTTCAGAAGCGATCTACGCCCACTGCATCGGGATCCAACTTGGAGGCGAGAACAGGTATGGAGAGCGCTTGGTGCAGAAACCTGTGCTTGGGGCCGGCCAACCAACTGCAAATGCGCAGCTGGTTAGAGCTGTTCTAAAGGCATCAAGCCGACTTGAAGTCTTGTGGCTTATGACTATGGCAATAACTGAGCTCGCCTTAGCAGCTAAATAATCAACAAGCTCTACTACAACACAAAAGTATTAGGTTGAGCCGTGAGCTAGAGAAGAGTCGCCCAAAGGCAGGGGCGTTGATCCAAATTGCCGCAAACGCAACAAACTCTCTCAGCTCATTGCATCAGAAAGCTCAGCTCACGATGCTGGGAGCATGTCCAGCACAAACATCACCATCAACATCCTCCTTGAGGAGGCGTTGACCGAACCGGACATCGGAACGACAAACCGATTCCGGTGGCATGCAACAGCCGTCGGAATTGCAGCGCTATGCATTGACAACGCTCCGCCACCAACACCACCATTCGAAGATGCACTTAAAGAGGGACTAAAGCTAGGACTGGATCTCAGCCGCGAGGAGCGAGAATTCCATCAGGTAAAATATGGATTAGTGCTTTTGTTTCATTCCTAAGCAAAAGAAAATATCTTCAATAAAAAATTTGCATAAGCCTCCATATAGCCAGAGAGACAAACAACTCAGCTTATACAGCACGCGTCAATTAACCGTAAATCAATATCAATCGAAAGCATCATTAGAAGACTCAGCGGACGCCAAGGCAGAAGACTCCGCACAAGAAACAATTCCTGCAAAAAGAATCCAGCCAACTAAATTAATTCTTGCATCTAGGTAAGGCAAGTCCGTGACATGAACAATAATTAACAATAAAAACGATATTACCCAGGCCTTACTGAAAAGACTTTCTTGCAACATGCCAGAACGTATAGCTATAAAGAGCCAAACAAAAACATAAACCAAAAATACAGCCAACGCAACAAATCCATAACTCAGCCAAAGGTCTAACGGCAGAGAATGAACGTGATAAAATGGCTTATCGAAAGGTGAAAGAAGAGAAACATAGCCTATAAAACCACCAGGACCGGAACCTACTAAAAAGTTTTTAGATGCGACAAGAACCCCAAATCTCCATATCTCTAAGCGGTATTCATCAGTGAAGAATTGACCAAGGGCATCTAAAGCTGGATGCACCAAGCCAAGGTAAATACCAAAAGAGGAAACAACCGCGATCACAAACAATGTGACACTAGATCTAGAAAATTTGAAGCCACTAATCGATTGATTTACCGAAAAAATATCGGCAATCATACCTAATGTCCCAAAAATTAACGACCCAATAGCGTTTCTAGAATTAGACAATATCATAGCAAGAGAGACTGAAAACAGGGCGAGCGAAGCGACAAAACTCTTCGAAGTATTCTCATTTGAATGAGTCTCAGCACGAATTGCAGCAACAAAAAAGGGGAAACTGGCGGCTAACCATGCAGCGCATATGTTTCTGTTGTAAAACACTCCTGTAAATTCGCCATTATCAAAGAGATGCCATACGATAAAACTACCAAAGACTCTTAGCGATTCGTTAAATCCAAATATCAATTGGGAAAACCCAATTATCAGAACTGGAATCGTCCCATAAACCAAGCTCATAGCAACACACTTGATATTATTTTTATCTCGCAGGTATACAGACAAGGACCAAAAGAGCCAAAAGAAAGGGAGCCAGTTGAAGATCCCACCACAAGATTGCAGGCCAAAAGGACTAGCGAATGCAGATATCAATATCAATACAGACAATAAATACAGAGGATACATCTTTTTCACAAATAAAGCTTTAAATCCTTGCAAAGACGAACCGCAGATGCAAGCCAAAAGGATTAAAAAAGGCCCAATATAACCCGACGTAGGCAAAAGGAAACAGCCAGCGAACAACAAATTCTTGCCGAAATTATATTTATTCATTGCTTACGAAAATGAATGCATTCGCAGGAAGAAAGAAATCGTCAGATAACTCTCTTTATCATAGCCGACGATTCGCATTATATTTTTTAGATCTGGTGAAAGAAGACACTTGCCGAAGCTGCACAGCATGGCAATAAGCTCAAATGAGGGCCCAAACGCAACATTTGAAAGTAATGTCAAAGATTAATGTTGTTGTAAGCAGCACATGCTTGCAATGCATCTGGCGACCCTGAATTTGCAGTTAATTTTGATTTAACCTCAATGTGAGATTATTAATAGAATGGTTGAGAGAAGGAGCTATTGGAACAATAATGAGAGCGATTTTCATATTGAAATTGATCGCAGTCAAAATACCTATGAGGCTGACGTTCACACTATGACGCGATTTCTTTAGATATCTGAACTGAAATTTTTTTCATCCATAGTATTTTTGATCTCTATTTCATAGAGGAAATGGTAATTACAGAAGAGCCCCGATTACAGAGCTCTTCCTTCATCAAAGCCAGTTGCAAGTAGCCGTTCTTTGCGCTCATCTCCCTCTAACTTTCAATACGTGATCCCTAAGGTCTGACGCAGGCTCAGGTCATCTCACACAAAAAACCTTGCCAAAGCAGCTGGGGAATCACCAAGGGAATAAAAAGACCCTGGAGTGCCATTAATACCCCAGAGGTCCCGTCCCGTCGTTCTTCTCCCCACCAACCTCCTCCAGGTGTTCTCCCGTGAGGAGCGGCAGAACCGGCGGCACTGGCAGTGCTGACCGATCAGGGTTCGGTTGCCCGCAATCAATAAAAAGCGGCAGGGAGTGCCGCTAGCAAAAAAGGGCTGGACAAATACCTTTCAAGACTTACTCAGAACGGAGAGGGTGGGATTCGAACCCACGAGGGTGTTACCCCTACACGATTTCGAGTCGTGCGCGATCAACCGGACTCTGCCACCTCTCCAAACGCCTTCAGGCGTTCCCGAAGTTTAAAGGCCGACGAACCGAGCACCCGCTCCAGTCTTCAGAAGCCAACGGCGCTGCAGTGCGGAAGGCTTGAAGCCCAGCCATATTCCGGTGATCAACTGCAGGGGTTCTGATCGCCGCCGATGCTGCAGTGCCCACAAGACCTGAGGGCTTAGAAACAGATGCGAGCGCTGATGCCCCACTCGAATCACCAGTGCTGCATAACGATGCTGGTGGCGCTGCACCGATAGGCCATCACTCCGAAGCACCTGGCCGATGGCGATGGGAGCATGGGCTTGCTGAGGAGCCACAACGCGGTATGCCAGCGCTTGCCAGCAGGCCAGCACGTCTGTGGCCACAGGATCCAAAAGCCTCACCCAGTCCAGACGGGCGTGGCCGTGCACGGCGGCGAGTCTCTTGGCCATTCGGCAACTGCGCGCATCGCCATGGGTGCTCACCAGAGCGGCACGCCCGCTATGGCGAGCCAGCGGCGGGCCAGCATCAGCGCACTGCCGAGCAGTACGGAGAGGTGAAAACCCGATGCCGCCAGGGCATGGGACAAGCCGGCCATGCGGAACGCCGCTCGGATGTCTTCCGGGAGCTGCACCTGGGCGCTGCCCAGCACCAGAGCAGCCAGGAAACCGCCCCGCCGCGGCCCCACGGCCTGTTGCAGCCGTTGTGCAACATCGCGCCGCAGATCAGCCAACGGCTTCCATGGACGCTGCAGCACTTCGATGCTCTCGGCCCGCAGCTGACTCCAACTGCCTTGGCGGGCTAGACGTTCTGCCGATCCCGGCAACAGCGGGTGTACCGCTGGCAGCGGACGCCTCAGCACCCCCGTGGCCTGGACACGCCAGCCCTGCAACAGGGGTGCAGGGCACTCAGGCAACTGCAGCTCGGTTCGCTCGTCGACCCGACGAGCATCGATCCGATCCACCTCCAACAGACCGAAACACCCCCAAGGAATAACGGCGCACATCGGCAAGCAAGCGCCCGCTGATCGCCACGGTCGCCGGTGGCGTCTGGATCAGGAGAGATGGAGCGGCTCGGCTCGGCGTCGGCACCCCCCACAACACCCCTCGAAGCACAAGGAGCGCCAGGAGACAGAGGGCAATGGCATCAGCAGAACGACGTCGACGCAGAAACCTCAGGCCGCTGTCTCGAGAGTTCCCCCTTTCAAGAGCGGGAAACCAAGGGCTTCCCGTTCCGCCAGCCAGGCCTCGGCCACCTTGCGGGCCAGGTTGCGGATCCGACCGATGGTGGCGGTGCGCTCCGTCACGGAAATCACGCCACGGGCCTCCAGCAGGTTGAAGGTGTGGCTGCACTTCAGAACGAAATCCAAGGCCGGTGCCGGCAGCTGCTTCTCGATCAGATCTGCCGCTTCCGCTTCATAGATGGCGAACAACTGCTTGAGCCGCTCGGGATTGGAGGCCTCAAAGTTGAAGTGGCACTGCCCCTTTTCAAACGGCAGCCAGATCTCGCCGTAACTGCGCTCGCTATTCCAGCTGAGGTCCCAGATGCTTTCCACGTCTTGGAGATACATCGCCAGCCGCTCGAGCCCGTAGGTGATCTCAATCGAAACGGGCTTGCAATCGATGCCGCCGCATTGCTGGAAATAGGTGAACTGGGTCACCTCCATGCCGTCGAGCCACACTTCCCAGCCCACACCCCAGGCACCGAGGGTTGGGGACTCCCAGTTGTCTTCGACGAAACGGATGTCGTGGTCAGCGGCCTTGATGCCCAACGCCTCCAATGACGCCAGGTAGGTCTCCTGGATGCCATCTGGGGATGGCTTGATCAGCACCTGGTACTGGAAATAGTGCTGGGCCCGGTTGGGGTTGTCGCCATAACGGCCATCGGTGGGGCGACGGCAGGGTTCGGGATAGGCCACGGCCCAGGGCTCCGGGCCGATGGCCCGGAGCACCGTGTGGGGGCTCATGGTGCCGGCACCCTTTTCGGTGTCGTAGGGCTGCAGCAACAGACATCCCTGGTCTGCCCAGAACCGGTTGAGCGTGCTGATGATGTCCTGAAAATGCACTGGGCCGGGGCGTCCTGGGTTCCGATTCTGCCCAGTGGCCGGTCAGCCCTCCAAAGCCAGGCAACGGTGCAGGTGCGCGATGGCGTGATGGCGATGCGGATTGTTGCCGCTGGGACCAATCATTCCGAGCCAGAAACTGCCATCCCCCTGAAAGACCAGGACCGGCTTTGCACCGCCCTTGCCATGGCAATCCAGCAAGGACATGCACAGCTTTTCAGCGACCTCAGGGCCCTTGGGGCGCTGGCGCAGGCGACGCAACAGTGGATCCACCTGCGAGAAGGAGACGAAACAGGCGCGGTCGGAGTCGGTGATCAGGATCAGGCCATCCAGCCACTGCACTTCCTGAAGCAGCTCTTCAATGCGGGGCAGCAGCTTCGGCAGCGGAAACGCCAAACCGGAACCTCCCCTTAACGTTCTCTTCAGCTTTCCTACGTCAGTAGCGGGGTGTGTCGCAAGCGACGCAGGTGAAGATTCATGCCCTAAGGATCAAAACGCCCATCTGCCCGGCCACGAGCGAGCGGTGGTTCACTTCGGCAAATCCCGCCTGCCGTGCCAGCCGCTCCTGTTCAGGCCCCGCAGGAAAGCGCTCCAGGCTTTTCTCCAGGTAGGCGTATTCCTCCCGTAAGCCCACAGAGGCGGCAGCGGGCACCACCAGGCGACGCAGATAGAAGCGCTGAAAAGCAGCCGCCGCGCCGCTTTGGGGCAGACGGTTGAAGTCCAGCACCCCAGCACGCCCGCCGGGCTTCAACAGCCGGCGCAGTTCCTTCAGCCCCTGCAGGGGGTCAGCCAGATTGCGCAATCCGTAGGCCATCACCGCACCATCCACGCAGGCAGTGGGCAAGCCGGTTTGCAGAGCATCCCCTTGCTGGAAGGTCACCGGCAACCAGGGCTGCTGGCGCTGGCGCTGGCGGGCGCGCTCAAGCGGAGCAGCGGCGGCATCGAGACCAGTGACAGCACCAGCGGGGCGAACACATCGCCCCAGTTCCAAGGCCAGGTCCCCCGTTCCGCAGCACAGATCCAGCCAATGCTCGCCAGCCACAGGCTTGAGGGCGCGCACCAACTGACGTTTCCACTGGCGATGCAACCCGAAACTGAGCACATCGTTGAGGCGGTCGTAGCGGGGAGCGACAGCGTCAAACAGCTGTTCCACCGCCGCAGGATCACCAGGCTTCATGGACGAATCGTCAGGCCACGGGAAAGCAGATCTTGCTTGATCTGTTCCACGGTGAGAACACCGTCGTGCAGCAACGAGGCCAGCAAGGCTGCGGAAGCATGGCCTCCCTCAGGGCCCACGTCCAACGCCTCAGCGATGTGATCCAGGCAACCCGCACCACCGGAGGCGATTACCGGGATGGGAACCGCATCGGCCACGGTCCTGGTCAGGGCGAGGTCGTATCCAGCCTGGGTGCCATCACCATCCATGGAGGTGAGCAGGATCTCTCCAGCCCCGAGGCCAGCCACCCGCTGGGCCCACTCCACAACATCGAGGCCCGTGTTCTCGCGGCCTCCCTTCACGTACACATCCCAGCCGCCGGCATCGCGACGACGGGCATCAATGGCCACGACGATGCACTGGCAGCCGAACTGATCGGCCCCCTCTCGCACCAGCTCAGGCCGCCGCACCGCGGAGGAGTTGAGGCTCACCTTGTCGGCACCGGCACGCAACAACTCGGTGATTCCCTCAACGGTGCTGATGCCGCCGCCAACCGTGAAAGGAATCGTGACCGATTCAGCTGTGCGACGCACCATGTCGATCAGGGTGCCGCGCCCCTCATGGCTGGCTGCGATGTCGAGGAAAACGAGTTCATCCGCCCCTGCCCGGCTGTAACGGCAAGCCAGCTCCACTGGATCGCCGGCATCGCGCAGGCCAACGAAATTGACACCTTTCACCACCCGTCCCCGGGCGACATCCAGGCAAGGAATCAGACGCAGAGCAACCATCGATTCGGCGCAAAAGCGACTGTTAGGGTTGCGCCACTCTCCAAGCCTCGCAGGCCATGTCCCAGGCTGACGCCATTTCGATCGGCTCCAAGGTTCGCGTGACCCGCGTGCGTGATCGCATTCCCCAGGCCATGGTTGACCTTCTGAAGAAGGACGCCAACGGCACGGTGAAGGATTTCCGCACCGTCGACGGCAAAGGAATCGGTGTGGTTGTTGAGCTCAGCGATGGCTCCACCAGCTGGTTCTTCGAAGACGAAATCGCCGCCGCCTGAGGACTGTCTCTGTGAGCGACGCGCGTCAGCTGCTTGGGATGAAAGGTGCCTCAGGCACCACCAACATCTGGAAGCTGCGGCTGCAGCTTATGAAACCGGTCACCTGGATCCCCTTGATCTGGGGGGTGGTCTGTGGTGCTGCAGCCAGCGGCAACTACGAGTGGCGTGTGGATCACGTGCTCGCTGCCTTCGCCTGCATGTTGATGAGCGGCCCCTTGTTGGCGGGCTTCACCCAGACCATCAACGACTACTACGACCGAGAGATCGACGCGATCAACGAGCCGTACCGGCCAATCCCGTCGGGAGCGATTCCACTGGGCCAGGTGAAGCTGCAGATCTGGGTGCTGCTGCTCGCTGGTTTGGGCGTGTCCTACGGACTCGACCGCTGGGCCGGCCACACCACGCCTGTGGTGTTTCTTCTGGCGTTGGGTGGCTCGTTTGTGAGCTACATCTATTCAGCTCCTCCGCTGAAGCTGAAGCAAAACGGTTGGCTGGGAAACTACGCCCTAGGCGCCAGCTACATCGCTCTGCCCTGGTGGGCCGGCCAGGCCCTGTTTGGGCAGCTGACCTGGGGCACTGCACTGCTCACCCTGGCTTACAGCCTTGCGGGTCTTGGCATCGCTGTCGTCAACGATTTCAAGAGCGTTGAGGGGGACCGTGAACTCGGGCTTGAATCGTTGCCGGTGGTGTTCGGCATCAAACGCGCCAGTTGGATCAGCGCAGCGATGATCGATGTTTTTCAGCTGGCCATGGTTGCCGTCTTGATCGGGATCGGCCAGCATTTTGCAGCGGTTCTACTGGTTCTCTTGATCGTTCCCCAGATCACCTTCCAGGACATCTGGTTGCTGCGAGACCCGGTGGCTTTTGACGTGAAATATCAGGCCAGTGCTCAGCCCTTCCTGGTGCTCGGCATGTTGGTAACCGCTCTGGCCGTGGGCCACAGCCCCTTAACCCAGGTGATGTGAACCGTTCCCGCCTGCACTGGGCACTGATCGCTGGTACAGCAGCTGCAGTGGGCGTGGGCGCTGCTGTAAGCATGCGAGCCCTGACGGAACTGGTGGATGCCACGCTGCCTGATGCCCGTGGGATTGCCAGTTTCAATCGGCCGGGAACGATCACCCTGCTCTCCACCAACGGCAAGGTGATCCAGAAGCTGGGGCCAGCCACGCGGGAGAAGGTGAAGCCCGGTGCGATGCCGCCAACGGTGGCTGAGGCGTTCATCGCCGCCGAAGACCGTCGCTTCTACCAGCACGACGGTGTGGATGGCTGGGGCATCGCCAGGGCCATCGTCACCAATGTCCGCCAAGGCGCGGTTCGGGAAGGAGCAAGCACCATCACCCAGCAGCTGGCTCGAACCGTCTTTTTGAGCCAAGACCGCACCATCACCCGCAAACTCAAGGAAGCGGCTCTGGCCATGAAGCTGGAGCGCCAGCTGAGCAAGCAGCAGATCCTCGAGCAGTACCTCAACTACGTCTACCTGGGGTCCGGCGCCTATGGCGTTGCCGATGCGGCCTGGATCTACTTCTCCAAAACCCCGGAGCAGCTCACGGTTCCTGAGGCAGCCATGATCGCTGGGCTGCCGCCAGCTCCATCGATTTATTCACCCCTGGTGAACCCGGATCTGGCCAAGGAACAGCGCTCGATCGTTCTGGACCGCATGGCCCAGGCCGGATTCATCTCCGCCAGCGAGGCAGAGCGCGGTCGCAACAGCCCCCTCGCCCTGAAGCCCGCAACACCCAAGTACTTCAACAGTTCAGCGCCTTACTTCACCACCTGGATTGCCCAGGAGCTGCCCAAATTCTTAACGCCCGAACAACTGGAGGTGGGTGGGGTCAAGGTGCGCACCAGCCTGAATCTCGACTGGCAAAAGAAAGCTCAGCAGGTGATTCGAGCCAATGCCCCCTTCGACACGGAAGGTGCGATGGTTTCGATCGATCCCGGCAACGGACTGGTGCGGGTGATGGTGGGCGGCAAGGATTTCTCCAAGAGCCAGTTCAACCGCACCATCCTGGCGCTGCGTTCTCCGGGCTCAACCTTCAAGCTGTTTCCCTACGCCGCAGCCATTGATCGGGGCATGAAGCCCGAAACCAAAGTGTTTGATGCCAAGCGGTGCTGGAACGGCTACTGCCCCAAAAACTTTGGCAACAAGTACTACGGCAACATCTCCCTGGCTGATGCTCTCAAGAACTCACTCAACACGGTGGCGGTTCAACTGCAGGACATCGTTGGATTTGATGCCGTCATTGAGGTTGCCAACAACTTCAACATCGGCACCGATCGGCCTCTCGGCAAGTACTACCCCATGGCCATCGGGGCCTACGAGCAAACCATCCTCGACATGACCGCCGCCTATGCCGGCATGGCCAACCGCGGCGTGTTCTTCTCACCCAGCCCCTTTGAGGAGATCCGAGGGCCGAAGAATGAACTGCTTTGGAGCCGGCGCCTGAGCGACAACCGAGGCAAGCGAGCGATTGATAGTGATGTGGCGGACACCATGAACTGGATGCTGCAGCGGGTGGTAACCGGCGGCACCGGCATCGCCGCCAAACTCGATGATCGCCAGGTGGCCGGCAAAACGGGAACTTCAGAGAACACCCGTGATCTCTGGTTCATCGGCTCGATTCCTCAGCTCACAACAGGAGTCTGGTTCGGATACGACGACGACCGCGCCACCAAGAGCACCAGCGGCGAGGCGGCATGGGCTTGGCGACAGTTCATGCTCCAGATCAAGGACGAGATCCCCGTCCGAAACTTCCCCGACAAACCCAAGCTGAAACGCAAAGTGCGCTTGGCTGTCGACCCGAAAACGATCGCCAAGCCACCGAAGACCAAACCAGAGCAGGAGAAGGGGAATGGCAGCGGCGATCCTGATGGAGCTCAACCGATGGGTCAAACCGAGCTGCCCGCGCTCACGCCC
This sequence comes from Synechococcus sp. N5, assembly GCF_900473925.1. Classification (NCBI taxonomy): domain Bacteria; kingdom Bacillati; phylum Cyanobacteriota; class Cyanophyceae; order Synechococcales; family Synechococcaceae; genus Synechococcus; species Synechococcus sp. N5. Next base: position 151,949 of record NZ_UCNI01000001.1, on the reverse strand, counting down.
TTGACGCCTCCGCCTCGCCAGACCCCCTATCTCTGGAGAGAGAGCTCGCCAGGCAGAAGCGTCGATCGCCAGGGACGTCGCTGGACCCGGGATTAATCCAAAGTCCTAAACCCTCTGCAGCACAGCCGAATAGAACCCATCTCCCCCGCTGGCTTGATCCGGCCAGAGCTGGCTCTCCTGCTCCAGGCAGAGCGATGGATGTCGCTTCAACAAAGCCTGGACCTGTTTCTGATTCTCATCAGGATGAATGGTGCAGGTGGCGTACACCAACACGCCTTGGGGTGCCAACAACGGCACAAGCCCGTCCAGGAGAGCTTGTTGTTGGGGCAAAAGGCCACGAATGGATTGGGGCGTCACCCGCCAACGGGCATCGGGGTGACGGGCCAGGGTTCCCAGCCCTGAGCAGGGGGCATCGATCAGGATCCGATGAAAGGATTCACGCCATTGGGGGCGCTGCTTCAAAAGATTGGCAGCATCCGCAGCCAGGGCATTGATGGAGGCGAGGCCCAGCCGGGCGGCATTGGCCGCAACGCGCTTCAGCCGTCCGGCTGAACGGTCCACAGCCCAGATCTCCGCCTGATCTCCCACCAACTCCGCCACATGCGTGGCTTTGCCCCCCGGAGCCGCGCAGGCATCGAGGATGCGATCTCCCGGCTGGGGATCGAGCAGAGGTGCAATCGATTGCGCCGAACAATCCTGCACACACCAATGGCCCTCGGCATAACCCGGCCAGTGGCGCAGATCGCCGCTGTGGCCTGAGATGCGCAGGCCGTCAGGACAACCAACGATGGGCTCACTGCTGATGCCAGCCGCGGCCAGATCCTGCTGCAACTGCGCAGGGCTCGATCGCAACCGGTTCACCCGCAAATCCAGATCTGGCACACGGTTGCAGGCGCTGGCCACCGCCGCAGCCCCCTCTGCCCCGCGCCACTCGATCAACAACTGGGTGAACCAATCCGGCAGGGAATGGGTCTGGGCCAGCTGAGCCGGCAGATCGTTGGGCAGTGGCAGGGTTTCGCCGGCCTCCCGCGCCCGCAGCGCCGCCCGCAGAACCCCATTCACCACAGGGGCCAGTCGGGCCAATCCCTTGCTGGCTTTGGCCAACTCCACGGCAGTGTTCACCGCTGCTGAATCTGGAATCCGCTCCATCAACAGCAGTTGATAGAGACCCACATGCAACAGCCAGCGCAGCTTGGGCGGTTGCTTGGCGGCAGGCACCTTGCCCAGCAGATCCAGCCAGGCATCGAGGGTGCACCGTTGGCGGATCGCGCCATAGGCCAGCTCCGTGACCAAACCCCGATCCGAAGGCTTGAGGTCCCGCTCCCGCAGCACCCGCTCCAACGCCACATCGGCATAGGCCCCTGCCGCCACCGCCTGCAACACATCCCAGGCGAGACGGCGCGGCAGCAGTCCAATCGGAGCCGAATCAGACAAGAGCGACACGCATCAGTCCCCAGCATGGGCGTCCGGGTGCCAGAGGAACTGACGCAGCGGCAAGCGTCCGTCCTCATCCACCGGAATGCCCTCAGCCAGCAGAAGATCCCGCTGGATCCAGTCACTGCCTTCGCGGCTGAGGCTCATCGAAATCCGGCCCTGAGCGTTCACCACGCGGTGCCAGGGAACGCTGGATGGGAGCTTGAGCCGCCGCAAGGCCCAACCCACCTGACGCGCACAACCAAAGGCACCGATCAAATCAGCGATCTGGCCGTAGGTCGCCAACCGACCGTAGGGAATACGAGCCACCTGGCTCCAGACACGCTGATCAAACGTGACGCCGGAGACGTACGGTTCAACGGAGGGATCCTTGGGCGGGATCTGGATGGCGACGGAAGCGCTGACTTCTTGATTGTCGTTCCAGACCCCACAGCATGGAAGGACCCCACCTGTTGCTCTCTCCCGACTGACCGCCCATGCCCCTGCTGCCGCGACGGTTTGAGCGGCTGAAATCCGTGCTCAACCACCGCATGACGGATCTCACGGTGCTGCTCGAACACGTGGAGAAACCGCACAACCTCTCCGCCATCCTGCGCAGCTGTGATGCCGTCGGGGCGCTGGAAGCCCACGCGGTGAGTTTTGACGGGCGACCACGCACGTTCAACAGCACGGCCCAGGGCAGTCAGAAATGGGTGCCTCTGCACGACCATCCCGACACCGAAACCGCCATCCGCCATCTCAAAGCGAAAGGGTTCCGGCTCTACGGGACCCATCTCGGGGTGGATGCCAAGGACTACCGGGAGTGCGACTTCACCGGGCCCACCGCCTTCGTACTCGGGGCCGAGAAATGGGGGCTGACCGATCAAGCCCGGGACCTGATGGATGAAGCGCTGTTCATCCCGATGCGCGGCATGGTGCAGTCCCTGAACGTGTCAGTGGCCACCGCGACCCTGCTGTTTGAAGCGCTGCGCCAACGCCAGGTGGCCGGACTCGCTCCAACCCAGGGCGAAGGCCTGAAGCCGGAGCAGTACCAGCAGTTGCTGTTTGAGTGGTCCTACCCCGAAGTGGCCCGCTGGTGCCGGGAGCAGGAACGGGCCTACCCCGCCTTGAGTGAGGAGGGGGAGCTGATGGAGGAGTTGCCGCGAACTGTGAAGCTGCGCTGCTGATCCAAGGGAAGACTTGTATCTAGATGAACCCTGGGCCATAACCAAAGCAGCGGATTGTCAGCAATGGACAACAAACAGCTGCACCAGTACGCGGTCACCTACCACTGCGGCAACGAATGGGGCGAAGAAATGCTCCAGTCCGACGATCTCAGCCATGCCGTGGAAGCGGCCCATGCCATCTTCCCCAGCTCCTGCCGGATTTCGATCCGTGAGGTGAAGGCACCGAAACCAGCCTGAGATCAGCGCGGTCGCCGCGGCACTCCAGGCAACTGAACCGCGGCGATTAACACCGCCGTTTCCAGCAGCAGATTTCGGCTGACCAGCACCACCACCAACATCAAGGTGGTGGCCAGGATCCGCTCGAGCAAGGCGATCACGTCATCGGTGCTGTCGCAGCTCTTTTTCCAGAGCAGCGCGGCCATGCTCAGCAACAGCAAGCTGATCCACCAGGCCATCACACCCGTGCCGATGGGATCAGTCTGACGCGGGTCGGGCTTCTGCGCCGCTCACCCAGGCCTCAATGCCTTCCCCAAGGAAAGACAGCCCCAGCACCAGCACAAACATCGCCAACCCAGGGAACAGCGCGGTCCACCACACCCCTGTGGGCACTGCGGCAAGAGCCAGGTTGAGATCACCACCCCATTCGGGCACGGTCTCCGGCAGACCCAGGCCGAGAAATCCCAATCCGCCCAGCACCAGCACCGCATCGGCGGCATTGAGGGTGAGCAACACCGGCACGGAGGTGATCACGTTGCGGAACAGGTAGCGCCGCAGGATCCAGAGCGGCCCCGCCCCGAGGCTCTGGGCGGCCTCCACAAACAGCTCGCTCTTCACCTGGGCGGTTTGATTACGCACCACGCGGAAATACTGCGGCACATACACCACACAGAGAGCGGCGGCGGCATTGGGAATGCCCTTTCCCAATAGAAAGGCCAACACCACCGAAAGCAACAACACCGGCAGCGTGTAGAGCGTGTCCATCAGCAGCACCATCAGGCGATCGACAGCGCCGCCGAAATAGCCACTCACCATGCCCAAAGGCACACCCACCAGCAGGGCCACACCCACCGCCAGGAACACCACCTGAAGCGCCACTCCACTGCCGGCCATGGTGCGCACACACACATCCCTGCCAAGCCGGTCGGTGCCGCACCAATGGGCCCAGCTGGGAGCGGAGTAGATCGGGTTCTCCAGGCCGGCATTGGCATCCGGAAGAATGCCAGCACTCACCAACAAGGGCGTGATCAAGGCCACCAGCAGGTAAATCCCCACAATCACCAGGCCCCAACGGGCCATACGGGTGGAGAGGCTGCGGGTCACGGGCAGGTTGGCCTCAGGCAGATGCATTGTCTCCCGAACCGCGGAAGAATGAAGCGATGGCGTCTCGCTATCGCTGGCCACCTATCTGGTGGTCTTCCTCGGCTTCACCGGGGCGTCATCGGTGGGGCTGTTGATCGGTCAGCACCATCTGCTGGCCAACGACCAGCAATTGGCCCGAAAAAGCATCGCGCTCTGCGACAAAGCCATCCGTGGCCTGCAAGACGAAGTGAGTTGATCCGTCCAATGGGAATGGAGGGAGGGGATCAGCTCCCACCTCCATCATTGAGCTTCAGCACAGCCATGAAGGCCTCCTGGGGCACATCCACCTTGCCCATGGCCTTCATTCGCTTCTTGCCCTTGGCCTGCTTCTTCAGCAATTTCTTCTTTCGTGAGATGTCGCCGCCGTAGCACTTGGCAAGCACATCCTTGCGGATGGCACTGATGCTGGTGGAGGCAATGATTCGGCTACCGATCGACGCCTGGATCGGAATCTTGAACTGCTGGCGGGGAATCAGTTCTTTGAGTTTCTCCACCAAGGCCTTGCCCACGTTGTAGGCCTTGTCTTGGTGAACGATCGTGGTGAGGGCATCGGCCCGCTCGCCGTTGATCAGCACATCCAGGCGCACCAACTGGTTCTTGCGATAGCCAATCAGGCTGTATTCCATCGAGGCATAGCCCTGGGTGCGCGTCTTCATCTGATCGAAGAAGTCGGTCACCACCTCGGCCAGCGGCAATTCGTAGATCAACGTCACCCGATCGGTGGTGATGTATTTCATGTCGATGTAATCCCCGCGCCGTTCCTGGCACAGGCCCATCAAGGCGCCGTTGTAGTCGTTTGGCGCATAGATCTCCATGCGCACGTAGGGCTCTTCGATCGATTCGCGCTTCTGTGGATCCGGAAGTGTGGCGGGGTTGTCCACCATCACCTCAGAGCCATCAATCATGTTCACCTTGTAGATCACCGAGGGCGCGGTGACGATCAGATCAAGGTCGTACTCGCGTTCGAGCCGTTCCTGCACGATCTCCATGTGCAGCAGACCGAGGAAGCCGCAGCGGAAGCCGAAGCCCATGGCGCTGCTGGTTTCCGGCTCGTACTTCAGTGCTGCATCGGAGAGCTGCAGCTTGTCGAGCGCATCGCGCAGATCCGGGTACTGGTCGGCCTCGGTGGGGAACAGGCCGCAGAACACCATCGGCTTGGCCTCGGTGTAGCCCGGCAAAGGCTCATCCGCCGGGGTATTCACCAGGGTGATCGTGTCGCCCACACGGGCATCCGCCACCGCCTTGATCGACGCCGCCAGGTAGCCGACCTCACCGGCGTGGAGCTCATCCACTTTCTTCTGATCCGGCGCCATGATCCCGATCTCATCGAGCTCATAGGTCTTATTGCTGGCCATCAACAGCACTTTGTCTTTGCAGTTGATCCGGCCAGTCATCACCCGGAAATAGACGATCACGCCCCGGTAGGGGTCGTAATAGGAGTCGAAGATCAGGGCCTTGGTTGGTTCCTCCACCGCATCCTTCGGCGGGGGCACCCGATCCACAACGGCCTGCAGGATCTCGGGCACACCCATGCCGGTCTTGGCCGAGCAAGGAATGGCGTTGTCGCAATCGAGGCCGATGATCGCCTCGACTTCCTCCTTGATCCGATCCGGATCCGCACCGGGCAGGTCGATCTTGTTGAGCACCGGGATGATCTCGAGATCGTTGTCCAGCGCCAGATACACGTTGGCCAGGGTCTGGGCTTCCACACCCTGGCTGGCATCCACCACCAATAGGGCCCCTTCGCAGGCCTGAAGGCTGCGGCTCACCTCATAGGAGAAGTCGACGTGCCCAGGGGTGTCGATCAGGTTGAGGACGTACTCCTCCCCATCGGCCGCCGTGTAGTTCATCCGGGCGGCCTGGAGCTTGATCGTGATCCCCCGCTCCCGTTCCAGATCCATGTTGTCCAGGAACTGATCCTGCATGTCCCGGTTGGCCACGGTGCCCGTGTCCTGCAGCAAGCGGTCGGCCAGGGTCGACTTGCCGTGGTCGATGTGGGCAATGATGCAGAAGTTGCGGATCCGTGAGACGGGGGCGTCGGTCATGCAGCGGCGGAATCCCGTCTCGGGTCCAGAAAGCGTCGTTGACACAATCCTAAGGAGCGGCACCAGTGCTCATGAGCAATCCCTGGACCCTGCTGCTGCTGGCGATCAGCGCTGAGGTGATCGGCACCTCCTGCCTGCGCTTGTCGGAAGGCATGACCCGACCACTGCCCACGCTGCTGGTGTTCAGCGCCTATGCCCTTGCGATGGCCCTGCTCTCCAAGGTGGTGCTGAGCATCCCTCTGGGGATTACGTATGCCCTCTGGAGCGGCATCGGCACCGTGGTGATCGTGCTGGTGGGGCGCTTCGCCTACAGCCAGATGCTGCAGCCAGCCCAGTTGATCGGCATCGGCCTGATCACCGCCGGAGTGGTGTTGGTGAACCTGGGGGAATGACGCTCAGGCACTGAGTCCCAGCAGGGCATCACTGCGTTCCCGCATCCGGTTCAGCACCTGCGGATCCTGCTGCGGATCTTCATGGATGCTGGGCAACAGCGCTTGCAGCCGTTGCTGCCAGGCGGCGCTGTCGAGCCGTTGCTTGAAGCAGCGCTGCAACACTTCCAACATAATCGTCACCGCTGTGCTCGCTCCCGGAGAGGCCCCCAGCAGCGCCGCCAGGGAGCCATCGCCGGAGGCCACCACCTCGGTTCCCAACTGCAGCCGTCCGCCCTGCTTGCTGCGTTTGATGATCTGCACCCGCTGGCCCGCCACCGAGAGAGTCCAGTCATCAGCACGGGCGGTGGGCATGAACTGCTGCAGCGCCTCATGCCGCTCTGCTGGGCTCTGGCGCAGCTGATTGATCAGGTACTGCACCAATTCGAAATTGGTTGCCCCCACCTGCAGCATCGGCAGCAAATTGGTGGCCCGCACGGAAGCAGGCAGATCCAGCAAGGAACCCTGCTTGAGGAACTTGCTGCTGAAGCCGGCAAAGGGGCCGAACAGCAGCGACCGCTTGCCATCGATCCAACGGGTGTCGAGGTGGGGCACCGACATCGGCGGAGCTCCCACCGCCGCCTTGCCGTAGACCTTGGCCCGCTGACGGTCGGCCAGCTGAGCATCACCGCAAACCAACCAGAGGCCGCTCACCGGGAAGCCCGCGAAATCAGCCGCCTCCGGAATCCCGGAGCGTTGCAGCAGCGGGAGAGCACCACCCCCGGCACCGAGGAAAACGAAAGGAGCACGCACTTCTTTTTTGCCCGAGGGGCCTGTAAGCACAACGCGCCAGTCGGCCTCGGTCATGTCGCTGCGACGCAGGCGTTTGAGGTCGTGCACCTGGGTGCCGTACTCCACGCTGAGCGCTCCGCTCTGCTGCAACGGCATCAGATAGGCCCGGGTGAGGGTGCCGAAATCCACGTCGGTTCCCCGATCAATCCGGGTGGCCGCCACCGGCTGCTTGAGATCGCGGCCTGCCATCACCAGGGGCATCCATTCGGTGAGCTCGCTCTGGTCTTCGCTCCAGCGCATCCGCGCAAAGGCCGGCAGGTCTTTCAGTTGGCTGAAGCGTTGACGCAAAAAGGCGATGTTCTCCGGCGTCCACACGGCGCTGATGTGAGCAGCCTGGTGGAGGAAGCTGCTGGTGTCGAGATCGCCCCGCTCTTGGAGTGAGCTCCAGAACTCCAGGCTGCGTTCAAACGAGGCATTGATGGCCACCGCTTTGGCCGTCGCGACGGTGCCATCCGCCTGCATCGGGGTGTAGTTCAGCTCACAGTTGGCGGCATGACCGGTACCGGCATTGTTCACCGCTGCGCTGCTCTCCAGGGCAGGCGCTTCTAGGCGCTCCACCAGAAGAATCCGCAGCTGCGGGTCCAGTTCATGCAGCAGCGCCGCCAGAGTGGCACTCATGATTCCGGCGCCCACCAGCACGGCGTCGTAGCGGGCCTCGGGGTTGAACGAACCGTCGTGCTGCACCGGAGCTGGAGGGTTAACCGCTCTCGTCACCCTATGGGGCCGCTCCGTAACCTTGAAGCCTTGATGTCTGGTTCATCCCGATGAGCACTGAAACCATGGCCCTCACGCTGGAGAACGTGGAGAAGGTGCTGGATGAACTGCGCCCCTTCCTGATGGCCGACGGCGGCAACGTTGAAGTGGTGGAACTGGACGGCCCGATCGTGAAGGTGCGCCTGCAGGGAGCCTGCGGCAGCTGCCCCAGCAGCACGATGACCTTGAAGATGGGCATCGAACGCAAGATGCGCGAGTCGATCCCCGAAGTGAGTGAAGTGGTGCAGGTGCTCTGAAGCGCCTTTTCGTCTACGGATCACTCAAAAGCAACGGCAGCGCCCATCACTTGCTGAAGGGCGCCAAACGAGACAGCGACGGCATCGTTGACGGGTTCATCGAGATCCAGCACCGGGGTTACCCGATGCTGCAGCGAGGCAATGGGGCCATTTCATGAGAGGTGTACTGGGTACCCGAGCCTTGTTGGCGCGCCTTGGATGATTGGGTGGAGGTGCCTGAGGTGTATCTGCGCAGCAGCGTGACCCTCAGGGATGGCCGCAGCGTGTGGCTCTATGAAGCAGCCCCAAAAATCAATTAATCAAAGAAAGTAAAATCCACAAAGCTAAATTTTTCGCACCGCACATTTACAGAAAATAAAAAAACGATGTCTTAGACCATTGGCATATCAAGTGAGGTGGGCCGATGCAGGCAGCACCCAAACCGATCAACGAAGCAGCCAGGCTGAGATCACTCAGTGAATACCGAATTCTGGGAACGAAGCCTGAAAAAGCCTTTGACAACATCACCCGGATGGCCTCAGAGATCTGCCAATCTCCGATTGCCCTGATCTCCTTGGTGGATGAAAAGCGTCAGTGGTTCAAATCGAAGGTGGGCCTTGAGGCCAGCGAAACCGACCGGGATATCTCCTTCTGTGCCCATACGATCCTCGATTCCAAACCTCTGGTGGTGGAGGACGCGCTGTTTGATGAGAAATTCCGAGACAACCCCCTCGTTCAGGAAGAACCCCACATCCGCCTTTATGCAGGCTTCCCCCTGAAAACAGACATCAACCACCGCATTGGAACGCTTTGCGTGATTGATCGCATTCCCAAATCACTCACGAATTCGCAATACAAGGTGATGGAAGGCCTGGCGGAACAGGCCACCACACTTTTGGAACTCAGACGCCGATCCCTGGCCCTGATGGATGAGTTCTGTCAGATGCATCATGCCCAAGGCTTAATCACAACCTGCAGCTACTGCAAATCGATCCGCGACAGCGAGGGGTTCTGGCAGCCGATCGAACGATTCCTGATGCAGCACAGCACGCTGAATTTCAGCCATGGCATCTGTCCCGAATGCATGAACGAGCACTTTCCCGACGAGCAAAGCAGTCGAGCGGAGTCGTCGAATAATCAGCGGTGAGGCAATGGGAACCGGGCGCTTGGTTCAGCGCAATCACAGACTTGACATCGCCGGAAAATAAAAGGTAGTTCCATTAATGCGTCATGCGAATTGCAGATTTTCTGTATCGCAAGCTCGGACTGAATATCTTCAAGGCAGCGCCACACCTGAGGACACAAACACCTGAGGTTCCAGCCCCCGCCGAGGATGAGCCGGAACTTCTGGAGCCACCAACCCCGATCAATACATCAAGCAGCGATGTGATTCACATCGGGCCACGGGGTGGTCGCTACAAGGTGGATGCCAATGGCCGCAAGGTCTACCTCAAAGCCAGCTGATATCGTCAAAACCGACAGGTTGGACGACAAGCTGAGTTGAAATACTGATTAATTTGGTTCGGTAGCAGACACAACCACCATCCATTCAGCCTGCACGACAAGTTTGATTCAGATCGGGAGCTCGAGGTGAACGCTGGTCCTGCTTGCCCCATCCGCTTTGGCACAGCGAACAATCAAAACGAATCGCTTACGGATCAATGTCTGACGGCCGCAGAAATCGAATGGCGACGTTGGTCGGGCTGGCAGATGGAACGAACCGCTGAAAAACAGTTCAGAAAAAGGTGGGTATGAGTCGTTGAGCAAGAAGCGAAGACCCTGAAGAGCGACGACGCCACTGCCAACGTGGTGACACCGATCCTTTGGCTCACGCCATTGCCGTGACCATGCGTGACATCTGCCCTGCACTGCAGAACAAGACCTACTTCAACTAGGACGCACTACTCATTGCACAAGCTCAGATCGCATGCAGCACAATGGTTTTCAAAGATGAGACAAGAAAGCTTTAGTCACACCTTTAGTCACGGAATTGATCGACACAGTCAGCCGACAACACCCTGAGCCATGACACACAAAAGTAACAAGCAATACATAATTCGAGAGGGAACGTAACCGAACGAACACGTTCACTGGGTTACAAAGAGACTGCTATTGGCTCTTCTGTCATGTTCGAAAAGCTTGTTGTCATTCAGCTTGGCGCTCTTCTCTTCGCCAACACTCATGATCACGGCACGGAATGGGTGAAGTGGGGAGGCATCGTGGTTTCTATTGCGACTGTTGTTGTGGGGGTAGCCACTGGAGGCTGATCAACAATTGATCGACCAATCCTGATCAAGCGAGCTAGGCCGTCTCTTCCACCTGGGAGAGGCGGCCCTCCTCTATGGCCCTTGTGTAGCTGGCACTGCAATCGAAGCTGGGTTGGCTTGGAGGAATGCTGGTACAGCGACTGAGCCACTACCCAGTCCTGCGAAATTTCAAAAACAGGAGGGGCATGGAGGGCTTTCAGGTCCATGCCAGTACGTAGACGGGCCTCAGAAATTTCTGCTGGAGTTTGGACGGGGTGGCGAGACGATTGAGGCGTCTTCAACTTGGTAAACGCTGATCTCATGACTCACCTCTGCACGAGGATCTGAACCGCTGGCATCATTGCCACAACGGTTGGGACAAATGTCACTCCGGAAGAGCTTTGACTCGTTCGCACCGCAGCACAAGCTGTGGGATGCACAAGAGGCGTACGCGCAGGCCGTCTAAGGCGGAGGACAGCTAACGCCTGCGCCTTGCTTTGACTTTTAAGGCTCGCTTGTTGCGCAATACGGCGAGATAACCACCGAGCCCTAAGCCAACCAGCAGGAGTAGTGGGCTCATGTGTATTCAGAGAGCATCAACCACCATCTACCTGACAGCCGACCATTGCGCCTGCTGCAGCACCAACAGGCACTCCCACCCAACGGCCTTGCTTCCTGGTCAATGCCGCTCCTAGTCCGGCTCCAAGCAGTCCACCGATCACACTCCCCTGACGGCAGTCGTTGTTGTCGGTATCAACTGCTTGTTTTTTTTGCGTAGAGTCCAGGAACAGCCCATCAGAACACGCTATCTCTACCTTTTCGGTCCAATTTTTAACATATCCAGGACTGTCTTTTGTGCCAGGAAAGTATTCCTCCTTGTAAACCTCCTGGAAGCACTGCGTGGTTTGGGAATAATCAGGCTGCGAAACAGTTTGGGCTTGGGCGGCTACAAGGCCAATAAGCGGCGTAGCCGCTGTGCCAATCAGCAGGGACACAAGGAAAGGTTGGAGCGAGGGCATCGTGATTGTTCCTCTACAGAAAAGCTACTCCCATAGAGATGCCAAGCTCAGCTGATTGGAAGACACCGAAATGGGAAGTTATGGAACGCCAATTAGCCAAGTGAAGAAAGCTGCCGAGCGCCTTTCTCATCAACCTTCAGATCTCGACTACTAAACCCAAACGGGATTAAATATTATTTCACCAAATCACTCAAGTGATGTTGCTGGGCTGGCGAACTGCAGCGCTGATGCGCCAAAGACTTGTAGGCGCTCTTCTCAACCCTGCTCAATGATCTCTATCTCCCCTGGTCTAACCATTCTCTTAAAGCCACATCGACGCAGTTTTTATATCCTTCGTCGCTGTCAAACCTCTCCCAAGCAAAAGCTGAGGGAGCCGAGATGAGCAGAACAGAAAGGAGCACCGGTAGTCGTTTCACGTAAAACCCTCGAACCACAGTTCAATATGGCTTGAAATATCCTAGGCCGAAAAAGGATCGCAACTTTCACTAAGCGCCATACAATGCCAAGGGGTGAAGAGCGGCTGAACTCCGAGTATAAGAAAAAGCTATGTCACTTTGTGTCGAACACAGCAACGGTGTACGAGCAATGGATAGACATCAGGGACTACAGCCTGGTTCTGTCCCGCCCAATTCATGTCAAGGTGATCCGCTGCAGCTCATAGAGCAGATCACCTGAGCCAAGACCGCCATTTTCCTGGCCATCTCGTCTCACTTGCATCCATAGCAATGAATCGTGAATCGCGTCTACAACACTGGCCGGAGACGCAGCTCTACATCCGCAAGCCAGAGAAGATCAATCAATAGATGGAGAAATGGGTGCTACTACAGAACCAATTGATCCTGCTGACCAAGAGGAGGTCCAGAATGAGGGATAACAAAGTGATCCGAAAACGCCGATGACCAGTAGTAGGGCCAAAAAATGGGACTGGCGAACGAACAGCAAAGAAATGCTGTCCTGGATTGCCGAGGCTGTCGTCGGTAGTTCATCAGCTTGGGATGAAACTGATGACGACGAGATCGACCCCATCGCAGTTATGGGGAGAACGGATACTCGCTCTGACTGGGTTGGTGCAACTACACCAAAAGGAAACCGTGGAACAAGATCGCCCCAGCGGCCCGATCTGGCACGGCGCTACTTCATCAGCCGTGAACAATCACCTGTAGGCAACTTCTTCGAGAAAAAGAAACCAGAGTGGACGCGCGAACAGCAGATTGATGCATACCGCGACTACGTCTGGGATGAGTGGCTCCAGAAAGGGAACATGCCCGACGGGGCTGACCGTTGGTTACGTGCGCGTGCTGCAGAGGTAATTGCAGGCAAAACCATCGACTTGATTTCCGACTCCCGCGAGTTCAGCCGAAAAAATGGAGGGGGCTTCATCGGAGAAGGAGCTCCTTATGACTGCCACGGCCATGTCGTCCGAGCCTTAATCCTGATCAAGGCTGGACGGATCACGAAAGAGGATTACTTCGCTAGCCAGGCTGAATATCTCCTGAAGATGGAAGGCGATCCGATTGGACTGGCCTGGAAGCAGGAAGCCAAGGAAATCATCGCGGCACGTGAGGCGGCCCAAGAAGAATCCAAATCGGACCCATGGTCTGAGTAAAGCTGCTCTTAAATGATCTTTGTCGGGGCTTACTTGATCTTTGATGAGCAACTTAAGTTGTCTACCTGGAAAAAAGATTAGCCTCCCACTTCCAAGTATACATAACAATATTGATCTATGAATTCACTTAGATTCGGTTTGGGAGGTGTTGCCGCAGGCTCCGCCTGTAGCACTCACTCCGCAAACACTAATCAAATGAATACCCCGTAGAGGACGATTTCACTTGAGTTCATGGTGGTGCCGCTGTGTTAGGGCGTCACGCTGACGGGATCAGATAACGGGTACTACTACAAGCTGCCTGAAGGCTTGTTCTCCCTGGCGTCTGACAACGCGGATGACGACCTACTCCCGAAGGCATTCAGAGTCACCCATTTCTTTTACGTGGCTTCCAAACCACGAGTTTTTAGTCATCTTTTCTTTGATGATGGTGGAAAGCACTGAGCTATTCCCCGTTATAATGTCCGATCACAAGAGGCCTCCAGAAGGGCCTACAGGAAGAGATAAGTGCTGCGTGATGGATTGATCATTCAGCCGCAGAGAAGGGCCTTAGAGGAGCTTTACGGCGCGTCTGAGCTCGCTCCATGGTGCAGCACCATATAACATTGAAATTGAATTGGGTGTATGCCCAAGCAATGCAACGACTACAGCTTCATTCATATTATTAGAGCGCAATACCGTTGCAGCACGGTCTCTGAAGCCTTTAGGTGTAACTCCAACTATTTTCCTGCATGGTTTTGAAAGATTGACACCCCAACGCTTGTTTGATTCCTGATACTGACCTGGCCATAAAAGGCCCTTCTTTATCCGCAGTTCTTCAGCCAAAGCCTTAAGTCTTGGATGGATCGGGATAGACCGTTCAGAGGAGGAGGTTTTCAGAGGCCTCAACTCATTAGGCCGAATAAGAATCCGGTCTTCAAGCAAGTCTTCCGCTTGCAAGCCAGCAATCTCGGCAAGACGAGCACCCGTGAAAAACAGGAACTGAAAAATCTCCATCTGCTCTCCCGCCCCGTGCCACTGCGATGGGTCGATGATGGTGATATCGGGCTTTCTAGCCTTGACAATCTTGATTCGTTTATTCAGTCCTTGAAAGACATGCGTGGAATCAGGTTTTAACTCACAAAGAACCGACCAAAGACCGCTCAGAAAAGCGAGTTGCGTTTTGACAGTTGAAGGATTGAGACGTTCCAGCAACCAGGATCGATAGGCAATGGCGTGCTCCTTGGTGGCAGAAGTCGGATGAGTGACCCCTGCGTGTTCCAAGAAACCGTCTAAAGCACTCTTCCAACTCATCTCGGTCCGCGCTGCAGGCGACTTAAGGGCCTTGGCCTGCTGGATCAGCTCGTCCTTCGAGAGGTGTTGTCGCGGCTGCTCCTCTCCCATCAGAACAGCTCTGTACCTGCTCTCTTGCTCGGAAGTAATCAGGCCTTCATCGACAGCGACATCAGAGCCTTCAAACAACAGATCGACAATTTCAGAATTTGAGAGGTCAAACCGTTGAGGAAGCGAATCAATCAACTCGTCACCGGTGAGCGAAACCTCATTTCGAGCCTCCGCGATGAGTCGATCGGTCCTAGCCGCAAAAGCCGGGGAGAGCCGCTGGGCGACCCGATAGGTCGAGCCTGCAGCCTCAACCCAAATCGTTTTGCCTATGACTGGCTGAACGTCCTTCGGGACGCCACGCTGCAACTGGTACCCATTGCGTGCTTTACGCACGTATGTCGGATGCTTCCGGAAGGGCACCTTTAGTCACAGCTTTAGTCACACCCTAGTCAGCCAAAAGCCAGATGGACACAAATGAGTTGCGATCACTGTGTCCCGCCCTGCAGAACAAGACCTACTTCAACTACGGCGGCCAAGGGCCATTGCCCAATCCATCCCTGGAGGCGATCACCGCAAGCTGGGCGCGCATTCAGGAGTTGGGGCCGTTCACAGCAGATGTTTGGCCCTACATCGCCAAGGAGGTGAACAGCACCCGCCGCCTTCTGGCCCAGTGCTGCGGTGTTCCGCCCCACCGGCTTGCCCTCACCGAAAACGTCACCAGCGGCTGCGTGCTGCCGCTCTGGGGGTTGCCGTTTACCGAAGGGGACCGGCTACTGATCGGCGACTGCGAACACCCAGGTGTTGTGAGTGCCTGTGTGGAACTGGCCCGGCGCCAGAACCTCGCCATCGACGTGCTGCCGGTGAAGCATCTGCGGGGTGATCAGGCCCACTGCGATGCCGCCATGCTCGAGGCGATCAATCAGACCATCACCCCCCACACCCGTCTGGTGGTGCTGAGCCATCTGCTCTGGAACACCGGCCAGGTGATGCCGATAGTCGCCGTCGCCAAGCAACTCCATCAGCACCCCCAACAACCTTTTCTGTTGGTGGATGCAGCCCAAAGCTTTGGACAGATCCCCGTCGAAGACGCCGCTGCAGCAGCGGACATCTACGCCTTCACCGGGCACAAGTGGGCCTGTGGAGCGGAAGGCCTGGGGGGCGTGGCGCTTTCAGAGCGTGTGGTGGCCGAGGCGTCTCCAACAGTGATCGGTTGGCGCAGCCTGCGTGATGAAAGCAAGGTGGATCTGAGCAGCACTGATCTGTTTCATCACGACAGCCGCCGCTTCGAAGTGGCAACCAGCTGCGTTCCCCTGATGGCCGGCCTGCGCTGTTCACTGCAACTGCTGGAGAAAGCAGGATCAACCCAGCAACGCTGGGACCACATCCGAGCCCTCAGCGGCAAGCTCTGGCGGGCACTCCAGGGGCTGGATCACGTCACACCCCTGCTGGAGGTGCCTCCCTCAAGCGGACTGGTGAGCTTTCAGGTCATTGGCGATATGTCCCCTGCAGAGCATGTGAAGCAGCTGGGGGCCCAGGGGCTGTGGATTCGCGATCTGGCAGACCCCAGTTGCTTGAGGGCCTGCACCCACATCACCACCACAGACGACGACATCAACGCTTTGGTGGCCGCAATCAGCACCCTTTGAGGCTCAGATCAACCACGTCAGAGCACCTTGCTTCAAGACAACCTCAAACGCAGGGCACGTTCCGCTTCCTCGCGATCGTCGAAGTGCACCTTTTCAGTTCCCAGAATCTGGTAGTCCTCGTGCCCCTTACCGGCCACCAGCACCAGATCTTTCGGCTCTGCTTCGGCGATGGCTGAGGCAATCGCCTTGGCTCGATCACCCTCCACAAGCAAATCGCTACCCGCCGGAATCCCCGCCACCACGTCATCCAGGATCTGCTGAGGATCCTCGGTTCGGGGGTTGTCGGAGGTGACCACCACGCGGTCCGACAGGCGTGCCGCAATCGCCGCCATCTGCGGACGCTTGCCACGATCCCGATCACCACCGCAACCGAACACGCAGATCAGCCGCCCGGTGCAGAACGGACGCGCTGCTGAAAGCGCGTTGTCCAAGCCATCCGGGGTGTGGGCGTAATCCACCAGCACCGGCGGCAAATTCGCTGCATCCACCCCGTTCAGGATCACCCGCTCCATGCGGCCGGGCACGCCACCGAAACGGCCGATGGCCTCCAGCAGCACCGGCAAGGGCAGCTGCTGCTGAAGCAGCACCCCCACCGCCTGGAGCAGGTTCATCAGGTTGAAGCGACCCAACAGGGGCGAACGGAAACGACCCTCGCCCACAGGACTGATCAAGCGACCCTCCACCCCAGCAGCCGTCATCTGCAGGTCACTCATGTGCAACTCGGCCGAGGGATCCTCAAGGGAGCTGCGCCAACAGGCGGCCCCAAGCCGTTCGGCCAGGCGCGCCCCCCAGGGGTCATCGCTGTTGACCACCGATCGCACGCCGTCAGCAAGCAACAAAGGATCTGAAAACAGCGACGCCTTGGCCTCGAAGTAGTCCTCCATGGAGGCGTGGTAGTCGAGGTGGTCCTGCGTGAGGTTGGTGAACACGGCGCCCGCGAAGCGGCAGCCCGCCACCCGCTGCTGCGCCAGGGCGTGGGAACTCACCTCCATCGCCGCCAGGCCGCAACCTGCGGAGGCAGCCTCGGCGAGTTGCCCCTGCAGGAGGTCGGCAAAGGCCGTGGTGTGGGTGGCCGTGATGCTGTGGCCCGGCCAGCGGTTCACCAAGGTGCCGAACAAGCCCACCGATTGGCCGGCCGAAGCGGCCAGATGCTCGATCAAATGGGTGGTGGTGGTTTTGCCATTGGTGCCGGTCACACCAATCAGGGCCATGCGCCTGCAGGGGTGATCCCAGAACGCCGCAGCAATCTCACCGATTCGCCGCGCCACCGGCTCCTGGATCACCACCACAGGGGCATCCGCGCCTGGCGGTTGTGCTGCAGCAGCTTCAGCTCCAATCACAGCAGCGGCTGCACCGGCCTCAAGGGCTTGGGCCCAGAAGCTGCCTCCATCCACCCGTTCGCCCGGGAGACCGAGAAACAGGGTTCCAGGGCCGACGCGGCGGGAATCGGTGGTTATCGCCTCCAACCCAGGGTTCACCAGCCCCGGCGGCACTGCGATGCCTGCATCACTCAACAGGGCATGCAACGCCTGCGTCATCCAATCTCCCCTGTGCTTGGGGGAGTTTTAAGCCGTTCAGAGCGCTGTGGACAGACAGCGTTGCAACCAATTCAACAGTCCCTCACCCGTGAGCCGCGGGGAAACCCGGGGAAGCTCAGATCCATCGAGCGCGAGCACAGGCACCTCAAGGTCGTAGCGCGCCTTCAGCTCCTGGGGGGTACCGGACGCATCGATATCAATGACCGTCAGCTCGATCGAGAGCCCCAAAAGATCGAGGGCGCGCAAGCGGGATTCCAAGCCTTCACACAGGCAGCAACCAGCGCGGCCGTACAGGGTGAGCTGCTTCATCAATCGGGCACTGGGTCACAGCCACAGGGGGTGAAGGGATGGCAGCGCAGCAGCCGTTTCACGGTGAGCCAGCCCCCCTTCCAGGGTCCATGCTTCTGAATGGCCTCCAGGCCATAGGCACTGCAGGTGGGCGTGAAGCGACAGCGGGGCCCGATCATCGGGGAGATGAAACGCCGATAAAAACCAATCCCTGCCAGGAGAACAGCCGCCAGAGCCTGATTGATCGCCTGTCGCAGCTTGGCCATCGGGCCGCCAGATACAATGTCCAATTCGTGCATCGCGGCAGATGCCTGGGGCTGTTTCGGTTCCAGCATGCCCAACAACCGCACGAACTCAATACACACCTTCCCACCTATGTCTCGTTACCGCGGCCCTCGCCTGAGGATCACGCGGCGCTTGGGAGACCTCCCCGGTCTCACCCGGAAGGCCGCCAAACGGTCCTATCCCCCCGGTCAGCACGGCCAAGCCCGTCGCAAGCGCTCTGAATACGCGATCCGTCTCGAAGAGAAGCAGAAGCTTCGCTTCAACTACGGAGTCTCCGAGCGTCAGCTCGTGCGCTACGTGAAGAAAGCGCGCGCCCAGGAAGGTTCCACCGGAACCAACCTGCTCAAGCTGCTCGAGAACCGTCTCGACAATGTTTGTTTCCGCCTAGGCTTCGGTCCCACCGTGCCCGGCGCCCGTCAACTGGTGAACCACGGCCACGTGACCGTTAACGGTCGTGTGACCGACATCGCCAGCTACCAGTGCAAGCCCGGCGATGTGATCGCAATCCGCGAGCGCAAGTGCAGCAAGAAGCTGGCTGAAGCCAACCTCGAGTTCCCCGGTCTGGCCAACGTGCCCAGCCACCTCGAGCTGGATAAGTCCAAGCTGAGCGCCAAGGTCACCGCCCGTTGCGAACGCGAGTGGGTTGCCCTGGAGATCAACGAACTGCTGGTGGTGGAGTACTACTCCCGCAAGGTCTGATCCAGATCCTCAGTTCACAACCCCACGATGCGCAACCCTGGGTTCAGGGTTGCGTTTTTTTTGGCTGATCCCCAGGCACTGCAGTCGCTCACCGGCCACGACTGGCTGGGATTGATCCACCCCGTGCTGATGATCCTGTTCGTCTACCCGGTGGTGGGCGCCACGATCCGGCTGGGAATCCTGGCGCGGGAAAAGCGGCTCAAGATCAACCCAATCGCCGACACGGTGCCGGTGGAGCATGCGCAGCATGGGGCCTGGGTGACCGGCGGAGTGCTGGTGGCGGTGCTGATCGGCCTGGGCTACAGCCTCTGGAGCAGCCACCCCCTGGGTCTGATCGTCACCGGCAGCGCTGTGCTGTTCAGCTTCGGGCGCCTGCTAACGACCCGGCTGGTCTGGCAGCGCTTTCTCTGGGCTATCGCCAGTGGCTGCGGCCTGCTTCTGCTGGGGCTGCATCCGGCCGTGGAGCGGTTCAGCGATGTTCCCTGGAGCCCCCTGTTCTGGCAGTCCCATTTCTGGATGGGAATGTTGCTCACCGCCCTGTTGCTGAGCTCAACGGCGCTGCAGCCCTTGATTGGTCATTCCGTGCAGGCCAGGCGCATTCACATCAGCAGCAATCTGCTGGTGGCTTTGCTGCTGGCCATGCAAGCGATCTCGGGAACGCGAAATCTGCTGCTGCACTAAGCCAACGCTGAAAGCTGCTGACGCAACCAGGGAAGGCTCAGGCCGATCACGTTGGAATAACAGCCATCCAAGCCATCGATGCAGAGGCCGCCGCGGCCCTCGAGGGCAAAGCCACCAGCGCATTGCAGCGGTTCTCCACTGGCCACATAGGCCTCGATCTCGGCCTGGCTGAGCGAGGCAAAGCGCACCACCGTTTCCACGCAGGCCATCAGCTCAGGTTGTCCGCGACGGATCAAGCAATGGCCCGTCAGCAGTGATCCGCAGCCGCCAGCCATGCGCTGCCAACGCTCGATCGCATCAGCTGGCCCTGAGGGCTTGCCGAACACCTGCCCATCAAAACTGAGCACCGAATCACAGCCCAGCACAGCCGTGATCTCGGCATCGCCCACCGGGTCAAGCGTCTGGGCAACAGCTATGGCCTTGGCCTGAGCCAGCAGTTTCACCAGCTCTGCGGGCTCCGCATGCTGGATCTGGTCTTCATCCACACCGCTGACGCGCACCTGATGCGGGATTCCCGCTTGCTCCAGCAAACGGCGACGCGCCGGCGAGGCGGAAGCAAGCATGAGCACGGGAACACACCGCAGAACAACGCTCCGTAGGCTGCCAGGGACGGAAGGCTTCGCCATCGCTCACCCCACCGACCTGCTGGATCGACGCAGCCGTGACCGGGCCTGCCGGGCCATGGGATGCCTGCCCTTCTCTGAAGCGCTCTATCGGGATCTTCAGCAGCAAGGCTTGGATGCCGGCGACCTCTGGAGCGAACCCAGCCGCTACGGCCGCAAAACACGCTGGTTCCGCAACAGCGAAGCCCTAGAAGACGACCTGCGTTGGCTGATCAGCGTGGGCGTGCTGCGCCGGGAAGTGGATGGGCAAGGGCTGACCAGCCGTTTCAGGCTCACGCCCCTGGGTCGCCAGCTGCTCGATGACGACCCCGCACTCCTGCAGCGTTCGATTCCGGTGTTGGAGCGTCTGCGTCACGGCCTGCGTCGGCACTGGCCGCTGTGACCGGCACCACGCCGCGACCCCTGATGGTGCTGGGCACCTCCAGCGGTGCCGGCAAATCGCTGATGACGGCGGCGCTGTGCCGGGTGCTCCAACGCCGTGGGGAACAGGCGCTGCCCTTCAAGGGGCAGAACATGAGCAACAACGCCTGGGTGGATGCCGATGGCGGGGAGATGGCCTACTCCCAGGCCATGCAGGCCTGGGCGGCGGGCCTTGAACCCTGCTGCGCCATGAATCCCGTGCTGCTGAAACCACGGGGAGACAGCACCAGTGAGGTGATCCATGGGGGCCAGAGCGTGGGGATCGCCCGCGCCGAGCACTACTACCGCGACTGGTTCCGCCCCGGTTGGCAGGCGATCCGCACCGGCCTGATGCAGCTCCAGCAGCAATGGCCCCAAGGCCGGCTGGTGCTGGAGGGGGCGGGAAGCCCGGTGGAAGTGAACCTGCAACGCCGCGACCTCACCAACCTGCGCCTGGCCCAGTACCTGCGGGCCAACTGCCTGCTGGTGGCCGACATTGAGCGCGGCGGTGTCTTCGCCCAGATCGTTGGGACGCTCGCTTTGCTGCGCCCGGTGGAGCGCCCGCTGATCAAAGGCATCCTGATCAACCGCTTCCGCGGCCGTCGGGAGCTGTTTGATGAGGGTCGCCAATGGCTGGAAGCCAACACCGGGGTACCGGTGCTGGGGGTAATGCCCTGGCTCAACGAGCTGTTTCCACCCGAAGATTCCCTCGATCTGCTGGAACGCAAACCCACCCGCGGGGCCACCGATCTGGAGATCGCTGTGCTGCGGTTGCCCTCCTTGAGCAACTTCTCCGATCTCGATCCGCTCGAAGCTGAAGCCAGCCTGAAGCTGCGCTGGATTGAACCAGGGGAACCCCTGGGGCAGCCGGATGCGGTGATTCTTCCGGGAAGCAAGCAGACGCTGCGGGATCTCGAAACGTTGAACAGCTGTGGACTGGCCGATCAACTCAGGGCCTACGCCAAGGCTGGGGGATCCGTCCTGGGCATCTGCGGCGGCATGCAGATGCTGGGCAAAACGTTGAACGATCCGGAGGGACTGGAGGGAACCGATCAGCGGGGACCCCAGAGCGGCCTGGGCCTCCTGCCCCTGGACACCACCTTCAGCGGCACGAAACGGCTGAGCCAGCGCAGCATCGATGGCCTCTGGCCCATGGAAACACCGCTGAACGGTTTTGAACTGCACTACGGCACCACCACCCCAGATCCCGGCCTTCGGCCGCTAAGCAGCGACGCTGGTTTGGGGTGGTGGGCTCCCGGGCCCAAGGGTTCGAGCGTGGTGGGCACCTACCTGCACGGCTTGCTCGACAACGGCCCCTGGCGACGGGCCTGGCTCAACCGGCTTCGCGAGCAACGGGGATTGCAACCGCTGGCCAACGATCCCAAGAACCACAGCGCCCACCGTGATCTGTTGCTCGATCGCCTCGCCGATGCCTTCGAGCAACATGTGAACCTTGCTCCATTGCTCCAGCCATGACGTCGATTCCTGTGCGCTGGCCCGATGGGCGCATCACCCACGAAACCATCGGCGAGGACTGGTTGGTGGCCGCCAGTGGGGCGGGCATCAGCATTCCCACCGGTTGCCTGGGGGGCAGCTGCGGGGCCTGCGAGATCGACGTCAACGGCAAGACGGTGCGCGCCTGC
The DNA here is from genome assembly GCF_900473925.1 of Synechococcus sp. N5. Lineage (NCBI taxonomy): Bacteria > Bacillati > Cyanobacteriota > Cyanophyceae > Synechococcales > Synechococcaceae > Synechococcus > Synechococcus sp. N5. The sequence goes on along the minus strand of NZ_UCNI01000001.1, from coordinate 129,743 downwards.
ATCAGCACCGTTCCGGCGTCGAAATCAGCGAAACTCAGCGTTGAATTCGCCACCGACCCGCACTGGTGACTCGCCTTCGCCTCAGCCTGATGGCCCTGCTCACCGGCACCCTGAGCGGCGCCGGTGTGGCGGTTGTGATGGGCTGGATCGGCGGCATAAGCCAGCGGCTCTGGGGAGATCCGGTGCTCGAGGGCTTGGATCGCAGCCTTCCCCTGGGCTGGTCGCTGCTGATCTGCGGCGGCAGCGGCTTGATCCTCTCGCTGCTGCATAGCCCCGGCCCCACAACATTGCTACCGGAGCTGCGGGACACCCTGAGTGATGTGCGTGATCCAGACCAGGCTCCGAAACGCGATGAAGCTCGCGGCCTTCTCGGAGCGGCGCTGGCCCAGGTTGGGGGAGGTTGCATCGGACCTGAGGCCCTGATGAGCCGCATGGCCGCCCTGGTCAGTCAACGGATCTGGCGTGGTCGTGACCAGAAGCTTCAGGAAGCAACAGTTGCAGGCAGCCTCGCCTTTTTCGGAGCTCCACTGCTGGGGGGTGCTGTGGTGGGCGAGGTCACTCACCCCAAAAAACGCAAGCAGGCCTTCCTCGACCGCTGGTTGCCAGGCAGCCTCGGCGGTGTTGCCGGGTTTGCCGCCTTCAATGGCATGGGAACCGCCAGCGGTGGATCGCTACAACGGCTTCCCTACATCTGGCCCAGCAACCTGGGGGAAGATCTCGGCAGCCTCAGCGCAGGCCTGTTGGGGGGACTCATCGGTTGCGGCCTGGGTTTGTTGTTTCTGCAGTGGCGAGGCTGGCTGGAGCAGCACCAACTCCTGGCCCAATGGCCCTGGTGGCCGCTGCTGACCGGCCTGCTGTTGGGGGCCTGCATGCACTGGTTGCCGTTGGTTCCCTTCGCCGGAGAAGAGCAGCTGCGGCCCCTGCTTGAAGGCCAAAACTCAAGTGAGGCCTGGGTTCTGCTCCTCTCCTCGATCGTGAAACTGCTGATGCTCGGCCTTTGCCTGGAAACAGGCTGGCGCGGAGGGGTGTTCTTCCCCTTGTTCCTGGTGGCCTGCGCACTCGGTATGGGACTTCACCTGCTGCTGCCGGATCTCGGAAGCCTGGGCAGTTGGTGCGGCGCCCTCACGGGTGCGTTGTACCGCTGCGTGCTGCCTGCTCCCTTGGCGGTTCTGGTGCTCGGGGTTGCCCTCCTGCAGGGTCACGGCACAGCCGGCCTGCTGGTGGGCCTCGGCATGGCGCAGCTGATCAGGCGCCGTGCTGAGCGGGATGGTGGCCCTCCACTTCGCCCTTGAACACACGGCTGGCCCGGATGTCGGCCTCCTCAATCGTGATGAGATCCTGCTTGGTGAGGGCTTCTCCCATCCGCGAAAACAACCGGTTGGCCTGGCGCAGACGGGCCCGGTCCAAGGCATTGCGAACCGAGCGCGCGTTGGCGAAGAAAGGCAGCTGCCGCCGGCGCGAAACGTAGTCGGAGAACGCAGTCTCGGCCTCGGCACTGAACTGGTAGTGCTGGGCCTCGAGGAGCAGGCCTGCAATCGCCATCAGCTCGTCGTCGCTGTAGTCGGGGAAATCGAGGTGGTGCGCCACCCTTGAAGAGAGGCCTGGATTGGAGCTGTAGAAGGTCTCCATCCGATCCCTGTAGCCCGCAAAGATCACCACAACGTCGCTGCGCCGGCTCTCCATCTCCTGCAGGAGAATCTCAATCGCTTCGGCGCCGTAATCGCGTTCGTTGTCTGGCTTGTAGAGGTAATAGGCCTCATCGATGAACAGCACGCCACCCTGGGCACGCTTGAGCATCTCCTTGGTTTTTGGGGCGGTGTGACCCACGTACTGACCCACGAGATCGTCGCGGGTGGCCGTCACCACATGACCCTTGCGGAGGTAACCCAGGCGATGCAGGATTTGCGACATCCGCTGCGCCACGGTGGTCTTGCCCGTACCAGGATGGCCGGTGAACGACATGTGCAAACTGGGCGCGGTGCTGGGCAACTCCAGTTGCTGCCGCGCCTGATCCACCAGCAACAGCGCTGCGATCTCTCGGATCCGCGTCTTCACCGGCGCCAGGCCGATCAGTTCACGGTCCAGTTGGTCCAACACCTCAGCCACACCGGAGTCGGCGTAAGCCGAAGCCAGATCAACTGAGGAGGGCATCGATCTCTGCGGCAAAGGCACGATCGGCTTCGCTCAGCTGGGCCTCGGGGCCGTCATCCTCCGGCCGGATCGTGATGTTCACGTAGGTGCGCCCAAAGCTGATGTCAGGAAAGCGCTGGGTGGCCTCGCTGTGGTCGCCGAGTTTGTCGAGAAAATCCCTGGTGGCGTCGTAGCTCTCAAACTCGAAACGACACTCGAGGCATACGGGTCGTTTCCGCTCCTGCCACTGATTCATCAGAGTCCCCGTTCAGCCTGAACCTGCTGGAAACCTAGAGGAGCGCCACCCGCTGACAGCCCATCAAGCGGCCAGACCAGGCCTCGGCGTAGGCCCGATTGGCGGCCTGCTGCTCGGGGTCATCGGTGTGCAGCGGATGCGGCATCGTGCCGGCGATGGCGGCATTGGTGACGCAGAACATCGACTTCTGGAAGCTGACGCAGATCTGCACGTGCACATCCGTTTGGCCTCGACCGTTGTCGTCGTACCAGAGGCTCAGTTCCTCGGGCAGGTGGCGGTACATGTCCTGCATGCAGAGGCTGGGGGGAATGCCCGCACCCATGCTCGGAATCGGGTCGGCGTAAAGGGCGCCGTACTTGAAATCACTGATGTCCGGTGAAATCTGCCGGGCCTGGGCGTTGTAAGACACCGTTCCAAGGAAGGGCATGCCGCGGAAGAAAACGGCCTCCACGTAGGGCACCGCAACATCCACCAGAAAGGTGAGACCCGCCTCAGGGGGAAGCACCCAGATCTCTTCATCACCGATCGTCACCTTGTATTCAATCGGGCTTCCGGCCGCCGCCACCAGGCCATCGCGGATGTGATGCACCACATCGTTGACGCAGGTGACTTCCTTGATCGCGTAGCGGCGGGCCAGGTCGACAAAGATGTCGCTCATCACGCGCCAGAACAGACCGAGGCAATAAATCGTGGTGAGCGAACGGATGGCCTCGGGGGCGAAATCGGGATAAAGGCGGTTGTTGAGGGCCAGCAGTGGGTCCCGCGCCGACTTGCGCTTGATGATCCGCTGGCAGGCCTCGGCGAACTCAGGCGTGTCGAGGTAGGCATCCAACCCGCCGGTGCCATGCCAGAACATCGCCTTCTGGCAGTACTCGGCGTACTCAAAGTTGATGCGATCCCCCATCAGATGGGTCCAGAGGCGCTTGAGGTTGAACCCCTCATGGAAGAAGCGGAACACCGGGAAGGGATTGAGCATCTGCTGCTCGCCCTGATCCACCAGATTCTTGCTGTAGGCATCGAGAACCAGCCCATAGCTCTCGAGCACATTCACCACCTGCAGCAGATGGTCGGGGGTGTCCTTGAGCAGCGGCGTGTCGCTGAGCAAACGACGGATCAACTCCTCCTGATCAGGAAGCACCGGAGGTTGAACGGGGGATGCGGATGTCGGGGTCATGACAGATCTCCAGTGATCAGGCTGAGGCCCGTGGTGGCCGCCTCACTGAGGTTCGACAGCAGCTCCGGAGCAAGGCCAAGCACCAGCACACCGAGGCTGAGGGCGATGGCCGGGGCCTGTTCCCGCAGCGCCACGCGGTTGAGGATACGGGGATTCACCACCTCGCCGGGGGCGATCGCCAGGCGACCGAAGAAGGCGCGGTTCACCAACAGCAGGAAATACACCGCCGTCAGTCCCGATCCCACCATGGAAAGCAGCGTGGCCAGGGGGAAGGGCTGAAGGCTGCCGCGGAAGATCAGGAATTCGGAAATGAAGCCGGCCATACCGGGGATTCCGGCACTGGCCATCACCCCGATGATCATCAGAGATCCAGTGAGCGGCAGGCCGCGCTGGGGGTTGAGCAGGCCACGCAAGACGTTGAGGTCGCGGGTGCCGGTCTGGGCATAAACGACACCCACCACCAGGAACAGCACGCCAGAGATCAGGCCGTGGCTCACCATCTGGAACAGGGCCCCCATCAACCCAAGCGGCGTGGCGGCGGCGGCGGCCAGCAGCACGTAGCCCATGTGGCCCACCGAGCTGTAGGCCACCATGCGCTTCATGTCGGTCTGGGCAATCGCCGCAAGGGATCCGTAGAGCACTGAGATCGCAGCCCAGCCGGCCAGCCAGGGGGCAGCCACCTGCCAGGCGTCGGGGAACAAACCAAGGCAGAAACGCAGCAGGCCGTAGGTGCCCAGCTTGAGCAGCACACCTGCCAGAAGAACCGACACCGGTGTGGAAGCCTCGGTGTGGGCATCCGGCAGCCAGGTGTGGAAGGGGAAGAGGGGGATCTTGATGCCGAAGCCGATCAACAGAGCACCCATCAGCAGCAGCTGGGCGGTCATGCCCAGTTCACCGGAAAGGATCGGCCTCAGGCTGAAGTCCATGGTTCCTGTGACCAGAGCAATGCCAAGGAAGGCACCCAGGATCAGCACGCCTGAGACGGCGGTGACGATCAGAAACTTCGTGGCGGCGTAGGCCCGGTTGGCACCACCCCATACAGCGATCAGCATCCAGAGAGGGATGAGCTCCAGTTCGTAGAACAGGAAGAAGAGCAGAAGGTTCTGGGCCAAGAAGGCACCATTCACCGCTCCGGAAATCACCAGCAACAGGGCGAAGTAGACCCTGGGGCGGTTTTCGATCGTGCGCGACGCGATCGCCGCCACCAAGCAGAGCACCCCATTCATCAACACCAGCGGCAACGACAAACCGTCCAGCGCCAAGGCGTAATCCAGGCCGATGGCATGCACCCAGCGGGCCTGCTCCACCAACTGCAAACCTGCGTCGGCGGCATCGAAGGGCAGCAGCAGGGCGAAGCTCGCCAAGCACTGCACCACCAGCAGCACGATGGACACATCGCGCAGGCGTGCACTGGACGGGGATCCCGGCCAGAGGATCAGAGCCAGAGCCCCGAGGAAGGGAATCAGAAGCAGGAGGGAAAGAAGCATCTCGGGGCGATCAGGTGAGGAACCAGCTCACCGCGGTGAGGAAAAGAACGATGGCCAGGAGCACCGTCAGCACGTACGACTGGCTCTGGCCGCTGACGCTGAGCTTGAGGCTGTCGGCACTGGCCAGGGAGAAGCGCGCCACTCCATTGAGAAGACCATCCACCACATTTCGGTCGAACCAGGAGGCCAAGCGAGAGAAGCCAGCCACCACGTTGACGATGGTGAGGCGATAGAAGCGCTCGGTGTAGAAGTCGTAGGCCAGCAGGTCCTGCCACCAGCGCAGAACAGGATTCAGCGAGCGGGACCAGGCCTTGCTCAGGGGGAGAACGGCGCCAGCGAGCAGGCCCAGCAGTCCGCTTCCCACCACAAGAGCTGCTGCCCAGAGGGGGAAGGCCAACAAACCATCGAGCGATTCAAGCCGCACCAGCAACAGCGGGGTGATCAGCACGATCACGGTGAGCGCCACCATTGGGAACGCCATCTGCCAGTTCACCTCGGCAGCCCGGCGGGACTTGATCAGGGAATCCCCCATGAACACATGGCGGAACACCCGCACCAGACCCATGGCGGTGAGTGCGTTGGTGAGCAGGAAAACCGCCATGAACGGCACCGAGCGCACGCTCAGCAGCTCAATCGACTGGGCCAGGGCTAGGAAGCCACCCAGGGGCAGGAATCCCACGAGACCAGCACCACCCACCAGAAACGCCGTGGTAGTAGCCGGCATGCGGCTGCCCAATCCCCCCAGCTCGGTGATGTCCTGACAGTTGGTGGAGGCAATCACGCCGCCAATGCTCATCGACAGCAGCGCCTTGGACACGGCATGGGTGAAAAGCAGCAACAAGGCCAGAACAGGGATCTGCAGCGCAATGGCGATGAAGACAAGGCCCATGTGGGCCGTTGTGGAATACGACAGCGTGCGTTTGATGTCCACCTGAGCCAGGGCCACCAAAGAGCCACCGATCGCACTGATGCTGCCGATAACGAGCATCACGCCGATGGCGATGGGCGAGAGCTGAAGGATCGGCATCACCTTCAGCAGCACGATGGCGCCGCAGGTCACCACCACCGAGTTCCGCAGAATCGAAGCGGGGTTCGGGCCCTCCATGGCTTCGTCCAGCCAGAGGTGCATGGGGAACTGGGCGCATTTACCCGTTGGGCCAGCAACCAGGCCCAAACCCAACAGCGTTGCCGCCAATGGGGAGAGGGTGTCTTGAGCGGCCCAGGCGTAAAGGTCGTTGAACCCCATCACGCCGGAATAGCTGCAGAGCGCCACCACACCCATCAGCAGCAGCACATCACCAACGCGCTTGGTGAGGAAGGCATCCCGGGCTGCTGTGACCACCAGGGGTTGGGCGTACCAGAAACCCACCAATAAATAAGTGGAGAGCGTCAGCATCTCCAGCAGGAAATAGCTCTGGAACAGGGAGTCGCTGAGCACGACACCACTCATCGCGCCCTCGAAAAAACCAAGCAGGGCAAAGAAGCGGGCCAACGCCCATTCCTTGTCCATGTAGCCCAAGGAATACACCTGCGACAGCAAGCTGAGGCCCGTGATCAGTTCCAGGGCCACCAGGTTGGTGAGCGACAAGCTGAAGCTGATGTTCAGCTCCAGGTCAGCCACGCTGAGCCAGGGGAAGGCCAGATCCACCGGCCCTGATTGGTAAACCTCCTGCAGGATCAGGCTTCCGTGGGCGAAGGCCAGCAGGGTGAGAAGAATGTTGAGGTAGGCCGCCGGTCGATGGGCATCTCGGCGGAACAAGCCACAGGCCCAAGGGAGGGAAACCAGCATCCCGATGAACCCATAGAGCGGGATCAACCAGGCGGTCTGGATGGGAAGCGAAAGCTCCGGGGTCAAAACGGCGAGCGGGATGGTGATCGAGCTGGTCGCTGGTTGGCCGGCGAATCTAGGAGCCGGTAAGGAGCTAAAGGGCTCTTTGTGAACGGCTGTGAGGAGGGTTTTATGCCTTCAGCTGCGGCGAGCGGCGCCACTGCCGGCCAACACCGGCTCCACCTCTTTATGAGGACGGGCAATGATGTGAGCAGCGACGAGGCCGTCGCCCACGCGCTCGCAGGCATCGGCACCGGCACGAACAGCGGCATTCACTGCACCGGTTTCGCCACGCACCATCACCGTGACGTAGCCACCACCCACGTACTCACGGCAGATCAGTCTCACCTCAGCAGCCTTGGTCATCGCATCGGCTGCCTCAATGGCAGGAACCATGCCGCGGGTTTCGATCATGCCCAGTGCCACACCGGGAACGATGGGGGAAGGGGTGGCAGCGGGCTTGGTCACGGCCGAGCCACCGCCGGATCCGGTGTTGGAAGCGCTGCTGCGACGGGTTGTGGTGGACGCACGACGGGTGGTTGAAGCAGGAGCTGCCTTCGCGGGAGTCGACGCGGGAGCAGGAGTGCTGGCCACAGGCTTCACGTCCACAGTCTTGTTCGCCGCGGCGGTGCTGCGGGTGGTGCGACGACGTGGGGTGGGGGAAGGAGTAGCCATGGATTGGTAGGTGTGGAAGCGGAACGGAAACGGCGGAGGGAAATGAAGGATCCCTATCCGTCCGGATTCCAGAAATCGATGATGCCACCGATGGTGAGATCGGTGAGAACGGTGTTGTCAGGGCAGGCATGCCGGGCAGCCGAACCGCTGGCGGTGAACACCCAGTTGCCCTCACGGGCACCCACGGGGTCAACAGCCACCAGCTTCTTGCCCTTGTTGTTCTTGAGAATGCGCAGGTGCATGTGATCCAGACCGGCAACCCGGTAGGAGCAGACCAGCGTTCCCATCACCTGCATGATCTCCATCAACTGGCCTTGCCTCCCGCGGGTTTGCTGGGGCTGGGGGACGGAGAGGGAGCGGAGGTCTTCGGGGGGTCGGGTTCCCAGTGGTCAATGATCCCCACGATCGTGAGGTCACTGGGATAAGACTTGCTGCCGGCAGCTTCACGGGCGGCCGAGCTGCTGACGCAGATCACCCAGTCCCCAGGTTTCGCACCCACTGCATCGACGGCCACCTTTTTAGTGCTGCCATCCAGAACCACCTGGAGGTGTTTGTGCTCGAAATCGGGAATCCGGTTGGTGGAAACGAGCGGCTTGACGACCTTGACGATGAGCATGATCAGTGAGCCTCCGGAAGTTGCGGGTCGAGCGTGGAACCGACGACCTCGGCCGGAGCCGTCTGGTTGCGGTCGCGAATGGTGAGACAAGTGTGGAGCAGACCCTCATCAACGAGAGCTGCGTAGCGATCGGCGATGGCCTGGTTCACCCGTTGGCAATCAGCGATGGCCCGTTCCCGAGCACCGGGCACACGGCCGGAATAGTCGAAACGCACCACAACCGGAATCGGCAAATCCCGGGACACATTCAGACCCTTGAAAATTTTCACGCCCACATCGAGATCAGGGGCGCCCTCCTCGACTGTGTCGAGGTGAGCGAAATACGTGAGGTTGCGCAGATGCACCTCTTTGAAACCGATGCCAACGCCAATGAAACGCTCTGCGTGCCCGGCATCCGGGTACGTGCCCCCGTGAAGATCCTGCACGTAGTCGATCTGGGAGAAGTTATTGGCGAGCAAACGGGTCAGGAACGACACCATCCCGGCATCCATCGGTCCAGGAGCAGAGCTCTCTACGGCTTCAGCAATCTGTGCCATTGCTTGATCGGCACTCATCGATGCCGTGGCGGCATGCAGTTCCCTGGCGCAGAGCCAACGGTCGAGCACCATTTCGCTGTCACGGCTTGGGGGATGCACCCGGATCGCATCGGTGTCGGTGTCGAGGCCGATCAGCAGAAGGTCAACGGAGGCACCGCAACAGAAGCTGTTTTCCACCGACTCACGGAAATCGAGCAGGCGTTGATGACCCGCCGCTGCCGCCAGTTCGTCATTGCTGCCATGGGCAGCGCAGCCCTGATGGGAGGGATCGAGGGAACTGAAGTGGTAGGTCACCACCTTCAGGTAACGGGTCTGTTCCGTGGAGGGATTGGGTGAGCCTTCGCGGTAGCGACGGTGCTCGGTTTTGACCCAGCGGTTCACCGTGTTCTCCACGTCGAACATGGCGCCAGCGTGGGAACGGCGACGCACAGCGCTGAAGGGAATGCGCAGGGCATAGGCCACGGTGTGAGCCAACCGACCATCGGCACAGGGCGTCAGGTCGAGCAGATGGATCCCACAGTCGAGCAGGAACTGTTCGAACTCCCGTGAGGCAGCACTGCCCGTACCGGCATCCAGGGGATCGTCCTGGAAGAAGCGGTCACTGAACAGCCGGTGGCTTTCGAACACACACCATGCGAACAGGGCGCGCATGTCGAGGGGGCGAACCCAGGCCCGCTGCAGGATGTGATCCGGCAGATCAAAGCCGAGTTCGGCCCGGCACAACCGCTGGGCCTGGGGAATGAAATCAGTTTCATGCTGAAGCGCTGAAACCTGCTGAAGCAGGGGAACGATCCGATCAAAGCGGCCCTTGATCTCCTGCTCATAGGCCTGAAGACGGGCATTTGCCACTGCATCCGTCAACGGATGGCGCCGATGGGTGATCGGCAGAGAGCTGCGGCTCAGATTGAAAGGAACCGCCCGGGTAGCAGCCTTCTCACGGCGGACCCAGCCTGGCTGAGCGGGTGTGGGACGTTGAACGTCCTTGCTGGAGCGAATCCGTCCACCACTGACCGGGGCGCCGCCCAGTTGAGCAGCCTTGCCCGCGGTGGTGAGGGCACGGCGCCGATCCAGAGCGGCCTTGCGGGTGGAGGACTCCACGTCAGACGAGGTCTGAACGGAATCAGAGGTTGTTGCCAGCTGTTGAAGCTGACGTCGGGTGGGTGCCGAGGGGGCCTGAGGTCGCCCGCCACGGAGAGGCTTGGAGCGAACCATCAATGAATCAGCCCCGTGCGCCGCCGGAGACGGTGATCAGGGAACCCTTTTCGGTGTTGCCGCTTGAACCGGTCACGCGGCTCACAGGCCATTCGTTCTCCTCGTTGCGCTTGCGCTCGAAGGGGGACATAGCACTCATCGGGCCGGGACGGCTGGGGTTACGACGGCGGGCCGAGGCACCCTCAGTACCGGTCACGTGCTCACCACGATCCCAGTCATCACCAGTGATCTTGGTGGAGGAACCCTCGCCGGTCACCCGGGATGCAGGCTTCTCAGAAGGCTCGCTGACCACAGCCACGGTGGGCTGGAACTGGCGCTGCTGACGGTTCTGGAACTCGCGGTTGTCGAAGCGGAACTGCTCGGTACCGGTCACCTTGCCGCCAGCCATGTCAAAAGGGCCGGTGATGCGATTCCCCTGCTCATAGGAGGTACCCGTCACACCAGACGCAGCCTCACGTTGCTGCTGGGCAGCACGGGCGGGAGACACCACGCTGAAGCGGGTCCAGGCAGCACCCTCAGGAGCTTGGCCGTGGGTGTCGGTGCCAGCGGGAGCGTCAGCGCCGCAGGCAGCGGCCAGCTGATCAGCACCCACGTAAGGGGTGCCGGTGACTGCTTCGCATGCACCACGCTTGTCGCCGGTCATCACACCACCCACACCGGGTTGGATGCCGGTCATGGCAGCGGAGGGGGTGCCAACACGCACAGGCGTGCGCTCACGGATGGCCTGAACTGCAGGGGTGCCGCAGTGCTGGCCGGCCTGCTCAAGACCTGCATAGGGGGTTCCGGTGACGGCCTGGCAGCTGCCGGGCTCGTCGCCAGTCACGTTTTCCGAACGGCCGGTACGGGTGCCGCTCACCACCTGGTTGCGGTTGGTGATGCTGAAGCCAACCTTGGCGGCCTCGGGCTCGGGCTTGCCGCCACAGAACGCATTCACCTGCTCGGCACTCACGTACTGATCACCAGTCACGCGGTGGCAGGAGCCGAACTCATCGCCGGTCACCTGAGCGGAACGGCCGACCATGGTGCCGGTCACGCCAGTGCCGGAGAGGGTTCCGGAGAGACCCACCTTGGCGGCAGGGCGACCTTCGGGAAGAGGATCTGAACCGAGGTACTGATCGCCGGTGAGGCTGCGGTTGGCACCTGCTTCATCACCGGTAACGCTGGCGGAGCGACCCACCATCACGCCACTCACGGGGCGCCCCTGTTCGGTGAGGCTGTGGCCCACCTTGCGCGGAGAGGTCACGCCACCACCGCAGTAGGCAGCGGACTGGTTAGCGGAGATGTATTCGGTGCCAGTCACGCTCTTGCAGGTGCCGGGCTCATCGCCGGTGACCTTTTCGGAACGGCCGACTTCATTGCCGGTGACGCGGTTGCCGTGGCTAGTGGCCGTGACGCGCACCTTGGCCGGGGTGGTGGCAGCGGGAGCGGTCTGACAGAAGGTCTGGAAGACTTCGGCTCCCAGGTACTCGGTACCGGTGATCGAACGGCAGGTGCTGGCCTCATTACCGGTGGTTTTCACCGAGCGGTTGGCCTGGGTGCCGGTCACGGTCTGGCCACTGGTCGTGGTGCTTTGACCCACCTTCCAGTGGGCATCAGCGGCAGCGGCTTGCTTGGCGCCGTGGCGGTTGGGACCGGTGGGGCGGGTCACACCAGCGCTTTGCTTGTTGCGGGCACCGGCCTTGGTGCGCAGCTCACGCACCTGTTGTGCGAGCTCACGGCTGGTGAGGTCAGGGTTGGCCTGACGGGCAACGGCTGCTGCACTGGTGGGTTGCTTGCCAGCGGTTTTGCCGTGCTTCGACATGGCTTCACGGCGAGCCAGCACCAGCGCGCGGCTGGGGTTCTCGATGGCACGACGCTTGGGAATGGCCGAACGGCGCTCTGTGCGTGCAGACAACTTGGGAGCCGGTGCACTGAGGGAAGCCTTTTCAGCGGCACGCTTTCCACCGCAACCACAGCTCTTGGTGGTTTCAGCGGGTGCAGCAGCAGGAGCGGCTGCCTTGGTTTGACGGGCAACATCAGCGCGGTTGCGATCGCGGCTGGTGTCGGCGGTCTTACCGCGGCGGGACAGGGCATCACGACGGGCGAGCACCAGCTCGCGGCTTGGATCGCGATGGGGCTTGACCTGGGAGCTGCGGTTTGCGGGAGCAGCTGTGAAGGAGGTGGTCCGCTGCGGAGCTACAGCAGCGGGGGTGGCAGGTGCAGAGGCAGGCTCAGCAGCTGCGGCCGCGTTGGTGCGGGTGGGACGGGCATCAGCAACGGTGCGAACACGGTTGGCGCCATCACCAGCCGCTACCGAGGACTTCTTACCGGAAGTGGTCAGCGCCTTGCGGCGTTCGAGTGCGAGTTCGCGACTGGAGAGTCTTGCCATGTCCGCCCGAGGATGTCGTCGTGAAGTGGAAGGGCACTAGCCCCTCCGGAAAAAGCTGGAGCCCTGATCAGGTCAGGGCTCGGAACCAAGGGTTCGAAGGATCAGCGTCCTTCGAAGACCACGAAGCAGGCACCCTGGCTCTGGGTGTAGGCGTCGTAACCGACGATGCGCACGTGGTGGTCGGGGTATGCGCGGTGGCAAGCCTCGAGCTCACTGACAACGACGTTCAGATCTTTCTCACCAAAGAAGGGGAGCTTCCAATACGACCAATAGGTGGCCATGGAGTTGCTGGGGTGGACGTGCTCGACGAGCGGGCTCCAACCCTGGGCAATGATGTAGGCGATCTGGTCGTAGATCTCGTCCTGGGTCATCGGCGGGAGGAAGCCGAAGGTCTCCAGGGTGGCGACTGTTTGATAGTCACCCACGGTGCTCTGGAAAGGCATGGGGATCCTGGGTGTAAGAAAAAGGGGTGGCCGATTGCATCAACCGGCCGTTGAGACGATCAGTTCTGGACGTCGAGCTTGTCGACGGTGTCGAACTCGAACTTGATCTCCTTCCAGGTCTCGAGGGCGATGGCCAGCTCGGGGCTGTGCTTCGCGGCTTCCGTGAGGATGTCGCGGCTCTCTTTCTCGAGATGACGGCCGGCGTTGCGTGCCTTGACGCAGGCCTCGAGGGCCACACGGTTGGCAGCAGCACCTGCAGCGGAGCCCCAGGGGTGACCGTGGGTACCACCACCGAACTGAAGAACGGAGTCGTCGCCGAAGATGGTGACCAGGGCGGGCATGTGCCACACGTGGATACCGCCGGAAGCAACGGCAAACACGCCAGGCATGGAACCCCAGTCCTGATCGAAGAAGTTGCCGCGGCTGCGGTCTTCGGGCACGAAGGATTCGCGCAGCTGGTCGATGTAGCCGAGGGTGGTCTGACGATCACCTTCCAGCTTGCCGACCACGGTGCCGGTGTGGAGCTGGTCACCACCGGAGAGACGCAGACACTTCGCGAGAACGCGGAAGTGGATGCCGTGCTTGGGGTGACGGTCGATCACCGCGTGCATGGCGCGGTGGATGTGCAGCAACATGCCGTTCTTGCGGCACCACTTCGACAGACCGGTGTTGGCCGTGAAGCCACCGGTAATGAAGTCGTGCATGATGATCGGCATGCCGAGTTCCTTGGCGAACTCAGCGCGCTCGTACATCTCCTCGGGAGTGTTGGCGGTCACGTTGAGGTAGTGACCCTTGCGCTCGCCGGTCTCCTGCTCGGACAGCTTGATGGCTTCCGCAACGAATTCGAAGCGGTTCTGCCAACGCTGGAAGGGCTGGGAGTTGATGTTCTCGTCGTCCTTGGTGAAGTCCAGACCGCCACGCAGGCACTCATAGACAACACGGCCGTAGTTCTTACCGCTCAGGCCGAGCTTCGGCTTGATGGTGCAACCCAGCAGAGGACGGCCGTACTTGTTCATCCGGTCGCGCTCGACCTGGATGCCGTTCGGCGGGCCGTAGCAGCTCTTGATGAACGCCATCGGGAAGCGGATGTCTTCCAGACGGAGGTGGCGCAGAGCCTTGAAACCAAACACGTTGCCGACCAGGGAGGTCAGAACGTTGGTAATCGAACCCTCTTCGAACAGGTCGAGTGGGTAGGCGATGAAGGCATAGAAAGACTCCTTGTCACCAGGGACGTCTTCGATGCGGTAGCAACGGCCCTTGTAGAAGTCGAGATCGGTGAGGAGCTCGGACCACACAGTGGACCAGGTGCCGGTGGAGGATTCAGCAGCCACAGCAGCGGCAACTTCTTCCTTGGGGACACCTTCTTGGCCGGTGCACTTGAAGCAGGCCAGCAGGTCGGTGTCGAGGGGGACGTAATCAGGAGTCCAGTAGGTATCCCTGTACTCCTTGACCCCAGCGTCGTACTTCTTGCTCATGGGAAAACTCCGTTAGGTCGGTGAAGAGGTTGAGACGTTCGCGTGCCTCGTCAGAGGCTCAGCGGAAGATCTCAGTCCTTCTGACCAAGGAAGTTGCCGTTGCCCAGAGCAGGCTCCACTTCGCGGTGGGGGCGGGCAATGATGTGAGCGGCGACCAGGCCGTCACCGACGCGCTCGCAAGCGTCAGCGCCAGCGCGCACAGCAGCGTTGACAGCGCCAGTTTCGCCGCGAACCAGAACGGTGACGTAGCCGCCGCCGACGAACTCACGACCAATCAGGCGCACTTCGGCAGCCTTGGTCATGGCATCAGCTGCCTCGATGGCGGGGACCAGACCGCGGGTCTCGATCATGCCGAGGGCGATGCCCATGGTTTCGTTAGCCATTGCCTACCGGGAGAAGGGGTGGAATGTTCGCTGGGGACATTGCTTCGCCAGAACCCTTCCCGTCAAGCGATTTGGACGACTTTCCCGATCACTGTCCATAGTGAACCAAATAAGCCGGGCTTATCACCCTGTGCCTCACTGTTCCGGTCTGCTGTGGTGGTTCATGTGATCACATCCCCACAAGTCGTTGTCGGCAGTGGTGAAGCTCCATAAGTTCACGATGCGTCACCTTCCCAAAGCCTTGCTGCGGGGTGGAATGTTCAACCCAAATGGGTGTCGCTGGATTGGATCCAGAGATTGTTAGCTCCTAGCCCCAACCAGCCCGCACAATGGAGGCCCTCTTTAGTTGGCCCTCCTTGGCGCTTCAGCTCACCATCGCCACGGGCAACCCGATCAAGGTTGCCGAAATCGAGGCCATGCTGGGACCTCTTCCTCTGGACGTGCAGCGTCAACCTGCCGATCTGGACGTTGAAGAGACGGGGAGCACCTACCGCGAAAACGCCGAGCTGAAAGCCAGCGCTGCCGCCCTTCGCACCGGCTGCTGGGCCCTGGCTGACGATTCAGGGCTTGAGGTGGATGCGCTTCAAGGGGCACCGGGTCTGTATTCCGCCCGCTACGCCGAGGGAAACGACGCCAAGGTGCAGCGAATCCTGGAGGAACTGATGGGATCGCCTTATCGGAGTGCCTGTTTTCGCAGCACGATGGTGTTGTGTGATCCCTCCGGCAACTGTCGTGCCGCGGCGGAGGGAATCTGCTGGGGCGAACTCCTGAGTGCCCCGGCCTACGCCGGCGGCGGATTCGAATCCTTGCTTTGGGTGCGGGAAGCCCGTTGCAGCTACGGCGAACTGAATGCAGCTCAGCTCAGCCGCCTGGGCAGCCGCGGCAAGGCCGCGCGCGCTCTTGCTCCACAGCTGCGTGAGCTGCTGGACCTGAGCTGATCCGAGCTGGTCTGAGCGCTCAGCGCAGCCTTGCGTTGCTGTTGATGTGGTCGATGGCGCGCATCGCCGCCGCGGCCGCTTCCTCCACATCACCTTCCCGTCCCGCCAGGGTGAGACGTCCGAAAGCACCCACCGCTTTCACGTCCACCAAGGTGATGTTGGAGGCTTTTTCCGCTTCGTTGGCAGCGATCAACACGTATCCGGCCGGCTCCGTCTCCAGGATGAACATGCTCATCCCGGCTTCGATCATTGAGCCGCGTCGGTTCTGCCGGTTGATCAGCACGGCATGGTCGGGGGTGATCGCCCGGATCACTTCCGTCCAGCTCACATCGGCTGGAGAACGCTGATCGATGGTGCTCCCGATCGCTTCCAGCACCACATCTCCGGAATGGAGCACCGTGCTCTGGTCGCGGTGATAGAGGGCCATCGAGCCGAACGCCCGCTCCACCACCATCTGGCCGAGACGGACGTTGCTGGCCTTCAGGGCGATGTCCGTCACCCGGTGCACTGCCATGCCCGGTGACACCTCCATCCAGAGGCAGGCATCTCCGGGGATGGGCAGAAATCCCTGGCTCACAGAACCCATGTAGGCCGCCAGTTGCGGCTGGAGCGAGTCGATGAAGACGTGGGTGCGCAGTTCGATCGACTGCACATGGCTGTTCTGCCGCAACAGCCGAGGCGACTCCGAATCCGTTGTCACAACACAGCTCGCCCCCCCCTGCTGGGGGGTCACCTCAGTGCCGGTGACGAGAGCACTACCGCCGCGTCGCCGCTCCCGAGCATCGAAGCTGGCAAAACGGGTCATGGCGGGGAGTGTACCGGACGAATTCGGCTGAAACGGGCCAATAAAGAGTTAGAGCCTGCGGTCTTGCGCCTTGAAAAACAGCCGATACCGTCCGGAGAAACCCTCTAGAGATCTTGCAATGACTGAGCAGTCTTCTTTGAAGCCAGTGGATCTCAACGCTGATCAAGCCCTTGGGATGGTGAGCTTCGGCCTGATGCAACGGCTTGCGCAGGACGGCCAGGTGGATCTGCCCTGGCTGGAGGCATCAGGAAATGCAGACAGTGAGCGTCTGCGCCAGCTGCGTCAACGGCTGGAACTGACGTCGTTGGCCATCGAAACCGGTGCTCCACTCACCACCGCGGAGGTGAGCATGCTGCTGGGGGCCCGCCCCGGAACGGAACGGGTCGAACGCGGTGGCCTCGTTGCCCGCCGGGTCAGCCGCAACGTCTGGCGCTTGAGCAAAGCAGAGGAGAGCGCTCGCTCCGATCGTTACGACGGATTCCGTCGCCGCCTTTGAGCTCAAGCCGGCTCTGCCTGGTTTGGGCGATCCCGAAGAGTTTGAGCGACTTTCCACTCCTCAGCGGATTTATTCGCAGCTTGGAGAGGTTGATCATCAAGGGAGCGGCCAATGGCCGGGCCAACGCTGCTGAAGGAGTCGGGGCCGCGCGAAGTGTTCTGCGGCCTCACCTCGATTGTGTGGCTGCATCGGCGCATGCCCGATGCCTTTTTTCTTGTGGTGGGATCACGCACCTGCGCCCATCTAATCCAGAGCGCCGCAGGGGTGATGATTTTTGCCGAACCCCGTTTCGGCACAGCCATTCTCAGCGAGCGGGATCTGGCTGGCCTCGCCGATGCCCACGACGAACTCGACCGGGTCTGCAAGGAACTGCTGCAACGCCGCCCCGAAATCCGCACGCTGTTTCTGGTGGGGTCCTGCCCCAGCGAAGTGATCAAGCTGGATCTGGCCCGGGCCGCCGAACGACTCAACGAAGAACTGACAGGCCGGGTGCGGGTGGTGAACTACTCCGGCAGCGGCATTGAAACCACGTTCACCCAGGGAGAAGACGGGGCACTGGCGGCCCTCGTTCCCCTGCTCCCCGCCAGCGATGAACGGCAGTTGCTGCTGGTGGGAACCCTCGCTGATGCCGTGGAAGACCGGCAGATGCACCTGTTCCAGCGGATGGGCATCGAGACGATTCGCAGCCTGCCGCCCCGGCAATCGACCGACCTGCCCGCCGTGGGAGCAGGAACCACGGTGCTGCTGACCCAACCCTTTCTCACGGAAACCGCGCGCCTGCTCGGCGACCGCGGCGCCACGGTGCTCACGGCCCCCTTCCCGTTGGGGGCCGAGGGGAGTCGCCGCTGGATGGAGGCTGCTGCTGATGCCTTCCATCTGCCTGATGAACGGGTTGCTGCTGTGCTCGATCCGTTGATGGAGCGGGCCCAGAGCGCCCTGGCCCGCCATCGCGCCGTGCTGGAGGGCAAACGTATCTTCCTGCTTCCCGAATCCCAGCTGGAACTGCCCCTGGCCCGGTTTCTGCAACGGGAATGCGGCATGGAACTGGTGGAGGTGGGCACGCCTTATCTGAACCGCGAACAGATGGCTGCCGAGCTGGCCTTGCTCCCCGATGACGTCCCGGTGATGGAGGGGCAACACGTGGAGCAGCAACTGGACCGGGTTCGCGCCAGCCAGCCCGACCTGGTGGTGTGCGGGATGGGCCTGGCCAATCCGCTGGAGGCCGAAGGCATCGCCACCAAATGGTCGATCGAACTGGTGTTCAGCCCGATCCACGGCATCGACCAAGCCGGTGACCTGGCGGAACTGTTTTCACGGCCGTTGCGTCGCCGGCAACTGATTCGACCTGGCCTCCACCCCAGCAGCCCCGACCCAACCGTGCACGCCTGATCCCATGCAACTCACGCTCTGGACCTACGAAGGGCCACCCCATGTGGGGGCCATGCGCATCGCCGCCTCCATGCGCGGCGTTCATTACGTGCTCCATGCCCCCCAGGGGGACACCTATGCCGATCTGCTGTTCACGATGATTGAGCGGCGCGGACAGCGTCCGCCCGTCACCTACACCACCTTTCAGGCCCGGGATCTCGGCGGGGACACCGCCGAACTGGTGAAACGGCATGTGCGTGAGGCGGTGGATCGCTTCCAACCCGATGCCCTGCTGGTGGGGGAAAGCTGCACCGCGGAGTTGATTCAGGATCAGCCCGGTGCCCTGGCCCAGGGAATGGAGCTCACCATGCCGGTGGTGAGTCTGGAGCTGCCGGCCTACAGCAAAAAGGAGAACTGGGGGGCTGCGGAAACCTTCTACCAACTGGTGCGCAACCTGCTGAAGGAGCAAGCACCCGCCAACAGCCAACACGACCCCAGGGCATGGCAACACCAGGGCCGCCGGCCCCGGGTGAACCTGTTGGGCCCCTCCCTGCTGGGCTTCCGCTGCCGGGACGACGTACTGGAGGTGCAGAAACTGCTCACCCTGCACGGCATCGATGTGGGTGTGGTGGCGCCCCTCGGGGCAGGCGTAGAGGATCTGCAGCGGATCCCCGATGCCGATCTCAACGTCTGCCTTTATCCAGAGGTGGCGGAATCCAGCTGCAGCTGGCTGGAGCGCAATTTCGGCATGCCCTTCAGCCGAACAGTGCCAATTGGCGTAGGTGCCACCCACGATTTCCTCGTCGAAGTGCACGAAATGCTGGGGATGGAGCCCCCCGCCCCCGATGAGGGCTACCGGCGCTCACGCCTCCCCTGGTATTCGGAATCCGTGGACTCCACGTACCTCACGGGCAAGCGGGTGTTCATCTTTGGCGACGGCAGTCACGCCCTCGCCGCAGCCCGGATCTGCAGCGAGGAACTGGGTTTCACGGTGGTGGGGCTGGGCACCTACAGCCGGGAGATGGCCCGGCCCGTGCGGGCCGCCGCCAAAGCTCTGGGCCTGGAGGCCCTGATCAGTGACGACTACCTAGCGGTGGAAGCGGCCATGGCCGAAGCGGCACCGGAACTGGTGCTGGGAACCCAGATGGAGCGCCACAGCGCCAAGCGTCTGGGGATTCCCTGCGCGGTGATCAGCACACCCATGCACGTGCAGGACGTTCCCGCCCGAATGAGCCCCCAGATGGGCTGGGAAGGAGCAAACGTGATCTTCGACGACTGGGTGCACCCGCTGATGATGGGCCTGGAGGAACACCTGATCGGCATGTTCCGCCACGACTTCGAATTCGTGGATGGCCACCAGAGCCACCTGGGCCATGCCGGCGGTGCCGGCGCCGCCGACAGTTCCGGCTTGAGTGATATCCCAGGGGAGGGTGATGGCGCTCTGCAGTGGACGGCCGATGGGGAAGCCGAGCTGAAGAAGATCCCCTTCTTCGTAAGGGGAAAGGTGCGACGCAACACGGAGGCCTACGCGCGCGATATGGGCTGCAGAGAGATCAGCAGCGAAACGCTGTATGACGCAAAAGCCCACTTCAAGGCATGAGCATTTGCACTCATTTATTTTTATTTAATTGAAAGAAATTCTGCTCTTGCAACTCAACCAAGAACCAGATCTTTCATTTCTTGGTGAAAACCAACCACTGCACATCTGCTGCTGTTGAATGAAATCGACTTCTCTTGCACAGGTCGCTGCATGACCACAACCCTGACGCGACCGGCAGACGGTGAAGGCAGCGTGCAGGTCCACCAGGACCCGGCACTGAACATCCAGGAAGAAACCCTGGTGATCGCGGTCTATGGCAAAGGCGGGATCGGCAAATCCACCACCTCCTCGAACCTGTCAGCCGCCTTCTCGAAGCTGGGCAAGCGGGTGCTTCAGATCGGCTGCGATCCCAAGCATGACAGCACCTTCACCCTTACCCACAAGATGGTGCCGACGGTGATCGACATCCTTGAGGAGGTGGACTTCCACAGCGAAGAGCTGCGGCCTGAGGATTTCGTCTTCACCGGCTTCAACGGGGTGCAGTGCGTCGAGAGCGGCGGCCCACCGGCGGGCACGGGCTGCGGCGGATACGTGACCGGGCAGACCGTGAAGCTGCTCAAGGAGCACCATCTGCTGGAAGACACCGATGTGGTGATCTTCGATGTGCTCGGCGATGTGGTGTGTGGTGGTTTCGCCGCTCCGCTGCAGCACGCCAACTATTGCCTGATTGTGACCGCCAACGATTTCGATTCGATCTTCGCGATGAATCGCATCGTTCAGGCGATTCAAGCCAAAGCCAAGAACTACAAGGTGCGGCTTGGCGGCGTCGTGGCGAACCGATCCGCCGACACCGATCAGATCGACAAGTTCAACAATCGCACCGGCCTGCGCACCATGGCCCACTTCAGGGATGTGGATGCCATCCGGCGATCCCGACTCAAGAAATGCACCATCTTTGAGATGGATGATGCCGATGAGGCTGTGCAAGCGGTGCAGAACGAATATCTGCGGCTAGCCCAGAACATGCTCGACAAGGTGGAGCCGCTCGAGGCCACATCCCTCAAAGACCGCGAAATCTTCGACCTGCTGGGATTCGATTGATCCTCACTTGATCAACAAAGCCATCGACAAAGCCCCGGACGCTGCAACCGGGGCCTTGTTGTGATGAGCTCAGCTCAAAGTCCAACGAGTTTCATCGACAGCTCCCACACCCGGCGGGCTGTTTCTGGATCAGTGGCCTTGTCGGACAGTTCCTGGCTGAACTGCTGTCCATCCTTTTTCTGACGGTTGCCCCAGCTCCAGTGCACCCCGGATTCGGCGAAGTCGGGATTGGCCACCACATCAGCCACCCGTTCCCCCGCCAGGGCCTGGGAGACATAGCCGCCGGTGATGTTTTTCTGAAACCAGGGGAAGATCGTCTGGAAGGCCTTGGGGGTGTTGCGGAACAACGGTGTGTCCGCCACACAGCCCGGGTAGAGCGACGTGAAGGTGATCCCCGTGTCCCCGTGCAGACGGCGATGCAGCTCCTGGGTGGTGATCATGTTGCAGAGCTTGCTGTCTTTGTAGGCCTTGCCGGGCTTGAACGGCTTGCCACTGGCCATGGTGACGGGGTCTTTGAACCCGGCTTCAAAACCAGAGAGGTCCCCCAGATCTGCCGGCGCAGGGATCGGAATCTTGCCCCCCAGCTCCTTGGAGTTCGCCGTCACGGTGCCCAGGATTACCACCCGCTTGGAGGGATGAGTGGAGGCCTTCAGCCGACCCAAGAGCAGCTGCACCAGCAGGAAATGGCCGAAATGGTTGGTGGCCATCGAGATTTCATAGCCCTGGGGCGAACGCTCCGGCTGCTTCAGTTTCGGCTTGTACACGGCTGCATTGCAGACCACAGCATCCAATCGCTCGGGCAAGGCATCCACAGCCCAACGCACACTGTCGAGATCACCCAGATCCATCAGCACGTGCTTGAGCCGGTCTTTCGGGAGATCCAGCTCATCCGCCGCCGCCGCGGCACGCTGCGGGCTGCGGTTCGCCGTGATCACCTTCCAACCCCGCTTCACCAAGGCGCAGGTGGCATTCAGGCCAACACCGGAGGTGGTGCCGGTGATCAGAACGGTGCCGGGCGTGGACATCAAGACAGGGCCAGGAAGGCTGCCAGTCTGCCGGTCAGCACTCAATCCCAACGCCGCTGGTCACGAATCTCAGCGCCAGATCACGCGCAGACGGTTGGGGGCGATCCACTGATCCTGCTCGCTGATCAGACGCTTCTCTCCACCGATGCTGAACAGACGATCGAAGCGTTGTTGCAGCGTTTCCAATTTCGCCGACTCAATCGTCACGACCGCCGCGATTTCACTGTGGCGATCCATGCGTTCCTGATAGGCCACGGACAGACGGATCAAGCTCACAGCGCCCAACAGAACGAGCCCCGCCTTGGCCGCCAAGGCGAGAAGGCTGCACTGCAGCTCCTGTTGGTCGGTCTGCCGCTGAATCGCCGCAGCCATGCTGGCTGCATCCGTGCGGGGAGCTGATCTTTGAACCTGACTGGCGGTCACCGCATCAGCACGAACATCCGCTTGTAACGCAATCCGTTCGCAGTGCCAAGACCAGCTCTACGCCCGTTGATCTGGGCTGCCTTTGAAATCAGGCCTCGTAAAGGCTGATGGAGAGACGCAGAGCCAGAACAGCGGCATGGGCAGCCACCACGAGGGCAATGAACACCTCAGGTGCAGACAGAACGGTTTCCATGGGAGCCATGCATCAAACGGTCCCATTCTTCTCTGAGGGAAGGGCTGCAGGCCATCATTCGCAAAGGCCTGTCACACCAGCCCATGGATCCGGTTCTGATCGATGCCCCTGCTATCCGCGCCTTGGATCTACGGCCGCTGGAGATCTGGAGCACTCAGCCGCTGGATGCACTGCTGAGCCAGGGACCAGTGCTCGAGCTTCGTTTCGATTGGCCCCGGGCGAAGGATGACCCACGCGAACTGCCGGAATGCCCCGAGCCTCGGCTCTGGGCCCTTCGGGCAGATGCGCGCTACCCCTGGCTGCCGCTCTTGCTTGAACGCGACCAGGGCAGCCTGATTCGCCATGTGGCCCTGGTGATTCCCCACAGTTTCAGCCGCAGCGAAGGCCTGCGTTTTAACCCGGATGCCTTGGAGCTCTGGGTGACGCATCGATTGATGCTGTTGGACGACCTCTGCCAGCGAGAGCTCGGACGCCCGATGCGGGGCAACCTCTCCCAAATGGCCGCAGCACTGGGCTACGAGCTGGATAGGAGATTTTGGAACCTGTTGGGCTGACCAGTCAGCTCAGCCAAAGCTGCAGGGCCCGCCTGGAGCTGTCAATCGCCAGGATGATGGCGAGCCCCCGCAGACAGCGCACCAGCAGGGCCGCATCAAACTGATCGAGCCGGCTGGCCGTCCACTGCGCAGCGATCGCCGCCACCGCCCCCAGCAGCAGGCCCATCAGAGGAACGCCGCGTCCTTCATGCAGGAACTGGAGGGATGCTGCGCTGGCTGAGCAGAGCACCGCCACCGTGCTCAGCCGCACGGCCTGATGAATCGGCACAGACATCGGACCGCTCATCAGGGGCACCATCACAAGCCCCCCGCCCAGGCCCAACATCCCAGCGGTCCAGCCGGCGATGCAGCCCACACCCGCCAACTGCGGAGCGCTGCCGTCATCAACGTCATCATTGGCATCCGCCTCGGGCCGTTCGCGAACGCAGAACGCCAGCACGATGTACATCAGCGTCTGCATCGCCAGCAGAATCCAGCCCGCTGCCAAACCGGCCAAACCACCGAACAGCAGTGCCGAGCCAAAGGCCGCCAAGCCGATGGCGAGTCCAGGCCGGGTCGGCAGCCGGCCCTGGCGCAGATGGGTGATGGTGCCCGCCAAAGCGGTGGGCACAATGGCGAAACTGCTGGTGGCCAGGGCCTGATGGGGCGGGAGATCAAGCCAGAGCAGGAGCGGGGCAAAGATCAAGCCACCGCCGATCCCCAACAAGCCGGCCAAGCCCCCGGCCAGCAGGCCCAGGGCGATCAAGATCGGCACATCCCACCAGGGCACCATGGCGTGCGATCGACTCTTCCCTCCAGCATGCCCGCAACCGGGCGTTTGCTCCCCACCCAGCAAGCGGATGGACACACCCAGATGGCTTTGGATGCCTGGCTTCTGAAGCGCAGCAACGGCCCGATTCTGCGTTTTTACCGCTGGGATGGGCCCTGGCTCTCGCTGGGACGCCATCAACGCCTCTGGCCTGAACACTGGAATGAGCTGGCCCGCCGCGGCCGCATCAACCTGGTGCGACGCCCGAGCGGAGGTCGGGCCGTACTTCATGCCGGCGGTCTCACCTATGCCTTGATCTGGCCGGATGCACCCCGGCGACGCCAGGAGGCTTACCGCCAGGCCTGCCAGTGGTTGATCGATGGCTTCCAGGATCTCGGGCTACCGCTGCACTTCGGCTCGGACCCTGCTGGTGGCGAGGCCAACAACTGTTTCGCCTCGGCAACGGTGGCCGACCTGGTGGATCCATGCGGCGTCAAACGGGTCGGTAGCGCCCAGCGCTGGCAGAACGGTCGCCTGCTTCAACACGGTGAAATCCTGCTGGATCCCCCTGCTGAGCTCTGGGAGGAGGTGTTTGAGGAAGCGGCTCCAGCGACGGCTCCAGCCCGGATCAACCGGCTGGAGCTGGATCAGCGACTGCGCCAGAGCCTGGTTCAATCCTGGAGCCATTGCCCGTGGCAGATGCAGCCTCTGAAGGCTGACGAAGTTCAGGAGTTCGAGATCGAGCTGGCGTCTGACTCTGCGCTCTGAGCCTGCATCGACTGCACCATCTGGGGAAGCATCGCCAAACCCAGGGGGTATCCATTGCGCTTGCGCGCCTCGTCGAGGATCGCGGGGGGCAGGTTCACCCCGAGCCGCTTCAGCACCGCATCGCCTACATCCATTCGGTCAAGGGTGCCGGAGGGAAGGCCCGCAGCACTCATCACCAAGAGGCGTCCCTGGGAGGCCGCCTCCAAAGCCGGCACCGCCTCCACCAGGGGGGCCGAACTGGCGATGGACGGCAGTTCAGTGAGGGGGCGCAGATGATCCTCGAGGCGCTGTTGGTCCCATTGCTGCACCGGCAGCAGTTTCAAGGGCTGATCATCAATCCAACCCACCCAACGGCCGCTTTTGCAGACGAGCACCCAATCGGCAGGTCCCTCCGCCTCGCTGGCGATCAGCCGCAGCTGACTGAGGCGCCGCAAGGTCTGATCCGCCTCCAGCACGCGGAAACGTTTGCCTGCCGCAGCCGCCACCTTCAACTCCCGCAGCACCGTCTGCAACTGCAGCATCTGGGTCTGACTGCGGTTGGCACTCAGGCCGAACCAACCGATCAACATCAGCAGGAGGCCGTTGAGCCCCCAGCCCTGCCAGAGCAGAACACCACCCAACAGGATCATCAGCATCGACAAAGCCCGTCCGGACGCCGATGCCACCTGAACGCCTTTCTGCTGACTGCCGCTCAGCTTCCAAACCAAGGCCTTGAGGATCAGCCCGCCATCGAGGGGCAGCCCGGGCAGGAGATTGAACAAGCCGAGCATCAAGTTGAGCAAACCCACCTGGCTCAACAACTGAGTGGCCAGGGGCTGGGTGTCCGACAGCGCTGCAGCCCCCGCCAGCATTCCGAAGGCCAACACCAAACTCACGATCGGGCCAGCAGCCGCAATGCGCAGATTGCCCATGGCGGTGGGGCATTCCTTCTCCACCCGCGCGATGCCGCCCAGATGAAACAGGGTGATGCTCAACACCTTCACCCCTTCTCGCAGGGCCATCAGGGCATGACCCAATTCATGCAGCAGCACGGAGCTGAACAGCAACAAGGTGGTCAGCAATCCCAGCCCCCAACTCGCCGTTACCGAGGCCGTGGACGCGTAGCGGGACTGAAACAACGTGGTGAAGATCGCCACGGCAAACAACCAGCTGGGCTGAAGCCGCAGGGGAATTCCGCCAATCTTGAGCACCTGCCAGCCCTCTCCCACCGCCAATCCCGTCGTGTGCCGCTGCTGCGGACTGTCATCCACGATCCTAGGGAGAGCAACCCATGCAGCCCTTGCGTGATCCCCGCCCCACTCCAGACCTAAAGATCTGTGGGATCACCGACCCCGAGCAGGCTCAAGCCATCGCACAGATGGGGGTGCAGGCGATTGGCGTGATCGGCGTTCCCGCCACCCCACGCTTTGTGGAACCAGCCCAGCGCAGGGCCTTGTTCCAGCTGCTGGAACAACAGCACCCCCAGCTGCATCGCGTTTGGGTTGTGGCCGATCCCGACGATGCCGCTCTCGAGGAAGCGCTCAACGGTGCTGGGCAGCCCTCCGTGGTGCAGCTGCACGGCAGCGAGTCAGACCAACGTTGCCAACACCTGAAACAGCGCTACCCCAGGCAGCAGTGGTGGAAAGCGTTGCGGGTGCGTAAACCCGACGATCTCAAGCAGCTCGAGCAGTACGCGCCCCATGTGGATGCTCTGCTGCTCGATGCCTGGAGCGCCGATCAACTGGGCGGCACCGGGCACCGGATCCCCCTTGATTGGCTCGCCGAAACCGAGCTTTCGGTGCCGTGGTGGCTGGCAGGAGGAGTAAGTGCGGAGTGGGTTCCAGAACTGCTCAGTCGCGTCACTCCACAGGGGCTCGATGCCTCAAGTCGGCTGGAGGAACGACCCGGATGGAAAAACCTCGACAAGGTTCAAGCCCTTGTCGAGGCCGTGAGGTCGAGACTGTGAAGTCGAGGAGTTGAAAGAGCGTTGAATCGCGGCTGATCAGGTGCTGAGCAGCGCTTCCTGCTGACGCACCAGCTCAAAGAACTCCTGCTTGAGGCTGGGGTCGTGGCGGAAATCGCCGCGCACAACGGAGTTCACCATGCTGGTTTGAGGCTCTTTCACCCCACGCCACTTCATGCAGTAGTGCTGCGCCTTGATGATGATGCCGAGACCCTGGGGCTCACAGAGCTTCTCGATTTCATCGGCAAGGATCATCACAGCCTCTTCCTGGATGTGAGGGCGGGAGAAGACCCAGTCAGCCACGCGGGTGAATTTGGAGAGACCGATCACCCGGGCACCAGGTTTGATCCCGATCCAGCAGTTGCCCATGATCGGCACCAGGTGGTGTGAACAGGCGGAACGAACCGTGATCGGGCCAACGGTGTAGATCTCATCCAGCTGTTTCACGTTGGGGAAGCTGGCCACCTTGGGCTGCTGGTGGTAGCGCCCCTTGAACACCTCCTGGAGGTACATCTTGGCGACGCGCTCCGCCGTCTCATGGGTGTTGTGGTCGTTATCGATATCGATCACCAGGCTGCGCAGCAGGTCGCGAACCTTGTCTGCAACTTCAACCTGAAGCTGATCCAGCTCACCCGGCTGGAGGTGATCAGCGATGTTGTCGTTCGCCAGGAAGGAAACGCCAGATTCGATTAACCGTTCACGAATTCGGGCTGAAACCTGGGGATTCAAAAGCTTGTTGCCGTTGCCGTTGGCGACGCCGTTGGAAACGAAAGGGACTGTGGAGGTCATGGTGTTCGTTCAGAAGGCGCCGGCGGCCGGCATAAGGGTGAGGTCTTCGATCAGCTGGTTGCTGGGTTGCAACGCCAGATTCGCCAGTGTTTCTGCCGCCTGATCGACAGAGAGCATGGCACGACGATCGAAATCGCTATGTACGGTTTCCGCGTCCCACAGTGGTGTGTTCACGGCCCCAAGAGTGAGGGTGCAGGCACGAATGCCATTGCTCCGTTCCTCTTCCGCCAGGCAGCGGGTGAAGCTGGCCAAGGCAGCTTTACTGACGCAATACGCCCCCCATTGAGGGAAGGCATTACGGGCGGCGTGGCTGCTGATGTTGATCACCAGTCCGCCGTTCTGACGCATGGCGGGAACAACTGCAGAACAAACCTGCATCACGCTGGTGACATTCAGCTGTAGCAGCCATTGCCAACGTTCAATCGGCATGGCCAATAAATCGCCGGTGTAGGCCGCACCCGCGTTGTTGATCAACACGGAAGGGGTCTCACCCTGCTGCAACAAGCCAGCCATCGCAGCTGCGATGCCATCGGGTCGCGTCAGGTCAATGGCGGCAGAGGCCACAGAAACACCTTTTGAGCTGAGCTGAGAGCTCAGCTGCTCCAGTTGATCAGCGCTGCGGGCGGTGAGCAGCAAATCCCATCCTTGATGAGCCAGTAGCTCAGCAGTTCGGCGACCTATGCCTCGGCTCGCACCTGTGATTAGAGCCGTTGGCAAAAACCGTTAGCAAACCGCGACACTTTAAGCGGCTTTGTCGACATCCTGTGACGTTTTTTCGAGGAACCGCCCCATGGCCCTGAATTTGGAGTAACGAGCCTCGCGCAGTTGCTGTTCCGACAGGCTCAGCAGTTGGTCGAGGTGACGCTCGATTGCCGCCCGCAGGTTTTCTCCTGCCTCCAATGGTGCCCAGTTGTTGCCACCGGAGGGCTCTTCGAGCACCTCATCCACTAGCCCAAGCTCCAGCAGGTCCCGGCCGGTGATCCTCAGGGCTGCCGCTGCATCAGGCGCTTTGGCCGCATCACGCCAGAGGATCGAGGCGCAGGCCTCAGGGCTGGCCACCGTGTAGACGCTGTGCTCGAACATCAGCAAGCGATCGGCCACCCCGATGCCCAAGGCACCGCCGGATCCGCCTTCACCGATCACGGTGGCGATCACCGGAACACGCAAGCGGAACATCTCCCGCAGGTTGACGGCGATCGCTTCACCCTGGCCCTGCTCTTCGGCCTCAAGGCCGGCATAGGCCCCAGGGGTATCGATGAACGTGAGAATCGGCAAGCGGAAGCGGTCGGCATGGTCCATCAACCGCATCGCTTTGCGGTATCCACCCGGAGCGGCCATCCCGAAATTGCGGGCGACGTTCTCTTTGGTGTCGCGTCCTTTCTGATGGCCGATCAACATCACGGGTCGATCGCCCACCCGGCCGACACCGCCGATCAAGGCCTGATCGTCGTTACCGCGACGATCGCCGTGCAGTTCAACCCAGTCGTCGCAGAACATCTGGATGAAATCCAGCGTGCTCGGACGCTGCGGATGACGGGCGACCTGAATTTTCTGAGCGGGAGTCAGCCCCTGAAAGATCTCCTGACGCCGACGGGCCGCAAGGCTTTCCAGTTGCTGCAGTTGCTGCGAGACGTCGACTTCCGAATCTCTGGCCAGCTGACGGATCTGCTCAATCTGCTGCTCCAGCTCGACGAGCGGTTTTTCGAACTCAAGCAGGGGGCGACGGGGCATGGCTCTGGCTCTTCGAAGGTCAGGCAGCAGTGGCCTGCAGGTTGGGTTGAAGGTTCAAGGTGCTGAACCCATGGCGCACCGATGCCGCGCCGATGAAATCCATCTTCTCGAGGGTGATGTTGTTACGCCCCCAGCTGAAGTTGGTGTGGCAGCGCTCAAACTCGAGCAGCATGGCTTCGGCAAAGCAGGCAAACATCTGGCGCTGCGGCCGCTCCATCTCGGCGATGGCCATCATCGACCAGCCGATGTCGCGGCAGAACTCAACGATTCCACCCTTGAGAACGTGGATGCCACCACCGGCGACCTTGGTATCGAGATTCTTGGGATAGCCCCCATCAATCATCAGACAGGGCTTCTTGAGGCTGTCTTGATCGATCTCAAGGGTGCGGGGCATGCTCGCCACCCAGACGACCACATCGGCTTCAGGTAGGGCCTCATCGAGGGACAGAATCCGGCCATCGCCCAGTTCCTGCTGAAGATCAAGCAGCGGTTGCTGCTGACGCGCCACCAACAGGAGCTCACCAACTCCGGTGCGTGCCTGCAGCCAACGGCAGACGGCGGAGCCGATATCACCAGTGGCACCAACGACGGCCACCTTGGCTTTGCTGAGATCGATCCCGAGACTTGGAGCGTTGTTCTCCACCTGACGGCAGATCACCCAGGCCGTGTGGGTGTTTCCGGTGGTGAACCGCTGCCAATCCAGGGTGGTGCTCCGCACCGTCTGGTGCTGGAGCAGGTTGAAATTCTCGAAAATGATCGAGGTGAAGCCACCCAGGGCAGTGATGTTGATGCCCTTCTTCTGGGCGAGTTCCATGGCGTTGAGCACCTTGCGCCGGGCCGTCTTAAAGCGGCTCAGCATCTCGGGAACGAAGCAGGAGTCGATGTAGGCACCCTCGATGGTCGTGCCCACGGGACTGGTGACTTGCACGTGCTCAACGAGCTGCGGGGGTGCACTGCACCAAACATCCAAATCACCGTCGGCGATGTGATCGAACCCGAGTTCCATCGCCTTGCGGCGAGCAGCCTCAAAACTCGTTGAATGTCCGATCAGACCAAACATGTCTTACTGCTGACGTCTCAAAGAACACCTCGAACAACCATGCTCCCATGGCAACCGGTATCGACGGCAACGTGCCTGTCGATAAACCGGCGTTGGATCAAGAATTGAAACGGGTCAAACAGCAAGCGCTGCAGCGGCCATGCGGGCGATATCGCGGGAAGTGAAGCCGATTTCACCCAAAGCTTCCTGGTAAGCGATCAGGAAATCTTCGATTAGGTCTTCCTTCTCCATGTGGAGGACGGCCGCATCAGCAGCCACGTCTTCCAGCATCGAGCGGATGAGGGGAAGATTGGCTTTGTTGGCCTCGAACAGTTCGTCCTTGCTGGCCTCGAAGTTGGCCTTCAGCCATTCCTGGCCGTAGTTGAGGTGGGTGTATTCATCCTTCACCACACCCTCAGTGATTTTGCGGGCGAAGGGATCGGCCACGGGGATATAGATGTGATATGCCGAAATGGCGAATGCTTCGATCAGCAGGGCCTGAATCAGCAGGCAGGTGACCACCTTGCCCTCCTTAAGAGCGGCCTGAAAATTGCCGTGAAGAGGTTCGAAAAACTTCTTGGCGAAGGGAAGATCGGCTTCCACCCCGAGGTTGCGTCCACAGGAGGTGAAGCCCTTCATGTGCTTCATTTCCATCCTTGCCAGACGCTTGAGCTCCTCGGCCTGCTCGGGGATCAGCGTTCCCAAAGAAATGTAGTTGTCGTGGGCTTCCTGTTCGCCCTCGATCACGATGGCGTTGATCCGGCTGTAGGCGTCTTTGTAGGCCTCGGTTGTGAAATCGGGCAGTGCGTCCTGGCCCTCCAGCACGGGTGCTTCAGGTGCATTGAGGGTAGTCATAGGACGCTGTCCACCACGTTAAGTGGGACCGACAATAACCAGTTCCCCAAGAGTTGGTGACACATGCGTCCAAGGTTCAGGACTTGGGCGTGATGTTGGACGGTTGGGAGAGAAGACTTTGCGTGGGTGGCCAGTCACTGGCCAGAAGGGCTTGAAAACGCTCCTGCCAGTGTTTGATCAAGCGATCTTGCAGGCAATGTCCCAGATCAGCGGAGGCCTGGCGCGCATCACCGATCACTCCCGTCACGCTGAGATCGTCGGTGAGCCAAGCGCAGGGCGCCGCCCCCTCGAGACTCCAGCCCGCTGGAGGATCCTGCGCGGATCCTGCTGCTGGACGTCCATCCACCGGGCGGGCAGATCCAACCAGCTCTGGGGCCATCTGCAGCATCAAGCTGGTTTCGGCTTGGCCGGCATGAAGTCCATGGGCCAACTCCTGCTCAGGCAACAGATCCGCCAACCCCTCCACACCACTCCAAAGGAAGCAGGGCAGAACGGCCAACGATGGGCAGCGAGCGCGCAGCTGTCGGGCTGCCACCTGCAGCAAACCGATCTGGCCGCCATGGGCGTTGAACAGAACCAGGCGCTGCACCCCCATCGCCGCCAGCTGCATGCCCACCTGGTCGACCAGATCCAGAAGCAGAGGAGCTGAAAGGCTGAGGGTGCCGGGAAAGTTCTGGTGCTCAGGCGAAAAGCCGATGGCCTGACACGGCAGTCGCCAAATCGGCAGAGCTGGCTCAAGCCCGCGCAACACGGAATCGAGGATGCCCTCAGCAAAAACAGCGTCCGTCGAAAGCGGCAGTTGGGGGCCGTGTTGCTCACAGGCTCCGAACGGCCAGATCACCGTGGCACCAGGTTGGCTGGCAGCACAGCTGGCCTCGGGCCAGGTCAGCTGATCAAATCGCTTGCGGAGCTGGTCCATGGCGTTGCACAGGCACGGGGGTGCTGATCCCAACCCAGCCTGTCAAAATGAGCGATCGACAAGCCCAATGGTCCATGCCCGCAGCCGGCAGTCCGCAGCCCAACCGCCCCAAGGCACCCAAGCCGGCAGCTACGAAACCGCTGCAGGTGATGCAGATCAACCGCCGAGAAGAGCAGGAAAAGCTGGCTCGTGAAGCGGCTGAAGCACGGGCAGCAGCAGAGGCTGCGGCGGAAAAGGCACGCATCCTTGAGGAACGGGCGGGTCTCGCCACCCCGCCGCGACCGGTCCAGCAGGACTCCACCTCGTCTCCAGGCACGGATGACGACGCTCTGTTCGACATGGGCGGCATGGAAGGCATGACCATGGCCGACCTGATGGGCGCACCGGATCAACAACCCAAGAAGGAGCAGCGCAATCAGCCGCGCAGCGTGGACGACTTCGATTTCGATGAAGAAGCCTTCCTCGCCGCCCTGGACGAGAACGCTCCGGTGGGCACCACCGGTGAGGTGATCAAGGGCACGGTGATCGGCATCGAAAGCGATGGCGTATACGTGGATATCGGCGGCAAAGCCCCCGGCTACATGCCCAAGAGCGAGGCGGGCCTTGGCGTGGTGACCAACTTCCGGGAGCGCTTCCCCAAGGGCCTGGAGGTTGAAGTTCTGGTGACCCGTGAGCAGAACGCTGACGGGATGGTCACGATCAGCTGTCGCGCCCTTGAGCTGCGCAAGAGCTGGGACCGGGTGAAGGAACTGGAGAAACAGGGGAAAGTGGTTCAAGTCATCGTCAATGGCTTCAACCGCGGCGGTGTCACCTGCGATCTCGAAGGGCTGCGCGGCTTCATTCCCCGCTCTCAACTCCAGAACGGTGAAAACCACCAGGAGCTCGTGGGCAAGACCCTGGGCGTGGCCTTCATCGAGGTGAATTCGGAGACACGCAAGCTGGTGCTGTCCGAAAAACGAGCCGCCGTGGCCGAACGCTTCCAAGATCTGGAAGTGGGCCAATTGGTGGAAGGTCAGGTTGCTGCGGTGAAGCCCTACGGCCTGTTCATCGACCTTGGTGGCATCAGCGGACTGCTGCACCAATCAGCCATCACCAATGGCAGCCTGCGCTCGATCCGTGAGGTGTTCGACCAGGGCGACCGCGTTTCGGCCCTGATCACGGAACTGGACCCGGGCCGCGGACGGATCGGCCTCAACACAGCCCTGCTGGAGGGGCCTCCTGGAGAGCTGCTGATCGAAAAAGACAAAGTGATGGCTGAAGCCGCCGATCGCGCCAGCCGCGCCCAGAACACCCTGAAACAGCAGGAGCAATCGGCCGGATGAGCACTGCTGCCCTGACAGCCGCCGAAGACTGGGAACTCGACTTCTACTCCCGACCCATCCTTGAGGCCGATGGCCGCAAGCGTTGGGAACTGCTGATCACCTCCACCCCCGCCGCAACCGGCGATGCAGAGCCATTTCGCTTCGCCAAGGTGTGCCCCTCTGGTGAGGTGAACTCGCTTTGGTTGAGCCAAGCCCTGGCTGAAGCCAAGAAGGCATCCGCAAGCGGGGGCTGGGGTTCGCCCGTCCGCCTGCGCTGCTGGCGCAGTTCGATGCGCACCATGGTGCAGCGCGCCGCAGCCGAACAAGACCTCGAGGTGATTCCCAGCCGCCGCACCTTCGCCCTGCTCGACTGGCTTCAGCAGCGCGAAAGGGAGGTGTATCCCGAGGAGGAGGGCTTCATGGCCGGCCCGCTGGCACCACCGCCGGCGCCTGTTCCAACCCCTCCAGTGCCCCTGCCGGAGGAAGTTCAAGGAGACGCCTGGAGCTGGGCCGCCCTGCCAGCGAGCCTCCTGCTGGAGGCATCGGAATGGCCAATGAGTTTCAGCGGGCTGCTGCCGGTGCCCGGTGGCATCGACCCCGAGGCCTCTGTGCCGGGTCTACGCCTGTTCAGCCAGAGCCGCTCCCTCGCCATGGCGGGCTGGTTGGGGGGACTGGAACCGGTGCGGATGATCGTTGAAGACCGCCAGCTGGTGCTGGAGGCTGGTCAGGATGACCGCTGGCTGGTGAGCGACCTGGAGCCGGGCGTCGCCGCTGAAATCTCCGAGGCCCTGACCACTTCGCAGCAGCAGGTGCGCGGCCTCCAGTTCATCGCCATCCAGTCCAGCCCCGAAGAACAGACCTTCGGCGGCTTCTGGATGCTGCGGGACATCCCCATGGCCTGATTGCAGGGCTGATGAAAGACGGGCCGTTTGATCGACCAGACAGCCGCTTCAACACGTTGAAGGGCTGGACCTGGATCGGTTGTTACGGGGGCTATTACCTTCAGAGCGATCTGCTGCATACGCAGGGGTTCGAGCACGGCTTCTTCACCCGGCTCTGGCAGGGCCGTGGTCCTGACGAACTGGCCGGGTACGTCAGCGCCGGCATCAGCGTCCACCGGCCCCAGCAGATCCACAGTGGGATCGTGCTGAACGCCAGCGATGCCCGTCAGGATCCCTGGCCTGAAGCCGATGGCCTGGTGAGTGATCGCGGGGGCCAGAGCCTCTGGGTGTGCGGTGCCGACTGCACACCGGTTCTGATCGCAGATCCCGGCACCGGGCATGCCGCGGCCTGTCATGCCGGTTGGCGTGGGGTGGCGGCTGGAATCCTGATCACGGCCCTGGATCGGTTGGTGGAGCGGGGGGCCCGGCGGGAGGATCTGGTGGTTGCCCTGGGCCCGGCCGTCAGCGGCCCCTGCTACCAGGTGGGCGATGAGGTGGTGAAGGCCGTCAGCGCCGCGGTCCCGAACAAGGCTTCCCTGTCCGATGCAGGGGCCCTGCTGCCGGATGAGCAACCGGGGCGGCATCGCCTGGACATTCGAACCGCCGCCAGAGTGCAGCTCCAGGGCGCAGGAATCCCCAGCGAACGGATCGCCCACTGCCCGCTGTGCACCGTCAGTGAGCCCAAGCTGTTCCATTCCTGGCGACGGGATCAGGTGAAAGCCGTTCAGTGGAGCGGAATCGTGGCGCAAGCCCCCGTCTGCAGCTGAAACTTAAACAGGCTTGGTCCTCAGGATCTGAATGGCCAAGGCTTCAGCAGCCCGAATGCCATCGATTCCGGCCGAGAGGATGCCGCCGGCATAGCCCGCCCCCTCACCCGCGGGCACCAGCCCCTTCACATTGAGCGATTCCAACGCTTCATCCCTGGGAATCCGCACGGGCGATGACGTGCGGGTTTCCACGCCGGTGAGCACCGCATCGGGGTGGTCATACCCCTTCAGCTTGCGGGCAAAGGCCGGCAACGCCTCCCGCAAGGCCTCAACGATGGCAGCAGGGAGCAGGTCATCCAGATCGGCGGGATGCACACCCGGCTGATACGACGCGGCGACGCCACCCAGACGGGTGGAAGGACGGGCAGCCAGGAAATCCTCCAACCGCTGCGCCGGTGCGGCATAACTACTCCCTCCAAGCCTGAAGGCGCGCTCCTCCAGCTCCCGTTGAAGGGCAATCCCCGCCAACGGATCCCCTGGGAAGCGTTCAAACGGTGCCAGGTCATCGGCGTCCAGAGCCACAACCAAACCGCTGTTGGCGTTGCGCTCGTTGCGGGAGTGCTGGCTCATGCCATTGGTCACCACCCGGCCTTCCTCCGAGGTGGCGCCCACCACAAATCCTCCGGGACACATGCAGAAGCTGTAGACGCAGCGGCCGTTCTCGGCATGGTGAACCAGCTTGTACTCGGCGGCCCCGAGACGGGGATGGCCCGCCGCCTCTCCCCAGCGGGCTGCGTCAATCAGATGCTGCGGATGCTCAATCCGCACACCCACAGAAAACGGTTTGCGCTGCAGCTGCACACCGATCTGCTCCAGCATTTCGAAGCAGTCGCGCGCGGAATGACCGGGAGCCAGCACCAGATGGCGGCAGGGAATCTCCGTTCCATCGGCCAGCACCACCCCATCGAGTTGATGGGGCTTCCCAGCGCTGCTGTCGCTGAGCTGAAGGCGTGTGACGCGACTGTTGAAACGCACCTCACCGCCCAGAGCTTCAATCCGTGCCCGCAGGCCACGCACCACGGTGGCGAGCTTGAAGGTGCCGATGTGGGGGCGGTGCAACGTGAGGATCTCCTCGCTCGCACCACAGGCCACCAGCTCCTCCAGCACCTTGCGGCCGTAGTGCTCGGGATCGCTCACCTGGCTGTAGAGCTTGCCGTCGGAGAAGGTGCCGGCTCCGCCCTCACCGAATTGGGCATTCGATTCTGGGTTGAAGGGGCTGGTGCCCCGCCAGAAGCCAAAGGTGTCTGCGGTGCGTTGCTTCACGGCCTGACCCCGTTCCAGCAACAGCGGTCGGAACCCCATCTGTGCCAACAGCAGAGCAGCGAAATAACCGCAGGGGCCTGCCCCCACCACCACAGGCCGATCGGCCGCATCCAAGGGGAAGCCATCGGGGGCATGACCCACAGACCGGTAGCGGGTGTCTGGAGCCAGACGCACCCGGCCTTTGTTGCCGATGCGCCGTAACAGGGCGGCTTCACCCTTCACCTGCACATCCACGCTGTAAATCAGCTGAATCCGGTCGCGACGCCGCGCATCAACACTGCGCTTCACCAGGGTCTGACCCAGAAGACGATCCGGCGGAATCCTCAAACGCTTGAGCACCGCCTCCTGCAGCGCTTCCTCCCCATGGTCGAGGGGCAGCTTCAGTTCACTCAGGCGCAGCATCTCGAGGTCGTGTCCCCAGACCTCATTCGATCAGACCGGCCATGGCCTGGCCCGATGGTGCAAGGCAAGCACGAAAGCGGGAATCACTGGCCACCGCCTTCAGACGCAGACGCTCCCCGCGGCGACGCTGATCAAAGGCCTGGCAAATCGGAACGACCTCCTTCTGATCAGGGTCCAACCAACCCATCGCATCGATGCCCCCATCAGCAGCTTGAGCTCCGTCGAGGGCATCAGCTGCGGATCGGGCGCATCGCCGGAGTTGGTCCCATGCCAGGCAACCTGCGGGAAGGGCTCACCACAGGCCTCCACCGAAGCCTGCCCCAGACGAAAGCCCTGGAGGAAGTTGTGCCGCAATTCAGCATCGCGGTGCCCCATCGGCAGCAGCACCGCCAGCCTTGGGCGGCTGACGCCACTGGCCACGATCGACTGGCAGCCGATGAGCGTGGCTGCAACAACACTCCACGACAGCCAAGGCCAACGTCGCCACTCAGGCTTCGACATGGGATCGGAGGGAAGCAACCCGATCCCCGCAAATTAGGGAGAGGGGTCGGACTCGTCCGGTTTTGTCACAGAGGATTCAGGCCCACCGTCGGAGCCGCCACCCAACTGGGACAACCAACCTGCCAAAAGCAAGCCAGCACCGATGCCGATGGCCAGGGTGCGGTTTTCAGCTGCGGCGCCCTGCCCCCAGGCCGCTGTGGCCAGAAAGGCGCCCCCCAGCAGCAGACAGGGAACCAAGACAATGCCCCGGGCAATGCGGTTATCAGCCATCGCCCCCACAGCTGTTGCTGGCCAAACCAGCGGCAATCAAGCCGGTGCTGAGGTCACGCTCAGCACCGATCGGTGTCACCCTGGCCATCAGCTGCCCCTCGCTGGAGCCGACCGGCCGCAGATTGACCTTGCGACGGCGCGGCAGTTCCTGACGCAGCCATGCGGTGGCCTCGGCCTCCTGGCTTGCATCAACGGCGGAACAGGCCAGGGCAACGGTGTAGGTGCGGTTGTGATCTCCCACCTGCAGCAGGGAACTGCTGCGCACCTGAAGCACCTCTGCGGCCTGCACCGGCACGGCCCAAAGCAGCAGCAGAACGCCGATTAAGACAAGACGAATCAAGAGGTCGGGGCGTTGAGAACCGGCATGGGAGCCGGAAGGCCCACCATTTCAGCATTGCTTTTACCCGGGGGAACCATCGGATAGCAGTTCTCACCACGACGCACGTGGATGTCGATCAACATCGGGCCGGGGGCCTTGAGCGCCGCCTCGAGATCACTCTTCAACGAGTCCCGCTCGCGGATGTGCACGCCGTCCACACCGAAGGAGCGGGCGAGAGCCACGAAGTCCGGCATGCCATTGAGCATGTCGGAGGCGGAATAACGCTCCTCGTAGAAGCTCTCCTGCCACTGACGCACCATGCCCTGCCAGTGGTTGTTGACGATCACCACCTTCACCGGAAGGCCGTAGGCCGCCAAGGTTCCCAACTCCTGAATGTTCATCAGGATGCTGGCGTCACCCGCGATGCACACCACCTGACGATCGGGACACGCCACCTGGGCGCCCATGGCGGCCGGCATGCCGAAGCCCATGGTTCCAAGACCGGCACTGCTGATCCAGCCCCGGGGCCCATTGCGCAGGTACTGGGCCGCCCACATCTGGTGCTGACCCACGTCCGTGGTGACGATGGCATTCGGTGCCAGCTCGCGAACGGCCAGCAGCACCTCCTGGGGGAAGAGGGGGCCTTCGGTGGGAGGCACGGTGAGGGGATAGGTCTGTTTCCACTCGGCGATGCGCGCCAACCAAGGGGCCGTGCGGGGTTGCACCTGCTGCTGCAGGCTCAGCTCCACCAGGCGCGCCACGCTCAGGCCCAGATCACCCAGCACCGCCACATCGGGGCGACGGGTCTTGCCGATTTCGGCCGGGTCAATCTCAAAGTGGATCACCCGGGCCCGGGGGGCGAAGGTGTCGAGCTTTCCGGTCACCCGATCGTCAAAACGGGCGCCAACAGCAATCAGCAGATCGCATTCGGTGACGGCGAAGTTGGCATAGGCCGTGCCGTGCATGCCGAGCATGCCCACCGAGAGAGGGTCGTTTTCATCGAAGGCACCCTTGCCCATCAATGTGGTGGTGACAGGGATCTGATAACGCTCAGCGATCACCCGCAGGCTGTCGTGAGCACCGGCTGAGATCGCACCACCGCCCACATAGAGCAGCGGACGCTCCGCCTCGGCGATCAGCTCAAGCGCCGACAGGATCGGTTCATCCCGGGGGGACTGAGGCTTGCGGAAGCCTTTGGGAACAATCGATCCGGGCTCAACCGGCACGTAATCGAACATCTCCTGGCCAACATCCTTCGGGATGTCGATCAGCACGGGGCCTGGACGACCACTGGTTGCAATCAGGAAGGCTTGGGCAACGATGGAGGCGAGATCGGCCGGATCGCGCACCACCCAGGAATGTTTCACGATCGGCAGGGTGATGCCGAAGATGTCGGTCTCCTGGAAGGCATCGGTGCCAATCGCCGGACGCGGCACCTGACCGGTGATCACCACCATGGGCACCGAGTCCATCTGGGCGGTGGCGATGCCTGTTACCAGGTTGGTGGCACCCGGCCCAGACGTGCCGAAGCAAACGCCCACCTTGCCGGTGGCACGCGCATAGGCATCGGCCGCGTGGGTGCCGGCCTGCTCATGCCGCACCAGGATGTGCTTCACCCAACCCTCGCTCTCGGCGATGTGGAGTGCGTCGTAGATAGGGAGAATCGCGCCGCCGGGGTAGCCGAAAATCG
The DNA here is from genome assembly GCF_900473925.1 of Synechococcus sp. N5. Lineage (NCBI taxonomy): Bacteria > Bacillati > Cyanobacteriota > Cyanophyceae > Synechococcales > Synechococcaceae > Synechococcus > Synechococcus sp. N5. The sequence goes on along the minus strand of NZ_UCNI01000001.1, from coordinate 90,472 downwards.
TGTCGACGCCATGGCGCCGCAGCGCATCCATCAGGGCTGTCGCCCCAGACATTCTCTGGCCACCGTGACCGGCCTGCTGCCCAGTGACGGCCGAAGACGCTGAGGTGAGAGTCACAGAGGCGACGGGTCAATGACCCCCAAGGTTAAGGGCCCGCAGCTCCCCTGGCTTGGTCAGAGCAGGCCGAGGGCGTGCAGCGGCCCTTGACCACTGATCAGCTCGAGCAAAAAGGCTGAAAAACCAACCATGGCCAGACGGCCGTTCCAGACCTCGGAACTGTTGTTCCAACCCCATTCCCACTTCTCCTGGGGATAGAGCTTCACCTTGTTGGGCAGCTCCGCCGCCGCATCGAGACTCACCTCAGGGCCCTGCAGGCTGGTGGCCACGAGATCCGCCAATCCCTCGATGAAGGGGGCATAAGTGTCGAGAGCACGCACCCGACGGAAATTCACCACACCGGCTTCGGTGGCCAACTCCCGGTATTCGATGTCGATTTCCTCAAGCGTCTCGATGTGTTCGCTGACGAAGCTGATCGGCACCACCACCAGATCGTTGGTCTTGGCTTGCCCCAATTCCTCAAGGGCCTCCTCGGTGTAGGGCTTGAGCCACTCCACCGGACCCACACGGCTTTGGTAGGCCAGGGTGAAGGGGTTCTCGTGGCCCATCTGAACGGCCAACTCCTTCATGATCAAACCGGTGCAGGTTTCGATCTCCTTTTGATAGGGGTCGCCCGCCTCTTCGACGTAGCTCTTCGGCACACCGTGGGCACTGAAGAAGACGTGGGCCTTCTTGGGGTCGTCGCTGTTGCGGACCTCTGCCGCGATCAGCTCGGCCATGGCCTTCACATAGCCCGGGTGGTCAAACCAGCTGCGGATGCAGCGAATCGGCAACTTCTCAAAGGCCGGATCCGCCTGACGCAGGCGCTGCAGCTCACGAAAACTGGATCCACTGGTGCTGATCGAGAAATGGGGGTAGAGGGGGAGCACCACCACCTCATCCATACCATCGGCCTTGATGTCCGCCACAGCGGATTCGGTGAACGGATGCCAGTAGCGCATGGCCACATAGCTGGTGGCATCGATGCCGCGCTGACGCAGCAAGCTCTGAAGTTCACGGGCCTGCTGCTCGGTGATGCGCCGCAGCGGTGATCCGCCACCGATGGAGCGATAGGCCTCCTGCGACTTGCCACTGCGCAGGGTGCTGATCAACCAAGCCAGCGGCTTCTGCAGCGCCGGACTGGGAAGCCGAATGATCTCCGGATCGGCGAACAGGTTGTAAAGAAACGGGCCAACGTCCTGGATCCGCTCCGGGCCACCCAGGTTCAGCAGGACGACACCGACGCGAGACATACCAACCAGAACGGTTTTCGGGGGTTGAGCGTAGCCGCCACGGACGCGATCCTTGGTTCCAACGACACATTTATGGAGCTCAAAAGTGCGCTGGAGACCGCCAATGCTCAGCTGGCGGCACAGGGATCGCGCCTGCGCATCGAACAGCGGGGTCGGCGGCTGAACCTGCGCGGGTCTCTGCCCTTGCGCGGGGATCCGAGCCGCAACGGCCTGCAACGGATCAGCCTGGGGCTGATGGCCGATGCAGCAGGACTGAATCAGGCCCTCAGCACCGCTGCCCTGGTGCAACTGCAACTGGATCAGCGCAGTTTTGATTGGACGCTCTGGTCGGCCTCCACCTCTGCCGCCACGGCCAGAGGCCGTTCGATCGGGATCCAGGCCGCCATCGAGGGCTTCGAAGCAGCCTTTTTTACCGACCCGCGCCGACGCCGTTCCCCGGCGAGCAGTCGCACCACCTGGACCAGTGCCTATTTGCCCTACCTCCGGCGACTGGCGCGTCAGTGCGGTGATCAGCCGCTGGAGCCAGCGCTGCTGATGCAGACGCTTACCAGTTACGACGACGGCAGCCGCAGCCGGCAGCAGTGCGCCACAGCTCTGGCCGCCCTGGCCCGGCACCTGGAGCTGCCCTTGCCGGAGGACTGGCGCCAGGAGGCCGGCGGCTATGGCCTGCACCGGGCCCGCTTCCGCCAGCTGCCCACCGATCCGCAGATCCTCGAGGCCGCAGGCCGCATCCCCAATCCACAGTGGCGCCTGGCCTTTGCCCTGATGGCCACCTACGGCCTGCGCAACCACGAGGTGTTCTTCTGCGATTGCTCCTCCCTGGCACCGGGCGGAGATCAGGTGCTGCGGGTGCTGCCCACCACCAAAACCGGTGAGCACCAGAGCTGGCCGTTCCACCCCGACTGGGTCGAGCACTTCGGGTTGCAGGAGCTGGCGGAGAACCCGGCCGCTCTGCCAGCCATCCAGACCGATCTGCGGCGCACCACCCTGCAGCAGGTGGGACGACGGGTGAGTGAGCAGTTCCGCCGCTACGACCTGCCGATTACCCCCTACGACCTGCGCCACGCCTGGGCGGTGCGCACCATTCATGTCGGCCTGCCGGACACCGTCGCCGCCAGGATGATGGGCCACTCGGTGACGATCCACACCCGCACCTATCACCACTGGATCACCCGGCGGGATCAGCAGCAGGCGGTGGATGCAGCCCTGGCCCGGCAACCGGCCTGACAACACCCTGTCTGCTTGTTTTCACTTCAACGATGACCTCATTTCTGAGGCCGCTGGCCTACCGCTACCGCTGGATTTACGACACGGTCACGGCGGTGTCGTCGCTGAGTATTGGCGGAGTGGAGCGCCTACGGGGCCTCGGGCTCGAGGCGGTGCAGCCCCATCTCAAGCCCGGCGCGTCGGTACTGGATCTCTGCTGCGGCAGTGGCGAAGCAGCGGCCCCCTGGCTGGCGGCGGGATACGCCGTGACGGGGCTGGATGTCTCCCCCCGCGCCCTGGATTTGGCCGCCCAACGCCACCCCAACCTGAAACGGGTGGAAGGGCTGGCCGAAGATCCGCCCCTGGCCGATGCCAGCTTCAGCGCCATCCAGCTGAGCGTGGCCCTGCACGAATTCCCCCGCAGCGATCGGGAACAGGTGCTCCGCAGCGCCCTGCGGCTGCTGGAACCGGGCGGCTGGTTGGTGCTTGTGGATCTGCATCCCGCCGGGCCTTGGCTGAAGCTTCCCCAGCAACTGTTTTGTGCCCTGTTTGAAACCGACACCGCCACCGCCATGCTGGAAGACGACCTCCCCACCGAGCTGGAGCAACTCGGATTCAGCAGCGTAAGCCAGGAACTGCTGGCGGGTCGGGCCCTGCAACGCATCACCGCCACTCGGCCTCGATAGAACCAACACCCCCTCTCCCCATGAGCACCAACGACCTCGATCAATCCGCCGCGGAACTGGGCATGGGGGGCAATCTCGCCCCAGAAACCGACGATGCCGGTTACCGCAAACGGATGGAGCGGCGCCAGCAGGTGCAGAAGCAAAGGGTGGAGGAACGTAATAAGGAGAAGGGGCTGGTGCTGGTGTTCACCGGCCAGGGCAAGGGAAAAACCACCGCCGGGCTTGGGCTGGTGCTGCGCACCCTTGGCCATGGCGAGCGGGTGGCGATTGTTCAATTCATCAAGGGGGGCTGGGAGCCCGGCGAAGCACGGGCACTGCAGGCCTTCGGTGAGCAGGTGAGTTGGCATGCCCTGGGGGAAGGCTTCACCTGGGAAACCCAGAACCGAGAGCGGGATCAGCAACTGGTGGAGGCGGCCTGGCAGACGGCCCTGGGCTATCTGCGCGATGCCAGCGTGAAATTGGTGCTGCTGGACGAACTGAACGTGGCCTTGAAACTGGGCTACATCGAGGCCCATACGGTGATCGCCGGATTGAACGAGCGACCGGAGCTCACCCACGTTGCGGTGACCGGCCGGGGTGCACCAGCCGAGCTGGTGGAGCGAGCCGATCTGGTGACGGAGATGACCCTTGTGCACCACCCTTTCCGCGAACAGGGGGTGAAGGCCCAGGCGGGCATCGAGTTTTAAGGGTTGAACCAGCCGGTCTCAGGCCGCTTCAGCCGCCTCGAGATCATCCTGAAGATGACGGGTGGCAGCGGTAAGCACCGAAAGCCCACTCACCAACAGAGCGCGATGCACCACCGGTTCACGCCAACAGTCGGGATCCTGACTGGCCCGTTCCAGGGCTGAAAGCGTGAGACGGGCCATCACACCGCTTTGGGTGGCATCGGTCTCTGGCATCAAACAGCCGCGGTTTCCCCATCCAAGCGGCGATCAGAGGCTTGTGCCAGTGCTTGCTACTGTCGGAAGGATCTGGACCGTAGATGACCTACACACGCGTCCTGCTGAAACTCAGCGGCGAAGCTCTGATGGGATCTCAGGGCTATGGCATCGACCCCGCCATTGTTCAGTCGATTGCTTCCGATGTGGCCAAGGTGGTGGCCAATGGCACCCAGCTGGCGATCGTCGTGGGCGGCGGCAACATCTTCCGCGGCCTGAAGGGGTCTGCAGCGGGCATGGAAAGAGCCACAGCTGACTACGTCGGCATGTTGGCCACGGTGATGAACGCCATCACCCTCCAAGACGGGCTTGAGAGGGCCGGTGTTCCAACCCGGGTGCAAACAGCCATCGCCATGCAGGAAGTGGCGGAGCCTTACATCCGTCGCAAAGCGATCCGGCATCTGGAGAAAAATCGGGTGGTGGTGTTCGGCGCCGGTTGCGGCAACCCTTTCTTCACCACCGACACCACGGCTGCCCTGAGGGCCGCCGAAATCAATGCCGATGTGGTGTTCAAAGCCACCAAGGTGGATGGGGTCTACGACAAAGACCCGGCCAAGCACGCCGACGCGGTGAAACACGCACAGCTCAGCTATCAGGATGTGCTCAGCGGCGAGCTGGGCGTGATGGACAGCACCGCCATCGCCCTTTGCAAAGACAACAACATCCCGATTGTTGTCTTCAACCTGTTTGAACCTGGCAACATCGGCAGAGCCGTGGCCGGGGAACCGATCGGGTCCCGCATCGGCGACCCCTCCTAAACAACGCCAACCCAGTTCGCACGCCTCCTCTCCAAGCAACCATGTCGACCCAGGACCTCGAAGCCAGCATGCGCAAGTCGGTGGAGGCCACCCAGCGCAACTTCAACACGATCCGTACCGGCCGGGCCAATTCCTCCCTGCTGGATCGCATCAGCGTGGAGTACTACGGCGCTGACACACCGCTGAAGTCGCTGGCGACCCTGTCGACCCCGGACTCCCAGACCATCCAGATCCAACCGTTCGACATCAGTGCCCTGGCCTCGATCGAAAAGGCCATCGCGATGAGTGAGCTGGGCTTCACCCCCAACAACGACGGCAAGATCATTCGCATCAACGTGCCGCCCCTCACCGAGGAGCGCCGCAAGGAATTCTGCAAGCTGGCATCGAAGTACGCCGAAGAAGGCAAGGTGGCCCTACGCAACCTGCGCCGCGACGCGATCGACAAGATCAAGAAGCAGGAAAAGGAAGGGGAGTTCTCTGAAGACCAGAGCCGTGACGAGCAGGACGGCGTTCAGAAAACACTGGACAAGTTCATCGCCGAGCTGGAACAACACCTGGCCACCAAGGAAGCCGACATCCTCAAGGTGTGAGCAACGAATCAGATCGGACCTACGACGTCCTGATCGTTGGGTCCGGTGCCGCTGGCGGTGCCGCGGCCGTGCATCTCGCCTTAGCGGGCCATGACGTTCTGACGCTTGAGCGCGACGCCGAGCCGCGGATCAAACCCTGTGGAGGAGGCATGGCAGCCTCAGTTCAGCAGTGGTTCCCTTTTTCATTGGAGCCGGCGGTGGAGCAGGTGATCGATCAGGTGGATTTCAGTTGGTGCCTGGAGGATCCGGTGGTCGCCGAGTTGCCAGGGGATGCACCGTTCTGGATCGTGCGCCGCGAAACGCTGGATCAACTGCTCTCAGATCAGGCCATTCAGGCTGGGGCAAAACGCCTTTCAGGTGTTGAGGTCAATGATATCCGGCGCCATGGAGACGTGTGGCACGTCACGGCAACCGACGGACGCCATTGGCAGGGGCGGGCCGTGGTGATCGCCGATGGTTCGGGATCCCCTTGGCCCCAACGGCTCGGCCTGGGGGCCAAACAGCCCCAGACGGCCAGCACCATGTCGGTGCGACTCGAGGGTCAAGGCAAACTCAGCGATGGCACAACCCGCTTTGAATTCGGCCTGGTGAAACAGGGCTTCGCCTGGGCCTTTCCCCTCGCCGGTGGTGTGAACATCGGGGTGGGCAGCTTCATCGGCAAGCAGGACGCCGACCCGGAGCAGGTGCTGGCCCAGCTGTTGCCGGATCTGGGTTTCGCCGCCGATGCAGGCATCCGTCAGCGCGGCCAACTGCGGGTGTGGAACGGTCATCACCGTCTTGATGGCGACGGCATTGTTGTGGTGGGGGATGCGGCATCGCTTTGCGACCCCTTTTTGGCGGAAGGGCTACGCCCTGCCCTGATGAGTGGCTGCGAAGCGGCCCGACATCTGAACCTATGGCTCAAGGGCAGCAGCAAGGATCTGCGGGGCTACAGCCGCAGCATGCGGGAGCGCTGGGGTGAGTCGATGGCCTGGGGCCGGCGCATTGCCCAGGTGTTTTATCGCTTCCCCGGTGTGGGGTATCAGCTGGGGATCAAGCGGCCCACCGCACCACGGCGCATTGCTCAGATTCTCTCCGGGGAGATGGGCTATGGCGACATCGCCCAACGGGTGATCAAGCGGTTGCTGCTGCAGCGCAACTAAAGACCGAGGCTGAGCTGCTGGCTGCCGTTGTCGGGCTGCTGTGGTTTGCGGCTGCGCCGCCGAGACGTTGTTGGCTTCAACCCCGCCTTGCGGGAGCCATGCTTGCGCTGAATCGCATCGGCATGGCGATCAAAACCGGCTGATCGGCGAATCTTCCAGATGCGCTCTTTGGCCTCCTGCATCGATGCGGTGACATCAACGATCGGTGCTGGCATGCCACCACCCAGCATCCAGGGCTCATGGATGTGAATGATGGGGACATCCTTGAGTTCAGGGCACCACTGACGGATGAACAGCCCCTGAGGGTCATGGTCCATCCCCTGCTTGATCGGGTTGTAGATCCGAATCGTGTTGATCGAGGTGCTGCCCGATTGCATCTGGCATTGGCTCCAGTGAATCCCCGGTTCGTAATCCACAAACTGACGGGCCAGATGCAGGCCACTGTCTCTCCAGGGCAGCCAGAGGTTGTAGCTGGCAAACGACATCAACATCGCCCGCATGCGGAAGTTGATCCAGCCATGGGCCCGCAAGGCGCGCATGCAGGCATCCACAAAGGGGATGCCAGTGCGACCTTCGCTCCAGGCCCTCAAGCGCTCGGCGTCGGCTGCGCGAATGCCGCGCATGAACGGATGGAAATCGCTGAATTCAATCGCCGGCTGATCCTCCAGCTTTTGAATGAAATGGCAATGCCAGTGCAGCCGTGATTCAAAGCTGCTGACGCCGCGGCCGCTGTGGGTACGGCTGGTCTGCAGCACTTCCCGCATCGAGAGGCAACCCCAGGTGAGATAAGCCGACAGGCGCGAACACCCGGTGAACGCGGTGTTGGGGCTCGATATCGACCGTTGATAGCGCGGGGCGCGGTGCTGCAAAAAGTCGTTCAGCTCCTCCAGGCCGATCGACCGCCCACCGATCTGACGCTGCGGACATGCATCCGAGAGCAGGTCTGAACAGGGGTGCTCCGGGATCACACCGGGATCAATGCCCTCCAGCGATTGCAACGCGGCCGACTCGGGTGTGATGGGCTCCGTCATCTGAACCTCCCAGCGTTTAGCCCAGCCATTGCGGCTGCGCATCCGGCGCGTCACCCCGAACTGCGGTATTTCCGTCCAGGCGATGCCGTGCTCACGGGCCCAGGCTCCAACGCGTTTGTCGCGCTGGTACGTCCAACCATTGCCGGTTTCCTCATGGCTCCACAGCCCATCAATGCCGAACTGACGACGGGCCCGTTCCAGCACCTGCACCACATCCCCAGCGCGCACCACCAAGGGTTGGCCCCGATCCGCTAGGGCCTGGCGCAACTCCAGCAGCGACTCCCGGCAAAACATCCACTGCCGCTCGGAGGCATCGGGCTGCTGCCACAACTCTGGTTCCACCACATACAGCGGCAGCACCAGACCCCGCTCTGCAGCAGCCTCCAAGGGCTGGTGATCAACGATGCGCAGATCACGCTTGAACCAGACGATCTGCAGCGCTGCCATTCACTGCAATGGAAGGAACCCGGTTCTAGTGGATCCGGAGCTCTAGCCAAGCTTCAATCGACTGCTATTTCCATGTCATCGGCAAAGCGGGTTTTCACCGTGTTGCGAAAACCCACCACATCCAAACGGCGCGTCATCAACGCGGCAGCGAGGAAACAAACTATCTGCAGGCCGAACACGCCGCCATAGGCAGCAAACAAATCACCACCGTTCCAGGCTTTGAGCAAGGTGAGCAGCCCGCCTCCACTGGTGGTGGCCAGGCCGCAGGAATAGGCATAGCCCGCCCCCCACACACCAAGCAGAAAGCCGGTTAGGCCGGGCTGCACAAAGCTGAACATCAAGGTGAGGCAGGCATTCATGCACACCCCCAGTGACAGGCCAAACAAACCAACGGCTGTCCGCAAAGGGGGGATGGATGCCCAGAACCGGCCCAAAGCATCAACAGCAAAGCCAAAGCAGCCAGCACCGCACCCACCCGGGCCGTTCTGATGTTGCCGGCACGCTCAATCAACCAGAACCCACCCTGCAGGAGGCGCAGTAGCGCAACCTTCTTTCAGGATCAGGCCTGACGTGAGGCTTCACGGGAGCGCTGCTTCTCATCCAGCAGCTCCCCTTCCAGTTGCTCGATCAAACGACTCACCAACGCCTGAAATTCAGGCTGGCAACCACGAAACGCCGCTTTGTGACGGATCGGCTCGTTGCGCATGCGCAGATCCGTGAGCATCAGCTGCAGCGAATCGATCCGGGCATTGGAAGTCATGAACTGCGTCGGCGTTCCAGAATGAGGTTATGACGCAGCTGCTTCAAAGCTCCAGCTCTCGCAGCAGACTGTTTTGCGTCTCCCGGCCGAGGACCGCATGGGCCGCCATGGCACCACTCGCCGCCACGGGGGGAATGCCGATCCCGGGGAAGGTGCTGGCACCACAAAGCCAGAAATTGGCCAGGGGCGTCGTCACGCCCGGGAAGAGACCTTCCGCTGCTGAAAGGGCAGGGCCATAGCTGCCCTGATGAACATTGAGGAAATGGCTGTGGGTCAGCGGCGTTCCCTCCATGATCAGCTCACAGCGGTCGCGGATGTCGGGAATACGGCGTTCCAGCACCCGCCAGAACACAGCACATCGCTCCTGTTTTCTCTGCTGATACGCCGCACTATCGCGCTCCAGATCAGCCCAGAGCTCCCAGGGTTCGCTGGCCGGTGTGTAGGCATGCAGCACATGGCGACCGGCCGGCGCCATCGAGGAATCCAACACCGACGGAATCGACAACACCACGGCATTGCGCTCGGCGTCGATCCCACGCTCCCAGTCATCCACCCAGACGGTGTGGATCGGCAGATTCTCCAGCCCCGTGGCATCAAAGCCCAGATGCAGATGAAGGAAGCCGTTGCAAGCCGGCGTGGCCTGGCGCTGACGCTGCCACTTCGGCGCCACGGACTCCGGCAGCAGAGCAAGGGTGGACCAGATGTCGGCATTGCAGATCACTTGCCGTGCCGCAATCTGCGTTCCATCGGCCAACGTCACACCCACCACACGATCCCCCTCCACCCGCAGCTGCTGCACCGCCTTGCCGGTGTGCAGGCTGCCGCCGTGAGCTTTCAACCCACGCACCAGGGCCTCAACCACCGCTGCACTGCCGCCAACGGGGTAGTCGAGATGGGCATCCGGCTCAAACCACTCGCCGAACAGCGTGGCCATGGCTGCGGCGTTGGTGTCTCCCATCGGCATGCCGCTGATCAGGAAGGAGAGCAGATCCACCCAATGGCGCAGGAAAGGATCGCTGAGGTGACGATCCACCAGGGGCCCAAAAGAACCGGAGAGGTGACGCATCGCCGCAAGATGCGGCAACAGACGTCCTCCGCGCTTCAGCAGTTGCGCCATGCCATCCACCCCAGGCCGCAGTGCCAGCAAAGGCAAAGCATCGGCAGCGGCGGCAATCGGCTGAAGCGCCTCCACAAAACGCCGCCATTCGGCGGCCACTTCGGGGCCGCGCAGGCTGCGCACCACAGCCTCAAAGTCGTCGTGCCCAACGGCGATGCGCAGATCCCCTTCCGGCAACAGCACATCCCAGCTGCGATATGGAATCACCTCCACGGTCTGGTCCAGCGCGCGCAACACCTGGGCCAGGGGATTGCTGCTGGGCCAACGCCCCAGGCCACTCCAGAGGGATGGACCGGATTCGAAGTGATACCCCTGGCGTTGAAAGCCATGGGCGGCTCCACCGGGTTGGTGATGGGCTTCCAGCACCAGCACCTCACGGCCGGCGCGGGCACACAAACCTGCGGCAGAGAGCCCACCGATGCCGCTGCCGATCACCAGAACGTCGGCGTCGCTTCTGATCATCCGCTCAGCATCCGCGTCATCATTGTGGTCATTGGCGCAAGACGATGCGCACTCGACTGCTGCTTCCCCTGCTGATCCTGGCCTTGGCCTGGGGGCAGGAGCTGATCGACCAACTGCTGTTTGCGGGGCAGTGGAACCTGCCGATGGGGCCGGATCAACCGTGGTGGGGGGTGATCACATCGCCATTCAGCCATGCCGGCTTCGGGCATCTGATCTCCAACAGCCTGGCGTTTCTGCCCCTGAGCTGGCTGGTGCTCAGCCGGGGGATGCGCGATTACATGAGCGTCTGGCTGTCGGTGCTGCTGATCAACATTCCGGTAGCCCTGTTCTGGCCCGCCCGAAGCCATGGACTCTCAGGCGTGGTTTACGGACTGCTGGGCTACATGCTGCTGATCGGCTGGTTGGAACGCCGCATCCTCTCCATCGCTCTGGGGCTGGTGGCGTTCTGGCTTTACGGCTCAGCCCTGATCGCCTTGATCCCCGTTGTCTCACCCGCTGGCGTCAGCTGGATCGGCCACAGCGCAGGGTTCATTGGCGGATTGGTGGCGGCTCTTGCGGTGTATCGCGAGCACACTGTCAGGTGAAGACGGCCAGTTGAAAACAGTCAGTTGAGCTCAGCCCTGGGCCAGAACCTCATCGAGAAACGCCAAGGGGCGCTCCATGGTGGCGGAGTAGCCGAGCAGGCTTTGAGCGCGGTGGAAATAGATCACGCTGTCATCGGCGTCGAGCAACACGGTGGCGCCGCGCTGGGTGATGTAGTCGTCACAAGGCACGTAGGTGCGCCAGTTGCGGAGCACTTCATTCATGTTGCGCAAACGCTTGGTGGCGAGCTCAAACGGTCGCTGGAACCCGGCACCACCGGCCTGGCGGAACAGAGCCCCCCGGAAGCGCGGCAGAGGAAAGGCTTCAACCCACTCTTCGTCGTCGAAGATCTGGGCCGCCGAGCGATCTCCGGTGTAACCGCGCAACACCTCGCGCAGGGTGCCCGGCGAGCCCACGCCGGCGCACATCAACAGAAAACCAGGCCAGGGCCCACCGGGGAGCTTCAAGCCGGCCTCCAACCCCAGGGCCTGATGCAGCTGGGGTGATGGATCGGCGATCAGCTGCTGGAGGGGAAAGCCGGTGAAGGCCGCGAAGCGTTCGGCACTGGCGGCGTTGCCAATGCCGAACAGCTGAACCTTGACCCCAAGCGCCGCCAACTGGGGCAGCCTTGGCACCAGCGCCTGGGCGTATTCGATCGAGTCGAAATCCCCCAGCTGGCCCTGCACAACAACAAGGCGCTTGCAACCGCTCTCCATGCCGGCAACTCCGGCCAGCCGTTGCAGCAGTGGGTCGAGTGGGATCATCCCGACAGGCTGACATTTCGCCTCCGAGAACGTGGATGGCGCTTGCGCACCGCCTGAGAGACTCAAATCAAAGGCAGGGAGCAGGTGGGCAAGAAATCTGGCTTCACAAGTGCTGAGATCGAGGAGATCAAGCGTCTGTATCTGCAGGAAGGGCGATCGATCCTGCAGATCCCCAAGATCCTGGGCAAAGGCAGTGAAAACTCCGTGCGCAACGCCCTGCACAAGGCCCGGGTGAAGCATGCGCCGGAGGAACGCACCAAGCTGGAGCGGTTCAAGCCCGATCAAGTTTTTGGCAACGTCACCCTTTTAAAGCGACTCAAAAAAGCGAAAAAACTGAAGTTCCATGCCCGCTGCTCCTGTGGCTACGAATTTGACGTGGACCCATTCCGGCTAACGCTGCCGGAACACCACAAAGACAGGATTGCCGCATGCCAACGCTGCAGCAAAGTGCAAACAGAGGAGCGCTCCAAGCCTGAAGCCTGAGAGAATCAATCAAGATAAGTTCAACAGCGCATACAAAACCAACAAATATTTCAACGGCTTCACATCAATAAACACAAAATCCCACAAGTCGAATCAACCCCTTTCTCCTGCCAGGACAGGGGTTAAGAGCAGAACTTGTATCAAGCTGACGCAGCCTTAACAATGACTAAAGAGCTAGGTATCAAGCGGAACCTTGCTGCATTCGGGCGAGAACGTAGAACTCAAAAAGTTTTTACTCATCCCTATTCACGCCATGGAACTCACTTTCTTGGGCAACAAATATGCAAAGACAGAAGCAGTATCGACGCGGCCAACAATCCAACTGAAATACATGGGCAAAAGCTATCGGGCTGAGCAGATCAAATCCGTTCGCAATAGCGTTGCTCTCACCTACCGCGGCGTCTCCTACTCCAAAGTCTGAAGAGGCCTTGGGGTAGGGCACTGAGAACGCAGCCGACGTGACGGCATGAGGCCGCAGGATCGGCAAAATGGCGCGATGAGACTTCTGATCGCAGCCCTGATCGCGTCCAGTGCTTTGGCCTGGCCGGCAAAGAGTGCGGAACCGATCCCCCTCGTGGTGGTTCCCTTTGATGCCGCATGGGGGTCGCGACGTCTTCCCGTTCAGCCCGCAGGGTTGTTGCCGCCACCTCCAATCCCTGCACCGAGTCCAGCCAGCGAAGCCAACGCTGAACCAAGGCCGCAACGCCAACGCTGGTGCCGGGGTGGCTGTTGAACACAGGACGGCTGTCACCTGGAAGCGTTCTGTGTAAACCGAAAGGAGAAGCCCCCCTTCCGGCCCTAACGATGCGAAACGCGGCGCTGTTGATGGCGAGCCTCCTTCTGGGATCCATAGCTCTTGCCGGTGGCAAGCGGGCCACAGCCCAAGGGCCGTCCGAGCAGTTCGCCACCGCTGAGGCGATGCGGGTGATCCCGAAAGGGGCAACGATCACCAACACCACTTGCAAGAGCATTGATGTGGGAGCCAGCAGCCGCTATCAGTGCACCATCACCTACAGCCCCTGAGCTGATCGATGAAAGGCTGGCGTGCTGCGTGTTGGAGCCTGATCCTGCTGGGGATCCCGGCTGCGGGGCGCGCCGAATTTGATCAGTGTCGCTTGATCGATCAGGTGCTGAATCGCCTGGGCAACGCCATGGCCATCAACCGTTTGATCATTGCGGAAGGCAAGGACAGCACGGCTGTTGCTGCGGCGAGTGATGCTCTGGCCGCACAGAACGAGAGCTACCGGCGCACCAAGCGCCAACGCGCCAAAGCCGGCTGCGATGGCTGGCAACGGGACTGACTGGCTGACGGGCTGTTGTCTGACTGACTCACTGACTCACTGGCTCACGCCAGGCAAGCTGGTGAAGCGCTGATCGAGAGACCTTGGCCGTCACCGTCTGCCAGAACTGCGGAAGCCGCCGGTTTCGTGCCGACCGATCCATGGCCGGGCGGCTGGTCTGTCAGAACTGCGGCCTTGCGGCCGGTAGCCGAGCTGCACGGTCCACACCGCAAAGCAGGCGGGGCAGCAACGCAAAACGCTGGCTGGTGATCCTGCTGATCGCGGTGATCGTGCTGGTGGTGGTCACGTCGTAAGCAACTGCACCACCTCAGCGGTGTTCGCCGATAAAGGCTTGGCGGCCAGCTGGTCGATGGCCTGACGCATGACCATTTGACGATCGGGGCCGTAACTGCCGCAGCGACTGAACACCTTGGCCATCCGTGATGCGGTGATCGGATTGCGGGAGTCGACCGCTGCGATCTGCTCCGCCATGAACCGATAGCCGCTGCCATCGATGGCGTGAAACGCCTGAACATTGGCGGTAAATCCACCGAGAACAGCGCGAAGGGAATTGGGCGCCAGGGGATCGAAGCGCGGGTGCTCCAGCAGCTGTTGAACGCGCTCCAACGCGTTGGACCTGGGGGCTGATGCCTCCATCGCGAACCAGGCATCCAGGATCACGGGCTTGTCTTGCCAACGCTCGTAGAACAGCGCCATCGCCTGCTCACGCTCAGCGCTTTCCTGCGGCAGCAAGGCCCGCAGGGCTCCCCGCGCCAGGGTCATCGAGGGGCCGGAAACAGCAGCCAATGCCTCCGCTTGAACCGTGGCATCACCAGCCGCAGCAAGCCAGCGCCAGGCCAAAGCGGTCAGGGCCCGGCCGCCCTGACCCGCCGGCCAAGCCAGGCTCCAGTCAGCCCGGGCCAGCTCCAGAAGTCGACGCAGGGACGACTGCAATTGAACGCCCATCTCATGGGTCCATGCCCGGAAGGCTTGATCCAGTGCCAGCGGATCCACCGGGGATTGCAATGCCTCCAGTTCCGCCATGCCCGGCAGCGCCAGCAGCGCCGCCAGATCCATGCCATCACCACCGTCGTAGGCGCAGATCCGCTGATCAAGGGCCTGAATCAGCGCCGCTTCCACGGCAGGCTTCGGCTGGTTTTCAGCCCGCGCCAACAGCACCTGGCGTGCCAGGCGCTGGGCCACATCCCAGCGGCAGAACGGGTCATCATCAGACGCCAACAGCTGCAAGCACTCCTCCAGCGGCTGCTCCAAACGCACCTGCACCGGGGCCGAGAAGCGGCGCAGGACCGAAAGGGCAGGGGGTGTGTCGCCGGGCTGGCCCTGCAGGGTGATGCTGGCGCGCTCAGCCTCCATCACCAGCAGCTGCTCCTCACCAATACGGCCTTGCTCACCCACCAGGGCCATGGCAACCGGCAGCACCAGGGGCTGTTTGTCCGCTTGCCCCGGCGTGGGAGGCGTCGCCTGGTGCAAGTCCACCGTCAGTTGACCCGATTCGGGGTTCCACCGCCGATCAATGCTGAGTTCCGGAGTTCCTGCCTGGTGGTACCAACGCTTGAAGCGTTCCAGATCAAAGCCAAGAGGCTCGCCCTGGCTGGTGGCGCCATCGGCAATCGCCTGAACAAAGTCTTCCGTCGTGGCGGCCGTGCCGTCGAAGCGTTGCACGTAAACCGCTATTCCCTCCATGAACCGCTCAGGCCCCAGCAGAGTGCGCAGCATGCGGATCAATTCCGCACCTTTTTCATAAATGGTTGTTGTGTAGAAGTTATCGATCGCCTGGTATTCCGCTGGCTTCACCGGGTGGGCCGTCGGTCCAGCATCCTCACGGAATTGGGTGTTGCGCAACATCGCAACATCCTCAATGCGCTTTACCGCTTCCGAATGCAGATCTGCGGTGAAGCACTGATCACGGAACACCGTCAGGCCTTCTTTGAGCGACAGCTGGAACCAATCCCGGCAAGTGATGCGGTTTCCACTCCAGTTGTGAAAGTATTCATGGGCAATCACACTTTCGATGCGCTCAAGTTCAGCATCGGTGGCTGTTTCCGCATCAGCCAGAACAAGCTTTGAGTTGAAAATATTCAGACTCTTGTTTTCCATCGCGCCCATGTTGAAGTGTCGGACGGCGACGATGTTGTATTCATCCAGGTCGTATTCAAGGTTGTAAACCGATTCATCCCATTGCATGGATCGTTTCAACGAAGCCATGGCATGTGCCGTGAAAGGTTCATCCCCCTCCTCCACATGCAAGCGCAGAGTGACCTGCCGGCCCGACGCCGTTGTGTAGTGATCACGAATCTCCCTGAGGTCTCCGGCCACCAGGGCGAACAGATAGGAGGGCTTGGGGAAGGGGTCATCCCACGTGACCGCATGACGATCAGCGCCGACGGATTCCTCCTGAACCGCATTGCCATTGCTCAACAGCACAGGGCAGCTGCTGCGGCTGGCCTCAATCCGCACCTGCCAGCGGCTCAGCACATCCGGACGATCAGGGTGCAGGCTGATGCGCCGGAATCCCTCGGCCTCGCACTGGGTGCTCAGCAGACCACCACTGGCGTACAGGCCTTCGAGCGAACTGTTGGAGTAGGGATCCAGACGGCAACGGGTTTCAAGCACAAAGGGCTGGCCCGGCACGTTGGAGATAGTGAGACGTCCGTCGGCAAAGCTGTATTCCTCTGGCGACAATGGCGCCTGGTCGATCACCAGGGATTCGATCGCCAGATCGACGCCGCACAGCACCAGGGGCTCTCCAGGTCGACGCGGTTCAAGGCTGAGTCTGGAGGCAACGACGACATGATCGTCCTGGATATTCACGTCCAGGGCGATGGAGGGGAGGTCAAAAGCCCACGGCGTGTAGTCCGCCAGACGAATCGAAGCAGCTGTAGCCATGGCCGAACCACGCGAGGACCGAACGATCCTGACGGACGACGCTCAAAACCGGGACGTTTCAGCCAAGCTGCCGACCATCAAGCAAGCAACGGCATCAGAGCAGAAGAACAGACACAAAAAAACGCCTGACCTCAATCGGTCAGGCGTTTGAATGATGCGGCGGGGGTAGAAACGAATTATTTTTTCTTCATTTCAGCCACTGCCTTCTCAAACTTGGCTTTTTGATCGGCCGGAATCATCTTGGGACACATTTTCATGGATCCCGCCATCACCATGTACGACGCATTACCTATGAATTGCTTCTCCTCCAAGGGTTTTGTAGAGCCTGGGACCAATCCACCATGCTTGGAGAAGACGGGATACCCCTGAGCTGCAACCGCAACTAACATAGATTTCTGAAAATCAATATTTTGCCCTCGAGCCTCACAGAAAGTAGCTATCGAGATGTTGACATAAGTGAGAACTTCTTCGTTGCTGGCAGGCTTTTGCTTTGTCTTACTGACCTGAGCATTTGCAGGAGCAGAAATCGAAACATGCGCCGCAACGAATAATGCCGACGCGATCAATGAACGAATTAGCACGTGCTCAATGAAGCAGATTATTTGACAAATTTACTCTTTACAGATTCCACTCGTCAGCCTCAGGCGCGGTTGTTGAACTGGGCCATCAGCACAACGGCGCCGTTCAATCGTCCTCGATCAGTGGCAGGGGATCGGACATTCGAATCTCATGGTGGTGCTCAACGATCGAGAGATCACCGTTCTCCCAGCTGTAGATGGCGCGGTAGCGATAGCGGTCCTGATCGACAAGGCGAATGTGCTCAAGGATGTCCCACTGCTGGTAATGGGATTCGAGGATGGTTTCGTGCTCATCCACCTGACGCAGCCGAGTGCGCACCGGGTCTCCCGTCAAATAACCACGACTTCTCTGGAGTTGATGGCCCCACAACGTGGCTTCCATCACGCCACTGCGTTCAAACCAGGGTTTGCGGGCAAAGAATTCGTCGGAATGCTGGTCTTGCTGGTCAGACCACCAGCTGAAGCGGTAGCGGCTCTCACCCACCTCGGGGTGTGCGAACGCCTCCATTTTCAGGTTCATGTCCAAGTGGAGAACCTGATCGTCACTGAAGGTGTATTGCCGCCGGGAACGCCACAAGCCCAGATTGCGGCTGAACCAGCGACGCAGGTTGCTATCCACCTGAATCGAAGGCTGGGCAGCCACTCCGCCGGGAACGGTCAGAGGAACACGGTTTTGCGCAGAAAAAAGCGACATGGACCGCGTCAATGACGCAACGGAGTGTTCCTGTTCGTCTTAGCGCTGCTGGCGGTGCAGTCAAAAACCCATAAGGTGAGCATCGGTTTTTGCTGTCTTGCAGTCCGCGTGGTCAAGGACGCTCCCAAGACACGTCAAACCCTGAAGCTGTTGCTGGTGGCAGCTCGCCATCACCTGTCGGGACAGGACCTCCGATCGCTGGTGCAGTTCCTGGAACGGGAGGACCTGGGCTTCGAAGTCACCCTGCAGGTTGCCGATCCCGCCCAGCAACCCGAACTGCTGGAGCTGCATCGCCTCGTGGTGACGCCAGCGCTGATCAAATTGGCGCCGAACCCCAAGCAGGTGTTCGCGGGAAGCAACATCCTTCAGCAACTCAAAGGATGGGTGCCTCGCTGGAAACAGGATGGGGTGGTGAGCGGCCTTGGCCTCAGCCTCAGGCCCACCGAACTTGATGGCAGTCGCACCCAGAAGGAACTTCAGCTGGAGGATCAGCTGCTGGTGCTGCGCCAGGAGAACGAAACGCTGATCGATCGCGTGAGTGCCCAGGAACGTTTGTTGCGCATGGTGGCCCACGAACTGCGCACCCCACTCACGGCAGCGGCCTTGGCCTTGCAAAGCCAGAAGCTGGGCCAGATCGATATGGATCGCTTTCAGGATGTGATCACCCGCCGCCTGCAGGAGATGGAGGCGCTGTCGAAGGATTTGTTGGAGGTGGGCACCACCCGATGGGAAACCCTGTTCAACCCTCAACGGCTTGACCTGGCCAGCGTTTCAGCCGAAGTGATCCTCGAACTCGAAAAATTGTGGTTGGGGCGCAACGTCGAAATCAAAACCGACATTCCGGCTGACCTGCCCAAGGTTTTCGCTGATCAGCGCCGCATGCGCCAGGTGCTGCTGAATCTGCTCGAAAACGCCCTGAAGTACACCAACGACGGCGGGCACATCTCGCTCACGATGCTGCACCGCACCAGCCAGCGTGTGGAGGTGAGCGTTTGTGACAGCGGCCCGGGTATTCCAGAAACAGAACAGCAGCGAATTTTTCTGGATCGGGTGCGGCTGCCGCAAACCTCCGACCAAACCACCGGTTATGGCGTGGGGCTAGCAGTCTGCCGCCGCATCGTTGAAGTGCACGGCGGCAAGATCTGGGTGGTGTCGGACCCTGGCGAAGGCGCCTGCTTCACCTTCACGGTGCCGATCTGGCAAGGACAAGGTGTCGAATGGGGTCAAGCTGTCTTGACGGAGGGTCCGACCAAGCCCTAGTGTTCACAAGTGATCAGGAGCACAGATCGCTCGCTGATTACGGCCTCGCCCCCATCGTCTAGAGGCCTAGGACACCTCCCTTTCACGGAGGCGACAGGGGTTCGAATCCCCTTGGGGGTATGACCTCATCACCAAACCTCTGTTTGGTGATGAAATGAGTACCAATTCAAGTTTTTAATGGTGCCTTCAGGCCCAGAATGACTGGGTCATCAAAGGCTCCTTAACTGCAGCACCCTCGCTGCTTGTTCAGCTGTTTCTGCGGTGCGCTTCCTGCACAACGGCGTTGAGGTTGCTGGAGAGATCGTCCCGCAGCCGCTCCTCGATCAGACCGATCGGCATGCCAAGACAGCCTTGAACCGTCAGCTCATAGAGCAGTGAGCTGCCATCGGGACGCTGACGGATCTGCCAGGACCCTTCAAAACGTCGGAAATCCCCTTTCACCATGCGGAACTGCAGCAATCCGTCCTGGCGGTATTCCGTCAGCTCTAACTGAACCTTGGCCGAGAAGCGAAGACCCAGCAGCTGCTGACTGCCCACCTGTTGGAGCCGCACCGTCTGACCCTGGCGCTGAATCAGCTCACTGGTGCTGAGGTTGGGAATGAAACGAGACAGGTTCTCGTAATCCGTCAGCACATCCCAGAGCAGCTGAACAGGAAGTGGAGATTTGAGTTCAGCGGCAAGACGCCGGGTCCCCTGGGGCAGCCGCTCCATGGTCTGCTCGATCGCAGTGCCTGAATCCGCGGAGGTTTGAAGCCCTCGTCCAAACGTTGTCTGGGGGAAAACCAAAAGAAACGCCTAGATGTGGGTGCGAACCCGAGAATCTTAATGAGGTCGCCCGGATCACATCAGATTCTGTTCCGAACAGCAACCTTTTTGTGTGAAATCAAAGGCCACGCCTATAGTCGCGCCACCAAAGGCAGGTGATTTCTATGCGGGTGTCCAATGCAGCGACAGAGCACTGCAATGAAGCTCTGTTCACTGTTGTGGCTCGTGGTCCCCAGGTCGGCGCCAAACCGTCCGTGGTTCAGACCTACACCGTTGCAATGAACCAGTTTTCCGCACTTTTCAAACGATTGGGGGCCACGGGCGCCAAGATCGTTTCTGTGAATGGTGCGGGCGAAGAGCGTTCCGCCGCTCCCGCTGTCGCCACCCCGGCACCTGCCAAACAACCCGCCAAAAAAACCGCCAAGAAAGCTGTGACGTCAAGCGCCCCGAAGAAGAAGCCCCACGCCGACGTTCCGGTCAACACCTACAAGCCCAAAACACCGTTTATGGGGACGGTGACGGAGAACTACTCCCTGCTGAAGGACGGTGCGATCGGCCGTGTGCAGCACATCACCTTTGATCTGGCCGGCGGCGACCCGCAGCTGAAGTACATCGAAGGCCAGAGCATCGGCATCATTCCCGAAGGGGAAGACGCCAACGGCAAGCCCCACAAGCTGCGCCTGTACTCCATCGCCAGCACCCGCCATGGCGACAACCTGGAGGGCAACACCGTCTCCCTCTGCGTTCGCCAGCTCGAGTACAAGAACGACGCCGGTGAGCAGATCTATGGCGTCTGCTCCACCTACCTGTGCGACATCGAACCCGGCACCAAGGTGAAGATCACCGGTCCGGTCGGCAAGGAGATGCTCCTGCCTGACGACGAGGACGCCAACATCATCATGCTGGCGACGGGCACTGGCATCGCTCCGATGCGCACCTACCTGCGTCGCATGTTTGAGCCCCGTGAACAGGAGGCCAACGGCTGGAAATTCCGCGGCAAAGCCTGGCTGTTCATGGGCGCACCCAAAACCGCCAACCTGCTCTACGACGAGGACTTCCTCCACTACGAGAAGGAGTATCCCGACAACTTCCGCTACACCAAGGCGATCAGCCGGGAACAGCAGAACGCCAAGGGCGGCCGGATGTACATCCAGGACCGCGTTCTGGAGCACGCTGAAGAGATCTTCGCGATGATCGAAGACCCCAAGACCCACGTGTACATGTGCGGTCTGCGCGGTATGGAGCCGGGCATCGACGAAGCCATGACCGCCGCCGCGGCTGCAAAGGGGCTCGACTGGGCCGAACTGCGTCCCCAGCTCAAAAAGGCTGACCGCTGGCACGTTGAAACCTATTGATCGATCAAGCGCTGATCCATCAGCCAACGATCGTTTTCAGTCCACCCCGAGGGGTGGACTTTTTTTTGGGGTTGGCAACAAAGGCTGACGCCAACACGGAAACAAAGCGGCGAGTCCATGTCTGTTGCCATTTCCGTGCCTAAACCATCGTCAGAAGCCTGGACACTCCATGGTTGCCACGATGACGAACCCCCTCAGGGTTGGACTGCGTCAGGAGCGCGTGATCGCGCCGCAGTGTCTGGTGATCTTCGGCGCCAGTGGTGATCTGACCCACCGCAAGCTGGTGCCAGCCCTGTTTGAACTGTTCAAGCAACGGCGTCTGCCCAGTGAGTTCGCCCTGCTGGGCTGTGCGCGACGGCCGTGGAGTGACGAGGAGTTCCGCGGAAAGATGGCGGAGGCACTGGCCAGCACGATCGAGGACGATCCCCAGGCCTGGGAGCAGTTCGTGGGCAAGTTGTTCTACGAGCCGGTCGACCTACAGAACACCGATCACATGCTGAGCCTGCACACCAGGCTCGAGCAGATCGATCAACAGTGCGCCACCCGCGGCAACCGCACCTTTTATCTTTCCGTCTCCCCCAAGTTCTATGGCAGTGGCTGCCGTTCACTGGCCGACGCTGGCCTGTTGAAGGACCCCAAACGCAGCCGGGTGGTGATCGAAAAGCCCTTCGGACGCGACTACGGCAGTGCCCAGGCCCTCAATCGCGTGGTGCAGGCTTGCGGTCAGGAGAACCAAATCTTTCGCATCGACCATTACCTGGGCAAGGAAACCGTCCAGAACATCATGGTTCTGCGGTTCGCCAACACGATCTTCGAGCCGCTCTGGAACCGCAATTACATCTCCAGTGTTCAGATCACCGCCGCTGAAACGGTTGGCGTGGAGGAACGGGCCGGGTACTACGAATCGGCCGGAGCCCTACGGGACATGGTGCAGAACCACCTGACCCAGATGCTGGCGATCACTGCCATGGAACCTCCAGGGCGCTTTGACCCGGAGGCCATCCGCAACGAAAAGGCCAAGGTGCTCCAGGCCGCCCGCCTGGCCGATGAGCTCGAACCCTGGAACTGCTGCATCCGTGGCCAGTACGGACCCGGTGGTTCGGCGGAATCGCCCCTGGCCGGATACCGCCATGAACCCGGCGTGGATCCCAACAGCACCACCGAGACCTACGTGGCGATGAAGCTGTTCATCGACAACTGGCGCTGGCAGGGGGTCCCGTTCTACGTGCGCACCGGCAAACGGCTGGCCAAGCGCACCAGTGAGGTGGTGCTCACCTTCCGTGAAGCACCGGTGCATCTGTTTGATGCAGCCACCGGAGGCCCCACGGCCAATCAGCTGATCCTGCGCATCCAACCGGATGAGGGGGCCGAATTCCGCTTCGAGGTGAAGTCACCCGGATCTGGCATGCGCAGCCGCCCGATCGACATGGAGTTCTCCTACGACGAATCCTTCGGGGAACCCTCCGATGAGGGCTATGTGCGGCTCCTGGCTGACGCCATGCTCAGCGATCCCACCCTGTTCACCCGCAGCGATGAGGTGGAAGCGGCATGGCGGCTCTACACCCCGCTGCTGGAACTGATTGAAGACAGTCCCTGGCAGCTTCCGGTTCATCCCTACGAATCCCGCACCTGGGGACCGGCCGCCGCGGATGCCCTGCTGGCGAAGGATGGACTGCTCTGGCGACGCCCCTGACCGCGCACGTTCACAGCCCTGTTGTTCAGCTCTCCACGTCTCGTTCATCCGTCACCATGTCCCCTCAGCTCACCCTGCAAACCCCGCTTGAACTGGCACCGGCGGAGGTGCCCCAC
Organism: Synechococcus sp. N5; assembly: GCF_900473925.1. NCBI lineage: Bacteria > Bacillati > Cyanobacteriota > Cyanophyceae > Synechococcales > Synechococcaceae > Synechococcus > Synechococcus sp. N5. The sequence continues at coordinate 67,511 of NZ_UCNI01000001.1, read as the reverse complement.
TACCTCGAACAGCTCTGGTCCCCCGAGCAGCAGGGCAGCACGGGCACCGGGGCCAACACCTTCTGCCTGCTGATCTGGCAACCTGCCTGGGCCGAGCAGCAACTGATCCGCAGTGGTCGTTTATCAGGCCCGATCACGGGACAGCAGTCCGCCCCCTTGATCGCTGCGGGCCGCCAGGCGGTGCTGGATGCCGACCTTACCCTGAGCACACCGCCCCTGGATGGGGCTGTGGTGAAGGCGGTGGCTGATTTGGAAGGGCAAGCGAACGCCGAAGACCTGCGGGGGCAGTACATCGATCCGGCCCTGAGTGCACTGATGCCCCGGCGCCTGATCACCCTGGCGCCCACCATCGATGCGGCCCAGCCCCTGGAAACACTCGTGGCCGCCTACTGCCCGCTGCCTGAAGAAGGCGGTGGTACCGCCGCCTGCGGCGATGTGGTGGTGCTGCGGGGCGGCCATGGCGCCCTGCATGAGGGCCTTTCGATTCTCGACCCCCTGCTGCCGGAATCGATGCCGGCCTGGGTCTGGTGGAACGGGTGCATCGACGAAGCACCGGAGCTGATGCAACGGCTCACCAGCGCACCACGACGCCTGATCATCGACACCGCGTTGGGGGATCCACATCAGTGCCTTGAGCTTCTGCGTCACCGCGTGGAGAGCGGCCAGGCGGTGAACGATCTCAACTGGCTGCGCCTGCGCAGTTGGCGCGAGACCCTGGCCATGGTGTTCGACCCGCCGCAACGGCGTGATGCCCTCAGCCACATCACCCGTCTCGACATCGACGTTGAGGGCCATCACCCTGCCCAGGGGCTGCTACTGGCCGCCTGGATCGCCGATCGACTGGGCTGGACGCTGCTCTCGACCGCTGCGGTCGAAAACGGCACCACCGCCCAGTTCAAGCGCTCCGATGGCAACGAGGTGCGCTTCCAACTGATGGCCGTGCCAGTCGCTCAGCCCAACGTGCACGCCGGCCAGATGGTGGGACTGCGGCTGATCGCTGAACCGGAGAACGGCCAGGGGGTGTGCGTGATTCTCTGCGCTGAATCCGGGGGCTGCATGCGTTTGGAGGGGGGAGGCATGGCCAACCTCGAGCTGCATGAGGAAGTTGTTCCCGTGCAGCACGACACCCCTGAAATGGATGTGGCCCGCCTGCTGGGCGGCGGTCACGACAGCACCAATCCCCTGCTGGCCGCTGCGGCTCCGCTGGCTGCCAGGCTGCTGGGCTGATCCGCATCTGAGCCATGGCCGCTGTCATCGCTGCACCAGCCAGTGGCAGCGGCAAAACCCTGTTGAGCCTGGCGCTTTTGAGCTGGGCCCAGCAGAACGAACGCCGGATCCAGGCCTTCAAGGTGGGGCCGGACTATCTCGATTCCCAGCTGCTCAGCCAGGCCTCGGGGCAGGCCTGTCGCAACCTCGATCTCAATCTCTGCGGAGAAGCCTGGGTTCGCCAGGCCTTTCACGGTTACGGCGGTGCCTCTGAGCTGACCCTCGTGGAAGGGGTGATGGGGCTCTTCGATGGCATCGGCAGCAGTACAACCGGAAGCACGGCCGACGTGGCCCGCCTGCTGGACCTGCCGGTGGTGCTGGTGCTGGATGCCGGTGGTCAGGCCGCCTCCCTCGGCGCCATCGTGCGCGGATTCCGCGATCACGATCCCCAGCTGCGCATCGCCGGAGTGGTGCTCAACAAGGTCAGCAGCCCCAGGCACCGGGAGCTGCTGGCCAACGTGCTGGAGTGCATGGAGATGCCGTTGCTGGGCTGCCTGCCGCGCAGCGAAGCCCTGGCCCTGCCGGGCCGGCATCTCGGCTTGGTCCCGGCCCATGAATTGGAGGCCCCCGAGCAGCGACACCAGGCCTGGGCCGCTCTTGCCAGCCAGCACCTGAACCTGGAACGCCTGGTGCCCCTGCTGCAGGCGCCCCGCCCCGGGCCGCATCCCCTGGCCAGCATCCCCGTGGAGCAGGGCCAGCCCCTGCCGGTGGCTTTGGCAAGTGATGCCGCCTTTCACTTCCGCTACCAGGAAACCAGTGAACTGCTGGAGCACATGGGCATGCCCGTGCTCCGCTGGAGCCCCCTGGCCGATGAGGCCATCCCTGCAGACGCCAAGGGCCTGATCCTGCCGGGCGGTTTCCCCGAACAGCACGCTGCCCAGCTCAGCAGCTGCACGCGAAGCCTGGGCTCGCTGAGGGCTTTCGTGCAGCAGCGACCGCTCTACGCCGAATGCGGCGGGATGCTTGTGCTCGGAGAGCAGCTGACCGACCTCGATGGCACCAGCCACCCCATGGCGGGCCTGCTTCCCTTCACAGCCCAGCGCGGCCCGCTGCAGGTGGGCTATCGCCGGCTGCAGGCGCGGCGGGACAGCCCTGTGGTGGAGAGCGGTCAGCAGCTGGTGGGCCATGAATTTCACCGCTGGGAACTGCACACCAACCGGCCGTCCTCCGACAGGTCAGTGCTGTGGGACATTGAGGGATGGAAAGTCCATCGACATTCGGAAGGATGGGTCGATCAGACGGTTCACGCGAGCTGGGTTCACCTGCACTGGGCAAGCTCTACGACGATCTGCTCCCGATGGCGCGCCGCGCTCGAATCCGGGGAGAGAAGATCGCCAAACGCTTCATCAGCCGCCAGCAGCCCCCGCGGGTCCAACCCTTCTCCGAACGCTGGCGCTGGGTGATCGAAGGTCGCGTTCAGCGGGTGGGGTTCCGCGCCAGCTGCAATCGGCGCGCCCTGGATCTCGGCATCAGCGGCTGGGTGCGGAACCTGAGTGATGGCCGTGTGGAAGTGCAGGCCGAAGGCCCACCGCTGGCCTTGTCTGAACTGCGGGCCTGGTGTGAGGTCGGGCCGCCGGGCGCCCGGGTGGTTCGGGTGACCCCCAGCCAGCTCCCGGTCACGGGCGACGACTGGTTCGAAGTGCGCTACTGAGACGACGTGCGCTGGGAGGAAGTCCGCTGAGACATAGACGCGAAAATATTGGGAAGGAGGTCTCCACGCTCCGCCCATCTCGCTACGGCTGAAGCAGGACCTTCGCGCCTGCCGCATGCTCCGCTTCGGATTTGTCCTGTTGATCACTGCGCTGCCCCTGCTCGGCATGGAGGCCATGAGCACGCGACGGGAAACCACCAAGCAGGTGTTCGATTCCGCGGCAGAAGCCCTCAACGCCTGTCAAAGCTGGCGGCTCAGGGAAGGACAGTTTTCGGCCCTGATTCCCGCCGCTGCACCGGTGTCAACGCAGGCGCGGCCTGTGCAGACCGACATCCGCAGCTGTGAGGCCGATCTGGACCATGCACTGGTGCTGGGTCGCCGCTACAGCGTTGTGCCCGGCGTGCACTACAACAAAACGCTGCGGTCGCTGCACCGCCCGATTCATCGCACCTTTCCTTTCCTGCTGCCAGATGGCACAACTGGCGAATAAAGCCCCTGGCATGTCTTGAGCAACTTCCTCGACACCAAAGACAAAGCCTTCTGGAGAGCCCTGCTAGGCGTTGTGAGTTTGGGGGTGAGCATCGGCCTGGCGGCCCTGATCCTGCAACTTTGAGCTGCGAGCTCTGAGCACGGCCCATGGCGGAACCCCGGATCTGGACGGAACTGCTGACCTACGGGCTTGGCGTGGCGCTGTCGCCCATCCACATCGTTCTGCTGCTGTTGCTGCTGCTGGGGGGCTCGCCGCTGCGGCGCGGTGGCTTTTTTGTGGGCGGCTGGATGACGGCACAGCCCCCGCCTGGAGCGGCGCCGTGGATCGTTTCGCCGCGATGCCGCTTCCCCTGCTGTTGCTGATCAGCAGCGTCACTGAAGTGATCAGTCCCGACGACCTGTTGCTGTTCGCCAAAAGCGCCGCCGTGATCCTGGCTGCGCAACTGCCCCTGCAGAAGGAGATTGCCTGCAGCATCGGCTTCAGCACCGCCGCCACTGCCCTGCTGCTGGTTCCGTTCCTGGCCGTGTTGATCGGACGCGAGCGGGTTCTTCCACTGCTGCAACGCGGCAAAACGGCCCTACTGCGCCGGGGGGAGCTGGTGGTGGGCAGCCTCAGCTTCGGACTGGGCTCCTATCTGGGCTGGCAGGGCATCAGCGGTTTGATGATCAACTGATTCACTCGGAATCCCGCGTGGTGTCGAATTCGCGCTGCCAGGTAGCGCGCAGATCAGACGACGTCACCCCGCCGAGCAACCAAACCCCCGTGCGGGCCCGGGACACAGCCACGTAACAGAGCTGCTGGCGGATGGCTGGATCGGCCCGGAACACATCCGGCGCCACAAAAACATCCCCGAAACTGCTGCCCTGACTGCGGTGCACCGTGAGCACCGCCGCCGGCCCCAGGGAAGCGAAAGCATCGCGAATCAGGAAGTACTGCCGCCAGATCGCGCGACCGTTTTTCTTGCCGGCATCACGGGCCTGCTTGCGCAGCCGCTGCATCACCGCATCGAGCTCCTGCCGACCGGAGCTGCCAATCGGCGGCTGCAGGCGCAGGGTGAGCTCCAGGTCCCCCGCATTCACCGATGCGGAGAGGGTCTCGATCACGGGCACAGGCCCATCGGCGGAGGAGAGGCCGAAATCCGCCAGATCACAGGCCTCCGGCTTGACGTCCCGTACCGTCACTTCGCGGTTGGAGCCCAGCACCATGTCGGGTTCTTCACCGGCCTCTTCGCCATCCCTTGAGGCCGGGGCCATCACCGCGGTGCGACTGATCAACACCTCACCGGGCAGCACCGGCATCTGATCCGCCATCTCCCCATGGATGGCCCGTCGGGCATGGGGCACCAAACGATCCAAGGTGCGGTTGGTGTAGCAGAGGATGCGTGCTGCATCGGGGTTGTCTTGCACCGAAGCCTCCCGCAAGGCACGCCGGGCCTGATCCAGCCACTCCCGTTGCACCAGGCTGCGCACCTGCCCCTGCGGGGAACGAATCGGCGGCAGCAGCGGCGGCATCTGGCAGGGCAGGCGCCCCTCCCGCAGCCCCGCCGCCAACTGCAGCACCGGGCCTTGATGCCGCACCACCTGGGTCAAGCTGGCGGAACAGGACCGTTGCATCGCAAACACGGGGCTGTTCGGCTCACCCACCGGAGGCAACTGGGCGGGGTCGCCGACGAACACCAGACGAGTCTTGAACGGATGGGCGCACTGGAGGGCAATGCCCAACAGGGTGCTGTCCACCATCGAGGCTTCATCAATCAGCACCAGGCCCAGGTTCTCCAGGGCCATGGCCGTCTGCTCGGTGGGTTCACAGAGTTCAGCGTCGGCGGAGCGCTTGAGCTTGAGCCGCAGCAAGCGATGAATGGTGGAGGGGTACCAGGTGGGTTGGAGACCCTCCAACTCCAACGCCTGGCGTAGAACGCCCACCGCTTTATGGGTCGGTGCCACGACGGTCCAGCACAAACCACTGGCCTCCACCTGGCGCAGCAAGCGCATGGAGAGGAAGGTCTTGCCGCTGCCGGCAAAACCATTGAGCACGAAGGGCGTGCCATCCACGGGCTGCTTGAGCCAGGCCGCAAAGGCGTCAGCCGCTGCCTGCTGATCAGCGGTGAGGTCCGCAGCAGCGGTCACCCCAGCCCAGCTCCAAGACGAGCCACCAGATGCAGCGGTGATCCCACAAACTCCAAACCGGGCAGAGCAATGGCGGGCCCCATCAAGCTGCCCACCAGCACCTGCAGCCGACTGTGACCCAAGCTTTCCTTGAGGGGTTTCTCCGGAGCGTCCGGCCAGAGCGAATCAGGCAGACCATTGACCCGTTCCGCCGTCAGGCCAGCAGCGCGACGAATGCCACTGGCGTCGTACATGACCACGAACGCCACCATCGCTGCAAGGGCGAAGAGGGGGTGATCAAAACCAAGAGTCCAACCCACACAGGCCGCCGTACCGGTGACCAGAGCGGAGTGGCTCGACGGCATGCCGCCGGTTTCGATCAGCACCGCCGGACGCCAACGGCGATGCAGAAGCAACTCAAGAAACAATTTCGAGAGCTGGGCGACGCCACAGGCCATCAGGCCCCAGGTGAGCGAACTGTTGTCGAAGAACTCCCGCAGCACCGCATGGGAGGGCGTGGCGTCGATCATCGGTCGCGGCTGGTGATGAAGTCAGCCAAGGCCAGCAGGGGAATCGCCTTCTCAGCCCAGGGTTGAAGCGCCTCTTTCGCTTCATTGACCAACGCATCGGCCCGACGGCGGGACTCGTCGAGCCCGAGAAGCTTGGGATAGGTGGTCTTGTCGGCGATGAGGTCCTTGCCGGCGGTTTTGCCGAGCACCTCGCTGCTGGCGGTGATATCGAGGATGTCGTCGATGATCTGGAAGGCGAGGCCGATCCCCCTGGCGTAGGTGCGCAGGGCCTTGATCAGCGCCTCATCGGCGCCGCCGATCATCGCCCCGGTGATCACACAGGCACTCAACAGGGCTCCGGTTTTGTGGAGGTGGATGTATTCGAGGGTTTCAAGATCCACCTCCTTGCCTTCGCTTTCCAGATCCACCACCTGGCCGCCCACCAGGCCAGGGGCGCCGGCCACCAACGACAGTTCTCCCACCACCTTGAGCAGACGCTCAGCCGGCACATCCGGACTGCGCAGCGCCACCATTTCGAAGGCGCGGGTCAACAGGGCATCACCGGCAAGGATGGCCACGGCTTCGCCGTACACCTTGTGGTTGGTGGGACGACCACGGCGCAGGTCGTCGTCATCCATGGCCGGCAGGTCGTCATGGATCAACGACATGGTGTGGATCATTTCCAGCGCCACCGCCGTGGGCAGGGCCTGCGTCGCTTCCCCGCCCGCCAGCTCGCAGGCGGCAAGGCAGAGAATCGGGCGCAGGCGCTTGCCACCGGCAAGCAGCGAATAGCGCATCGCTTCCCTGAGGGACTCCGGCCGCTCCGGACCGAGCGATCCATCGAGGGCCGCTTCCACCCGCTCTTTGGCCTTGCCGAGATAGGCCTTGAAATCGAACTCGGCGCTCATGGGTGGACCCTGGCTGGCGGGATTCTCTCAGGCCGAGCCCTTAGCTGCCGAGGGGAACCCAATCCATCGGATGGGGTGTTCGCATCTCGCGTCCCTTGCCCGGCGCCGTGATGATGGCCAGGTCGTAGGACACCGAGTAGCGGGGGCTGCTTCCCTCATAGAGGAGCACCCGATGGCGCAGGTCCGAAGGGAACAGCAGAAGACGGTGGAGTAACGGCGCAAACACCCCACCGGAAACCGCCGCATCGCGGTAGGGAATCGCCATCACATGGCTGAAGTAATCGTCGGGCGCCTCAAATTCCAGCTCCCCACTCTCGTTCGCAGGATCCGTCAACACGTAGAACACCGCGCTCAACTGGGCGTTGCGGTGGCTGTGCAGATCCACCGTTCCGCCATTCCTCGCACACACCACAGGCCAGGCCTTCTGGATGTGGGCCACAAGACCGTGCTCCGGGCCCAACAGCGCACGGAGGTAGGCCGAAACGTGCTCAGCCAACTGCCCGTTCAGCCACTGGAACGCATCCATGCGATGCAACTGATCCAGGCCGGCATGGCCCAGCAGATCTCCGGTGAGGTTATTGCGATCGCTGAACTCAGGGTGCTGATACACCTGGGCATCGAACTGCTCCAGCTGCTGCTGCATGGCTGCGGCTGTGGCGGCATCCGGCTCAAGGTCCACCTGCAGAACGGGGGTGGGGAACAGCTAGTGCAGCGCCATGGAACCGATCAGGGCACGAGATCGTCCAAATCATGGTCAAGGTTGTGGCGTCTGCACCAAGCCACAACGGTGTTCACCAGAAGCATCGTCACCGTCATCGGTCCCACACCGCCGGGGACGGGCGAGAGCGCAGCAGCGATCGACTCGACTTCAGCCGCACGAACATCCCCGCACAGGCCGCCTTCCGGCTTGCGGTGGATGCCCACATCCACCACCGCAGCTCCCGGCCGCACGTGCTCGGCCCCGATGAACTCAGGACGGCCTGCTGCCACCACGAGGATGTCGGCTTCGCGGGTGTGGGCCGCCAGATCGGCCGTGCGGGAGTGGGCGATGGTGACGGTGGCGTTGGCGGCCTGCAGCATCAAGGCCATCGGCTGCCCCACGAGAATGCTGCGTCCGATCACCACGGCGCGCTTGCCCGCAGGATCGATGCCATTGCTGCGCAGCATCGCCATCACCCCGGCGGGGGTGCAGCTGCGCGGACCCGGCTCCCCCTTGAGCAGCCGTCCGAGATTGAGGGTGTGCAGACCATCAGCATCCTTTTCAGGATCAATGGCCATCAGCAGCGGCCCCTCATCGAGGCCAGCAGGAAGAGGCAGCTGCAGGAGGATCCCGTCCACTGCAGGGTTGGCATTCAGCTGTTCAATCGTCTGAAGCACCTGCGCTGGAGGCGTGTCGCCGGGGAGGTGATCACCAAAGCTGGCCACCCCGATCCGAGCACAGGCTTTTTCCTTGTTGGCGACGTAGACGGCGCTGGCGGGATCATCACCAACCCGCAGCACCGCCAAGCCCGGCGGTCGCCCCGCCTCAGCCAGACGCCGTTCGATCAGGGTTTGAAGACGATGCTCCACATCCCTTGCCAGCACCTTGCCGTCCAAACGCAGGGCCATGGCATTCCCATGCACTCCCTACAGCATGCCCTCTGAGGAGAGCTAGCGTTAAGCCGCTACAGGGTCATTTTGGTTCGTGTTCCACGGCTGAGCAGCCTTTGGCGGAACTGGGTGCGGCTCGAAGGCCCAGGGCGACGCCTTCTGCGCTGGACGCGACTGCAAACCTTTGTTGTGCTGCTGCTGTGCCTTTCCGTGGCCGCAGCCTCAAGCCTGCCCTGGCTGATCAAGCCAAAACTTCAACCCGGATCAGTGGCCCCGTTTGAAGCCATCGCTCCAAAGGATGCCCTGGTGCAGGACAGCACCGCCCTCGAGCAGCAGCGGGCCTCGCTGGTGGCTCGATCGGTGGTGCAGGTGATCGATCAGGAGCAGACCCAAGCACTCAAACAACGGCTCGAGCAACAACTGCTGCAACTGCAGGAGGTCACCAACACCGGATCCGGAGACCGGATCGGGCCGGTGAACCTGTCTGATCAAGAGAAAAGGTGGCTGGAACGACGCAGCGAATGGGAGCATCTGGCCTGGGATAAAGCGGTGCGCAGCACCGCTGATCGCATGCTCAGCCAAGGGCTTGTGAGCAACCTGGCCATTGAGCAATTGCGCAAGGCCGCCGACCAGCAACTCAAGGCGGTTGCCCTGCAGCCAGAGGCGGCGCGCACCCTGGCCGGCAAGGTGCTCACCAGCGCCATGCGCGGCAGCACCAACCTGCGCACAGACCCGAACCTGAGCAAACAGCTGATCGAGGAACAGCTGACCAAACAGGCCATCCCCACCATCGAGGTGCGCAAGGGGGATCTGATCACCCGCAAGGGTGAGCTGATCAGTCCCCAGGCCTACGACGTGCTGGATTATTTCGGCCGCGTGCGCCGCGAACCCCAACCGTTGATCTGGTTCCAACGGTTCGTTGAAGCCGCTGCAGCCTGCGCCCTGATGCTGCTGGTGATGCGGCGTGAACGGCCTGGCCTGGAGGTGCGCCACGCGCTGCTGGCGGTGGGCCTGCTGCTGCTGGTGCAGGGAGCCAAGCTCTGGTTCAAAAGCTCCGTGAGCCCTCTGGCCGTGCTGGTGGCACCCACCCTGGTGCTGGCGGAAGGCCTCGGCACCGGCTGCGGCTTGGTCTGGATGGGGGTGGCCGCTCTGCTCTGGCCAGAACCCGTCCAGGGTTTGGGGGACGGTCGCCTGATCGTGGCGGCAACGGTGGCCGCCGCTGGGGCCTTGATCGCAGGTCGTCAGCGCAGCCGCAGCCAGTTGCTGCAACTCACGGTGCTGCTGCCGATTGGCGCCTTCGTGGGGCAGTGGCTGCTGCTGCAGCTGCAACCGATCACCGGCCTGCGGCTCTGGGGAAATCTGAACCCAAGCCTGGATGAACTGGCCACCGATTCCTTTGTGCTCGGTGTTCTGCTGATGTTCAGCCTGCTGCTGATCCCGATGCTCGAGGGCTCCTTTGGCCTACTCACCCGGGCGCGGCTGCTGGAACTGGCTGATCAGGAGCGCCCCCTGCTGCGCCGCCTCTCCTGCGAGGCCCCGGGAACCTTTGAACACACCCTGATGATCTGCGGCCTGGCGGAGGAAGGGGCGCGGGCAATTGGTGCGGATGTGGATCTAATCCGGACCGGCTCGCTGTACCACGACGTGGGCAAGCTGCATGCACCGGGCTGGTTCATTGAGAACCAGAAGGACGGCCCCAATCCCCACGACGCGCTGGATGACCCCCAGGCGAGTGCGGCAGTGCTTCAAGCCCATGTGGATGAGGGTCTGAAGCTGGCGCGACGCCACCGCCTGCCCCGGCCCATCGCCGATTTCATCCCTGAGCACCAGGGCACCTTGAAAATGGGCTACTTTTTCCACAAGGCCCAGGAGCGCGGCGGAGCCGTTGAGGAGCGCCGCTTCCGTTACCGGGGCCCGGCACCCCGCTCCAAAGAAACGGCGATCCTGATGCTGGCCGACGGATGTGAGGCGGCGCTTCGATCACTCCCCCCCGACACCTCCGATGCCCAGGCGGTGGACACGGTGCGGCGGATTGTGGAAGCGCGGCAGCGGGATGGACAACTGCGCAAAAGCAGCCTCAACCGCAGCGAAGTGGAACTGGTGATTCGTGCCTTCGTGCAGGTGTGGCGGCGGATGCGCCACCGCCGCATCCCCTATCCAATCCCCGCCCGACGCTGACCGCAGCGTCCACGTTCAGCACTCACGAGTTCAACACTCAGTGGCAAAGGGAACCTCCTGCGCGATCAAACGGACGCGTTGCTGGGTGAAGGGATGGCGAAAGCTCAGAGCCTGGGCATGCAGATGCAAGCGGCAGGAACGGCCGGCATCCCCATAGATGGGATCGCCCACGATGGGGTGACCCCGTTCGGCCAGATGGGCCCGCAGCTGATGGGAGCGCCCCGTGAGCGGACGCAGCCAGAGCCGCGTGCTGTGGGCACCAGCGGTGTGAACCCTCCAGATCGTTAGTGCCAGACGTCCCTCAGGGTGGCTGCCGTAGCGCGGCGGTTGGCGCGACAGGCGCGCCAAAGGGCTGGCGATGCAACCGCAACCATGGAGTTCCCCCTCCACATCCGCCTGATACAGCTTGTTGATCCGGCGTTCAGCAAACAGGGCACTCAGGCGCCGCAGGGCGTCAGCGCTTCGGGCCAAGAGCAGCACCCCCGAGGTGTCGCGGTCCAGGCGGTGAACCAGGCGCAGGCTTTGGTCCTGCTGCTGCAGGCGGGTGATCACGGAATCGCTTTGCTCGGGCCCCAGGCCCGGTTGACTCAGCAGGCCGGCGGGCTTGTCGACCGCCATCAGCCACGGGTCCCGGATCAGCAGCTTCAAGGGGAAAGCCGATGGGCGCAGTGTTTTTCAAACAAGGCCACCACCTGCTCCGCGGGCAGGGCCTGAATCAGCCGGGCTTCCGCCTCAACGTGATGCTGGCTGGAGTGATAGAGCTGCAACTCGTGAAAAGGATTGGGCTCCTGCTGGCGGGCCAGCTCCACCTCACGGCTGAGCAAGGCCGCCGGCATCAGGTTGCCGCCATGGCACGACTGCATCACATGGGCTGATTCATGGGCCAGCACCACCCAAACCACGGCGGGATCGTCAGGCAGGTTGTTGCCGCACATCAACAGGGCCTGCTTGCCCTCATGGAAGGCCCCAAGCAAGCCCAAAGAGCAGTCGGGTGCCACCAGGGTCTTCACGCCCGCCCGCTGCAGCAGCCGCAGGTAACTGGCGATGCGATCCCAGGTTGAGGCTTGAACAGCACTGCCCGTGAGCTGCAACACCAGCAGAACCAACAGCGCAGCCCTGAAACGGCGACCCATCAAGCCAGGGACCACAGAACAATCTCATTGGTCTCAAGATCGGCTCAAGCCGGCTTGATTCCCACCGAAGTTCTACAGATTTTCAGTCGTCAAGCAGCTGCTCCACGGACGTGACCTTCTCAGCAAACGACTGCTGCCGATCGGTGCGGGTGTTGAGCTTGAGCGTTGTGTAAAGACGCGGGGCTCCCATGCCGTGCAACTCGGCATGACACGCGCGCACACAGTCCATCACCTCGTCCCATGGGCCTTCGATCGCTGTGCCATTGGGACCCAGCTGGTGGGTCAGGCCCGTGGCGGCGATCACCCGCTCACAGGCGGCGATGTAGGGCGAAAGGCTGACGCCCACACCGATCGGCACCACGCAAAGATCAACACTGACCCACATCAGCCCGCCATCGCACTGGATCGGCTCAAGCAACTGACGGGGTAGTCGATGGTGCGCCAACTGCCGCTGTCGGTTCGCACTTCAACCGCAATGCCCTGCTGACCCATGGGACAGCGGGACCCTTGTCCCGTGCACCAATCGCTGGCATCAGCGAGGGCCAGTTCCAACGTGTCGTAAGGGGCGTCGAGCACCGGATGCGGCTGACCGTCGAGGCCAACCAACCGGTAGCGGGAGCGATGCTTGGCCATCGCAGTCCAATCCCGGAAGTGTCACCATCTTCCCATGGTCCTGACCCGATGGCATTCCCACACTGGAGCCAGCAACGGGACGCAAAGGGCATGAGTGAACAGCTGCAGCAGGCCTACAACGCCTTGATTGTGAAGGCTCCGGGGGCAGCGTTTCAAAAAGCACGGGCCCTGTATCTCAACAAATATCCACTTCCCCAGGCCGATGGCAGTGCTCCTCTGCGGCTCTACGTCTGCGATGAGCGGCTGGAGGAATCGATTCAGCCAGCCAACGATGGTGATCCGAATCACCGCCTGGCGATTCTCCGCTCACGGCCGGGGCAGTTGGCCGTGGTGCACTGGCAACAACCCCATCCGCCCGAGCCGGAGCAGCTGCGCCGCTACCTGCAGGACACCTGGTCGCTCAACCCGGACGAAGTGGAGATCGAGGCCCTCAGCACCCCCTGGTTCCGGGAGGGCGGGCATCAAAGCCGCTTCGCTGCACCGATGGGGTTGGGCTGGCAACAACAAACCCTCTTAACCCTCAAAGAAGAAAAGTGAAAGCAATTCCGCAGAACGACGAAAGCCGCGCAACCGCATCGCTAGCGAGAAGAAATAGCCCGCTCAGCCGATGCTCAGCAAGTACGCCGAACGCTATGTGCTGCGGCCCTGCTCGGAGGGCGGCTACCTCGGCATCAATGCCGTGGACCAACGCATCGAGAGCCAAACATCCCTCGACAAAGCCTGGATCTTTCACAGCCACGATAGTGCCGTGAACCACGCCCTTTCGATCGGCAAAGTGCTCGGGGAAACACCGGACGTGGTGAAGCTGGATCAGTGACAGGTTGCGTGAACTGATCTGTGAACTGAAACGTGGTGGTGATCAGCCGTGGATGAAATTGCGCAGGCGGCGTGATTCGGCGGCTTGATCCTGCTGAAGCTCAGCTGCCGTTCGCGCATGGTGTTCACGCTGCTGTGCCGCGAAGACATCCGCCTCACTCAGGGCAAAGCCGTGCTCGGCTGCGAGCCCGAGAAACCGCTCAAGATCCATGGGCTGCGCGAGGGCCTTGGCCAGATCAGGGTCGCTGTCGCGAAGTGTGAGAAACCGATCCAGATCCTCGAGAGACATCCCTGCACCACTTGTTGCGTGCTCCCACTCAAGTCAGCATCGGCCCAAGTGGGGAGGTTGCATGCTGTTGAAACTGATCAGCTGCTGCAGCCTGGCACTGGTGAGTGTGCTGGTGGTGACCCTGCTGCAGGGTTTGCGGCAGCACAACCAACGCATCCATGCGCTGCAGGAGCGGATCGATCAACTGGAGGAGCGCACACCGAACCGCGCCCACAGTGAGCTGCTCAGCCAACAGATGGGTGTGATGCAGGAACGCATGGATGCCTTCTCGGCCATGCGCACCTCGGCCGCTTCATCCCTTCACCGCATCCCCGCTGGCGTTGGGAAGTATGAAGCGCTGCAAGAGCACGAACAAGACCAGCACCGGCAGGATTGAGACCACCGAGCCGGCGGCAACGATCCGCCAATCGAGCGAAAAGCTGCTGGAGAGCTGCTGCAACCCCAGAGGCAAGGTGTAGAGGGACGGGTCATCGAGGATCACCAGCGGCCAGAGGAAATCACTCCAGGTGCCGATGAACACGAACATCGCCAGGGTGATGAGATCGGCTTTGGCGGCAGGAATCATCACGTTCCACCATTCCCCCAGCCGGCTGCAGCCATCGATGCGTGCCGCCTCCTCCAGCTCCTTGGGGACACCCAGAAAGCTCTGGCGCAGCAGATAAAGACCAAAGGCGGTGGCGGCTTGCGGAATCACCAGGGCCAGCAGGGTGTTGCGCAGGCCCAGCTGCACCATCAGCAGATACAGCGGAATCATCACCACCTGAAACGGGATCAGGATCGTGGCCACCACCAACCCCAGCACCAGGCCCCGGCCGGCGAAGCGCAGCCGGGCCAAGGGGTAGGCGGCCAGGGAGCAGAACAGCAGGTTGGCCAGCACCGCCAGGCCACTCACCACGGTGCTGTTGAGCAGATAGGTGGTGAGGGGATTGTCCTGAAACAGCCGCACGTAGGCCTCGATGCTCGGCTGGGCGGGCAGCAACGCCGGCGGACTGCTGAAGATGTCTTCCGCCGGACCCTTGAGCGAGGTGCTCACCAACCAGAGCAACGGGGTGAGCACCAACAGCGCCAGAAGAATCAGCAGCACCAGCTGAACAACCCGGGCGGTGGAGGTGCGCATGGCGTCGGCTCTAGAGCGTCGGTCGGGTCTCCAGGACAACAGGATCCTTCTGCGGATGCAATGACTGGCGCTCCTCTCCGGCCACCAGGCGATTGAGGGCGTTCACGAAGGCCATTGCCGCCGCCACCACCACATCGGTGTCTGCAGCGTGACCGGAATAAAGCGCACCGTTGCGGCGCAGGCGAATGGTCACATCACCCATGGCATCGATGCCCTCGGTGACCGACTTGACCGAGAACTCGATCAATTCATTGGGCACACCCGCCAGATCATTCAGGGCACGGCAGACGGCATCCACCGGACCGGTGCCCACTGCCGAGCCCGTGGTTTCACTGCCCTCTTCATCCGAAAGGGTGACGGTGGCGGTGGGGCGCAGGCTGCTGCCGCAGCTGACCTGCACCAGCTTGAGCTGGAAGCGGGCTTCCGGCTGCTGCACCTGTTCGCTGACGATCGCCTCCAGATCACGGTCGGTGATCTCGCGCTTGCGATCGGCGAGTTCCTTGAAGCGGGCAAAGGCCTCATCGAGATCCTCACGGGTGAGGTCGTAACCCAGCTCCTCCAGACGGGCGCGAACGGCACTGCGGCCGCTCAGCTTGCCAAGGGAGATGCGGTTGTCGGACAGGCCCACGGTCTGGGCGTCGATGATTTCGTAGGTAAGCCGGTTCTTGAGAACGCCGTCCTGGTGGATGCCGGATTCATGGGCGAAGGCATTGGCACCAACGATGGCCTTGTTGGGCTGCACCACCATGCCGGTGAGATTGGAGACCAGCCGTGAGGTCTTGGTGATCTCTTCGGTGCGCACGGCCGTCAGCGGCGTGGGGCTGTCTTCCTCCCGGCCAATGAAGGGGTTGTAGTAACGCCGCCGCACATGCAACGCCATCACCAACTCCTCGAGGGAGGCATTGCCGGCCCGCTCGCCAATGCCATTGATCGTGCATTCGAGCTGACGGGCGCCGTTCTTCACCGCCTCGAGGAAATTTGCCACGGCCAGGCCGAGGTCGTTGTGGCCATGCACCGAGATCACGGCCTCACCGATGTTTGGCACGTGCTGGTTGATGCCCGCGATCAGGGCACCAAATTCCGACGGGGTGGTGTAGCCGACGGTGTCGGGGATGTTGATCGTGGTGGCACCGGCGGCAATCGCCGACTCAATCACCTCGTAAAGGAACTCCGGATCGCTGCGGCCGGCGTCTTCACAGGAGAACTCAACGTCCTCCACCAACGAGCGGGCATAGCTCACCATCTCGGGGACGATGCCGAGCACATCGGCACGGCTCTTGCGCAGCTTGTGCTCGAGGTGAATGTCGCTGGTGGCGATGAAGGTGTGAATGCGGCGGCGCGGTGCCGGCGCCACGGCATCGGCACAGGCTTTGATGTCGGCCCGCGAGGCACGGGCCAGGCCGCAGATGATCGGGCCGTTGTCGCCACCCACCTGCTGGGCGATCCGCTGCACGGCGGCGAAATCCCCAGGGCTGGCGAAGGGGAACCCCGCCTCGATCACATCCACACCGAGCCGCGCCAGCTGCTGTGCGATGGCCAGCTTTTCCTCCAGGTTGAGGCTCGCCCCGGGCGACTGCTCACCATCCCGCAGGGTGGTGTCGAAAATCAGGACGCGACCGGGGTCCTTGGCCATGGAAGGGGCTCCAGCGGAGGTCTTAGTCGGAATGACTATGAGTTAACCCATCTTAGTTCAGCCCCCGAGGGGGAATCGGATTAAATTCAGCCACCGTTTGGGCTTGTTCGTGACCAAAGGCGCTGTCGCCCTGGTGTTGCATGCCCATCTGCCCTACGTGCGGTCGGCACAACCTGGCTCCCTGGAGGAGGACTGGTTTTTCCAGGCCCTGATCGAGTGTTATCTGCCGCTGCTGGAAACGCTGGAGCGGGCCAGCGCCGACCCCCACCAGCAGCCCAAGCTCACCATCGGCTTGTCGCCGACGCTGCTTTCTCTGCTGAGCGATCAAGACCTCAAGCAGCGCTTCCCCGACTGGCTGAAGGAAAGGCTTGATCTGCTGCCGAAGGCCGACCCATCCCTGCGCGCAGGCGCCGAACACCTGGCGGCCACGATCGAGCGGCACCGGCGGGGCTGGCAGAGCTGCGACGGCGATCTGATCCAGCGCTTCGCTGCTCTGCAGCACCAGGGGGTGGTGGACCTGCTCACCTGCGGCGCCACCCACGGCTATTTGCCCCTGCTGCGCCATCACCCGGAAGCGGTGCGCGGGCAACTGCGCACGGCGGTGCGGGAACACCAACGCCTCGTGGGCGAACGCCCCTTGGGGATCTGGTTGCCGGAATGCGCCTATTACGAGGGCCTGGATCGCTGGATGCGCGATGCAGGGCTGCGCTACGCCGTGCTGGACGGGCATGGGTTGCTGCACGGCAGGCCCAGACCCCGCTATGGGGTGTACGCACCGATCTGCAGCCGCAATGGGGTGGCCTTTTTCGGGCGCGACAGTGACGCCACGCTGCCGGTTTGGTCGGCCAAGGACGGCTACCCCGGCGATCCCCACTACCGGGAGTTCCATCGGGATCTGGGTTGGGACCTGCCGATCGAGGAGCTCAAACCCCTGGGGCTCGACCAGCCGCGACCGCTTGGCCTGAAACTGCATCGGGTCACCGACCACAGCGCTCCGTTGGACCGCAAACGCCCCTACGAACCTGGGGTGGCGGCGGAACGGGTGAAAGAGCACGCCGCCGATTACCTGCAGGGACGCCGGCGGCAGTTGGATCAGCTCAGCGCTGCCATGGACGTCTCTCCACTGCTGGTAGCCCCCTTCGATGCCGAACTGTTTGGCCACTGGTGGTTTGAAGGCCCGGCTTTTCTCAGCCAGCTGTTCCGGCAAGCTCCTCAGGAAGGGGTGGCCTTCACCCGACTGCGCGATGTGCTGAACAGCGTTGGCCAGCTTCAGCTCTGCGATCCCTGCCCCTCCAGCTGGGGGCAAGGGGGCTATCACGACTACTGGCTGAACGACAGCAACGCCTGGATCATCCCGGAGTGGGAAAAGGCCAGTGCCGCGATGGTGCAGCGCTGCAGCCGCGGCGTGGGCAGCGAGCAGGCGATGCAGTGGCTGCAGCAAGCGGCTCGGGAACTGTTGCTGGCGCAGTCGTCGGATTGGAGCTTCATCCTCCGAGCCGGCACCACCACCGAACTGGCCAAAGAACGGGTGCAACGCCACCTGGGCCGCTTTTGGCAACTGATGCAGGCGATCGATGGCACCACCGAGCTGCCGGAGGGCTGGCTCGAGGAGGTGCAGACGGACGACCGCCTGTTCCCGCTGATTCAGCCGCTGGACTGGGCTCCGTTGCAGCCCAAGGCACAGCCTTCTGCACCCAACTCATAAACAAACGCCTCCCTCATCTGAGGGAGGCGTGGATGCTCAGAACTCCCTTGACTGGGGGATCGGATCTTTCTTGAACCGATCTCAAAACCGCGGCGCCTGATCCTTCGCTGCCCCAAGCACCAGCCCTCGCCGCAACTCCCAGGGCGAAAGGGCGAACAAACGCAGCATCACGCCCATCAAGCGCGGTAAGGGCAGGGTGTTGGTGAGGAAGCCAAACCACTCCTCCTGCGGCAATGAGAAAAAGGTGTCGAAGTGGGTGCGCAACAACGCTTCGTTGAAGCCCATGAGCCGACCCAAACCGAATTGATAGAGCTGATGGCGCAGCACCAATTCGATCGGCCATAGCGCTTGCCAACCCCGTTGCGCCATTGCCGCTGAACCAAAGCTTGGATTGGCGATGGCTTCGGCAACAGCATCAGCCAGATCCGGACCCCGCCGCAGCAGCGATCCCACCATGTAGCCCGAGGCCGGATGCACCATGCTCGCCGCACCGCCAAAGGCCAACACCGGCTGATTGCGATCCGGCAGCGGCAGGTTCATCGGGAAGAGGCAGAACTCCTCGTGAATCACCTCAGTGATCTCCACGCCGCGCCGATCCAGGCGCTGCTGGAGCCGTTGCTTGAGCGCGTCGTAGGGAACACCCGGTGCCAAGGCGAGTGAGGTTTCTTCCACGAAGAACACCCCATCGCCCAGATCCATCGCATACAAAAACGTGGGCGGTTCGCTGCGCTGCTCCTCACTGAGGTGATCGCAGCGATAGTCCATCAACACAAACCGGCCTGGCTCAATCGGCGGCTTGGAGAAACGCCCCACCACGCCATAGGCCGCCTGGCCCGCCACCGGTCCCTGATCCGGGCGGCGAATGTGGGGTGTGCGCGAGCCGGAGGCATCGATCACCAAGCGCGCCTGCAACGTGGTTCCCGATGCGCAGCTGACGCTGGTGGTTGCACCCTTCACATCCACCCGCTCAACGGTGTCTTGATGAAAGACCACACCCTCAGCCCGCTCCAGCCAATGGCGCTGCAGGGCCGCCCGATCGAACAGGCCGTAGTCGATCCCGTGGGCATGGCTCTGATCTTGAGCCGTTGAGCCGCCTTCGCCGAAATAACTGACGGTGTCGCTCCAGCGGTGCTCCAGCAGCTGCTCAAGCCCCACCGCTTTGAGTTCATCGGCCCAGATGCCGTAGGTGTTCGGCCAGGGATCGTCGACCGGGTCGGGAGCGATGCCAGCAATAACCACACCCCGTTGGTTCAGTTCCGAAGCGATGCAGAGGGCAGCAGGACCGCCCCCCAGCACCAGCACATCCACCGGCTCAGCCAAGGTCAGCCGTCCTGCGCGCTGCTTTCAGTGTTAGACGCTTCGGTGTCACTCGATTCGCTGTCGTTCGACGTGTCGTCAGCGGAGTCGTCTTCCGCTTCCGGCGGCACCAGCACCACCTTCAACAGCCGGTCACCCTTGTCGAGCTTCTGCAGACGCACCCCTGTGGCAGCACGGGATTGCTGAGGGATGGCATCGGCGCTGGTGCGCACGATCACCCCTTTCTCGCTCACCAGCAGCAGCTCTTCACCGGCACCGAGCACACTCAGCCCCACCAGCTCGTCGGAATCCGTGCGGAACTTCATCGCCCGAAGACCCATGCCGGCCCGCTTCTGCAGGCGGAATTGCGTCACCGGCACCCGCTTGCCCAGACCCGAAGCCGACGCCACGAGCACCCAGGGGCCCTCGCTGGCGGCATCCTCTTCATCGTCTGCGCTGGCGGCCACCTGATCGGCGAGTTCCACCGGCAGCACATCCATGCTCACCAGGGCATCGCCCTCGCGCAGGTTCATCGACCGCACGCCGCGGGCCGTACGCCCCAGGGGCCGCAATTCCTCATCACTGAGGCGGAAGTGGATGGTCATCCCGGCTTTGGAGCCGATCAAAACGCTGTCGCCGGGCACAGCCAGACGCACCCAAGTGAGGGCATCGCCCTCCTCCAGGTTGATGGCGATCAGGCCATTGGAGCGGATGTTGCTGAAGGCCGAAAGGCGGGTGCGCTTGATGAAGCCACCGCGGGTGAGCATCACCAAGTCGGTGTCGTCGCTGAATTCCGACACCGGAATCAACGTGGTGATCGCTTCTTCCCGGGGGATCGGCAGCAGCTGCACCACCGGTGTTCCCTTGGCCGCACGGCTGCACTGGGGCACGCGGTAGGCGGGCAGGGCGTACGACACACCACGGTCGCTGAACAGCACCAAGGTGTCGTGGTCGTTGCAGCTGATGAACAGCTTCACCGCATCTTCACCCTGGCTGCGGGTGCCCGCCTTGCCGCGAGTGCCGCGGCTAGTGGCTTCAAATTCATTCACCGGCATCCGCTTGAGGTAGCCGGTCTCGGTGAGCAGCACCACCGAACGCTCGTTGGCGATCAGGTCGATGTCAGACAGGCCACCGCCGAGGTCGAGGATTTCGGTGCGGCGCGGCGTCGGATAGCGCTCCCGCAGCTGGCCGAGCTCGTCCTGGATGATCCCGAACACCCGCTCACGCCGGCCAAGAATGTCCTTGTAATCGGCGATCTTGGTGACGAGGTCCTCATGCTCGAGCCGGATCTTGTCGGCCTCAAGCGCGGTGAGACGACGCAGCTGCATCTGCAGGATGGCGTCGGCCTGGATGTCGGACAGGCCATGGCGATCCTGCAGCTGTTGCCGTGCCGTGGCCGTGTCGGGTGCAGCCCGGATCAAGGCAATGATCGGATCGAGCTGATCGAGGGCCAGCAGCAGGCCCAGCAGGATGTGGTCGCGCTCTTCGGCCTTGCGCAACAGGTAGCGGGTGCGGCGCTCGATCGTCTCGACCCGGAAGTCGAGGAACACCTCGAGCATCTTGCGCAGGGTGAGCAGGATCGGCTCACCGTTCACCAGCGCCAGCATGTAGGCACTGAAGTTGCTCTGCAGCGGAGTGAGCTTGAACAGGTTGTTCAGTACCACCTGCGGGTAGGCGTCGCGGCGCAGCTCCACAACGATCCGCATGCCATCGCGGTCGCTTTCGTCGCGGATGTCGGAGATGCCCTCGAGCTTCTTGTCGTTGACCAGCTCAGCGATGCGCTCGATCAGCGCCGCCTTGTTGGTCTGATACGGCAACTCGGTGATGATCACCGCATCGCGATCGGGGCGCCCGGGGGCCTCGATCGTTTCGATGTTGGCTACGCCGCGCATGGTCACCGAGCCGCGGCCGCCCAGGTAGGTCTCGCGGATGCCTTCGCGCCCCAGGATCTGACCGCCGGTGGGGAAGTCCGGTCCGGGGATCAGCTGGATCAACTCCTGATCGGTGATCTCCGGGTTCGCGATCAACGCGAGCAAGCCATCAATCAGTTCATTGAGGTTGTGGGGCGGGATGTTTGTCGCCATCCCCACGGCGATGCCCGCCGAACCATTCAGCAGCAGCTGCGGGATCCGCGCCGGCAGCACCGTGGGCTCCTGCTGGGAGCCATCGAAGTTGTCGGCGAAATCAACGGTCTCCGCCTCGATGTCCTCCAGGAGGCTGTCGGTGGTGAGCGCCTGCAACCGCGATTCGGTGTATCGCATGGCCGCCGGTGGGTCGTTGTCCACCGAACCGAAGTTGCCGTGCCCATCGATCAGGGGCATCGACATAGAGAAGTCCTGTGCCATGCGCACCAGGGCGTCGTACACGGCGGTGTCGCCGTGGGGGTGATATTTGCCGAGCACTTCGCCCACCACACGGGCGCACTTGCGGTAGGGCCTGTCGCTGGTGAGGCCCAGCTCGTACATCGCGTAGAGGATCCGGCGATGCACCGGCTTGAGGCCATCGCGGGCATCGGGCAGGGCCCGACCCACGATCACACTCATCGCGTACTCCAGGTAGGAGCGCGACATCTCGTTGCGCAGGTCCGTCTGAATGATCCGATCGTCGGAATCGCCGGGACCGCCGCCGCCAGGCCCCACAGAATCCGTCATACGTGCATCAGACGTCCTCTGTCAGTCTATCTCGGACAGTGGAAGCAACAGAAAAATCCGGATAAAGTGCCGAACGCTTTCCACTGACGTGATGGGTCCTGTCGACGAGCCGCGCCCTGAAGCCGAAACCCCAGGCAGCGACCCCAGCCCCACACCGGAGCCCACGCCCGCCGCAACACAGGAACCTGAGCCGACTCCGGCACCCACGCCAGCCCCAATACCGGCGCCCACTCCGGCACCGACCCCCGCTCCAACACCAGACCCGGTGATTGCTTCCACCGTGTCGATCCCTGCTCAGGAGAGCTCCGATGGTGATGGCGGCGAATGGGAGCTGCTGGTGGGCAAGGTGAAGGATTGGCTTGAGCAGAACGATCTGGCTGAGCTCTGGACCAAAGCCCAGCTGCCGCTGCGGGTTGTGGGCGGCCTGATCGTGTTCAGCCTGGTGGCGACGGTTTACTCCGGCGTGCTCAGCACCATCAACAGCATCCCTCTGGTGCCAGGCCTGCTGGAGCTGGCCGGCGTGATCTGGCTGGTGAACTTCGCCCTGCGCAACCTGATCCGCAACAGCGATCGGGACAACTTCATCAAGGGCGCCCGCTCCACCTGGACCCGCGTGACCGGCCGATCGAGCTGACCCGGTCAAGCTGAGCAGATCATCCCGATTGGTAGCTTGATCTGAACTTTATTGAAGTCGCGCGGTGGACATTCAGCTCGGACGCTCCAAGACCGTTCGCCGGGCCTACGGAATCGACGAAATCGCCCTGGTGCCTGGGGGTCGCACGGTGGACCCCGAGGTCACCGATACCCGTTGGACCCTGGGCGGCATCGAGCGCGAGATCCCGATCATCGCCAGCGCCATGGACGGCGTAGTGGACGTGGGCATGGCCGTTCGCTTGTCCCAACTGGGCGCCCTCGGTGTGTTGAACCTTGAGGGTGTTCAGACCCGCTACGAAGACCCCAACCAGGTGTTAGATCGCATCGCCGCCGTCGGCAAGGACGAATTCGTCCCGCTGATGCAGGAGATCTACAGCCAGCCGGTTCAGGAGGCTCTGATCCGCAAACGCATCCAGGACATCAAGGCCCAGGGCGGCATTGCCGCCGTCAGTGGAACTCCGGTGGCCGCCATGCGTTTCGGCAAGGCCATCGCCGAAGCCGGAGCCGACCTCTTCTTCGTGCAGGCCACCGTGGTCTCGACGGATCACACCGGTCCTGCAGGCCAGGAGACCCTGGATCTGGAAGCCCTGTGCCGCGACATGGGGGTTCCCGTGGTGATCGGCAACTGCGTCACATACGAAGTAGCCCTGCAGCTGATGCGGGCTGGTGCCGCCGGCGTGATGGTGGGCATCGGCCCCGGTGCCGCCTGCACCTCCCGTGGCGTTCTCGGCGTGGGCATTCCCCAGGCCACCGCAGTGGCCGACTGTGCTGCCGCCCGGGCCGACTACGAAAAGGAAAGCGGTCGCTACGTGCCGATCGTTGCCGACGGTGGCATCGTCACCGGCGGTGACATCTGCAAGTGCATCGCCTGTGGCGCTGACGCCGTGATGATCGGCTCCCCCATTGCCCGTGCTGAGGAAGCTCCCGGTCGGGGCTTCCACTGGGGCATGGCCACCCCGAGCCCGGTGCTGCCCCGCGGCACCCGCATCAATGTGGGCAACACCGGCAGCATCGAACGCATCCTGCGTGGCCCGGCCAAATTGGACGACGGCACCCACAACCTGCTGGGCTGCCTCAAGACATCCATGGGCACCCTGGGCGCCCAAACCATCAAGGAGATGCAGCAGGTGGAGGTGGTCGTGGCCCCCTCCCTGCTGACGGAAGGCAAGGTCTACCAAAAGGCCCAGCACCTCGGAATGGGCAAGTAAGGCAGGGCTAAATTGGAAGTGTGCGGGCTTCGGCCCACACACTCCTCACACCCCCCGGCCCGGCGCGATCGGGCTTTCACTCTTTGTGGAGAGCGACTGTCACAGTTCCCTTCTCAGCAGGGTAGAGCTGTGTTTTCGCTCGAAACCGTTGCTAAATTCTCTCTAATTTCACCTGCTCATATGTCCAGCGCTGCTGCTGTCACCGACGCATCCTTCGAGCAGGACGTGCTCCAGAGCGACGTGCCGGTTCTCGTGGACTTCTGGGCACCCTGGTGCGGACCCTGCCGCATGGTGGCTCCGATCGTGGAAGAGATCGCCAAGGAATTTGACGGTCAGATCAAGGTGTTCAAGCTCAACACCGATGAAAACCCCAACGTGGCCAGCCAGTACGGCATCCGCAGCATCCCGACGCTGATGGTGTTCAAGGGCGGCCAGAAGGTTGACACCGTCGTGGGCGCTGTTCCCAAGGCAACCCTGTCAGGCACCATTTCCAAGTACCTCTGAATCCGTCTTCAGAACGGATCGACCGGTTGAGTCTGAATCTCGGGTTAATCGATTACGGCATGGGCAATCTCCATTCCGTGGAGAAATGCCTCGAGCGGCTTGATCAGGGCTGCTCTTTGATCCATAACGCCGACGATCTGGAGGGCGTCGATGCGCTGATCCTCCCCGGTGTCGGCGCCTTTGATCCGGCCATGGCCAACCTCAGGGCCACCGGACTGGTGCCCCACCTGCTGCGCTGGGGCCAGGAGGATCGCCCTTTGCTCGGCATCTGCCTCGGCCTTCAACTGCTGTTCGAGCACAGCGATGAAGGCAGCGATCCAGGCCTCGGGCTCTTGGGCGGACTGGTGAGCCGCCTGCCCAGCAACAGCGGCGAACGCATCCCCCACATGGGCTGGGCTCCGTTGAAGCATCACGGCACCTGCCCGCTGCTCAGCAACGATGCCCCGTCGGAGTGGGTCTATTTCGTGCACAGCTATGCCGCTGTTCCCAGCGATCGGAATGACCTCAAGGCCTCGGCTCCCTTCGGCGATCAGGAGGTGACCGCTGTGGTCTGGCGGGGCCGCGTCGGCGCTTGCCAGTTCCATCCGGAGAAGTCGTCCGATGCCGGAGAAGAGATGCTCAAACGCTGGATGACCTGGCTGCGCAACGGGGCTGAACCCTGCCCATGAGCGGTGGCGGGCAACTGCGCCTCAGCGGGGGGCGACGGCTGCTGAGCCCCGGGGGTCGCACGGCTCGGCCCACCACCTCCAGGGTGCGCGAAGCGGTGATGAACATCCTCGCGCCGCACCTGCAGGACTGCCGCTGGCTCGACCTCTGCAGCGGCAGCGGCGTGATGGGCTGTGAAGCCCTACAGCGGGGGGCGCGCCGTGTGGTGGCCGTTGATCAAGACCCGCAGTGCATCCGCGTGAGCCGCAGCAACCTCAGTGCCGTGGCTGCAAGCCGTTCACCGGCTCCGGAGATCCGCACCGAACGGCGGGAACTGATCTCGTGGCTGCGCAAGGGCTGGAGCCAGGAGCCCTTCGACATCGTCTATTTCGACCCTCCCTACGACCAGGGCCTCTACGAACCCTGCCTGATCGCCCTCGCCGAGGGGAATTGGCTTCACCAGGATTCTATGGTGGTGTGTGAACACCGCTCCAACCTGAACCCAGAACCGGGCTCAGATTGGACAGTGGTGGATCAACGCCGCTACGGCATCAGCAGCGTGATGCTGCTCAGCCCCCCAGAGCGCTGCCACCACGGCGGTACTGGTTCCATGCCGCCACGAACAGACCCATCAGCGTGACGGGGATCAGACCCAGAACGATGCCGCAGAGCAGAGGTTCGATCATCGCGTCGCGTCAGCAATCAGAATTAGGGAGAATTCTCTCATTGGAACTCCAGGTCTGTGGTCCAGCCGTCACGAATTGCGGCCGAATCGGCATCAGCTGATGCAAATGATTCGAGCGATCGGGGTCGCGGCCTGATCGCCGCGCTGGTGGTGTCGGCTGCCACGGCCTGCGTGGTGCTGGTGCTCTGGGTTCTGAGCAGCGCCCAGCAGGACCCCTACATCAAGGCCAGCCTTGAGCTGCAGGGGGCCGTGGACCACGGCGGCCAGCTGTTCCGGATCAATTGCGCCGGCTGCCACGGCCTGGCCGGCCAGGGGTTGGTGGGCCCTCAACTTCAGGGTGTCAGCAACCAGATCAAAGACCCCGTTCTGGTGCACCAGATCATCAGTGGCGAGACTCCCCCCATGCCGAGCTTTGAGATGGAACCGCAATCGATGGCCGACCTGCTGGCCTACCTGCACACCCTCAGCTGAGCCGCTGCCTTGAATGCCGTTGTCGTGCTGGTGGAGCCGGCCGGCCCTCTGAACATCGGAAGCGTGGCCAGGCTCTGCGCCAATTTCGGGGTGAACGAGCTGCGGCTGGTGGCCCCCCGCTGTGACCACCTCAGCGAGGAGGCGATGCTGATGGCCGTGCACGGCCAGGCGCTGCTTCAGGGCGCCGTGGTGGTTCCCGACCTGCTGACGGCCATCCATGACTGCCGCCGCACCGTAGGCAGTTGCGGACGCCTGGACCATGGCAAAATCCCCCTGCAAACACCCGAACAGGCCCTGGGCTGGTTGCTGGCCAGCGATGGCAGCAGCTTCAACTCAGACGCCCCCGTGGCCTTGGTGTTTGGACGGGAAGACCGCGGCCTCAGCAACAGTGAGCTGCGGCTCTGCCAGAGGGTTCTCTGCCTGCAGAGCGGGGAGGCTTATCCCTCGCTGAATCTCTCCCACGCCGTGGCGGTGGCGCTGCATGAGTTGGCCCGCCTCAACAGCGGGAGCACTGAAACCCGCTGCATCGAGCCCCCATCGCCGGACCCGGCAGCCGCCAAGGCGCTTTCAGCCTGTCTTGACGACGCCACTGACCTGCTGCTGGAGGCCGGTTTCCTGCTGGAGCACACCGCCTCAGCCCGCATGGCCAAGGTGCGGGATCTGCTGCAACGCGCCACGGTGCGCGCCGAAGAGGTGGCTCTGCTGCGGGGAATGGTGCGCCAACTGCGCTGGGCCATCCGCGCCAAGCGCCCCTAATCTCTGCCGAACAGTCACGGCTGAAAGGTTGAGCAGCAGTCGTTCGTCACGTCGCTCCGCCGGCTGGAAAGGTCCGGCCCAGCTCATTCTGCGGCTGGTGTTGATGGGGGTGGGTCTTGGACTGCTCACCGGCAGCGGCCTGCGGCTGTTGGCGCCCCGCGTTCAGCAACAGGAGATCGCCCTGCCCAGCTGGCTGGCCGATCAAGCCCTGATCACCACGCTGCTCGGTGACGCCGTGGAGCCGCCCAGCACTGAAAACGCCACAGGGAAGAAAACTGCTTCTGTGGTGGCGAAGGGCCTGAAGCAGGCACGCTTTGCCCCCAGGCAGGAAATCAGGGCGCTGAGTGAGCGCTGGCTGGAGCTGGCCGCACAACAGAGCGATCTGCAGGCCAGCGCCTACATGCTGATCCTCGACGACGGACGCTTTGCGGCCATGCAGGCCGAACGGCCGATGGCTGCCGCCAGCTCGATCAAGACGCCAATCCTGCTCGCAGTGCTGGAACTGCTGGATCAGGGAACACTGCAGTGGAACGAGCCGCTCACGCTCACCAAGGAGCTGGTGGGGGGAGGCGCCGGATGGATGGCCACCCGGCCTCTGGGGAGCCGCTTCCCCACCCATGAGGTGGCCACGGAAATGATCCGGGTGAGCGACAACTCCGCCACCAACCTGATGATTGCCCGGGCAGGGGGAATGGATGCGATCAACGCCCTCTTTCAGGAGCTAGACCTGCCCTCCACCGTGGTGAACAACTGGCTGCCGGATCTCGACGGAACCAACACCACCAGTGCCAGAGATCTCAGCCGGGCCATCGCCTTGGTGGACAGCGGCGAGCTGCTGGCCCCCCGCAGCCGGGATCTGTTTCGCGAGGTGATGGGCACGTCGATCACCAACACGCTGCTGCCCAGGGGCTTGATGCGCGGCCTCGGTGGCGCCCAGGGCGAACCGGACGCAAGCCTGGCCCGCAAGGGGTACCGCGTCTACAACAAAACAGGTGACATCGGCATCGCCTACGCCGATGCTGGGCTGATCGAACTCCCCGACGGACGACGCGCTGTGGCGGGATTTCTGGTGGAGGGCCCCTTCAACGACCCCCGATCCACCGAACTGATCCGTCGGCTCGCCGCTGCGATGGCACCGCACCTCAAACCCGTCCCCGTTCCGCCCAAGCCATGAAGCTCGCTCCGCTTTTGTCTGCTGCCTGGCTGGCTGTTGCAACCATGCCCGGCGCTGCGGAGGTGATTGAGCGTCAGCAGAGCGTTCGCCCCCTGCCGGGAGGCCTCGACAGCGTGTTGATGGTGAACGACAACAACCCCGAACTGATCGATGACGACGGCATCCTGATCTCAACCTTCCCCGATGGGAAGGCGGCGTCGGTTCCGGTGGTGCTCAACGGTCGCTTCGACCTGTTCAGCCACCACGTGTATGCCGGTGATACGGAGGGCAGCCCCAGCTCAACCCTGTGGCTGGCGGTGCTGGCAGCTCCGCTGGGGAATGCTCCTGTGACGCTGCAGCTGCTCTCGGGCAGCACTTCGCTCTCGCAGGCCACAGGGCCCGGCCAGACCCAGGCCCCCTTCCTGCCCTTCCCGAGCCTGATGCCGGAAACCACCGACGTGGTGGCGTCTGGCCCCGGCAGCCGTGTGGCCGGAGATCTGTTGGCCGGCCGCCGCGCAGCGGAACTGACCAACCGCCGCTGGAGCCTGGCTCCCGGCGCACCCACACAGCTGTTGCTGCTGCCCATTCCCGTGGCCGGTCTCGATCCCCTGCTCAACGGCCGCAACCTGCAACTGCGCTTCCACAGCTCCGGACCTGTGGCGCTGGCCACCCTGGCCGCCCACGGTGAAGACGGCAAGGCTCCAAGCGAGCAGCACTGGCTGCAACTGCTCAAGGACCAGCGCATGAGCAGCAAGGAGCACCAACCCACCCCACGGGGCAGCAAGGGCAAGATCATTTATTCCAGGGTGAGCGGTGTTCAGATCGGCAGCAGCTGGCGGGCGCGCATCACCGACCCGGGCAGCCCGGTGCTGGCCGCACCCAAGGCCCCCATCTCCTGGCCGATCAGCAGCCTGGAGCGCGGCACCCTCGCCACCAACCAGGTGCAAACCGCGGAACTCAAACGCTTTTATCCCGGCACCGCCTGGGCAGCCCATGGCAACTACGGGGTGGAGTACGACCTCACCCTGCCGCTGCAAAACACCGGTTCAGCCGCGGTCACGCTTCAGCTGTCGCTGGATTCGCCCCTCAAAGGCAACAGCACCACCTCTCTGCTGCGCTTCCGCGATGACCTCAACGGTCCGGTGATGTTCCGCGGGCCTGTGCAGACCACGGGTCTAGAGGATTCAGAGGGTGGTTCCAAGGGGCGCCAGACCCAGCACCTGGTACTGCGCCAGGGGCAGCAGGGGCCGTCCTTGGGACAGCTGATGCTCAAGCCAGGGGAGGCCAAGCAGGTGCGCGTTCGCCTGATCTATCCCGCTGATGCCACGCCACCGCAGGTCATCACCGTGCAGCCTGTGAAACAATCCTGAGCACGCCTAGAGAATTGCTCGTGACTGCACCCCGGAAGCGCAGGGTCTTCCCCTTCACTGCGGTGATCGGTCAAGAGGAGATGAAGCTGGCCCTGCTTCTCAACGTGATCGATCCGCGCATCGGCGGCGTAATGATCATGGGAGACCGTGGCACTGGCAAATCCACCACGATCCGTGCCCTGGCTGATCTGCTGCCGGACATCGACGTTGTCGCTGGAGATCCTTACAACAGCTCGGCCAGCGATCCCGACCTGCAGAGCAGTGAGGTGCGCGAGCGTATGCAGCAGGGGGAAACCCTGAGCACCGAACCGCGGCAGGTGCCGATGGTGGACCTGCCCCTCGGTGCAACGGAAGACCGACTCTGCGGCACCATCGACATCGAGAAAGCCCTGAGCGAAGGCGTGCGCGCCTTTGAGCCCGGCCTGCTGGCCAAGGCCAACCGCGGCCTGCTCTACGTGGATGAGGTGAACCTGCTCGACGACCACCTCGTCGACGTGCTGCTCGACTCCGCCGCCTCCGGCTGGAACACCGTGGAACGGGAAGGCGTCTCCGTGCGTCACCCCGCGCGTTTCGTGTTGATCGGCTCCGGCAACCCCGAGGAAGGCGAACTCCGCCCCCAGCTGCTCGACCGTTTCGGCATGAGCGTGGAAGTGCGCACCGTGCGTGATCCGGAACTGCGGGTGCAGGTGGTGGACCAGCGCACCTCCTTCGACAGCGACCCCGATGGCTTCAGCACCGCTGTGGAGGGCAATCAAAACGCCCTGCAACAGCGGGTGGTGGAGGCCCAGCAACGCCTCGGTCAGGTGACCATCGATGAGGATCTGCGCCTGCGCATCTCCGCCGTCTGCGGCGAGCTCGATGTGGATGGTCTGCGGGGTGACATCGTCACCAACCGTGCCGCGCGGGCCCTGGCCGCCTTCGAAGGACGCACGGAAGTGAGCGAGGAAGACGTGGCGCGCGTGGCCTCCTGCTGCCTGCGCCACCGTCTGCGCAAGGACCCCCTAGAGCAGGTGGATTCCGGCGACCGTGTGGTGAAGGTGTTCTGCAAGGTGTTTGAGCGCAGCGAGAGCAGCGACCGCGCTGATTTCGAACTGGCCCTCGCCGCCTGATCCCCCCACAATCAGCCCATGCGGATCCTCGGCATCGACCCGGGCCTCGCCCGGGTGGGCTATGGGGTGATTGACATCCAGGACGGATGCCAGCGCATGCTCGATTGCGGCATCATCCAGACCGATTCCGGTCGCTCTGACGGTGATCGCATGGTTGAGATCGCTGGCGACCTTCGCCAGCTGATCCGGATCTGGCGCCCGGACCTGGCGGCCGTGGAGAAGTTTTTCTTCTACCGATCCAGCAACACCATCAACGTGGTGCAGGCGCGGGGCGTGGTGGTGATGACCCTGGCCCGCTTCAAGATCCCGATGGTGGAGTTCCCACCCATGCAGATCAAACTCGCCGTGGCGGGGTTCGGCCATGCCGAGAAAGATGAAGTGCTGGAGGCGGTGATGCGGGAGTTGAACCTGGAGGAACCGCCCCGCCCGGACGATGCGGCCGATGCCCTGGCGGTGGCGCTGACGGCCTGGTTGCAGCGATGAGCAGCAAGCCAACCCTGCGCCGTCACTTCAAAGCCCAGCGTCATCTGGGGGAAGCCGCCACGCGATCCATCCAGAACGCCGTGGCGGCGCTGATCGACCAGTCCAACTGCGGCAGCCGCCATGTGGGCATCTACTGGCCCCTTCCGGGGGAGGTGGATGTACGGCCGCTGCGGGAGGGTCCCCATCCACCCTTGGCCTTGCCAGTGGCCAATGGCAACGGCCGGCTCATCTACCGAAGCTGGGGTGAGGACCCGCTTCAGCCCGATGGCTGCGGCATTCCCGCTCCTGCCGCTGGAGATGCTCTGCAACCCGATCAGCTGGCGCTGCTGCTGGTGCCGGCTCTGGCGGTGGACGGCGCGGGAATCCGCCTGGGCTACGGCGGTGGGTATTACGACCGGCTCAGGGCTGATCCCGCCTGGGCTGCCGTGCCGGCCTGGGTGGTTCTCCCCTCAACCTGCCTTGCGGCCGAGGCGTTGCCTCGGGAGTCCTGGGATATTCCGTTCACCGGCTGGATCACGGAGCAGGGTGCTGGTCGACCCGCCTGAGGGGCCGCATCATGGGCAGCATTGATCGCCCTTCCATGCTGCGTCTGCTGGCTCCACTGCTTCTGCTCGGCTCGGTGCTACAGGGTGCGCTGCTGGCCCCTGCCAAGGCCCATCAGATCGAAAGTGCTCTGCAGTATCTCGATGGTGATCTGCAATTGAGCAGCAGCTTTTCCAACGGTGAGCCAACCCAAGGGGCCGTTGTTCGCTTGCTCAATGCCGATGGCACGCCAGGGCAGGAACTGGGCCGCACCGACGCCGAGGGACGCCTCAGCCTCGATCTCAGCAGCGTGGGCAACGGCACCGTTGATCTCCAGGTGGACGGTGGTCCAGGCCACCGCGACTACCTCGAACTTCCCGTTCAAGACGGCGAAGTGGATCTGAACGAGGTGGTCATGTTCCCCTTCAGCCTGGTGATGGTGGGGCTGCTGGTTAGCGTGCGACGTCGAAACGACTGAGCCCCGCATGGCCACCAGCACCGGCAGTGATGCCCTCGACCGGATGGTGGAGCGCCTGGGCGGCACCGCCGATCCAAAACGCCGCTACGAATACGTGCTCTGGTTGGCCAAGAAGCTCGCGCCCATGCCGGCCGAAGAGCAGACCGACGACATCAAGGTGAAGGGATGTGTGTCGCAGGTGTTTGTGCGGGGTGCCCTCGATGAGGGAGTGATGCGCTGGCAGGGGGACTCCGATGCGCTGATCACCAAGGGACTGCTGGCCTTGTTGATCCAGGGGCTGGATGGATTGACGCCGGCCCAGGTGCAGGCGGTGGACCCGGCCTTCATTGCGGCAACAGGCCTGCAGGCCAGCCTGACGCCCTCCCGCGCCAATGGCTTCCTCAACATCCTTCTGGCCATGCAGGAGCAGGCCCGTCAACTGGACAGCTGACCCAAGCGCTGATCAGGACAGGGACAGAGACAGGAACAGAAGCCGAATCACGTCAATACATAGAGTCGCTCGCAAACGTTCCAACACGGATCACAGGGGATGGCAGCAAAGGTCGGCGTGGGTCTGCTGGGACTGGGCACGGTTGGCGGTGGGGTGGCATCGATCCTCCAGAACCCCAGCGAACGTCACCCGCTGGTGGGTGAACTGGAGCTGATCCGTGTTGCCGTCCGCGATCTGAACCGCCCCCGGCCCGTCGCCCTGGACGAAAGCCTGCTGACCACCGACCCATCGGCGGTGATTCAAGACCCAGCCGTGGACGTGGTGGTGGAGGTGATCGGCGGTCTGGAGCCGGCCCGCAGCCTGATTCTCCAGGCGATTGCAGCCGGCAAATCCGTGGTGACCGCCAACAAGGCCGTGATCGCGCGCCACGGTCAGGAAATCGCTGAAGCCGCGGCCGCTGCCGGGGTGTACGTGCTGATCGAGGCCGCCGTTGGTGGCGGCATTCCCATCATTGAGCCGCTGAAGCAGTCCCTGGGGGGCAACCGCATCAACCGCGTCAGCGGCATCATCAACGGCACCACCAACTACATCCTCACCCGCATGGCTGAGGAGGGGGCCGCCTATGACGCGGTGCTCAAGGATGCCCAGGAGCTGGGCTACGCCGAAGCCGATCCGGCAGCGGATGTGGACGGTCTTGATGCGGCCGACAAGATCGCGATCCTTGCGACCCTGGCCTTCGGCGGCAGCGTGGATCGCGCTGCCGTTCCCACCGACGGCATCAGTGGCCTGCAGGGCGTGGATGTGGATTACGCCAATCAACTGGGCTACGGCGTGAAGCTGCTGGCGGTGGCCGAGCGCATGGCAGAAAGCGGCGATCCCCTGCCCCTCTCCCTGCGGGTGCAGCCCACGCTGGTGCCCAAGGACCACCCCCTGGCCGGCGTGAACGGCGTCAACAACGCCATCCTTGTGGAAGGTGACCCCATCGGCCGAGTGATGTTCTACGGCCCCGGTGCGGGAGCCGGCCCGACCGCCTCTGCGGTGGTGGCCGACATCCTCAACATCGCTGGCATCCGCCAGGCCAGTGAAGGTCCCGGGAACGTGGATCCCCTGCTGGCCGCCAGCAGCTGGCGACCCTGCGCCCTGGTCGACTCAGGCGACATTCGCCAACGCCACTATGTGCGTTTCAAGACAAAAGACGCCCCCGGCGTGATCGGCAAGGTGGGTGGCTGCTTCGGCGAACGCAACGTGTCGATCCAGTCGATCGTGCAGTTCAATGCCAGCGACGCCGGCGCCGAGATCGTTGTGATCACCCATGAAGTGAGCCAACGCCAGATGAATGAAGCCCTGGACGCCATCCAGGCTTTGCCGGAGGTGTCTGGCCTCGCTGCTCACCTCGGCTGCCTCTAAGGAGAGCTTCGGCCCTGGCGAATGCCCCCTGGCGTGCGTCAGAGTGTCAAGAACTTTCACGGCACAGGCCTGAATCCTCAGATCTGTGCTCGAAACGGTTCATGCAGAACCTCACCTGCTCGAGTCCCGGTCAAGGCTGCCCCCTAGAGGAGGGGGTGAATCCGATGACGGTGCACCAGGGAGATTGCGTCAATCTCGACAGTGACGACGACACCTATCAAGTGATCGGCGTGGATGGTGACCATGACCGCTGCTGGGTGCGCCGCTGGCCCTTACAGAGCAACGAGGGCTCACCGGTGTTCGAAATCTCGTTGGAAAGGATTCGCCAGGTCGGGTAAGTCCCTGTTGAATGGGCCGACCCGTGTTGATTGAGGCCCGTTGAAGCGCACCGATCGCCCCACGAGATGGACGTGCGGTGGCGCGCTGATGGCCCTAGCCCTGACCATCACCCAGATGGGGTGTCAGGCCCCGCCCCCCACCAGCCGCATCACGGTGGCCTCAGCGGGCCGCATCAGCTCCCTGGATCCAGCCCAGGCCAGCACCCTCGGTGCCACGCAGCTGATCAGCGCCCTGGGGGATCCGCTCTATCGCCTGAAGCGGGATGGCTCCCTGGAACCCCGCCTGGCGGCCTCGGCCCCGGTTCTGAGTGATGGCGGTCGCACCGTCACGGTTCCCCTGCGCACCGATGTGCGATTCCACGATGGAACGCCGTTCGATGCCGCAGCCATGGCCTTCAGCCTGCGGCGCTTCCTCGAGATCGGAACCCTCAGCTATGTGGTGGGCGACCGGATTGCGGCGGTGGAGGAAGCCGACAGCCACACCCTGCGGCTGCGCCTCAGTCGCCCCTCCACATCCCTGCAGGGCCTACTGACGTCGATCAACCTCACCCCGATTTCACCAACGGCCTACAGCAACCATCAGGACCGTTTTCTGCACGACCGCTTTGTGGGGACAGGCCCCTACAAACTGACCCGCTTCAGCGAACATCAGCAACGCTTGGAGCCCTTTGCCCAGTACTGGGGTGAGGCGCCGCGCAACAACGGCCTCGATCTGATCACGCTGAGCAACTCCACGGCGCTCTACGGGGCATTGCGCAGTGGCGAGGTGGATCTGCTGCTCTCCGCCTCGATCGACGAAGACCAGCGCCACACCCTGCATGAACGGGCCAGCGCGGGGGAGCTGCACGAGTCGGTGGGTCCGGCGATGGAGATCGGCTACATCACCCTGCTGAGCAACCGGGAGCCATTCCAAGACCCCAAGCTCAGACGGGCCCTGGCCGTCAGCCTGAACCGAAGCGAGATCAGTGAACGGGTGAGCTACGGGCTGCGCCGTCCACTGCGGGCACTGGTTCCCCCCAGCCTGGCCGGCGGCGCCATGGCCCCTTGGCCCGAACACAACCCCGATCAGGCCCGAAAGCTGCTGCAGGCGGCGGGCTACTGCAACGGCAGCACCCTGCGCTTTCCGCTCACCTTCCGCTCCAATGTGCCCGCCGACCAATTGCTGGCCCTCACCTGGCAGGCCCAGGTGCAACGGGACCTCTCGGATTGCCTGGTGTTGGATCTCGATGGCGTCGAATCCACCACCATCTACCGCCAGCTGGGGGAAGGTGCCTTCAAAGCCGTGATGCTGGATTGGCGCGGCAGCTACCCCGATCCGGAGGCCTATCTGACGCCGCTGTTGAGCTGCACCTCGGTGGAGGGCAACATCTGTATGGAAGGAGAAGCAGTCATCAGCGGCAGCTTCTGGAGTGCCCCCGGATTGCAGACCGCCCTGCTGAAATCCGACACGCTGACGGGCGATGCCCGCCGCACCGCCCTGGATCGTGTGGACCATCTCTCCGCCGACGGTGCCGCCTACATCCCCGTCTGGCTGGATTCACCTCGGGCCTGGGCCCAACTGAACCTCAACCCTCCACGATTTGATGGCAGTGGTCAGCTGATGCTCGCTGAGCTGGAGCGCCGGCAGGACGGAGCATCAAAGACAGGAGCGACGAACAACTGATGGGACGCGCCCGAGACCTCGCCCGCTACAGCGCCACCCGCCTCGCCCTGGCGCCATTGATGTTGTGGCTGATCGCCAGCCTGGTGTTCCTGTTGCTGCGCGTCGCCCCAGGGGATCCCGTGGATGCGGTGCTCGGCAGCCGAGCCCCCGCCGCTGCCAAAGCCGCCATGCGAGCTCGGCTTGGCCTGGATCAATCGTTGCTGGATCAGTACCTCAGCTATCTCAATGGATTGATCCACGGCGATCTGGGGCAGGCCCTGATCAACCAGGAGCCGGTGCGAGCAATCATCGGCAAAACCCTGCCCGCCAGCCTGGAGCTGAGCGTGATCGCCCTGGTGTTGGCTGCTGTGGTGGGGCTGAGCATTGGCTTCAGTGGCATTGCCCGGCCCGAGGGAAAGATTGACCTGGGCGGACGCCTCTACGGATTGGGCACCTATGCCCTGCCGCCCTTCTGGGTGGCCATGCTGGTGCAGCTGGTGTTCGCCGTCAGCCTGGGCTGGTTGCCGGTGGGCGGGCGCTTCCCCCCCAGCCTTCTCCCCCCCGAGGGCAGCGGATTTTTCCTGCTGGACAGCGCTCTGCAGAACAACTGGACCGCGTTCCGAGGCAGCGTGCGTCACCTGATCCTGCCCGCGGGGACCCTGGCCCTGCTACTCAGCGGCACCTTCACGACCGCCCTGCGACTGAACCTGCGACGCACCCTGCGAGGCGACTACGTGGAAGCGGCGCGCAGCCGCGGCCTCAGTGAACGCCAGGTGATCCTGCGCCACGGACTGCCCAATGCTTTGCTGCCGGTGCTCACCATTGCTGGCATCACCGTGGCTTCCCTGATCGGTGGGGCCCTGCTGATTGAAGTGACCTTCTCCTGGCCAGGCATTGCCTTGCGGCTGCAGGAAGCCATCAACCAGAGGGACTACCCCGTCGTTCAGGGGATCGTGGTAGTGATCGCCGCCCTGGTGGTGCTGGTGAGTGTTGCCGTCGATCTACTGGTGGCCAGCCTCGATCCACGGGTGCGCTACTGATCCAGCAGCTGCTGGGCCCTGCGACGGCCCAAGCGATGCCAGCGCGTCTTGGAACTGGCGTCCATCAGGTGAACGGCATCGTTGCTGGGTGGCGGGGAGTTCAGGGAATCAAGAAAACGAATGACTTCATGGGCAATCACCCGTTGAACGCTAAGGGGATTGACACCCACCAACTCTTCGCCGAGCCGGAAGAGGTCATCCCCCTCTGACGCCATTCCCTGGCCATCCACACGAATCGGCGAAAAGTGACTGGCCCCCTCAACCACCACCACCCGGCTGGCGGGATGCTCCGCCAATCCAGCCAAAAGAGCCAGCTGCTCATCCAGAGGAGGGGTGATCAGATCGAGGGTCCCACCCACCATCAACAGCGGAATCGGCAACGCCAGACTGGCGCGGTGCGGCCAGATCAACCCGCCAAAGCTGTTGAGCCCCACCACCGCCCGGGGCGGCGGGTCGATCGCTTT
This sequence comes from Synechococcus sp. N5, assembly GCF_900473925.1. Taxonomy (NCBI): domain Bacteria; kingdom Bacillati; phylum Cyanobacteriota; class Cyanophyceae; order Synechococcales; family Synechococcaceae; genus Synechococcus; species Synechococcus sp. N5. The sequence goes on along the minus strand of NZ_UCNI01000001.1, from coordinate 30,182 downwards.
GCCCTCGAGCACACGGCCTGCCGCCAGTTCGCACTGGAGCAATTCCGACAGGTTGGTGAGGGGCAAGCCCGCCAGGGCCGCTTCACAGCGCTGGGCGATCCCGGGCACCAGCTCCGCCCCACTGGCCAGGTGGGCCGTCAAGGCACCCAGGGAATGGCCCATCAGCACCACCTCGGTCCCGGGGATGTCCAGATCGCCTCGTTGTTGCGCCTCCAGCACCGCCGCCAGGTCAGCCAAGCGATCACGAAGTGCTGCGGCGCCATCGAACGACTGCCGCCCCTCGAGCAAACCCTGAACAGCGGCGGCATCGCTGCCGGGATGCTCCAGCACCAGCACGGGCCAGCCCGCCTGCATCAACGAACGGGCCAGCCAGTGGAAATGATTAGGGTCCCCGCCCAGCCCCGGCATCATCAAGACCCATGTCTGATCCGCACGAGGCGACTGGGGGATCCAACGTTCCAGCTGCAATGGACGTGAACGATGGCCCACCGCAAGCGTTGCGTGACGGGGCGCATCAGCCGAGGCAGAACGCTGCCTGCCCTGAAGGGGCTGCAGCCGAGCCTCTTCCTCAGCCAAAGCCCGCATCAAGGCCTGATGACGCTTCAATTCCAGCCGCCAGCGGTTGGCAACAGCCACCAACGCATCCAGATCCAGACGCAACTGCGGGGTGGGCAACGCCTCCAACACATCCAGCGTTGAGACAGTTTCCTGCCGTTCGAGCAGCTGCTCCAGCGTGGGGAGCACCAGGGAACGCTTGATGCGCTGTCCGTCCTCCACGCGAATCAATTCCCCCAGAGCATCCAGCAGCGGCCCCGCCCCCCAGCTGCTGAGCAGCTGACGACCGAGGCTGAGGCGGGAGAGCACCGGAGCCTGGAGCAGACGGATCAGGCCTTCGCGGCTCTCGGGAGCGAGAAGCCCCATCCAGGTGGACAACTCCGATCGCGAAAGCTGCGCCAGATCAGCCGTCGGCGAGCGCACAAAGGCGCCTAGTTCCTCCACTGAAACCGGAAAAACCACACCGTCGATCTTGACCTCCACACGTTCTGTGGAGCCAACAGGCCACGATCCGCATGTGCTGAGCAGCAGACTGCCCATCAAGCCCATCGCGATGCATCGTCCTGTTAAGCGTCCGCGCAGCAACGCCTGACCCTCAGCGGTGGTGGAACCAGTTTCCATCACCGCTGAGAAACGTCACCCGACTGAGGTTTCTGGCCTCAATCGGTGCCGGCGGAGTGATGTTCATGACGCCGCTGATCTTTCATGCGATTGACTTCTCAGCCCGTGAAGTGGGAAGCGGCCTGGCCGTCTCCGCTCTGATCGGCACGGTGGTGCGTCTGCTCAGTGGCGCTTTGCTCGATCGCGGCATCCGCTGCTCCTGGCCGGTACGGGGCACAACCCTGTTGGCCATTGCCGCTGATCTGATCCTGCTGCAGGCCAACAGCTACAACAGCTATCTGCTCGGACAACTGCTGCTGGGCTGCGCGGCGGGTCTGTACTGGCCTGCCATCGAATTGGCCGTTCCGCTGAGTTGCGGCAACCTGCCCTCCAGTCGGGGCTACGCCCTGGTGCGCAGTGCCGATGCTCTGGGGATCGGCATTGGCACGCTGATCGGAACCGCTGCCGCGACCCTGGGAATCCTGCGGACGGTGTACAGCGTTGAGGCGGTTTGCATGGGCGCTGTGCTGGTGCTGATCAGCCTTGTTCCCCTCCAGGACGGTCCGCCCTACCGCAACCTCAGCGGCAACAGCCCAGATCCGCTTGGCCAACGACCACGGCCGATGACCCGGCTGCCTTGGCTGCTTCCCCTGCTGCCGGTGCTGTTGATCAGTGTGGTGGCCACAGGGATCCTGGCCCTTCAACAGAGTGCGCTTCCCCTCGATCTGGTGCGCGGGGGGATGATGCGACCGGCCCTGAGCGAGAGCCACAGCAGTGCCCTGATCGCCCTTCAGTTGACCTTGCTGGTGAGCCTGCAGTGGCCGGTGGGCCGATGGCTGGCGGAGCGCAGCGTTGCCTTCGGCCTCGGATTGAGCCTGGCGGGATTCAGTCTGGGCTGCAGCCTGATTGCACTCTCCTCCCTGTTCGAGAACGGAACGATCCTGGTGCTGGCAGCGCTGCTGCCAATGGCCTTCGCCCAGGCCGCTTTCCTGCCCACGGCCACAGAAGCCGTTATTGAAGAGACACCACCAGAACACCGTGGCTTGGCGATGGCTCTGTTTTCACAGTGCTTCGCCATCAGCGCCATCGTGGCGCCCCTCGCTGGTGGAGCCCTGCTGGACCTTCAAAACAATGGCCTGCTGCTCTGGCTGCTGATGGGTGGGGCATGCCTGGTCGTGCTCCCTACCCTGCGCAGCCTCAAGCCGCGCTACGGGGTGACAGCAACAGGCCAGGACATCGCCCCGCCAGAACAACAAAGCTTTGATGCTCTGGCAGGCAGTTCAGGTCAACAACATCGTTGAGAGCTGACGGCAGAGGATGAAGACCATCCGAGGACCAAGAGAAAGCCATCTCTCAGTTAGATGCTGACGAAAATACTGAAGAAGACCTGACTCCTCTTTTTGCCCTACAAAATGATCTCAACTAGAGAACAGATGTTCATGCTCTATGGACGTACAAAGAATTGATCAGCAGCCAAACTGTGTTGACCACAACACCGCAAAAGCAAGATCAGATCGCTCAATGAAATGGTTCACTGCGATGCTGCTCACCGTCATATTTTCTCCGCTTGCCAGTGCCACTCAGCACGATGGACGGGCACTGGTGGCTCACGGAGAGCGCAAGAAAGCGGCTTACCTGGTTCTAAGCACAATCACCCAGGAGATCGAACTCATTCCAGTTGAATCCCTGAATCAATGCGAGAAAATTGGAAGTGAGATCATGAAGGGTGGAAAGTTGAGCAAGTTCCTCAAGGGATACAAGTGCATTCAGGGCTTGCTCTAGGCGAACCAACTAGAGATCACTGATATTTCCCCAATCAAGCACTCTTGAAAAGTCAAAGAGCGCTAGAGGGAATGTCTAGGGAATCAAATGCTTTGACTAAACGTTGAACAGGAACTCCATCACATCACCTTCATCCACCACATACTCCTTTCCTTCACTGCGCAGCCAACCTTTGTTGCGGGCTTCTGCCAGTGATCCGGCCTCCAACAGCTTCTCCCAACCGATGGTCTGAGCGCGGATGAAGCCCCGCTCGAAATCGGTATGAATCACACCGGCAGCCTGCGGAGCGGTCATCCCGGCTTTGAAGGTCCAGGCCCTTGTTTCCTTTTCACCGGTGGTGAAGTAGGTGCGCAGCCCGAGCAATCGATAGGTGGCCCGAATCAGGCTTTGCAGACCGCCTTCCGTCACCCCAAGACCTTCCAGATAGTCCGCGGTTTCCTCATCTCCCAGTTCCACCAACTCCGCTTCCACCTGGGCAGAGATCCGCACAGTTTCGGCACCTTCCTTGGCGGCCAGTTCAACCACCTCGCTGCAGAAGGCATTGCCTTCAGCCAGGTCGTCTTCACTCACATTGGTGGCGTAGATGATCGGCTTGGAAGTCAACAGCCCCAAGGGCTTGATCATCGCCGCTTCTTCCTCGCTCAGATCGACGCTGCGAGCCGCACCACCGTTCTCGAGCACCGCCTGAATCCGTTCAAGAGCAGCGTCTTCCACCTGCGCTTCTTTGCTGGTGCGCATCTGCTTCTTGAGACGCTCCCGGCGCTTCTCAATCTGAGCCAGATCCGCCAGACCCAGCTCAAGATTGATCACCTCCGCATCCCGGGAGGGACCCACTGACCCTGAAACGTGAATGACGTCATCGTCCTCGAAGCAGCGGATCACGTGAACAATCGCGTCCACCTCACGGATGTTGGCCAGAAACTTGTTGCCCAGACCTTCGCCCTGGCTGGCGCCTTTCACCAGACCAGCAATGTCGACAAACTCCATCCGGGTCGGAATGGTGTCCTGGCTTTTGCTCAGTTCTGTGAGCCGGTCCAATCGTTCATCGGGCACCGCCACGGTGCCAACGTTGGGCTCGATCGTGCAGAACGGAAAATTGGCAGCCTGCGCCTGAGCGTTGGCGACCAACGCATTGAACAAGGTGGACTTGCCCACGTTGGGCAATCCGACAATTCCGGCTTTGAGCATCGGCGGAATCTACCGGCCAACGGCGAGACTGTTGTGAAGTTTTGTGGGCCCATGCTGCAGTCCTTGCGCTCCCCTGCGTCCCCATCGCCTGAAGCAGAGCTGGCCTCAGTGGCAAAAGCACGATCCAGCCGGCGCAAAACCGCAATGGTGGGAGTGCTGCTGCTGGCCTTGGGCGGAGGTGGGCTGCTGCTGCGTTTCGGTCCTTGGAGCAACCGTCAACGGGATCTGACGCCCTTCACCACCACAGCTGAACGCGGCGTGCTCTCTGGAGTGATCAGCGCCAGCGGGGAACTGCAGGCCCAGCAGAAGGTGAACGTGAGTCCGCGCCAGCCGGGTCTGCTGGCGGAGCTGATGGTGGATGAGGGGGATGTGGTGGAGAACGAGCAGGTGCTGGCGGTGATGGATCGCGGCGATCTCGATGATCGGCTGCAGGAGAAGCAGGCTCTGCTGCGTCAGGCCGACGCCAACTATCAGAACAAGAGGGAGGATTTCGAACGTCGCAGCCAGCTGTATGCCAGCGGCGCGCTCAGCGCTGACGACTTCAGTGATGCGCGCTTCGAGATGCTGGCCAGGCAGGCGGGTCTGGTGGCAGCCCGAGAACGGGTGGAGCAACTGGAACAGGAAAGCCGAGAAAAGACGATCCGCGCCCCCTTCTCAGGAACGATCACAGCGCGCTACGCCGAACCGGGGTCATTTGTGACCCCCACCACAGCCGCCTCGGCCACAGCCGGTGCCACCAGCGCCTCGATCGTTGAGCTCTCGCAAGGCTTGGAGGTGAGGGCCCGCGTTCCGGAAAGCGACATCGGCCGCATCCAGCCCGGCCAAACCGCCAAGATCAGGGTGGATGCCTATCCCGATGAGCGCTTCCAGGCAACGGTGAGTGAGGTTGCACCCCGCGCCGCGAAAGAAAACAGCGTCACCTCCTTTGAAGTGAAGCTGAACTTCGTCAACCCGCAGAAGAAACTGAAGATCGGTATGACCGCCGACATCAATTTCCAAACCGGGCGCAGTGCGCCCGAAATCCTGGTGCCCACCGTGGCGATCACCCTTGAAGACGGCAAACAGGGTGTGTTGCTGGTGGATGAAAACCAGCAACCACGTTTTCAGCCGGTGGAACTGGGCAACAGCAGCGGCGACAAGACTGCAATCCTGAACGGTCTCGAATCAGGAAGCCGCGTGTTCATCGATCTGCCCCCATGGGCCGATCGCCGCGATTGATCCACCCACACTTTCAACACCGTCATGCCCGAGGCCACCGCCAAGCCCCTTCTGCTGCTTGTGGATGGCCATTCCCTGGCATTCCGCAGCTTCTACGCCTTCAGCAAGGGGGGGGAAGGCGGTCTGGCCACCAAAGACGGCCGGCCCACCAGCGTGACCTATGGCTTTCTCAAAGCCCTGCTGGAAAACAGCAAAACCCTGAAGCCAGAAGGCGTTGCCATCGCCTTCGACACAGCCGAGCCCACCTTCCGCCACAAGGCGGACGCCAACTACAAGGCCCACCGGGATGTGGCGCCTGAGGTGTTCTTCCAGGACCTCGAACAGCTGCAGCAGATCCTCGAAACGCACCTGCAGCTCCCCCTCTGCATGGCACCGGGCTACGAAGCCGACGATGTGCTGGGAACCCTGGCGAACCGAGCGGCCGACTCGGGATGGGGCGTGCGGATCCTTTCGGGAGACCGCGACCTGTTCCAGCTGGTGGATGACAGCCGTGACATCGCAGTGCTCTACATGGGTGGCGGCCCCTACGCCAAAAGCAGTGGCCCAACACTGATCCGCGAAGAGGGGGTGCTCGGCAAGCTCGGCGTGATGCCCGACAAGGTGGTGGACCTCAAGGCCCTCACCGGGGACAGCTCCGACAACATCCCCGGCGTGCGTGGTGTTGGCCCCAAAACAGCCATCAACCTGCTGAAAGACAACAGCGACCTCGACGCGGTGTACGCCACCCTCGAGGAAGTGGAAGCCGAAGGGCCGAAAGCCAGCCGGGGCGCCATCAAAGGAGCTCTGAAAGGAAAGCTGCGCGCCGACCGCGACAACGCCTACCTGTCGCGCAAGCTGGCCGAGATTCTCGTCGATGTTCCCCTGCCCAAGGAACCCAGCCTGCCGTTGTCGTCGGTGGATGCCGACGGCCTGAGCAGCTGCCTGGAAGACCTCGAGCTCAACAGCCTGCTGCGCCAGGTGGGCGGCTTTGTGGCGGCCTTCTCCGAAGGGGGCTACGGGGCCAATGCGGAGGCCGCTGCAGCCAAGACCCCCCGGCGCTCAGCCAGCGCGGAACAGCCAGCTGCCGAAGCCGCAACCGAACCGGCAACCAACGACGACGTGGGTCTGCCGGCCCTGAAGCCGCAGCTGATCCAGACCGAAACAGCCCTGGACGCTCTGGTGCAAAGGCTGATGGCCTGCACCGACAGCAGCCTGCCTGTGGCCTTCGACACCGAGACCACCGACCTCAACCCGTTCCGCGCCGAACTGGTGGGCATCGGCATCTGCTGGGGAGAGGCCCTGGACGCACTCGCCTACATCCCGCTGGGTCACAAACGCAGTGAAGACAGCAGCCCGGAGCAGCTGCCCTTGGAAACCGTGCTCACCGCCCTCGCCCCCTGGCTGGCCAGCAGCAACCACCCCAAGGCTCTGCAGAACGCCAAATACGACCGCTTGATCCTGTTGCGGCATGGCGTTGCCCTGGAGGGCGTCGTGATCGACACGCTGCTGGCCGATTACCTGCGGGATGCCGCAGCGAAACACGGTCTGGAGCTGATGACCGAACGGGAATTCGGCTTCCAGCCCACCGCCTTCACCGATCTGGTGGGCAAGAAGCAAACCTTCGCCGATGTGCCGCTGGAGCCCGCCAGCCTGTACTGCGGTATGGACGTGCACGTCACCCATCGCCTCGCCCTGCTGCTGCGACGTCAGCTGGAGGCCATGGGCCCCCAGCTGCTGCCGCTGCTGGAGCAGGTGGAACAGCCGCTGGAACCGGTGCTGGCCCGGATGGAATCCACCGGAATCCGCATTGATGTGCCCTATCTCCAGGGCCTTTCCGAGGAGATGGGCTCCACCCTGCAGCAGCTGGAATCCGACGCCAAAGCGGCCGCTGGAGTGGACTTCAACCTGGCCTCACCCAAGCAGCTGGGAGAGCTGCTGTTCGACACCCTTGGCCTGGATCGCAAGAAATCCCGACGCACCAAAACCGGCTTCAGCACCGACGCCACCGTGCTGGAGAAACTCGGCAACGACCACCCGGTGGTGCCCCTGGTGCTGGAGCACCGGGTGCTCAGCAAGCTGAAAAGCACATACATCGACGCCTTGCCGCAGCTGGTGGAGGCGGAAACCGGGCGGGTCCACACCGATTTCAACCAGGCCGTAACGGCAACGGGGCGGCTGAGCAGTAGCAATCCCAACCTGCAGAACATTCCGGTGCGCACCGAGTACAGCCGGCGGATCCGCAAGGCCTTCCTGCCTCAGGAGGGCTGGACCCTGCTCAGCGCTGATTACTCCCAGATCGAGCTGCGCATCCTCACCCACCTCTCGGGAGAAGAGGTGCTGCAGGAGGCCTACCGCAGTGGCGACGACGTGCACGCGCTGACCGCCAGGCTGCTGCTGGACAAAGACGAAGTCAGCCCGGACGAGCGTCGGCTCGGCAAAACGATCAATTTCGGTGTGATCTACGGCATGGGAGCCCAGCGCTTCGCCCGGGAAACCGGCGTGAGCCAGAGCGAAGCCAAGGAGTTCCTGGCCAAGTACAAGCAGCGCTACCCGAAGGTGTTCGCCTTCCTCGAGCTGCAGGAGCGGCTCGCCCTCAGCCGCGGTTACGTGGAAACCATCCTCGGCCGCCGGCGGCCGTTCCACTTCGATCGCAACGGCCTGGGGCGGCTGCTGGGCAAGGACCCCCTGGAGATCGACCTCGATGTGGCCCGACGCGGTGGCATGGAGGCGCAGCAACTGCGGGCGGCGGCCAATGCCCCGATTCAGGGCTCGAGTGCCGACATCATCAAAGTGGCGATGGTGCAGCTGCAAGAAGCCCTGCAGCGTCAGGGCCTACCGGCCCAGCTACTGCTGCAGGTGCACGACGAACTGGTGCTCGAGGTGGCGCCGGACGCGCTGGACGCCATCCGAGAGCTGGTGGTGCAGACCATGGAACAGGCCGTTGCGCTGAGTGTTCCCTTGGTGGTGGAGACCGGCGTCGGCGCGAACTGGATGGAGGCGAAATAAACGCAGCCGAACAGGCCGTAGCCTCATCCTGAGCTCCTGATCAGCTGTGTCCCTGCGCTTCACCAACAGCCTCACAAGCCGCACCGAAGCGTTCGAGCCCCTCACAGAGGGCAAAGCCAGCATCTATTGCTGCGGCGTGACGGTCTATGACCTCTGCCACCTGGGCCATGCCCGCAGCTACATCAACTGGGATGTGCTGCGGCGATATCTGATCTGGCGCGGGTACGACGTCACCTACGTCCAGAACTACACCGACATCGACGACAAGATCCTCAACCGCGCCGATGAGGAGGGCATCACGATGCAGGCGGTGAGTGAACGCAATATCGAAGCGTTCGAGGTCGACATGGGGCGTCTGAATATTCTCCCGGCCGACCGAATGCCACGGGCCACCGGCTGCATCGAAGGCATCCAGACACTGATCAGCGAACTGGAATCCAAAGGAGCCGCCTACAGCTCAGACGGTGATGTCTACTTCGACATTTCGAAGGCCAAGAACTACGGCAAGCTCAGCGGCCGCGACCCCAACGACCAGCAGCAAGGAGCCAGCGGTCGAACCGCTGATGGAGAGGAAAGCCGCAAGCGTCATCCCTTTGATTTCGCCCTGTGGAAGGGGGCCAAAGCCGGAGAACCCAGCTGGGAATCCCCCTGGGGACCAGGCCGCCCGGGCTGGCACATCGAATGCTCAGCGATGGTGCGCCAGGAACTGGGGCAAACCATTGACATTCACCTCGGTGGCGGAGATCTGGTGTTCCCGCACCATGAAAACGAGATTGCTCAATCGGAAACCGCCAACGGCACAACCCTGGCGAAGCTATGGATGCACAACGGCATGGTCAATGTCGGGGGCACCAAGATGTCCAAATCGCTCGGCAACTTCACCACCATCCGCGCCTTGCTGGACAGTGGAATCTCGCCGATGACCCTTCGCCTGTTTGTGCTGCAGGCGCACTACCGCAAACCGCTTGATTTCACCGCCGAGTCCCTTGAGGCCGCAGCCACCGGCTGGAAGGGTCTGAATGCGGCCCTGAGCCTTGGCGATCGCCACGGCGAGAGCCTTGGCTGGAGCATCTCCGCACCGCTCACAGAGGGCGCCATGACCGCCAACGGAGGTCCAGCCGACACCGCTCTGGTGGAGTTCGAACAACGCTTCATCAGCGCCATGGACGATGACCTCAACAGCTCGGGCGGACTGGCCGTTCTGTTCGATCTGGCCAAGCCCCTGCGGGCCCTCGCCAACCGGCTGGAACGGGGGGAAGACGCCGCCCTGCCTGAGCCGGAGTTGAAGGATCTGGAGGGGCGTTGGCAGCTGCTGCGACACCTGGCGGCGGTACTGGGACTGCGCTCGGAAGCGGAAGCCGCCACCAGCCTCGACGACGGCGCCATTCATGCAGCCATTGCGGCGCGCAAGGCAGCGAAAGCAGCCAAGGATTACGCGGAGGCCGACCGGATCCGGGATGAGCTCGTCGCCCAAGGGGTGGAGCTGATCGACAAACCCGGCGGAGTGACGGAGTGGATCCGCGCCTGATCCCGGCAGACTGAACCCCGATCCTGTTGCTCCCCATGCTCTGGCTGAAGAAGCTGAACTTCATGGAAACCGCCAAGCTCGAGATGGAGCTGATGAAGGCCCTTGATGCTGGCGAGGATCTTGAGGCGAAGCTCACGGCTCAGAAGCAACTGGCCGCTTCCACGGGCGATGCGGAGCAAGCCTGGAAAGCAGAGGTGTGGGACAAGATGCTGCAGAGGATTCGCAAGATGGAATCCATGCTCAATTCCTCGGATCAGCCGTAGGCACTCTCCAAGTGAATCTCCTCAGCTGGGGATGAGATCAATCACGCTGATCACCAGACCAACGGCGATCACTGGCGGCGAAATCCAGCGCAGCATCACCAGCAGAAAGCGCTGCAGCCAGATCGGGCTCCCCGAATGGCTGAGCTCCTCTTGGAAACGGGCGGGAAGCACCCAACCCAGCAACAGGGCCAGGAGCAAGCCCCCCAGAATCAGCAGCAGGCCCCCAAACACGGAATCCATCCAGCCGAGAACCTCCATGGAGGTGGCCGCTGGAAGACCGGCCACAAAGATCAACGCCGCGGACACCCAGACGGCCCGGGAGCGGCTCCACCCCAGGCGATCGATCAAACAGGCCACCGGCACCTCCAACAGCGACACCGCTGAGGTGATCGCTGCAATCAGGGCCAGAGCAAAAAAGAGCACCGCCACCAGCTGACCTGTGGCGCCCAGCGAGCCCAGGCCCGTGGGCAGCGCGATGAAGATCGTGCCCAGGGTGGAGCCACTGATCACATCCTGGAGGCCAAAGCTCATCACCACGGGGAAGGTGACCATGCCGGCCAGCAAGCCCACAGCGGTATCCATCCCCACCACCGCCACGGCTTCCCGCGGCAGGTGGGCGCGCCGGCTCAGGTAGGCCGAATAGGCCAGGATGCAACCGATGCCCGTGCCAATCGAGAAGAAGGCCTGGGTGAAGGCATTGCGAATCGTGGTGGGGTCCTGCAGCTGGCTGTTGTCCCAGCGGAGCAGGAAGGTGCGATAGCCCTCCGAGGCCCCATCAAGACCAGCGGCCCATACCGCAAGGCCAATCAGCAGCACAAACAACAGCGGCAGCCCCCAGCGGGACAACCGCTCAATGCCTCCGCGCACGCCGGCCGCCACCACAGCAGCAGTCGCCACCAGGCTGAGCAGCTGGCCGATCAAGGCGGAGCGGCCGCCACTGAGGCCGGCGAAAAAGGCTTCCGCTGAAGCGATATCCGCCGGGAGCCCCTGGGTGAGGGTCTGCACCAGGGTGGCCCCGGTCCACCCCATCAACACGGCATAGAAGGCCAGGATTCCACTGGCCGCCAGCACGAACAGCCAACCCATCGGCTGCCAACGGCGGCCGGCGGCCGCCACTGGCGCGAGCAGGGGGCTTTGGCCGGTGCTGCGCCCCAGCACCATTTCGGCCACCAGCACCGGCAGGCAGACCAACAGCACAATCACCACGTAGAGCAGCAGGAAGGCGCCGCCACCTCCCTGGGAGGCGCGGTAGGCAAAGCCCCAGAGATTGCCCAGACCCACGGCACTGCCCGCAGCTGCAAGGACAAACCCCAGGCCCGATCGCCACTGTTCCTTCGCCATGCGCTCTCCACAAGCTGTCCGCCAGCTTGCCAGCGTTCAACGGTCCTGGTGGGAGACTTGTCGCAACTGCCGGAACAGCATGAAAGCCATCAGCGTGCTGGGATCCACCGGTTCGATCGGCACCCAGACCCTCCAGATCGCTGAGGAGTTTCCAGAGCAGTTCCGCGTTGTGGCCCTAACGGCCGGCCGCAACCTGAAGCTTTTGGTTGACCAAGTTCAGCGGCATCGCCCTGAGGTGGTGGCCCTGGCCGATGCCGATCTCCTGCCCGAACTGCAGGAGCGTCTGCAGGACGCCGGCGTCACAGGCGCTGATGCACCCCAGCTGGTGGGAGGTGCTGATGGTCTCAACGTTGCTGCCGCCTGGGACAGCGCCGACCTGGTGGTGACGGGCATTGTTGGTTGCGCCGGTCTGTTGCCGACCCTGGCGGCGATCCGCGCCGGTAAAGACCTGGCTCTGGCGAACAAGGAAACGCTGATTGCAGCCGGCCCCGTGGTACTGCCGGAGCTGAAGAAGAGCGGCAGCCGTCTGCTGCCGGCGGATTCGGAGCACTCAGCAATTTTCCAGTGCCTGCAGGGAACCCCCTGGGCTGAAAACGCACGCCTCTCCACCGGCGTGCCCACACCGGGGCTGCGCCGGATTCAGCTCACAGCCTCCGGCGGCGCCTTCCGCGACTGGACGGCCGCCGACCTCGAAAAGGCCACCGTGGCCGATGCCACCAGTCATCCCAACTGGAGCATGGGCCGCAAGATCACCGTGGATTCCGCCTCCTTGATGAACAAGGGGCTGGAGGTGATCGAAGCCCACTACCTGTTCGGCCTGGATTACGACCACATCGAGATCGTGATCCATCCCCAGAGCATCATCCATTCGATGATCGAGCTGGCGGATTCCTCCGTGCTGGCCCAACTGGGCTGGCCCGACATGAAGCTGCCGATCCTCTACTGCCTCAGCTGGCCCTCTCGCCTGGAGACGCCATGGCGGCGACTGGATCTCACGGAAGTGGGTCAGCTCAGCTTCCGGGCCCCCGATCCCGCCAAGTACCCCTGCATGGAGCTGGCCTACGCCGCCGGACGCGCCGGCGGCACCATGCCTGCGGTGATGAATGCTGCCAACGAGGAAGCCGTGGCGCAGTTCCTCGAGGAGAAGATTCACTTCCTCGACATCCCAGCCGTGATCGAGGCCGCCTGCGAGCGTCATAAACCCGATCTGATGGCCCAACCCCAGTTGGACGACGTGCTGCGGGTGGATCAGTGGGCGCGAACCGCCGTGCGAGAACAGGTGAACCTCGGGGTGACCCGTTTGCCCATGGGAGCGCTCGCCGCTTAGGCATGGAACGGGTCAGCCATCACCTCCTGCTCTGTGCAACCGCCACCAAAGCCAAATGCTGCGATTCAGCGGTTGGAGCACAAACCTGGAATGAACTGAAGAGCGTTGTTCGCGAACTGAATCTCGAAAATACGGAACGCCCGGAGGGAATTGTTCTGCGCAGCAAAGCCGATTGCCTCAGGGTGTGTGAACGAGGGCCGATTCTTCTGGTCTGGCCAGACGGAATTTGGTACGCCGACGTTTCGCCTGATCGCGTCAAAAGAATCATCGAACAACACATCATCGGCCAACAACCCGTTGAAAAATGGATTCTCAAAAGAACACCATTCAAGACAACCACTGGCGCCCCTTCAGGCGAAATTTGATCCCAAATCAATCCAGCAAAGCATAAGCGAAAGGCCCAATTTGCACCCAAGAGAAGGAACTCTGAGCAAAAGGAACTTGAAATCCAGCCGGAATTCCAAACAACGAAATCCGAACAATTGCTATTGGGCTCTTGAGCACCATGCGCCCACAGGTCGCAGCCCGGGCAATTATGATGAAAACCTTAAGCGCCAACGGATGAGCGCTTGTCTTGAGGCTTCCATTTGGCATTTGCAACTGCGACCCGACCCGCAAATCCAGCCCCTGAAGACAGCGCTGAATCAATCCCCTACCCGAGCAAGGCTGAGCTGCTCAGCGCTTTGCCAGCAGAGCTCTCCAAGCTGAGCCCAGCGAAGTCCTGGGCGAGCCTGGCCATGTCTTCTGGCCTTTCGCTTCTGGCCGTCGGCCTTGGAACCCTGATCCCGCTCTCGGCAGCCGCCGTCCCCCTCTGGCTCCTCTACGGTGTGATCACCGGCACCATCGCGATGGGCTGTTGGGTGATCGCCCATGAATGCGGCCATCACGCCTTCCACCCCAACCGCCGGATTGAAGGCGTTGTGGGCTTTGTGCTGCACAGCACTTTGCTTGTGCCGTACTACAGCTGGGCCCACAGCCACGCGGTGCACCACGCTCACTGCAATCACCTGGAACAGGGAGAAACCCATGTTCCGCCGCGGGCAACGTCACCGATGGGGCGAACCACCGAACAGTTCAAGCAGAGGTTAAATCCCACCGTCTTCGGGATCATTTCACTGTTCAATCACCTCGTGATTGGCTGGCAGCTTTATCTCTTCCTGGGCGCCACCGGCGGCGAGGACTACGACTCCCCCACCTCTCATTTCTGGAATCCCAAGCGCAATTTCAACGGCAAACGCCGTCTTTTCCCTAAGTCCTTCGGCAAGTGGATGCTGCGATCCAACCTGGGATTGCTCGCCATGGTTGGCCTGTTGCTCATCGCCTCAGTGCAGTTTTCCCTGCTCCGTGTGCTGTGCGTCTACGGCCTGCCCTACCTGGTGATCAACATGTGGCTGACCACCTACACCTGGCTGCAGCACACCAACACCGATATCCCTCACTTCTCCAACGAAACCTGGACGTGGTCGAAGGGAGCCCTGCAAACTGTTGATCGTCCCTACGGGCCCATCCTCAACCTGCTGCACCATGGAATCGGCTCAACCCACGTGTGCCATCACGTGAATTCATCGATTCCGCACTACAACGCCTGGCGTGGAACTCAACTGCTGAGGCAGAGGTTTCCTGAGCTGGTGCGCTACGACTCAACACCTATCCACAAAGCGCTGTGGAAGATTGCCACCCGCTGTGGTGGCGCTGTGTACCAGAACCCAAGCGATCGGGCCTTCTACTACTGAAGCGATAGGGCCCCACAACATGTGGGGATCACGGCTTAGCCAGCAACAACATCCCTGAGCCAGGCCGTCGCCAGCTGATCGCCCCAGCAGCCGCCACGGCCATGAAAGCCGTTGTGCCCTCCCCGTGGCGTGAACAAGGTGCGAATCGCAGCCTCCGGAGGCAGCGCTTCTGCCAGATCCATTGCAGTCGAGGCAGGAACCCAAGGATCATCCAGGGCCTGCAGCAGCAAGGTGGGCGGCATCGCTTTGCAGGCGGGCACCAGATGCTGCAGGGGTGAAGCCTCGCGGTAGTAGGCCTCCACATCCGCAAACCCCCAGCGGGGAGCCGTCACGGCACTGTCGAACTCACGAATCGAACGAGGGGGCGACGCCTGCAGCTTGGCTTCCTCGTCGGCGCTCACCCCAAAAGGATCCGCCAGGGTCTGACGCACCAACCGCTTGAGCAGCCAGCGTTGGTAGACCCGATTGCGCGGTCGCTCGATCGAGGCGCTGCAGGCCGCCAGATCCAGGGGACTGCTGGCACAGAAGAGGCCATCAAGCACGCCGGGGGAAGCCAAAGCGGCATTAAGCAGCATCGTGCCGCCCAGGGAGATGCCTGCCCCCAGCAGTGGGCGACCCGCCGCCAAGCTTCGGGCCCGAGCAATCACCGGCAGCAGATCGCTGTTGCAGCGTGCTGCATAGGTGCCACCCGCAAGGTGGCGGCCTGGATCAGCACCGCGCAGGTTGAGGCGCAGCACTGCAAAACCGGCGGCCTGGAGCGCCACACCCATCCGCCTCAGGCCTTCCCTGGAACTGGATCCACCCAGCCCATGGAGCAGCAAAACCAAGCCCTTGGGGTCCCCTTCCGGCTGATCGAGCAGGGCCAGCAATGACCCGGCAGCCGCCGCTCCACTGGGCAGGGCTGGCACGGGAATTTCAATCGGAACCCCTTGATCGTGGGGGAGATCCACCTCGCGCAGGGTGTCGCGCAGGGTTTGCAGGTCACCGCCAATCCAGGGCCAGCGCTGCTCAAACGACGGAACCCCCAGCCGCTCCCGCAGCTGGGGGTTATCCACGCCGCGGGCCATCACTTCTTGCCCAGTCCCAGATCCTTGAGTTCCACCAGGAGATCGCCGAGCACCTTCTTGGCATCGCCGAACAGCATCGAGGTGTTGGCCAGCTCGAACAGATCGTTCTTGATGCCGGAGTAGCCAGCGCTCATGCCCCGCTTCACCACGAACACCGTGCGGGCGTCCTGCACATCCAGAACGGGCATGCCGTAGAGAGGCGAATTGGGGTCGTTCTTGGCCTGGGGATTGACCACATCATTGGCACCCAGCACCAA
This sequence comes from Synechococcus sp. N5, assembly GCF_900473925.1. Taxonomy (NCBI): domain Bacteria; kingdom Bacillati; phylum Cyanobacteriota; class Cyanophyceae; order Synechococcales; family Synechococcaceae; genus Synechococcus; species Synechococcus sp. N5. Next base: position 14,338 of record NZ_UCNI01000001.1, on the reverse strand, counting down.
CACAACGTCGGTGGCAGGGAACTCGGGATTGATCTGATCCATCTCCTGCAGCTGCTCGTAGGGCACATCGGCCTCAGCCAGGAGCACGTTCATGTGACCCGGCATACGACCGGCCACCGGGTGAATGGCATAGGCCACATCGATACCAACGCTCTCCAGCACCCGAGTCACTTCCCTGAGTGTGTGTTGCGCCTGAGCCACGGCCAAGCCATAGCCCGGAACGATCACCACCCGTTCAGCGGCCTCAAGGGTGAGAGCGCACTCCTCAACACTGCAGCTGGTGATGTTGGTGTATTCACCGCCGCCACCGCCTGCAGCGGTCGTGGCACCCAGGGCGCCACCGAACAGCACAGACACCAGGGAACGGTTCATGCCATTGCACATCACCTGGGTGAGGATCAGGCCAGCAGCACCAACCATGGCGCCGGCCACGATCAGCAACTGGCTGCCCACCACGAAACCGGCAGCAGCGGCAGCCACACCGGAATAGCTGTTCAACAGGGAGATCACCACGGGCATGTCGGCGCCGCCGATCGGCAGCGTCACCCCGATTCCCAGCAGGCCGGAGGCCACCACCAGCAGCCAGAGGCCCGTGCTCGAATCAGCGTTGCGCAGCATCTCAACGGCACCCACAAGGGATGCCACCGCCAGCGCGATGTTCACGGCATGGCGCGCCTTGCTCTGCATCCAGGCCGGCGTGGACAGCCAACCCTGCAGTTTGGCCATGGCCACGATCGATCCGGTGAAGGTGATCGCACCCACGAACACGGAGACAACGATCGACACCACGGCCACAGGGCCTGCCGCATCGAGGGCCGCCGGGTAAAGCGCAGCAGCCAGAGCCACCAGCAGTGACGACATGCCACCGCAGCCGTTGAAGAGGGCGACCGTCTCCGGCATCGAGGTCATCGGCACCCGCTGGGCGGTGATGGCGCCGAGCACACCACCCACCAACGTTCCGGCAATAATCCAGGTCCAGGCGGCGATGCTGATGCCGCTGGTGCCGAGGTAGTTGATCAGCAGACCCAGCACCGCGAGGCCCATAGCCACAGCGGCCAGCTGGTTGGCGCCCCTGGCGGAACGCACCTTGGAGAGACCTTTGATGCCGAGAGCCAGCAGCAGAACAGCAACCAGCTCGATCGCGTATTTGAGAAGGTCAGTCATCAGCGGTTCTCCTTGCGAGCAGGCTTGCGGCTGAACATGGCCAGCATGCGATCGGTCACGAGGAAGCCCCCGATCACGTTGAACAGGGCAAAGCCCAGCGAGACGGAACCGAGCAGCAACAGCACGGTGTTTTCGCCAGCTTTGATGATGGCGGTGAGCGCTGCCAACACGGTGATGCCCGAGATGGCATTGGCACCACTCATCAAAGGAGTGTGCAGGGTGGGGGGAACCTTGCCGATCAGCTCCAGCCCAAGCAGGCTGCCAAGCAGGAGAACCCAGAGGAATTCAACAAACATCAGTTGGCACCTGGGGTAAGGACATCGCCACGACGGATGGTGCCGTCCTGGGCGATCAGACAGCCGGCGATCAATTCATCCTCGGGATCAAGGCTGAGGACGCCGTCCTTCAAGGTGGGCTCCAGCAGAGCCACGAGGTTTCGGGCGTAGAGCGCACTGGCGTGATTAGGAACGCTGCAGGGCAGGTCGTTACCACCGATCAGCTTCACACCCTTGCGATCCACGGTCTGACCAGGAACGGTGTCGGCACAGTTGCCGCCCTGGGCCACGGCCAGATCCACCACCACCGCACCGGGGCGCATCCGATCGAGCATGTCTTCGCTGATCAGACGCGGAGCGCGACGGCCCGGCACCTGGGCGGTGCAAATGGCCACGTCGGCCTCCGCCAGCTGATCCGAGAGCTGCTGACGCTGGGCCGCCAGGAAAGCGTCGGAGGCCTGTTTGGCATAGCCACCGGATTCCGAAGGCTTGTCCTCCATTTCGGGAGGCTCAATGAAGCGGGCGCCGAGGGATTCCACCTGCTCCTTCACCGCAGGTCTGATGTCACTGACGTACACCACCGCACCCAGACGGCGCGCTGTAGCCACGGCCTGGAGGCCGGCCACACCGGCTCCGAGAATCACCACCTTGGCCGGCTGAACAGTGCCCGCCGCCGTCATCAGCATCGGGAAGTAACGGTCCAGCGCGGCGGAGGCCAGCAGCACCGACTTGTAGCCCGCAATGTTGGCCTGGGAGGAGAGCGCATCGGCGGACTGCGCCCGGCTGATCCGGGGCAACAGCTCGAGCGCCATGGCTGAAAGGCCGCTGCGCTTCAGGGCAGCCGTCAGCTCTTCGTTGGCGTAGGGGGACAGCAGACCCACCACCAGCGCTCCCTGGCGCAGGCGAGCCAGGGTGGCTGCGCTCGGCGATTGAACACAGAGAAGAACGTCGGCCTGACCCCAGGCCGACGTGTCTCCCGCCTCAATGAGATCTGCGCCCTGCTCGGCGTAGGCCTCATCGAGATATCCGGAGGGGGTACCGGCTCCACATTCGACTGCGACGCTGCAGCCCAACGAGATGAATTTTTTGACCGTGTCCGGCGTTGCCGCGACCCGGGTTTCTCCCGGTGTCGACTCCACCGGTATCAGAAGTCTGGGCAAGGCGAACACAACCACCGACCCAAGCGAGATTACGAGGTCGCCCTCTCGCGATCAGGAACCTTCCTGAAGAAAGGCCCTCAGTTCTGTCGCTCTTGCTACGTGAAGTGCACCCTCTGTGCTCCCCATGGGTCTCAGCGCAATCGAGTGTCCAGACGGCCTCTGCCACAGCCACCACGGTGGCCATGCCGTTGAACGGGAAACCATGCAGTCCACCCTCCAGTTGCACGGCAAAGACTGGTGTGAACGACTGGCGGAGCGGATTTATGAAATCTCCGTCGACACCTTTTCGCAAAGCGTGATGCCGAGCCTGCACACGGCCGGCTGGCAGCGACGCCATCTCGACTGGGAGTTCAAGCTCAACGACGGCGAGAGTGAACCCGATCGCACCCTGGTGGACGGGATGATCAACGCCACCGAAAGCTTCCTGCGCAGCAGCGAAGTGCACCGCCTGTTCATCCAGGAACTCGTGCAGGGCACCTTCGCGGAGGCCGAAAACGACGACCTGCGCATTCAGGCGGTGCGCACCTTGGTGGAGACCGAGATCGTGGCGATGCTTGAGGAGCACAAAGAGGAGCTGCTGGATCGGCTCGCTCAGCAGCTGCTGGACACCGCCAAGGGGGATTTCACGGCAGCTCGCTCCGCCTCGGAGGAGGCCTTGAAGGAGGTGGAGCACCTGGTGGTTAACCACGCCGAAGCGCTCTGAAGCAGGCGCTCTAAAGCGAGCGCTGAGGATCCAAGAAGTGCTGCCGGATCAGACGATCGGCAGCACTTCCTGTTCGAGGCCGGCGGCCCCGTTCACCTCTCCGCGGCGGTGCAGGACGCGGGCCCGAAGAATCAACGGATCGATGTCGCATTCGAGTTGCCAGCAGCCATCGAGCTGGTCGCGCTGCTGATCGAGGGGGCTGCTGAAGAAACGACGTTGGGCCATGGCGATGGGCGGGACCCGATCCCGATGGAGCTGATGGCCGGACGGTAGAGATGCCACGGCGCAAAGGAATGGTTAAAAAGACTCATCTTCCCGGGAGGTGATATCTCAGCCGTCAGCTTCAACCTCCCGGCCAGGCAGACCACGAACGAGGCCCAAGCCCGCCAGGTTCAACCAAGGCAGTGGCAGCAACAGCTGATCCAGCTGCTGCGGCGCAGGCTCGAGCTCGAGGGCAGCAGCCGCGACCTGCTGGTGTTTGCAGGCCCAGGGGCAGGCAAAACCCTCGGAGCGTTGCTGGGATTCCGCGCCATGCGTGATCAAGGCCAGCTGGACCATTTCCTGGTCTTCTGCCACCGCACCTCAATCCTCAATCAGTGGAAATCTGCCGCGGCGCGTCTTGGCTTGCGGCTTGAGGAGTGGCCCTGCCCGCCGGAGCAAAGCCAGGACGCCGATGGCTTGTTGGTGACTTATCAGGGGGCCGGTCGTCAGCGCGAGGCTCTGGGGGAACGGCTCGAGCAATGGGGCCTGAGCGCCTGCATGGCGATCGCCGATGAGGCCCATCATCTCGGCGTTGATCCCGACGAACCGGATGCCACCGCCTGGGGGCAGACCTTTCTGGAGCTGACCGGCAGCGTGCGGCTGCGCCTGGGGCTCACGGGCACCCCCTTTCGTGCCGACAACCTGGCGTTCTGCGCCGCCCGGCGCATGCGGGTGCGGCTTGATGACGGCGGTTGGGTTGAGCAGATCCGACCGGATCTCTGCGTTGAACCCAGGGACTTGATCGCCGCAGGGGATGTGCGCCCCCTGGAGTTCCGTTTTCAGGACGGCTGGGTGGAACACAGCCGCGAAGGACAACCCGACCGCGACGTTTCCCCACTCTCGGCGGAGCAACGGGAAAGCTGGCGCGCGCGAAACCTGCGTCGCGCCATTCGCCTGGCCGACAGCAGCAGCATTGGCCAGCAGGTGCTGCTGCGCGCCCAGCAGAAGCTGAACCAGTTGCGTGAGCGACAGCCGCAGGCTGCTGGTCTTGTGATCGCCCGCGACATCAGCCACGCCGAAGCCATCAGCCGGGTGTTGATGGACGACGGCAACCGGGTGGAGTTGATCCATTCCCAGAGCCCGCAAGCAACGGAGCGCTTGAACGCCTTCCAAAGCGGTGACGCCGATTGGCTGGTGAGCATCGACATGTGCGCGGAGGGCTTTGATGCGCCACGTCTGCGGGTGGTGGCCTACCTGACCACCGTGGTGACTCGGAGCCGGTTTGTGCAGGGCATCACCCGGGCTGTGCGGATGACGCCTGAACTGGCCGCCCGTGAAGCCATTCCCAGGGAAGCCTCCTACGTTTTTGCGCCAGCAGACCCACTGCTGATGGAGTACGCCCGCTCATGGTCGGTGGCCGAGCCCTACGTGCTGCGGCCTCAGGAGCAGGAGGCCGAAGACGAGCAACCGGGGGTTGGCGCATGGCGCGGACCGAGCCTTCCCCTAGAAGCGGTGGAGGACGGAGCCGGCGCTGTGATCCGGCTGAAAACGCCCGAATTGCCCGCTTTTTTGCAGCGCTGAGCACAGCATTGGCCAGAGGAAAATGCGAATTTGTGCAAATGGACGGCCGAAAAGGACCCCCGATCCGCCAACCTGATAAACATCGAGGAGACAGCCATGGATGCCGCAATGGAACGCCGGATCGTCGTTGCAACGGGCTGGGCGTCCACGCGCATCGCAGTCCTGGACAAGGAAGAGCGCTATGAAGACAGTTATGCGATAACGCAAGAATTCTGCGAATGGATCACATGCATCGGCGAAAACGTGGAGATGCTTGAGGCCAATGTTTTGGCGGTCCCGCGCAATCCGAGCAAACGGCGTCCGATTCACGACCCCAGCGCCAACGACTCACAAGTTGAAATCTGAAGATTTTCTTAAATCCTTCTAAACCTCACTCATTCATTTCCAAGCCTTTACTCACGTCGGCTTCCAGCAGGGCTTTAGATTTAACTCATAGTCAGTTCGCTTAAGCGGTGGGTCAAGCCGGTACGGATCACATCGAAAACCTGGTCATCGTTGGGTCAGGGCCAGCCGGGTACACAGCCGCCATCTACGCAGCACGGGCCAACCTGCAACCGCTGCTGATCACTGGGTTCCAGCGCGGTGGTATTCCCGGTGGCCAGCTGATGACCACCACCCATGTGGAGAATTTTCCGGGCTTCCCTGATGGCGTGCTCGGGCCCGACCTGATGGACCTGATGAAGTCCCAGGCGGTGCGTTGGGGCACCCACCTGCTGGAAGCAGATGCGGACAGCATTGATCTCAGCTCCAAGCCCTACCGCATTGAGGTCGAGGGACAGACCATCCGCACCCACGCCCTGGTGATCGCCACCGGCGCCAGTGCCAACCGCCTCCAACTGCCCTCTGAGCAAACCTTCTGGAGCAAAGGCATCAGTGCCTGTGCGATCTGTGACGGCGCCACACCGCAGTTCCGCAATGAGGAACTCGCCGTGGTGGGCGGCGGCGACTCCGCCTGTGAGGAGGCGGTGTACCTCACCAAGTACGGAAGTCATGTGCACCTGGTGGTGCGCTCCGACAAACTCCGCGCCAGTGCCGCCATGGCTGATCGGGTGTTGGCCAACGACTCGATCACGGTGCACTGGAACAGCGAAATCGAGGACGTGAGCGGGGACGACTGGATGCAGTCGATGACCCTGCGCAATCGCATCGAGGCCAGTTCATCCACCATCGCCGTTAAAGGGCTCTTCTATGCCATCGGCCACACCCCCAACACCGATCTGCTTCAGGGGCAAATCGATCTGGACGACAAGGGCTACCTAACAACGCAACCCGGACGACCGGAAACGTCCATAGAAGGCGTTTTCGCAGCCGGCGATGTGGCCGATGCCGAATGGCGACAGGGCATCACCGCAGCTGGCAGCGGCTGCAAAGCGGCCTTGGCAGCGGAGCGCTGGCTGAGTCACCACAACCTGGCCACCCGGGTGCAGCGTGAGCAGGTGGAGCCAGCGGTGGCGGAACGCCCGGTGAATGTGGATGTCACCACGGAAGCCACCTACGACCCCCAAGGGATGTGGCAGAAAGGGAGCTTTGCCCTGCGCAAGCTGTATCACGACAGCGCCAAGCCGCTGCTGGTGATTTACACCTCACCGAGCTGCGGCCCTTGCCACGTGCTGAAACCCCAGTTGCAGCGAGTGATTCAAGAACTGGATGGATCCGCCCAAGCCGTTGTGATCGACATCGAAGACGATCAGGAGATCGCTGAACAGGCCGGAGTGAACGGGACACCCACGGTGCAGCTGTTCCACAACAAGGCCATGGTGAAGCAGTGGCGCGGCGTGAAGCAGCGCAGTGAATTCAAAGCTGCGATTGAAGCTTGCCTTCAGGCTGCCGCCTGAGGGCGACAGCCCTCAGGCGGCCCTCATCGACGGCGCGGTCCGCCGGGGCGGTTGCCGCCGGGACGACCGCCGGGAGCACCGGCATTGCGCTCGCGGTAGGTGATGCGGCCGCGGGTGAGGTCATAGGGGCTGATCTCCACCAGCACCTTGTCACCCGCGAGCAATTTGATCCGGAACTTGGTGAGCTTTCCAGCGGCTCTGCAGAGGCATTGGTGGCCAGCAGGCTGCTCGAGGGTGACCAGATAGAACCCGTTGCCCTGTTCCTTCTCGATCACGCCCGAGGTTTCGATCATGCGCTGGTGGCCAGTTCAGTCTTGCTGCAGCCAGTTTAGAAGGCCACTTGCACCCCGCAGAGACAACACAGCCCTTAGGCTCCAACGCCGACACACATCCCCCTGCCGTGATTCTCCCCCCGTTGAGCCTGGATCTCGGCCTGCTGTTGATCTCCATTGGCGTTGTCAACCTATGGAGGATGCGCGAAAACGCAAGCTGACTTGACGACGCTGCTGCTGAACAAGCCCTACGGGGTTTTGAGTCAATTCACGACGGAGGAAGGAAGCCGCTGGCGTTGCCTGAGCGACTTTGTTGATGTGCCCCAGGTGTATGCCGCGGGCCGACTCGATGCCGACAGCGAGGGGCTGCTGATCCTCACCAGCAACGGACGTCTGCAACAGCGCCTCACCGACCCTCGCTTTGGCCATTGGCGCAGCTACTGGGCGCAGGTGGAAGGCACGCCCAACGCCGCTCAACTGCAACAGCTCTGCGATGGCCTTGTGGTTCAGGGGCGCCGCACCTTGCCGGCGAAGGCGCGCTGGCTTCAGGACCAAGACCAACCGCAGTTGGCCGAACGAACACCTCCGATTCGTTATCGCGCTGCGATTCCCACCAGTTGGTTGCTGCTGTCCCTCACCGAGGGGCGCAACCGGCAGGTGCGCCGGATGACGGCGGCTGTTGGCCTACCGACGTTGCGTCTGGTGCGCTGCTGCATCGATCTAATGGACAACGGTCCCCCGCTGGACCTCACGGACCTTCACCCCGGCAGTTGGCGTGCGGTGACTGCAGCTGAACAGGAACGGCTCAACCGCCTGATCAGCAGCAGCTCGAGCGCTGGTGCTCGGCGGGGAGGACATCGGAGGGGAGGGCACCGACGAGGGTGACCGCCCGGAATTCAATGCCCTCCACCACACGCCAGGGCTGCTCACTGCGATCGGCGTAGCGAACCTGCTCAAAGCCAAGAGCTTCGAAGGCCTCCAGGAAGGCCTGCTCCTGCCAGGCGCCGCTGATGCAGCCACTCCAGAGATCAGGGTCCTGCTGCAAATGCAAGGGCACCACCTGATCGCAAACAATGTCGCTGATGGCAACGCGACCACCGGGAGCCAAGACCCGGCGAATGTTGGCCAGGAGCCTGTCGCGTGCTGATGGGTTCACCAGGTTGAGCACACAGTTGCTCAGCACCACATCGATCGAAGCGTCTGCGATCAGGGGTTCACCCGTGGCCGTGGGTGCATCCAGGGCTTCGATGGCCCCATCAACAAAACGGACGTTGTCGAAGCCCACAGCTGAAGCAACAACGGGGATGGCTTGACGCGACAAGGCCAGCATGTCGGCGTTGCGGTCCACGCCGGTCACGCGACCGGATGCACCGACAATTTGGCTGCAGATGAAGGCGTTTTTGCCGCTGCCGCTGCCAAGGTCCAGCACGCGGTCCCCCTGCTTCACCCAGCGGGTGGGGTCACCACAGCCGTAATCCCGTTCAACGACTGCATCAGGAATCACCTTGAGCAGGGCAGGGTCGAAGCCGACCGGGGTGCAAAGGCAGGCTTCCTGCTCTTGGGCAGCAGCCCCATAACGCGCTTCCACAGCCTGGGTTTGATCCAGAGACTGGGGCACTGGGGACGAACAACACGATTCCGCCATCAGCCGATCGCCTCCTGCAGCTCACGCACCACATTCCACTGCCCGTACCAGTAGTTGGCCTCAGCCCGTCGATCGGGGTCCTCCACACCATCCACCGCATCGGGGCCCACCGACTTCCACAGCTCATGGCCACAGACGCGGTTGAGGCCTTGTTCCGCCTCATCCGACAGCAACTGCAGACGCCGCTGCAGATTTTTGAGCTGAGCGACAGCCATCAGAACAGGATCAATTGAGGCGACAGTACAAAAGAACCAAGAGGGATCAAGGTTCAGAAAGGCAGCTTTTTCTTCGCGTCCTTGTCGAGATCGGCTTCCATCTCGCGCAGGCGCTTCAGGATCGTGTCGTAGTACTCACCGATGTAGCCCTCCATATCCGTGGTCTCCGAGGCCTCAAGACCGAAGGCGGCATAGCTGTTCTGCATGGGGGCATCCAGGGTCTGACCGCTGCCGGTGACCTCAGCAAAAGCCAAGCGCTCCGCCACGTTCACGGCGGGTTCAAAGAAGGACGCCACTCCCTGCATCAGGTTCATCAGGACGGGCTGCACACGAAACACGCGGGCTGTCTTGCCACTGCAGCGTTCACAGAGCTGCACCAGTTCGCCAGTGTTCCAGGCCTTGGGGCCAACAACGGGGTAGGTACCACGCACGGTTTCCTCCCGCTCGAGCGCCGCAACGGCGAAGCGGGCCATGTCCTGAGTGTTCATGTAGGCGATGGCCGTGGGGCTGCCACTGACCCACACCGTCTGGCTCTCCAGAACAGGAATGGCGAACTGACTGATCACCCCCTGCATGAAGGCGGCACCCTGCAGGATCGTGTAGTCGAAATCAGACGACTCCAGCAGCTTCTCCGTACAGGCCTTGATGTCCATCAAGGGCACTTCGCGGTGCTGATGAGCGCCCAGCAGTGAGAGGAAGACAAAACGCTTCACCTCTGCCCGCTCACAGGCACGAAGCAGATTGAGCTTTCCGTCCCAATCGGTTTCGTAGATGCTGCGGGGGTCGTTGGGGCGACTGGTGGATGCATCGATCACGGCATCCATGCCCTCGAGGGCGTAATCGAGGCTGTCGGGCTCCAACAGGTCACCCCGGGTCAGCTCACAACCCCATTCCTGCAGAAAGGCAGCCTTGCGGGGGGTCCGCACCATGCAACGCACTTGGTGGCCGGCGTCAAGGGCACGACGGGCGATTTGTCGTCCCAGGGTGCCGGTGCCACCCACCACAAGCACTTGCATCGGAGCCTTCCTCACGAAGGGTGGAGCCTAATGGCCCCGGTACCAAAGCGACTGCTTCAGTCGTCGCCTTGCAGTTTCAGCAGCAGCGCGCCACCAGCGAGGCCGACGGGAATCAAGACCCAGAAGATCGCAGCAGTTCCAAAAATCTCAGCAGCCATGGTCTGGGCAAAGCGATCACCCGCCTATTTAAATCCCTTCCCCCCGCAGGCTGGCGCAGATCTGTAACAGCTGCGGTAATTCCGCATCTGTTCGCACCTGGCCAGGCATGACGCCACTGGCACTGGCGCGATAACCCACCGCCTGGAGCGCCTGCACCAATGGCCCCAGAGCTGGTGGTCCGCCGATGCCCAGCCGTCGAACCAGCTCATCGGTGGGCCAGACCGTAGGGATATCGCCGGGATCCGCCTGCAGGCGCTGCATCAATCGAAGGGTGGCAGGGCTGATCTGCTGACGCCCAAGCTGTTGAGCCTCGGCAATCAGCTGCTGCAACAACTTCGGCTCCTGCAAGGGACCGATCCACAGCGGGCCGCTGATGCTCCAGCTCCCCTGCCCAGCCACGCAATCACAGGCGGGCCAGCCGCTGAGCTTGAGCAGGGGCTGCACCCGCTGGGCTCCGCAGCATTCACAACGGGCCACCAGCCCCAGCTTCTGTTCATCGCCCGCGGGGATCTGACGCCGCAGGCGCAGGGCGAGGCGAAAGGTACGGCCTTCACTGAAGCTGAACAGTGGCTGCAGTCCGCGACCCAGCATCCAGGCCTGCCGCGCCACCAGCCCGATCTGCTGCCGCAATGCCATTTCCCAGCTGGAGGGATGGGCGCGAGCGGCAGCCCCGAGGCTGCGGATGGCGCCCGGCCGGTCGTGGCCGGTGGGGGAGCGACCATCCGTTGAGGCCAGAAACAACAGGCCGTCGAAGCGCAGAGCCTGAAGAGCCGGCTGAATCAGAGGCCCAGGAGCACCAAAGGCATCAAGGTCGATGAAATCGAACCAGTGGCGCTCAACAATCGAGCGGTGCAGCAGCAGGTCTGCAGCCTCAACCGTGAGCCGGGTTGAACACCCGAGTTCCGGCGCATTGGCCTGGATCAGCGGCAGCCGGTCGGGATCCCCATCGTTGATCCAGAGCTCCGTTTCAACGGCCGGGTTGGCCAGCGCCTCCAAGCCCCAGCGCAGGGCCCTGATCCCGCAACCGGCCATGAGATCCAGCCAGCGCAGGGGCCGCGTGGCGTTGAGGCTCTGGTGACGGGCCAGCAACACCGAAAGGTCCCGGGCCGGACGCGACTCAGGCCTGAAAAAGCCTGGGCCAAGGCTGAGCTCAGCCAAACCTTCGCGATAGTGATGATCGGTTGAGGTCAGAAGGGTGCCGCCTGCTGCTGTCCAGACTGCCGAGTGGGGTGTCCAGAGCACCTGGCAGTGGAGGGGCTGGCCCTGCCACTGGCGGGTCAGCGGCCCTGAAGGGGGCCCTGCCCTGCTGCTGCTGCACGGGTTCGGCGCCGCCAGCGGACACTGGCGCCACTGCGCGCCGCGCCTGGCTGACCAGGGCTGGCGGGTCTACAGCCTGGATCTGCTGGGTTTCGGCCAATCCGCCCAGCCGGCGCGGCCGATGGACAACCGGCTCTGGGCCCTGCAGGTGTGCGCATTCCTCGATCAGGTGGTGCAAGGGCCCGCGGTGGTGATCGGCAATTCCCTGGGGGGCCTGACCGCACTCACCGCGGCGGTGCTGGCGCCGAACCGGGTGCGGGCGGTGGTCGCCGCGCCCCTGCCGGACCCTGCCCTGATTCAACCGCTGCCGAAACGACGGGCGGCCTGGCGGCGGCGTTGGCAGCGGCGCCTGCTCGCCCTGGTGCTGCACGTACTCCCACTTGAACTTGTGGTGCCCTTGATCGCGCGCACGGGCCTGCTCAAAGCCGGGCTTCAGGGGGCCTACTGGCAGTCGATCCAATCCGACCCGGAGCTGCTGCAGCTGATCGCCCGTCCTGCCCGGCGCCCTACAGCAGCCCGGGCCCTGCGGGGCATGAGCCTGGGCATGGCCAACCGTCCCCGAGGCGCCACCGCCCCAGCCCTGCTCGAGCAACTGCGGGCGCCCATGCTGCTGATCTGGGGCCGTCAGGATCGGTTTGTGCCCCTCGCCATCGGGGAATCCGTGGCCGCCAGCCACCCAGAACTCGAGCTGAGGGTGCTGGATCGCTGCGGCCACTGCCCCCATGACGAAGCGCCTGATCGCTTCCTGGCTGTGTTGTTGCCCTGGCTGGACCGTAACTTGGGAGGACCAGACCGGCAGGGGACTACCAGCGGCGATGAAACACACCCTTTCGGTGGTGGTTGAAGACGAATCCGGCGCACTAAGCCGGATCGCAGGACTCTTCGCCCGACGCGGCTTCAACATCGACAGCCTGGCTGTCGGCCCAGCAGAGGCCGAAGGTCAATCGCGCCTGACCATGGTGGTGGAGGGCGATGACCAGACGCTCCAGCAGATGACCAAACAGCTGGACAAGCTGGTGAATGTGCTTCAGGTCCTCGACCTGACCCAGCGCCCGGCCGTGGAACGGGAGCTGATGCTGCTCAAAGTTTCAGCACCGGCAGCATCCCGGGGCGCCGTGATCGAACTCGTTCAGGTGTTCAGGGCCAAGGTTGTGGACGTGGCCGATGAAGCCCTGACCCTGGAAGTGGTGGGGGATCCCGGAAAACTGGTGGCCCTTGAACGGTTGATGGCCCCCTTCGGCATTCTCGAAATCGCCCGCACCGGCAAGGTGGCCCTGGAGCGGGCCTCAGGCGTGAACACCGAAATGCTCAAGGTGTCTCCCAGCCAAAGCCGGGTGCCGGCCTGAGTTACTGCGTGATCGCAGCCTTGGTGATGCGATCTCCTTGCTGGATCGCATCCACCACCTCTATGCCGTCCACCACGCGGCCGAAGACGGCGTAACGACCGTCGAGTTCCGGCAAGGGACGCAAGGCCACATAGAACTGGGCGCTGGCGGAGTCAGGAGCCTGGGAGCGGGCCATGGCCACCGCTCCACGCTCATGGGTCAACTCCAGGCCATCAAGTTCCGCCGGATTGGTGCTGATCCTGCTGTAGCGGGGCTGCGGCTCGGATCGGAACTTGATCTCAAGCGGGATCATCCGCGCCTGGCCGTTGTCGGGATCCACAAAACTGCCGGTACCAAGCTGCCCCAGGGGAACCGATCGATCACTGGATTGCGGATCGCCCCCCTGAACCACAAAGGGAACGGGCTCGCGAACAACGCGGTGGAACAGGGTGCCGTCGTAGGTGCCGCGCCGCACAAGATCGATGAAATTGCCGGAGGTGAGGGGAGCGGCATCGCCGTTCACTTCAATCGTGAACTCGCCCTGGCTCGTCTGCATGGTGACGGTGGCCAGGCCATGCAGGCAGGCCGCCTGAGCATCAGCACAACCGGTCACCACCGAAGCGCGCGGGGAAGGGCTGCAACTCACCAACAACGGGATGAGTATCAACAGCGTCCAGGAACGAAGACGACGCATCGGATCAAAGGCCCTCAAGGTTGACGCCCAGGAAGCGGGCCAGTTCAGCACCGTCCTTCTCCAACTGAGCCAAAGGAAGCGGTTCACCAACGCGGGTGAGCGGCATGTCACGGCGTCCCTGGATTCTCAGGGCGACGCGGCGGCGCGCATTGAAGCCATCGCGCACCTCTACCTTCACCGCCTTGACGTCTTTAAGTGGAATTTCCACCAGAACGGGTTTGCGGAAACCACGACGGCTGATGGTCACCACGCCGGCATCTTTATCGAAGCGATTGCTGCCGCCACCAACGTTCACGGCGATCACGTACCAGAGGTAAGTGGCCAGCAAAGCCGCAGCCAGGCTGTACAAGCCCATCACCAGTCCCTGGGGCACAAACACCAGCGCAGCGGGGTGCCCCAAGGGGAGCAGGTCGCGACCGAGGTAGCTCGAGAGCGAAGCCAGAAGGAAGCCCACGCCCCCAATCGTGACGGCCGAAGCCACCAGAAAATTCGAGAGACGACGGGAGCCGAGCACGGGTTGCTCGAGCACTGCTGCGGACATGACCCAGCCAAAACGAAGCGCCATTGTGACCGCAGAAAGGCCCCGACGACGAAATAGGAAAAAATCCCTAAGAAACAGAGCGATACAGGGCGTTTCAGCTCACGTAAATCAGCCCCGCAGGTCGCGTGAAGATTGTTAAGGTCGCGGCGTATCCCACAGCCTGCGGCTTTCCGCACCGTTCACCTCTCATGACGATCGCTGTAGGACGCGCGCCACAGCGGGGATGGTTTGACGT